>JBGSUI010000206.1:0-6884 GCA_041736175.1 Oligoflexales bacterium | reverse complement strand
AGCTTGAAGAATGTCAAGAGTTAGACGAATTTGAAACTGAAGACATTGATAATAATGACTAAAAACTCATTTTTTACAGGCCTGACAAATTATAGTTGATAATTTATTTTGATATCAAGTCAAATGGTAAAGACTATAGTTGGGATTTTCATCTCCCCAAGGCAGCTGGCGATGGCCTGCAAGGTCAACCCATTGGCCCGCATTTCACGGACCGCGTTTATGACCCTCTGCTCGGTCTTGTGATTAGCCACCTTACCTTCGACCCTTTTCTGCCCATACCGTGGCTGAGACTGGCGACCATGTGGTTGGTGTGGGGCCCGAGCTGGGATGCCAGCCAACCTAAGCCCCTTCTGCACCGAGTCCTTGGAGGAAAAAATCTGGGCGGCGATTTGCGCTGTTAATAGCCCTTCCAGGACATATTTTTGGTGGAGGAAAACTTTGTCGAGGTATTGGGGAGCTTGATTATACTCAATAGAATCAGTGAGATAATCCAGAGTGGAGGAAACATTCAAAAGTGGACGGTCTTCTCCGCCATTCTTAATAAAATCAGGACCTTATGATTCGAAGCTTCGACGAAGTGGGAAACATAGGGTCTTTTTTGTATCTGGCTCGAAAGTGACTCAAATGGATGGAACTGGGCAGGCCTACTAAGTACGTCTTATATCTTTAAAATTGTTGATTAGAAGAACTAATCTATAAAGTAACGCCGAATTTTCTTTTGAAGTCGGTTGCTTTCGTCAAAGCTCAAAGAGCGTCGGTCAAAATCTAGAGTGGAGGCTTGCTGCCATGTATAAACCCATTCGCATGTGTTGTCGCTGCAAGTTTTTCTAAGAGGTTCGCCAAGGATTTGCGCAACTTCATCCATAGTCATCCCAATTGTAAGGCGATCATAACCCTCCTCAGTATAGTCTTTAGCCCAACGGGTATCTTCAAATATAAAGAAAACAGTCCTTAAGAAAGCATCGCCGAGGTCATATCGAAATCTTAGCATATTGATCAGAGTGGAGCTCACAACCATAATACTCATGATGACTAGAATCTTTTTAGCCAGTTTCATGATGGAAGATCTCGTAAATTATTTTTTCCATTAGAATCGGGGATAGACCTAAGATACGGCTTTCCTGACTTTGGCTGCACGATGACGACGTTGTCGATAAGACCCTTAGCCCTTCCACCAAGATGAATGTCCATCAATTGGTTTATTGTCTACCCTGCGGAAACCGTCGACATCAAATTCAATCGGTGATTTTTGCATGGACAATAATCTGTGGGCAATAGGAGGACCCTTGGGATCGTTGGTATCTGTTTCAAGAACCCAGAGTTCCTTAGTGGAGTAGTTCCGCACTTTACCCTTGCCTTTATACTTTTCGATGAGACGACGAAAGTCCATGTTTTTCTCCGATTAATTGAATTTAGTGCTTCAAATGTTTTGAGAATTTCCTTTTGACTAAAGAGCTAAAAATCCAACTTCATCTTTACTATTTTAAAACCGAGAATTTAAAAAAATAAAATATTAATACTTCTTTTATCTACTAACAATATTTGCTAAATCCATCTTCAAATGAAGCACGCTCCATCCCTTTTTGTTAGTAATTGGTCCGCAAGTATAAATTGGAAAACTGACTCCGACTGCGATACCCTGGATAAACAGGTTCACTTCAAGCCATTTTTTGAGTAAGTCAAGCGATCTGGTGTCGATCGAGAATTTGTACTCATGGGATGTCTTGCCAGCTTCCTCCACTTCAATGAGATCAATGTACCCATGCTTTTTTAGACCGTCGATCAGCCCTTTGAATTCTTTAATCACTTTACTAATTTCAAACATGGCTCAAACCCCCTGTATACGCACTCAAATGACTCCGCTCGTGGCTCAAATCCTAAGTGCTTTTGCCAAAGTTGTTTGCGAAGAAGTTCTTTCATCAAAGTCTGGTAAGGCACGCCAATTTGCCTTGCTTCGGCTTTTAATTCGGCAAGAAGATCGCCTTCCATCAAAATAGAAATTCTGATCTTGGCACTATCGGTTTCGAAGTGAACATCAGCATCCTGATCTTTGGTCGATTCAAGTTGCTTCTTGGTCTTTTGATCGACCTCGATATCACCGTAGCCCTTGACCCGGTATTTGGTTAATTTTTTCTTACCCATGACGCTCTTCCCATAAAGTGGTTAATTCTTCAAAATAGAAATCGACAGCTTTAAGCGCAACCGCAAGATTCTTAGCCTTAACTTTGCCAGATGTTCGAACTGTTTTTCTTGTCTCTACTAAGGATACCCAAAGTGAGCTGCCGTCATTGAAATGTACATGGCAGTGCGGAGTGTGTTTGTGACTTGCCTCCTTTAGGCGGATCTCAATATAAAACCCCTCGCATTCGATGTCTTTGGGCACACCTACCTCCATATATATCGGATATATACTAAACTTCTTAAGGGAAAAATGCCAAACACTTATCGCCAAATTTTATAACTATCTAATATTTTTAATATAAATTTCTGGGCACGATGGCATTTAGCCCTAATTTAGGAATTAATGGTCGTATTGATTTGTGGATTTGCTGCCAATCCTCGATCTAGCCTCTAAAATCCGATTCTGAACCCGTAACCCTGGCATTCAAAAAAAACTCGCGCTATTTTTTCCCAACGTCTCCCCAATCTGCCGTCAATAAGCCCCCAATTCCGATCGGTGTCTAAGATCACCTAGTGCGGAAAAGGAGGATACCTATCGACAAAACTTAATTAATTTAGTCCCTGCCAAAAATCTAAGCGAAAATTCGATTTCCAGGTCTCACCAATCAAACCTCGGAAATCCAAAAAACCCTCGTGTTCACGGCATATTTGTGTTATAATCTCTCCCGGTTGGAGTCCCGTCGCTCCCGCCATTCTTAATAAAATCAGGACCTTATGATTCGAAGCTTCGACGAAGTGGAAAAACGTAAGGTCTTTTTCGTATTGTAGTCAGGCGTCTACAAGATCCTGGACTTCGGATTTTCGCCATCCCTGCCCACTTAACTTGAAAGCTTTAGTCCACAAAATAAGCCCGGCGTTTTGCTATAAGTCGCATGTTTTCATCAAAGATCACAGCACGTCGGTCAAAATCAAGCCAAGAGTCCTGCTGCCAAGTATAGACCCATTCGCAGACACTGAAGCAGCTTTTTCTCAGGGGCTCACCGAGTATTTTTAGCACTTCTTCAGTGGACATTCCAACGGCGAGGCGATCAAAGCCATCCTCAGTATAGTCTTTAGCCCAACGAGTGTCCTCAAATACAAAGAAAATGGTCCTCAATAAGGCATCACTAAGGCCATAGTGAAATCTCATAGCATTGATTATAGTAGCACTCACAAACACAATAACCATCAGGATGAAGATTCTTTTAGTAAGTTTCATGATGGAAGATCACGTAAATTGTTTTTATTTTTGGAATCGGGTAAGGACCTAAGATAAGGCTTACCTGACTTCGGTTGTACGATGACAACGTTGTCGATCAGGCCATTGGCTGCTAACTTTAAAGCTTGATATTTTGTAAGCCATCCTTGATTTTCCACGTAGTATCTTTTTATGGCTCTGGATTTGTCGCGCTCTACATTGGTAATTTTTTGTACAGGATCTCCCCATGTGCCACTTTTTTCATAAGCAACGTCATCTCCGAACTCGTTATCCTTTACTTTAACTCTAACTAAAACATCGATTTCTAGTAAACCGCCATCATCAAAAATATCTGTAGTTGTATAGCCATAGATTTTCCACCAAGATAGATGACCATCAATTGGTTTATTGTCTACCCTGCGGAAACCGTCGACATCAAATTTAATCGGTGATTTTTGCATTGGCAGCAATCGATGGGCAATAGGAGGACCCTTAGGATCGTTGGTGTCTGTTTCAAGGACCCAGAGTTCCTTGGAAGAGTAGTTGCGCACTTTGCCATTACCTTTATACTTTTTAATGAGACGACGAAAGTCCATTTTTTCTCCGAATAGTGTTTAGCCTTAGACCTTGCATCAGCCGTCGTTCGTACAGTTAAAGTAACGGCGTCTGTTGATCAGAACTGATGGATGCTCTTTAGGTCATTATTTGAACTTTCTCGTTTTGGTCTTTGATTTAGAAGAAACCCGATTTTTAGCTTTCGCTAAAGTTTCCATAGGGGTAATTTGTCCATCTGATGGTCGATCAAATTCAAACATATCTTTTTTTATTTGATTAGATTCGTTTTTTTCTAAATTGGATTGAGTTTTAATTTGATCGTAATATACAACTTCCATGAGCTTTGCAATCTGTTGACTGGATGGTAACTGACCTTCAAGTTTTTTGGGCAGCTCCTTTGATACGGTATAGCTCGCAATTCCAACTGGATGGCTAGAGCTGGCCAGTGCATACTCGACGATTGTCCGTTTTTTTTCCCGACATAGGATAATTCCGATAGCAGGGCTTTCATCCGGAAGGCGGTGGGTATCGTTTAACGCTGCCAAATAGAACTGCATCTGACCGGCATATGTGGGTTTAAATTCCGTAATTTTTAATTCCACCGCTACAAAACATCTAAGTGACCGATGATAGAGTAAGAGATCGACAAAAAAATCCTCATCATCGACACGTAGTCGATATTGCGAGCCGACAAAGGTGAACATACCGCCCATTTCTGTCAGAAACTGATTGACCTTGCCAATTAAAGCACGTTCCAGTTCCCGTTCTGAATGCTCGGGCTCGAGCTCCAGAAAATCAAATGTATATTCATCCTTAATAGCAAGCTGAGCCTGAGCAGCTTTTTCTGCGGGTAAAATCTTATCAAAGTTTGATTGAGCAGACGCCATACGGGCGAAGGCTCCTGTTGATATTTGCATTGCAAGGACGTTTTTTGTCCACCCATACCTTTTGGTCATAGCAATGTAAAACTTTCGCTCGTCGGACGTCTTGCACTTCTCCAATATCATGACGTTATGGGTCCAACCTATTTGTGCCACCATTGGTGGCATAAATTCATCATCCTTATAGCTAAGGTATAAGTCTCTAATTCTGTAGAGGTTTCTTCGAGAAAAACCTGCCTGACCAGGAAACTCTATTCTCAGATCTTCGGCCAATTTATCGATAACGGCAGCACCCCACCCCTCCTTTTCCTGCCGTTCTGCGATCATTTGACCAAGTTCCCAGTAAAGTTTGAGCAGCTCAGAGTTGACGCTTTTGAGCGCCGCATATTGGGACGAGCGGACGCGTCGCTTAACTTCTGCGAGAAATGAAGGGTAAGTCGATGGTAGCATTGTGCCTGCCATTTGCTACTCCTGGGCTTCTTTGTTGGAGGGTTGGGTCATTAGGTAGCGCTTCCAATTATTTTTGAGGAGCGGATAGATCTGGTTCATCCTAATATCCTTTCGATTTAGTAAAGCAGCGGAAACCTCTCCCTTCAGGGAGATCAGGAGCCGCCCCGCATATTGCCCCTTAAACTAGGCATAGGAGTAACCGTCGTTTCTTTGGATTAAGTGGCAGTAACGATGATGAATCCCTTGGACCACCACTTTATTAACCGTGATATTAAAGTTCCCCGTAGTCCTGACAGCGACTCGACCGACATAGGTCCCCTCTTTTTTGCCCTTAGTCACAACGGCTCTGACCAGATCTCCGGTTTGAAAACCGAAAACCCTTTTTTCGGCCTTACCAGCCGTTCTTGGAAGGCCGTACCGATCCATGCGACACTTTTGCCTCGAACCTCGGCCCTGTGCTTTGACTAGGAGAGGGCGAAGGTTGGGTGGAATATAAACCTGCTCCCCAGTCTCGCCGACGCAAGCGGCGTCGATCCAATGATCTTTGGCATACCCTTGGGAGGTTCTGTTTTTCTTGGTTCTGCCACCAGACCAAAAAGAGACCGGTCGGCCCAGCATTTTTAGGGAATTTCCTATGGCAAAGCGGGTGGCATTCACCGCCGCAGCATCTTTAAGGGGTGCTTTGGCTTGGGCCAGGAGCCTCTTTAATTTTGTCTCATCCATTACGAAATCTTTGACCGGTTGATTGCTTTTACGTCGGTTGCAAGGTGAGCAAGCGAGGGTTAAATTCGCGACGCTGTCCGTCCCTCCCCGACTTTTGGGATGGATATGATCGATCTCAAGGGGCTGATCTTTTTTTCCACAGTAAGCACAGGTTCTTTGCCATTTTTCCAGCAAATACTCCCTGATTTCGTAACCGAGTAGCTCCCCTTGCTGGTACTGAACACCAGAAATTTCGGGATCTCTTAGTTTTTGGGTGTCAAAGCGCACCGTTTCGACGGCGATAGTGTCGACTGGGGAAACCAAGCTGATTTTTTTGACCTGGTGACACACGTTGTCAACTCTCGACTTTAGTGATGGCGGAAGCCAGCCCTTCTCCCTTCTTCTATTTTCAAAACGTGGAGCACGGTAGCGGGTCTTGCGGGCTCTTCTTGATCGTCTGATCCCACGCCTTTGGTCCAAAGATTCCCTAATGGCTTGACCTCGATGTTTGAGGTTGAAGGCAAACACGACCTTTTTGCCTCTCTTGGCATCAGCGACCAAGGCGACACCGCTCGTCTTGCTGCCAGGATCGACCTTGACTTGGGTAGGCTGTACTTCGCCCCCTTGTCGATCGATGAGGATAATCGTATAGGGGAACCTTCTAATCACTTTGGCTTTGCCTGAGCTTAGTAGCTCCCTGGCTCGGGCAGGGTGACAGGGCATGAGGGGATTTTGATTCTGATCTAATACGAACACTCTTAGCATAAGGGGGAGTTACCTCCCCTGGCTCTGGACTTCCTTGCGGTTACCCAGGTAAAGGTCACCTTGGCAATGTTATAAAACCGTTTTAAATGCAAAGAGCACTGGCTTAACCCCTTAAACCTGTTTAACCCTTTGCCGCAGAGCCTGGGACTGGTGAAGCATCCCAAGGTGCCTAT
>JBGSUI010000202.1:0-37071 GCA_041736175.1 Oligoflexales bacterium | reverse complement strand
GGGGATAACGACGATAGCAACTATGTGGGCCTTAAAGCTCCTGCTACTGTGGGGACTAACTTTATTTGGACCTTGCCAGCCTCTGATGGCACCGCCAATCAAGCCCTCTCGACAAATGGCTCAGGAGTCTTGCAATGGGTGACACCCATGTTAGGGAGCAACAACCTCTCTGATCTCGGTAACGCGGGGAGTGCAAGAACAAACTTAGGTTTAGGAACTCTCGCTACGAATAGTGCAGTCACCTCAGCTCTGATCACCGACGATTCTATCGTTGATGCCGACATCAACGCCTCAGCAGCCATATCTGACACCAAGCTTGCCACGATCTCAACCGCAGGCAAAGTTTCTGGCTCCGCGATCACCTCGGGAACGATCGCCGGTACCACTGCTTTTAACAGCTCTGGGACAATCACCACTTCAGCGGCCATCACCGGGACGGGAAATATCATAGTCAATGGGACCGGATCAGCATCGACCGAATTACGCTTTAATGACGACGACAATAGCAACTATGTAGGACTTAAATCTCCAGCTACGGTAACCGCTAACAAAGTTTGGACTCTTCCTGATGCCGATGGAACCAACGGTTTTGTATTGCAAACGGACGGTAGCGGGACTCTTAGTTGGATTACAAACAATCCTACTGTAGCTTTGGCTTCCGGAGTTAGCGGTACCCTCCCCGTCGCCAATGGCGGTACAGGGATCACAGGCGGAACCTCCGGTGGCGTGCCTTACTTTTCAGCGGCTAGTACGTTAGCTTCGTCCACGGCTCTTACGGCCAATGGCGTGATGTTGGGTGGTGGCGCTGGTGCCGCTCCGACCGCGACTGCAGCCGGTGCAGCCTATCAACTCTTACGTATCCCCAGTGGCGGTGGCGCTCCGGTATTTGGAGCTTTGGATTTGTCTCAGTCTGCGGCGGTCACAAATTCCTTGGCAGTCGCCAACGGCGGTACCGGTGGCACCACTGCCGCCACAGGACGCAGTGGTCTTGGGGCTGCAGCCTCAGGCGCAAATGCTGACATCACCTCTCTTGCCGGCCTGACAACAGCTCTGAGCGTTGGACAAGGGGGGACAGGTGCAACCACTTTGACAAACAAAGGGATGCTCTATGGTACGGGGACGACAGCCATCACAGCAACGACAGCTGGAGCCCAGTATGAAGTCTTTCAAGCGGGAGCCACAGGGACTCCTACTGTCGGACCACTAAACCTCGCCCAATCGGCGGCAACGACCGGAAGCTTGCCTGTAAACCGCGGGGGAAGTGGTGCGGCTACGTTTACAGCCAATCATGTGCTGCTCGGCAATGGCACCAGTGCTTTTCAGACCGTGGCTCCAGGGACAAGCGGCAATGTCTTGACATCTGATGGTACGACTTGGTCTAGCTCTCCGGTATTCCCAGTGGGTACGGTCCTCGACTTTGCGGGGGCGTCCGTACCGACCGGCTATCTCGACTGCGACGGCAGCGCCGTCTCGCGAACGACATACGCGACTCTTTTTGCGGTTCTTGGAACCACCTGGGGAGCTGGGAACGGCTCGACCACGTTTAACCTCCCGGATCTTCGCGGACGAGTTTCCGTCGGCGCCGGACAAGGATCGGGTCTTACCCTGAGATCGCTTGCGGGTTCGGGCGGAGAGGAAGACCACACGATTGCACTGAGTGAGTTGCCCGCCTACAAGTACCTTTCCGCTGCTACCGATGCCACTGACTATATGTATAACTCTTCTGATACTTCCCGAAACTATGTGAAGGACCCAACGATGGTGACGGGTGGTGGCGCACCGCTTAACGTCATGCAGCCATTTAGGGTGCTTAAAAAGATGATCAAATACTGAGCAATCGCTGGTCAGGAAAGTCGGGTCGGAATAGGCAAGTGAATCGAGCGGACAACCTGGACTGCTATGACACCTCCCGGAGTTTACTCGCCGTCGTCGCTAAGCGGGAGTGCCGTGGCAGGTGGGTTGAGGTTGCAACGTGGTCCTTAAGCGCCTTTTTGATAGGTTTTGATCACTGCAGCACATGGTTTTTCCGGAGTCCCAAGCTTGTAGACATAGATATCGCCGTCCTCATAGACACGGTTTAGCCCAAAGCGTTCCATCCTCATATCCCGCGGCGCAATCACATAGCCAAATCCATAGACCTCACAGAGCCGCTGGTAATCATTCCTGACCACGACGCTTTCGTTGATATCCACTTCTGCATCAGCCTGGGAGCGGGTGATTCGAGAAACATAGCCACCCCACAAGGGTTGAGGGAAATAGCGTTGCTGGTACATGCCGACCTGGGACACATGATAAAGGTTTATCACACCTAACTGATCAGGCTGACTTGCCAGAAAATCCGCGTAGGGCTCACGCCGCATCTGTAGCTGTGGGAGGGGTGCAGAGAAAACCTCCAAAGCTGTGACTGCTACAAAGATCACAGCAAACCAAGGGGACAACCTCCACTGCTTTAAAAGTCTTGGGAGGGCAATGGCCACAATCACTCCCAAGGCCAGTCCGGACATAACAACCATTCTGTTTGGCATTCCCGACATTTTAAGGAAAGGTAAAGCCCGCTCAAGAGCCCAATAGGGGGTGTATTTTGGAAGCAGGACTTGCCCCCAGACTTTAAGCTGAGGACCTAAACAAAAAACCGTGAAAAACCCAAAAACCAGGAGCCAGGTGCCTAAGACCTGGTCCCTGGCTTTAGAACGCCACTGGTGCCATAGGGACCAGGCGACGACCCCCCAACCCAGGAGACCTAGATTCACCGTAAACTCGACTCCTTCTACGCCAGTTTGGGGCCATCGACCCCAGAGCCACTGGGTGTACTCGGAAAAACGCCAAAATTTAGTAGGAAAAAACAGTGCCAAAACGTCCAAGGTAAATTCTGTGGAGGAGTGGGACCCGTGCAGGGGATCCCGCTTGCTCAGTAACAAAAGTGAGCCAGCTAGGATTCCAGACGTCGCGATCACGGCGCCGGTAAATACGATCAAAGGCATCCGGTAGGCAGGTGACAGGACTAAAAACCAGCTGCGTTCCTGCCGCATCTTGCAAAGCACCAACATCCCACCTAAAAGGACGCAGTAGAAAAAGTAATAATAGTCGCACAAGATGACCAAAAAAAGCACACCTGCAGCGACCAGCGCTCTCCGCCAGGAGGGTTTGTCAAGGAGCGCCAGAAAGGCTAGGGCAAAGGCCGGAATCCATTCGAGGGAGACCAATTGGAGATGACCTACCGCATGGGCAAAATGATAGCTAGAAAACGTAAAGATCCCGCCCCCGATAAGACTCGACCAGTAGGTGCCGCCAACCCGACGACACAGCAAAAAGGCCATCCAGCCACCCCAGACAAAGCTAAAGGTCACCACCAAATTATGGGCTTCCACATCGGTCATGACTCCGATCGCGGGAATGTATATGAATCCATTGAAGGCGTTAAGGGTGTGTGCCAGGAGGGAGATGCCAAAGGGATGATGGAGTCTAGGAGTAAACCAGGGGTGGATACCGAGACGGGTGACTGCTTCGTCGATCCACCACAGATTCCAGATGTTCTGGAGCCCGTCTCCACCGTCACAAAAAAAGTGAGTGGAAAAGTTGGTGATCCATGGCCAGGTGAAGAGACAAAAAGCTACAAAGTATAGGAGTAGCGGCAAAATTCCATAGTGGAGAGATCGCTGAACCCATCCCACCTTCGTGGAATCGAAACTTTTCTGCATAAGGATTATATTCCTTTATGAATCAATCTTACTGGTCACGAATAGTTCCACGAATATAAAGGTTTGTACAAGAAAATAAGACCGCCGTCCAGGGGATTTTAAACTTCATCAAGACTCAGGAGGAGTGGAGATGCGCTCCAGCCAAATTTCCCTTTGAATCGGGAGCCTATGCCGGATCCGATTTAAAGCTTGTAGGCCTCGAACTGATGCTCTTTAGCGTTTTGCACCTCATAGCAGCTCTTTGGTGGAGCATTTTTTGTGGTCAGCTCACAATTCTTTTTTCGGAATAGGCTGGCACCCTCAAGGAGCTTGGGGTGTGTGCTAAACAGCTGGTTGTGGTAAGAGCCATCGGCCATTTCCCAAATCTCTTTTGTACCATAAGCCTCCCATAAGGAACATAATAGCCCATCGGTTTGATCGAAGGAGATACTCTCGGCACTTTGAGAATTGGCGGGATCAAACAGATCCATGGTCAATTTTTGATCGAGATTCCAGGTCCGTGGGGCATAACGGTTTGAAAAGCCGATAATCGGGCTATTGGTCGTGATGGCGATCTTTTGGCCACAGCCCACCATGGTCATAAGTTTGGTTTGTATCTGATCGACAAATCCCCCGGTGGCCAGATACCGCTCTCCAGCCTCCGACAAGGCCATGGCCCGCGCAGTCGCAGGCTCTCGACCCGATGCCTTCATTGCCGTCATCCAGGTGACTGGATCCATGCTGACTATGTTCTGCGTGACAACATCGGAAAACATAGATCTGTTTTTCATGATCGTCTCTTTAAAGGATTGCGGGCCAAAGTAGAGCACCTTGAAATTCTCCCGCCCAAGGTCGAGTTTATTAATGGAATCGAACTGGCCGGTATCGGCAGCTTGGTTCATCCTATCAACGATGCCATTGCCAGATATAGCCGAGGTGGAAACGAAAGCAGGAATATAGGTACCGATTTTTTCATCAACTCGACGGAGTTTGTCAGTGACATTTTTTTTGCGTTGGTTAAAATAAGCGGCAAAGAGTCCGTAGTACTCTTTACCGCAGTTGGAACCGCCATAAGGTTTAGCGGCAATGGTGTTCCACCATACTCCACGGCTATTCTTGGCGCATGAGTTCAAAAGAGCGCTCATTTTTTCCCGCGGGTATTCCGGACCGTAACCTGCGTACCAATCAGCAAGCACCCCGATGTTTTTAAATAGATAGTCGAAATTAACAATTCCTGGGGCCATCAGGTCGGCGCGGTTAAAACTATTGTTGGCTTTTCCCATTTGGAAGCTCACCACGTTATCAATCGCTTTGAGCACTAGCTCCGGATTGGCTGTGCCGCCGATGCCTGCGATCTGATAATATTCCGGTGCAATGAAATCTTTAAGCTCCCGCGCATGTTTCTTGATCAGCGTGAGCGCTGCAGTGTTCAAGACGCTTTTGATTTCGTTGGAGAGTTGCGGGGGATCCATGGCGCCCCCACGGTCAGTCGGCGAAGGCATCCCAAAGACCTCCATCATCAAACTATGTATTTTTTTACCCTCTTTTATTTTCTGAATGTCCTCTTTTAGACCATCGCTTTCCATCCAGGCGTTTACCACCAGCGGAAAGGCTTTGATCACAAAGCTGCGCCGCTCGGCGATCTGTGTGGCGGTACAATCGGTGCAGGTGTAAATCGCGCCAGGAACCATAACACTTTCGGTCAGAAACGCCGTCACTGACCCCGAACTCGTGCCAAAAACCCCATTCGGCGAACCGTACTGGTCGAAGAGACGAGCAATTCCACCCATGGTCGCAAAGAGTGAGCTACCATTACCGCGGTAGCCAAAGCAGGCATTCAGTTGGTTACCCTGGGTTACCTTAGTTTCCGATTCTCCAATTTTGACGGGTGTGCAACTGCTGATCATAAATAGATTACTGATTAAAATCCATGCCAAATGTTTCATAGGTCATATATCCTTTTTCAAGTCTCAAATTAAAAAACGGGTTGATCAGGTTCTTAAAAGCGTTTCACCGAGGTCGGTCCTGAAATGATTATGCCAACCGCTTAAAGACCTTAAGCAGCTAATATATCAAGAGGTCCCGGGGCCTTTTCAAAAGGACCCAGTGTCCACAGCTTATGCTGGTGACTAATATTTGATGGCAAGGTCATTCAAATCGTGGCTTCATCAGTTAATTTAAAACAAAAAACTACAATAGTATGCACTCTCACGAATCCAGGAGCGAAATACTTGCGACCCCAAAGGGCCTAGTTATCGCCCTTTGCTCGATACACAGGAGATCAAATGTTTAGTTTGCACAGGCACAAACCTGGTGGCTTCCATTACCCGCAGTTGCCGTCAGAGAGCACGAGCCAACCGACATTCGAATATACCAACCAGGACCTCCTGCATCCCTCAATCCGCAACCGGTATTAGCACTGCCAGCAGTGTCGGTCGCATAGATCGCATGGGGAATGGCTGCGACCACAGTTTGACAATTTGCTGTGCTTGCCGCCGCAAACGAACAGGTTAAACTGTTCGCACCACCTCGTGTGGAACAAAAGCTGTTGCAGGTCGTATCTACGGTTGATTTATACCAACAAGCACCGCTATAAGAACCACCGCCTGAGCCACAGCTAGAAGTCGCTATGGTTTGCGCAATCCCCGATCCATAATATCCCTGGATTTCTATTGGAAATACCTTGAAATAATAGGCTGTGCCTTGGGTAAGTCCTGTCACGGTTGTCGAAGTTCCGGTACCATAATAAACCACAGACTGACCACCCCCCAAACTCTGACCGACAGTATAGTTAAAGAGGTTGGTTGGGCTCCAAGTGATCGTCGATGTTCCCATAACGACTAGATAGGCGCCTTCGCTACCACCTCCAGCAGTCCAGTTCAAGTTGATCCTGTCAGGTCCACCGTTGGTGCCATTCACTGTTGAGAGCATCGGAGTACCATTAGCACCTTGTCCTAAAAGCGATCCTGTCGTGCTAAAAATGGAGATCCCTGACTTTATATTAGCAGCTAAAATATCGGAATCGCCGTTTCCGACAGCTCGAACCCCACTGGAAGACCAAAACTCAAATTGGCTATTTGATAAGACTTGGGTCGAAAACGTCGTAAGGTCTGTAATGTCAGACCCTGTCGTGGTCGTTGAAGCACCCGAATCAACAAACCGAGGCAGCGGGCTAGTAGCAGAAGGAAAGTTGCCTGTTGTCCCAGCTATGGAAATACCACGTCGGACATTTCCAGCTGCAAGATTTGTTAAGTCTCCAGATTTATAGGTCGCTGTTGTAACACATCCGGTGGCTCCATTGCTCGTGCAATCTGGGAGGGTTCCTGCAATACCACCTAATGTCAGTGAAGTCCTCATAGAAGATTTTCCTGAATTGATGGCATCATAGCTAATTGCTCTGAGAGGTTGGGTTGTTGTCACATAAGTGGGAAGAAAGCAGTTTGAACTGTTGGCTGCGCATGAGGTTGCGGCGTAATAGGAGCCCGTTGCAACGCAGCTTTGGGATCCGTTGGAGGTACAATTCGAGGGTGCAGCAACGACAGAACCGTCGACTCCGAAAATATTTTTCCCGCTTAAAACATTGCCAGCGGTCAGGTCGGTGTCTCCGGCGACGCTGTAGCGGGATCCGCTTGCGTCCCAAAACTCAAAGTTACCCGCAGCGGCAATAGTGGTGTTAAAGTTGGCTCCGGTTAAGCTCGCAGCCGTACCAGCTGCGGTGAGGTTCATGGTTTTATAGGTGGCGGTCGCCACGCAGCCACTGGCACCGCCGGCGGCGCAGTCGCTTAAGGACCCCGTAGCCCCATCCACCGTATCGACAGCGCGAACATTGGCGACATCAGGAAAATCTGGGCTATAAGACGGAGTGAGAGCGGCTCCCGGATCACCATAGGCCCCTGTCCCGCTGCGAACATTGCTGGCCGTGGGCAGGGTCAAGGTTCCGCTTGATCCGGTGCCACTGACCCCAAAGGATGTTCCCGTAAGGACTTTGCCACCAGCGGGCAAGGTCACGTTACCAGTGATACCGGCTAAAGTTTGTCCTGAGAGGATTTTGCTTGCGGCTCCAGCGGTCACAGCTGCGGCATAGGTCGGGCCGACAACAACGCAGCCCGCCTCACCATCTGAGGTACAATAAGTAGGACCACCTGTGATAGAACCGTCGACTCCAAAAATATTTTTCCCGCTTAAAACATTGCTAGCAGTCAGGTCGGTGTCTCCGGCGACGCTATAGCGGGATCCGCTTGCGTCCCAAAACTCAAAGTTACCCGCAGCGGCAATGGTGGTGTTAAAGTTGGCTCCCGTTAAGCTCGCAGCCGTACCAGCTGCGGTAAGGTTCATGGTTTTATAAGTGGCAGTCGCCACGCAGCCACTGGCACCGCCGGCGGCGCAGTCGCTTAAGGTCCCCGTAGCACCATCCACCGTATCGACAGCGCGCACATTGGCGACATCAGGAAAATCTGGACTATAGGAGGGAGTCAGCGCGGCTCCCGGATCACCATAGGCCCCTGTCCCGCTGCGAACATTGCTGGCCGTGGGCAGGGTCAAGGATCCGCTTGATCCGGTGCCACTGACCCCAAAGGATGTTCCCGTAAGGACTTTGCCACCAGCGGGCAAGGTCACGTTACCAGCGATACCAGCTAAAGTTTGTCCCGAGAGGATTTTGCTTGCGGCTCCAGCGGTCACAGCTGCGGCATAGGTCGGGCCGACGACAACGCAGCCTGTTTGGCCGTCCGCACTGCACCCTTTATAAGCTTCTGCGACTCCGTCGATACCAGCCACATTTGCACCGAGAATAATTTTGGCAGCAAGTCCTTTGACTGATGTAGCTCTAAATGCATCCGTGGTTACACAACTAGTCTCACCTTCTTTGCTACAGGTGACAAGGACCCCGTTCGGGAGTGGTCCTGTGCTTACACCACAATTTTTAGTACCTTGGATGACTTCGCCGCGGGCATTTCGGTAGGTGATGTCGTTGCAGACTTTGTCTGGTGTCGAAGTAAAAATGGGGTAATCCCCCGGATCCACCAAGAGAGTTGCTTTGTTGCCAAATTTACCAGAAAACCCCGGTGTAGGGATTCTCGGATCAGTCGAGGTAGGGGGAACAAATACCAGACTTACATCGACCTGTCCGGCCTTTAAATCATCGGGCATCACAAATTCATAGCTTCCGTCAGGAGCGATCGCCAAGGGGACCATTTTTTCTCCTATAGATACGGTTAATGGTCCAAGTTTTTCCATATTTTTCCCCGTAACTCTGACGATCTCACCTGGTCTTGCCGCTAAGGGTTCGAGGCTAATTATTTCTGGTAAATTGTTTGTGTCATCGGTGATAACTTCCACGGATACTTTGTTTTCTTTTTGCGGATCAGTAGAGTTATTCGGGATGTTTGATGGTTTAACTTCTGATTTATCTGTTGATAAAGTACCAGTACGTGCAGACGGTGATGAAACTGTTTCCACCTCAAGTTTACTAGAACATGCTGGGATTACAAAAAACATGATACCTATAAGCAGCACGCTTCGATTTGTAAAGGTAGAAATCATTTTGATTAGCTCTCTTCTTATTAATGCAATATGGTTTCCAGTGATGGTGTAGGCTAAATAGTGATCAATGTTTAGCTTTATTGCTATTTTTTTCCTGCATTTTTTGGTTACTAGGAATTTGAATTTTTTTGGTCTCATAAGCAAGATTGCTACCCTCCCTCGATTGGTGACATTGAAAAAGATCGGCACTTGCTCTGGGATCATTAGTTTTTCCAAAAATAGATTAATTTTTAATTAGTTATCTAAGTCATTAACAGTGGTTCCTGATTGATGTAGGATCAAAAATCGGGCTTCGACCAATCCGTCCATCAAAAGTCAGACCTTCATGCAATTTCAGTGTGTCCACAGCTTATGCTGATGACTAATATTTGAAGGCAAGGTCATTCAAATCGTGGCTGCATCAGTTTTTTTAAAGAAACAAACCACAATAATATCATTATATTAAAAAATTTTTAAAAACTTTCTCCGACTCAAAAAGATTGGAGCAAAACTTGCTGACTTAGCGTCATCTAAACTTACCTCTAGGAGTTCAACATGCATGCACTCATCAAGAAAGTTTCGTCTCAAGGCCTTAAATATATCTTTGCCGGCTTGGTAGCCAGCAGCCAAGGATGCATCAAACATAGCTCGGTTCCGTCAGAGTCACAGGCTCTTGCTAACACCTCTGAGGACGAAAAACTTCTGGCCCAAAACAATCTCCAAAAGGAATTAAAGCAGCAACTCGCCAGGTGGTTTCCTTTCGGCAGACTTGCTGACCAAATCACCAGCTTGGTCCCCGAAGCTGATCTTCGCGATCTGGAGATCGTCACCAAATACATTCTTATGAAAGCGGTTCAAGAAACCATTAAAATCCAAGAGACCGAACCCTTTAAGAGTCGAGGCATAACCCTTACCCCCTCTATGATTTATACGGAGTTCACCCAACTTTTTTGTCCCAGCTGTGAGGCCCCCTACAATAAAAAACCAGCAGTCCCTCAGTCCTTTATAATGACTCCCGCGATGATTACACCTTTTTTTACCCGTATTTTGACTACGCAGATCCGTAAACAAAAGCAAGCAAATCAGCCTATCAACCACAGTTTAGGAGCAGTGGCTTTGGTTCCAGGACCTAAACGCAATCTGACTTTTAAATCGATTATCAATGAAAATCCACAGATGGCTTTATCAACAAAAGCGAATGATGTTTTTATAGTTACTGAATTTCATCGCCTTACGTTGAACAGTATCTATCTAAAAAGTCAAAGTGATGTCAACGATCTTCTTGCGATTCCAAATTTTCAAGACGTCTTTCCACGATTGGAGAGGATCGTTGCAAATACTATTTTATTTGAAAACATCCTCATAAATCTTAGGGATGGACACCTTACTAATTTGTTGCCTAAACATTTGACTTGGGCTGTAGATGATCCATATACCTCCGAAGTAGCGACCAAAGTTCTCAGCCTCTTTAAGAGGTTTCCAAAACAAACAGCACATATAGACAGCTTAGGATTTATAACCATAGGACAGGGTGGGCTTTCGTCCGAGGCTTCTAAGGAGCTTTTGAGGTTTCTCAAAAAAAATAATCATTTTCGATCTTTGGAGCTTCATTCTGAACTTATAAGCGATCTTGATAAACCCCTGCTGCAAGAACTCGACCCGTATATCATCTTGAATCCCGTGGCTTTGCTAAAACTCTATGACCAAGCCCTCCCGAAGATCAAAACCCTTCAAATGGGGCGCCCTTTGACAAGGTGTCAGGACATATTCAAACAATTTAAAGAGGAAGCAGACAACGTGGCGGCTCTTGGCCAAAAACTGCGGAATTTTGGTCTGGAAGTGGGAATCACCCCCCGCGGTCATTCGGCGATGTTCGATTCGTCCTATTAACTATGGGTACCAAAATAGGTTCAGCCCAACGTATGTCCGTCAAGTCCATCGGGACTAAAACCTGCCGATTTCGGCAAAATCCATGGACTTTTCATCGCCGTATATCTTGAGGCTGTTCCTTAAAGTAAACCACAGTGTCCCCCTCCGGCGACTTGAGAAACCCCAGGGAAAGTTGGAAAACATCCTTGATCGCCTGCCCTATCAGCGGATCATGGGGGGCTCCCTCGGCCGTGATCTGCCCGTGATCCATCACCACCATATGGTCAGCCCAGCGGAAAGCAAGGCTTAGATCGTGAAGGACCACCGCGATGCTTGATCCCGCCTGGGCTTTTTTCTTGATAAGCCTCTCTACATAAAGCACCGCACTGGGATCCAGGTGAGAGGTGGGCTCATCGAGGAGCACAGCATGAGGCTGGTTAGCAAAAACCCTTGCCAGCATGGTTTTTTGCAACTCGCCGCTACTCAGGGTCAACACCGAGCGGTTGGTCAGAGATGCTAAGCCAAAAAGATCTATGTTTTCCTCCACCACCGCACTATCCTGAGGGGTCGGCCATCCCCTGTGATGGGGAAACCGACCCATCATCACCACATCGTAGACACTAAACCCAAAAGGTATCGGGCTCTGGTCTCCGTACCAACTCAACTTTTGTCCAATAAGCTGGCGCAGCTCTTGGGAGTGGGATTTTTTGGGCGAAATTTCGTAGCTTTGACCCTGGTCGAATAATTCCACCCGCCCTTCATCCGGATAGATGAGCCCTCCGAGGGTCTTAAGCAGAGTGGATTTACCGGCACCATTTGGTCCCATAAAAACGGTGATGCGTCCGGGAGCTAAACTCAGGTTGATGTTTTTGAGGATCGGAGTCCCTCGCTGGTTTTTATTCCAACGGGACGACACTCTAGCAAACACCGTAAGGTCGGTCGCCTTAAGCACGACGGTCCTCCCGTAACGAGGTCCAGGTACCGGATTTAAGCAAGATCCACAAAAAAAGGGGCGCGCCGAGGAGCGAGGTGATGATCCCCACCTCGATCTCTGCGGGGGCCATGATTCGTCGGCCGACGGCATCAGCCAGGAGGGTTAAGGTCATCCCCTGGATCATGCTGCCCAGGAGTAGCCGCCGATGGTGTGGACCAAACCATATCCTGCTGAGGTGGGGCACCACCAGGCTCACAAAGGGGATGGTCCCCGCCACTGCCACCGCACCTCCAAGCCACAGGCCCAGAACCAAGACGATGCGGATTTTGAGTGCTTTAAGCTCAACGCTCAGAGATGCGGCCGTTGTCTCTCCGAGGCTTAGGAGATCCAGGGCAGCCAGAGATTTGCCCAATACCAACACTCCCAAAATCCCGGGAATCACGATCATAGGAAGATACTCATAGCCCCTCCCAGAAAATCCACCAAGCAGCCAACGCATCAAGATCGCCGTGCGGGTAGAGTCTTGGATGCTTAAGGTGATGATAAACGATGTGGCAGCCGCCAGAAAAGAACCTAGGGCCACACCGACCAGGAGAAGACTGCCCACACCCAGGTCCAACTTATAGGACAAACTCAGCAGCAGACAAGTCACTGCTAAGGCACCTACTGTGGCAAAAAGCGGAATCCCAAACCAATGAACTGCACTGGGCAAAGCCACCATGGCAATCACTCCAGCGAGGGTTGCACCCGCTTCCATGCCAAAAACCGAGGGGCTCGCCAGGGGATTTCTAAACAACCCTTGGCTGAGGACTCCCGCGGCCGCTAGCAGGGCTCCGACGCCACAGACGAGTAAGGTCCGCGGCAGCCGCGCCTGCCAAAAAATCGTTCCCGCCACGGCAAGGTCACTGGGATTTTGCAGGTCATCACCCTGAAGCATGCTATGAAAAGCACCGGCTATGATATCCCCGAGGGCATACTCACTCGAACCAATGCTTAAGGAAAACCCAAAGGCAAGAACCCATAGGACAACGGGAAAGACCAGAGAGTTGGTCAAGGGATTATATCGCTGGATTCCCATAGCCACCTGCTTCTAACCTTTTTTATAAGGGAGTTTTTTAAGTTCCCAGTCGATCAAGGTCTGTTTTAATGTTCTAACCCCCTTGAGGATATGGTGGGACACGCTTCCCAGCTCCCTTTCTGGAAGGGCGATGATGCTACCAGACCCGGTTTCCTCTCCCTTAAGAGCCGGTAAAAGAGCAAACCCTGGGATGTTCTTAAGACGCGCCGTCACCGCCCCTAGGGATTCAGAGTCTTCTTTGGCCGTAATCAAGATTTCTGGATTGAGGGCCAGCAGGGTTTCGATGGAGTGTTTAGACCATCCTTTGAGCCCATGACGGGATGCCTGATTGACGATAGAGATTTCTGCAGCCAGGCTATCAAAAAGAGTCTGAGAACCACTGACTGCACCATCGCCAAAAACATGGATGATGCGGCGCCCCTGTAAGCTTGGTGGTACCACCAGGCTTTTGATGGTCGCCCGTTCGCCCTTAAATTTGGATAGCAGCTCTTCACTAGCGGGGATTTCCCCGAGGGCAACACCTAAATCTTTAATAGTTTGTTCGATGTCACCTAGGGTGCGGGGCGCTGGTGCCGTATAGGTCGAGATCCCTGCCTGACCAAGGCGGCGAGCGATCAGGGGCGAACTATAAGCCGCGAGCAACACCATATCTGGTTTAATCTCCAGGAGTGCCTCGATATTTTCGTGACAGACAGCTTTCGCGGATGATGGAGCGAGGTGGGCAGGAATGTCTTGTTGGCGTAGATTAGAGTAGACCGGATGAAGGGCCAGGGGCGACAGGGCGACGATACGGTGATAGGATGCAGGCTTAAAAAGCTCCATCAGAAATTCATCGGTAGCGAGGCTACAGGAGACGATTCTTTGGGGAGATTTGGCAACTTGTGTGCTAGCCCACCCAAGTCGCGCCCCCCCTCCAAAGGGTCCTACATTCATTAGAAGCATGAGAGCCCAAAATCGAGACCAACTTAGACGCGCCATTCATTCCCCATCAGGTAACAAATCGATTGCTGTTTTGATAAGATCGCTAAGACTATTAGTTGCCGCCGTGGTCACGTCCATAAACCAGCGGGAAGCTTCCTCGGCTGTTGTAGGACCAATCACCGACACTCCCTTAAAATCCGGCAGCGGCCATTGACGCTCTTGGCACTCCGAAACAAACCCTTTCACAGCGGAGGGGCTGGCAAAGCAAACCACCCCATGGGCGGGTTTTTGGAGGGTCACAAGCCGCAGTCGTCCCAAAAAAGCAGGCTCTACCCGGGAAATCGTCTCATAGCAGACCAGTCGCTGGATCTGGAATCCCCGTTCCTTAAGAAAACCCTGAAAATCAAAGGCCGGCTCCTTAGGAGAAACAAACAACAGTGGTTTAGTCTGGGGTGTCGTCTCAGCGATCCACGTGGCGAGCTGGGAGCTGCTGCGCAATTCGTTGCGTAGATCCACCGTAAGGCCTAGGTTGCGGATGGCCTGGGCCGTGGCCGGCCCATGGGTGATTCGCACCGAGGCCTCTAAGAGTATCGTCCGAAGGTTTTCATCCTGATTCATGATCTCTACAGCTCGGGGACTGGTGATGATCAAGATCAGCTCGGAGCGGGACCGTTCTCCTAATTTTAAAAGAGGCCCCTGTTGATGCCACGGGAAATCTGGGACTGCCAGAGCCTGGGTTTTGATACAGGGGATCGCCCAGGGCACAAAGGATGTGAGGTCCCGCCAAAGACCTAAGTCCTCTTGCCAATGATCAACGGACCGAGTCCAGATCACCAAGGGGTGCGGTATCAACTCTTGGGGGAGATCGGTCATAGGTTTAGGTCCACCCTTTGGGCAAGGGGATTTTAAGCTGTTGTAAAATCGCTCCTCCCCCAGCATCTTTGAGATCATGGACGATAGCGTCTGCTTGGGTGTTGACCCAGTCCTCCGACTCTCTTGACAGTCTGGCTTGGGGAGAACCCTCTTTTGGAAATTCTGACAAGTTTTTAAGAGTCTCAACAAACTGACCCTTGGGGGTATAAACTGCAGCTCGCGCCTCATAGGATCGGGAGTGTTGGATAGATAAATAATCTTTGTTTATATATCCATCCTCTGAACGCCCTGCCTTAAGGGAGGAGACCAGACAGCCAAAGGGCATGGTGCAATCCCCCCCGAGACGGGCCAAAACCTGGCGTTCGATAGCCACCGCCAGTTCGGTTTCAAAATCGTTGAGAGCCTCTCGGACAAAACCGGCAGATGGAGAGTTGTCTCTGGTTTCGATGGCCAAAGCTCCCTGAGAGGCGCAGGGGATAAACCAGTCCATATCGAGTCTCGCAGTGATGCGGTCCCTTTTAAGATCTAAGCGGTCGAGGGAGGCTTCGGCCAAGATCATGGCGTCCCAGGCTCCCTCGTCGAGTTTTCTGAGCCGGGTATCCACATTGCCGCGGATCGGTGCCGTCTTGATCTCCGGAGCAAATCGGGCCAGCATGGCCTGACGACGGAGGCTTCCCGTTGCCACTGTACAGGATCCAAAAGCGTTAAGGACCTTTGGTGTGAGGGGAAGCCGAGGCGTGGCCAGGCCACCTGCCTGTTGATACCTCTCGGCTAATCTTGGCCCCATAATCAGCAGATCATAGGGACTATGGCGGCGTAGAATCGCAGGTAGGATCAAGGGAGCTTTGAGTTGAGCGGGCATATCCTTGAGGCTATGCACGGCAAGATCTGCGGTCTCATCGATCAGCGCCTGCTCTAGCTCCTTAACAAAGAGCCCTTTGCCACCGATCTCGTGGAGAAACCGATCTTGGATCCGGTCACCGGTTGTTTTCATCACAATGATTTCAGTGGTAGCACCTTTTTTTTGAAGTTCAGCGGCCACGTAGTTGGCTTGCCACAGGGCCAGCAGACTGCCCCGTGATGCTATCCGAAGGTGACGTGGCCCTGTAGGAGACGGCTTTTGGGGAATCTCAGGCTGATGTGGGCTCATGTGTTAGTCTCCTTAGACTCTAGGGGTTGTTGTTGCTCCTTTTCTGGAACCGCCGCAGGAGCTTGGGGAGCAAACAATGTTGACAAGGCCGCCGCAAGGGTCTCAACCGAGAGGTTGTCGACAGGTGTCGTCAGGTTTTTAGCAGCATCTGCAGCAATCTTTGCGGCAATCGCCTGGCAAAGTGCCTGGAGTCCTTCGGTGTGCTTGGGGCTCGAACGAAAGATTTCCTTACTTAGAGTCCGCGTGAGTTCACGGTTGATGGTTTGTTCCAAGTAAAGTCTAAACTGAGACAAGATTGGTTTGATACTGATGGTCTTAAGCCAGGCTTCAAACTGTTCCACACCGCGGATGACAAATTCTTCTGCCTGGAGGGCGGCCTTACGGCGCTCTTCGAGATTGGCCCCGACCACCTGTTTGAGGTCATCGATATCGAAAAGATACACGTCGTCAATCTTAGCGGCGGCTGGATCGATATCTCTGGGCAGGGCGATATCTAGGAGAACCAGGGGCCGCCCCTTACGGGAGTCCTGAGCTCGCGCCACCAAGTCATGATCGACCATAAATCCCGGAGCCGCCGTCGAGCTGATCACCACGTCGGACTGTTTGATCAGCTCAAACAAATCTTCCAAGCCATAAGCTTCACCAAACCCTAGCTCATCAACGACCTGTTTAGCCTTAGCCAGCGTGCGATTGGCGATCGCTAA
Organism: Oligoflexales bacterium; assembly: GCA_041736175.1. Taxonomy (GTDB): domain Bacteria; phylum Bdellovibrionota_B; class Oligoflexia; order Oligoflexales; family CAIYRB01; genus JBGSUI01. The sequence goes on along the minus strand of JBGSUI010000202.1, from coordinate 20,345 downwards.
CCCTTTAGGCTGATAGCTTTTAATGTATTTAGCGGCCACCTGGCTCATCTCGCCGGCACCTATGATCAAAAAACGGTGATCTGACAGGTGGCCAAAAACCTTTTGTGCCAGTTCCACAGCAGCATGACTGATGCTGACATGTTTCTTGCCGATATCGGTTTGGGTCCGGATTTTTTTAGCCAGTCCCAAAGCCTCTTGTCCCAGCCTCGACACCAAGGGGCCCGAGGTCTGAAACCGTTGGGCCATGGCCAGGGCATCCTTAAACTGACCGGTGATTTGGGTTTCCCCAAGGACCAGAGAATCAAGGCTCGAAGCCACGCGAAAGACATGGCTGACCGCTTCGTGTCCTAGATAAAGGTAGAGAACCTTGCGGATCTCTTCATCGCTCGGTTGGGTCTGGATGTGGTCGCGCTGGTGGAGGTCTAGGAAAGCTTGGTAGACTTTCGTGGCAGAGTCCCCATGGTCGTTGAGGGCGCCGATGAGTTCGAAGCGGTTGCAGGTGGAAAGGGCGGCAATCTCAGTGAACCCGAATTTCTCTTTAATTTGGGGTAACAGCGAGCTAAGCTGCTCTTCGGAGAGATAGAAATGCTCCCTCAGGGCAGTGGGTGCGGTGCGATGGCTCGCTCCCAAAACAAAAAGGAGCGGCTTGGCCTCACTCATAGTGTTTAAATTCCTCCCAAAGGCCGGATAATTCCCATACCAAAATAGGCGATGGCAAGGAGCGCAAACCCACCCAGCGCCATCTGGGCGATTCGCTTATGGGGACGATGAAAAATATTGCGAGCGACAAGAGTGGCAAGGTACCAAAGCCAAACGCAGATCGCCCACGCTACTTTGATCCCATAGTCTTGGGAACGGGGGATCACCATCATGGTCTGAAAGTAAAGAGCCCCCGTGGCGAGACCAATGGTGATAAATAAAAATCCACTCCAGAGGGATGCGATCAGGTATCGGCTGAGTTGGTCGATGGCCGGAATCGACCGGGGGAGTTGGTCAAGGCGCTTTTTCTTAAGCAAGTTTTGCTGCCACAGATACAAAATTGAGATGGAGCATGCCATAATGCCGAAGGCCTGCCCTATCAGAGATGAGATGATATGACTCATCTCCAGAAACGTCGGCGCTTCCTGGGGGATGGGGCCCGTCTTGATGGGTGCAAACAAAAATTGGATCATCAAGATCAGAGCGGCAAGGGGAGATACAAAGGGGCCCACCAGGCGTAGTCCAAATTGGAGGTGCCCATGGACGGCAAGCCAGCCTATCATCGCCGTCAACATAAGCCCCGACAGTTCCAGAAGAGGTGCTTCACCAAAGTAGGCAGCCAAGGCCACCGTCACAAGAAGCGTACCCGCTGCCATAAGGCCAAAGGCCACATGGTCGATCCAGGGAATCCCAGGTCCCCTCGCCGACCCACGGGGCTTAAGAATCGTCACATATAGTAAAGATGCTCCAATATAGGATAACAGGGCTAAATTACTACAGATTGATGCAAGGTTCACCGTTTTGGACCTCTCTATTGACCCCATGTTCTTATAAGACTAATGGTTTTCGGACCATAAACCAAGTCAAAGGAAAGAGTCCTTCGAAAGATCGGCTTTATTTTTCCGCCCCTCAGGGTCAATTTATGATAAAAGACTGCCTAGAGATCCTACTGATCTCCGCTCTTAAGCGAGGTTATCGAGAGATTGATACTATCAATTTTTGTTTATAACGGCTCAGATAGCGAGACTTCCCTATGACCCAGCCATGGACCCCCAGCTCTTGGCAACGACACCCCATCAAGCAACAACCGGCCTATGCAGACGCTCAGAAACTCCAACGGGTTTTGCAGACCCTTAAATCCTATCCCCCTCTAGTCTTTGCTGGTGAGGTGGAACAACTCAAGGGCCAGTTAGCCGAGGCCGCCGAGGGCAAGCGGTTTCTGCTCCAGGGGGGCGACTGCGCCGAGCGGTTTGTGGACTGCAATTCTGAATCGATTACCAGTAAACTTAAAATCCTGCTCCAAATGTCGCTTGTCCTCTGTTATGGCGCGCGCCAACCCATCATCCGTATCGGCAGGACTGCCGGTCAATATGCAAAACCTCGCAGCAAGGACCTGGAGTCGATCGACGGGGTCGATTATCCGGTGTTTCGCGGTGACAATATCAATGGTTTCGAACTAGACCTTGAGGCTCGACAACCAGATCCTGAGCGGCTGCTGAAGGGCTATCACCTTTCATCCTTAACGCTCAACTATCTACGGGCCTTGGCATCAGGGGGATTCGCTGATATCCACCATTCCAAAAACTGGCAGTTGGATTTTTTAGGCCAAAGTCCCCATCGCTCTCGTTACGAACAGGTCGTCGCCAATATTTTGGATGCCGTCCATTTTATGGACAGCCTAGGCGGGGTGCGCGAGGATATTTTAGGGCGCATCGATCTTTTTACCAGTCATGAGGGGCTCCTCCTGGGTTTCGAAGAATCCATGACCCGATATGTCGCCGAGTCAGATCGTTACTACAATCTCGGTGCCCATATGCTCTGGATTGGCGACCGAACCCGTGAGTTAGATGGAGCCCACGTGGAGTATTTTCGAGGAATCTCCAATCCCATCGGCTTAAAATGGGGGCCAAAGGCTGATCCTTCGGAGATGCTCCAGGTGATCGAACGGCTCAATCCCCGTAACGAGCCCGGTCGCATCGTTTTGATTAGCCGGTTTGGTGTCCAGTCTATTGCCGAAGGGTTGCCAAAAGCGATTCGTGCCGTTCAAAGAGCGGGGCTTGAGGTCCTTTGGAGCAGCGATCCCATGCACGGCAATGTGATCCAGTCTAAACAACAAAATATTAAAACACGAAATTTTGACGACATTCTTTCAGAACTCGTACAGTCTTTCGCCATCCATCGTAGCGAAGGAAGCCACCTAGGAGGGGTGCATTTCGAAATGACCGGCGAGGATGTGACCGAATGCACCGGAGGGGCCCAAGGGATCTCGGACGACGACCTGATGCGCCATTACGAGACTTTTTGTGATCCCAGGCTTAACTACAACCAGAGTCTTGAGATGGCTTTTCTCATCGCTGAGATGCTCAACAAGGGTCGCGATCTGGACAGTATGCCCGAAAAAGTGGCCAAAATGAGCTAAGGATCTGTCCAAAAATAAGTTAGGAGCGTCACAGCATTTTGGTCGTCCTGTCATAGCCCACTTTGACCAGGGTTGGGATCATAGGAATACCTGGCGAGCTGCAAAGCGTTAAAATCTCCCAATATTGGCCACTAAAAAAGTCGTACCACTTTGTCTATCTTTTAAGAAATAGTGGTACGACTTTTTCCTAAAAATGGGTACAATAGGATTTGACCCTTAACTCAAAAAATGGGGGGACGTGTGATATGTATAGAGAATTACAAAATAATTTAGACGATTGGCGCCTGAGTCATCCACGCAAGCCGCTTATTATCAAAGGGGCACGCCAAGTCGGCAAAACCTACCTACTCAAGGAGTGGGGCGGCAAGTCTTTTTCAAAAGTTCACTACATAAACTTTGAAAAAACTCCACAGGCAGCGACCATCTTTGAAAGCGATTTTGATGTAGGTCGCATGATTCGCGAAATCGCCTTTCTATTACAAAACTCCATTGATCCAACCCAAGATTTACTTATTTTGGATGAAATTCAAGCTGCTCCTAAGGCCCTTACGTCACTAAAATATTTTTGTGAGGACCTTCCTGATTTCGCTATATGCACTGCAGGATCGCTATTGGGAGTCATCTTAAGCGAGGAGTCTTTTCCAGTAGGAAAAGTTACTTTCTTGCATTTACATCCAATGAATTTTAATGAATTTTTAGCGGCTATTGATGATCGTAAATCTCACGAGTGGTTGCCCACACCGTCACTCAATGCGCAAGTGCCCTCCTTAATACACGAGCATCTTTGGAATATGCTTAAAATATATTATGTAGTAGGAGGGATGCCCGAGGCTGTAAGCACTTATAAGCGTCACGCCCTCGACCTGCACAATGCTTTTGAGCAAGTCCGTAATGTCCAGCGGGATCTGCTCCAAACATACGAAAACGATTTTGCCAAACACGCAGGAAAGCTTAACGCTGTTCATATCCAAGCACTCTATCGAAATATTCCTAAACAACTTGCCAGCGCACAGAATGATTCCGTGCAGAGATTTAAGTTTAATGATGTATTGTCAGGCAAAAAAGGCTTTGCCTCGTGGGAACGTCCACTTCATTGGCTAATCAATGCTGGTATTGCACTCCAAACAAAACTGTCTTCTGCCACAGAACTACCGATAGAACATTTTTGTAAGGACAATATTTTCAAACTATATATGCACGATGTCGGCCTGTTAGGATGCGCACAAAATCTAGCTCCCGACATCCTCATAAAACAAGATTATGGCTTGGCTAAAGGATTCTTTGCCGAAAATTTTGTCGCGCAAGAATTACGCGCAGCGCACAATCAGCGGCTTTGGCCGCTTTATAGCTGGAGCGAGCGCACCTCGGAAATCGAATTCATTCGACCGTACCAGGGAAGAGTTATTCCCATCGAAGTCAAAGCAGGCCATCGCACCCAAGCAAAAAGTTTGCAGCAATTTCAGAAACTATATGAGCCACCATTGGCCATTAAAATCAGTGCTCATAATATACAGTACCAAAAAGAGACAAAAACTCTCCATCTGCCGCTTTATCTTGCAGGTTGGAGCAGTAAAATCGGTGATTGAACATCAAAGGTGTACCTGTGGAAGCGTTTTGATCCGCTCACTTGACAAAGACCTGGGGAGAAGTCCGCCAAAGAATGGCATGCGGCAATCTCAGCTCTTATGGTGCGCTAACGCTCAAGTTGGCGTCTTAACACCAAAGCCATCAGAATAGGGACCATTAAAAAGATCACAGCAACCTTTCCCTGGGCTTTGGGTCCTATACTGCCGCAAGAGATCGGGACCAACTCTTTTACATCAGGTTTTATCCGCCCGTCCTCACTGGTGACACCTTCTTCGGGATAGAGATAAAGGATCCCGGCGATATCGTCAGCCCCGAGTTTGGCACTGGAGGTTGTTCTTGAGTAGCCCATAATGGTGTTGTAGTTGGCATGGGAGTGTCCTAGCCCTAAACAATGTCCCAGTTCATGGACGATGGTTGACAAAAGGGAGGCGGCACTGGTCTCTTGGCTTCCAAGGATAATGTCACAATCGGTGATTGTTTTGCCGTCTTGTCCTAACTCGGCATTGACGGGACTATTGGGTCTTGCTGAGGCTGCGACCGTAGGTCCTTGGGATCCGACAACGATGGAATGTTTCAGATCTTCCAGGTCTTCCTTTGCGGTCTCATCCACCTCTAGGACCAGCTTGGCAGTGCTTCCAGCAATTTTATTCCAAGTATCCATGGATTCTTCCAGCAGAGCTTTTGTAACCTCCTCTGGCGTGAGACCGACTAGTCGGCCATCTTCAAATTTCTCAAGCTCTGTGACCTTAGTGGCTTTACCAGACCATTTGAAAACCACGGGACCACGAGACGTGTCGAGTTTAGCTTCTTGTTTAGATATGAGAACAAATCCAGTGCACAAAAAATACACAAAAGCGAGAGCCCCTGATTTTGCACCAAATCTATTTAGCATTGATAACACCTCTCCTTATTTCCAAATAATCCCGACCCTCGCTGCAGAAGGGGTGATAAACCCGCCGCCTTCAAGATCTGGCGCGATGGACTGTTTATACTCAAAATTCCAGTGCCAACCTGGTCCGCTGCCGGTCACATAGCCAAAACCATTGTAGACACCGAAACCAACACCGATGGCATCCACCAACAGCCCTCCCCCAAGGCTCATGTACCAAGAGCCCCGCTCCATCCGTCCCCCGACCAGGATTCCAGGAACGAGCCCTATATTGGTTTCAACGCCGCCATCTGAGACATAGGTGTATTCTATTTGGCCCCCATTCGGTGGAATGTCGATCGGATTGGTGCCACCGTTTCCCAAGCCGCTGGGACCAAACTTAAGGGAGTGGGAGCTTCCCGCTTGGGCAACCGTTCCGTGAGCGAAAAACACTCCCATAACAAACCCTAGTAGGAGATAGATCATAAATCGATACCCCCCAAGATCGTAAAGGTCTGACGCCGCCCATGGGCCAAAAAAAGCCCTCCCGCAACCCCCGCTGGGTAGACATGGGAGTTCCATTGGGCTTCCACTTGGATTGGGCCCGAGTTTAAAATCTTAAGGGATGACCCCACCATAAATCCTGGGGCATAGCTGGTCTCGCTAAAATCACTTTTTTCTGAGTCAGTGAGGCTATCAGGATTCGTTTTGGCTTCTTTGATCCTAGTCGACTCAGCTAGGATAGACCCCCCAAACCGGATATAAAGGATCCCTTTCACTTGGGCTTCGCCGCCCGCTGCGAGGAGTCCGCTCCTTTCCACGACCTTGCCATACTCGCGGCCCCAAAGGGACAAATCGAGAAAAGCTCCGTCCCAGGGCCTTAAGACTGCGGTGGCACCGGGGCGAAATTGATCACCGCCTTCTTCCACGGCGATCAGCCCCACTGATAGACCTGCGGCTGATAGGGGCAAGGCCCAGATCCAACCAAGAGTGAGTGCACCAAAAATCAGCGCTTCTATTATTTTTTTTGTTTTTAGGTTGTTTTTGACCATAAACTTTCTTTCGTCTGGTTTCGTCAAACCTTAAGCAATTTTTGCCCATCTGTTGATAACCTTCCATTTTTAATGAATAAACAAATGAATCCATCCCTAAATATCCAAGTCGATGGTAGAATCATTAAAAAGCCCGGCCTTTTGATTCGTAGGAGCTGTTTATGGAGATTTATGTCTTCCGCCATGGTGAAACCGATTGGAACCGAGATATGCGTTGGCAGGGGCATACGGATATTCCCCTCAACAAAAAAGGGCGCTCCCAGGCGGAGGAGCTGGTTCCCTTGCTGAAGAATTTGAAGTTGACGAAGATCATCGCCTCGGATTTATCCCGCGCCTTGGAGACCGGTGCTGTTGTGGCGAAGGCTCTTGGTTGTCCGCTTGTGTCACACTTTGGTTTTAGGGAGCTTGGGTTTGGCGAGGCCGAGGGGCTGACGTTTGAGGAGATTGGTCTTAAATTTGGAACCCAGGCCCAGTGTAAGATTCGTTCTACAGATGATGCGGACTTGGACTTTAGTTTTCCCGGAGGCGAATCCAAACGCCAGATGTTACGCCGCGCCCACCAGGCTCTGGCCGATCTTCTGGACCCCGCCCAAGACCAGCGGGTTGGACTCGCCACCCATGGGGGGGTGATTAGGACCTTTCTCCAGATGTGCGGCCTTAAAGACCGCGCCAAAGTGACGATACCAAATGGTTCTTTGTTTCTATTTGAATACCAGGGTGATGGGCAGCCCCTGGTCTACCGTGGGCGCGTCAACGAGGATTTTTAATGTTTTAAGGCTCTCGTCTCTAGACAAAGGAGGCAACGTCCGTTAGTTTTAGAGGTTGGCCTCGACCAACTTCACAAGTTTCGACGTGGTGATCCAATGAGCGTTAACAAAGTTTTTGCCGGCACCCAAAAATACATCGCATCCCCCGAGCTGCGGGAGATCGTCAATGTGGCTACCGATCTAGAGCGCCCGCTTCTGATTCGAGGCGAACCTGGAACCGGGAAAACCCTCCTCGCCTATGCCGTCGCCGAGGCGTTAGAGTTGCCCCTGGTGACCTGGCATGTAAAGTCCACCACCAAAGCCCAAGATGGTTTGTATGTTTACGATACGGTTCAGCGGCTTAATGACTCTCGGTTTGGGACCGGTGATGTTAAAGATATCGGCCACTATATAAAGCTCGGACCTTTGGGACAGGCCTTTAAGCGGCCCAGCCGTAGTTTGGTCCTGATCGACGAAATCGACAAGGCCGACCTGGAGTTTCCCAACGACCTCCTTCACGAACTAGACGCTATGAGTTTTTATATCCCCGAAACCGGCGAGACCGTCCAGGCAGTAAAGCGTCCGGTGTTTGTGATCACGTCTAATGCCGAAAAAGAGTTGCCCGATGCTTTTTTACGGCGCTGTATCTTTCACTATATCGCTTTTCCTAAAGAACAGGAGATGCGTGAGATCCTTAAAGTCCATCATCCCCATGTGGAAGATAAGTTGGTCTCCCAATGCCTGGTGCGTTTCTATTGGCTCAGAGACCAAGAGGAAATCCGCAAAAAACCAAGCACCAGCGAACTCATCGATTGGATCGGAGCCTTGGTGAGGGGGGGCATCGACAGCAAAAAAATCGAGAAGGAGTTGCCCTTTTTGGGGGTTCTCCTTAAAAAAGAGAGTGATCTTATGGCGCTCCGTGCTGGGGTCTTAAGGTCCCAACGCCCAGGACGGTTTTAAAGGAGGCGGTGATGTTCACACCCTTTCTCTATCACCTGAGGGACTATGGCCTCAAGGTCGCGACCCAGGAGTGGCAGGTCCTGCTCAAGGCCCTTGAGCGGGGACATGGGGGCGAATCTCTGACCAAGTTTTACTACCTGGCCCGGGCCATATGCTGTCGTTCGGAGTTTGACTTTGATGTTTTTGACCGTGCTTTTTCCAGCTTTTTCGAAGGTATCGAATCTGCAACAACACCCCACGGAGAACTTCCCCCAGAGCTTGCCGCATGGCTTAAGAATCCCAGCTTAAAGCGCTCTCTGACTGTGGAAGAGTCAGCCATGCTTAAAGCTCTTGAGTTTAGGGAGTTAAACAAACAATTTTTAGAGCGGCTTAAAGAACAAAAAGAGCGTCATGACGGGGGCAGTCATTGGGTGGGGACTGGCGGGACCAGCCCGTTTGGTCATCACGGCTTCAACCCTGCGGGGATCCGCGTGGGGGGAGAGGGAGTCCAACGGAGTGCGGTGCAGATTGCCGAAAGACGGGAGTTTAAGAACTACCGCAGCGACCTCACTCTAGATACCCGCCAGATCGGCGTGGCCTTGCGCAAGCTGAGGCATTGGGTCCGGGAGGGGCATGCCCAAGAACTTGATCTTGAAGGAACCATCGAGGCGACGGGCAAAAACGCGGGCGAGATTGACTTGGTGTTTAGGTCGGAGTTGGAAAACAACCTTAAGCTCCTTCTCCTGATGGATGTGGGTGGATCGATGACCGACCATGCGCGGGTGTGCGAGCAGCTTTTTTCAGCAGCCCACCAGGGATCTCATTTTAAACAGTTTCGTCCTTATTTCTTCCATAATTGTCCCTATGATCATCTCTATCTAGATCTGGAGCAGGGCCAATCGGTCCCCACACTCTCGGTGCTTCGGGAGCTGGATCGCTCTTGGATGCTGATCGTCGTAGGGGACGCGGCAATGTCTCCCTACGAGCTCACGGAGGTGGGAGGAGCGATCGACTATTTCGAACGCAATCAGGAGCCGGGACTTGTTTGGTTGGCCCGCTTGCGTCAGCATTTCCCCTGCTCCGTATGGCTTAACCCCGAGCCCGTGGGTTTTTGGCAGCGGCCTTCCAACCAGCTCGTCCGCAGGGTCTTTAAGGACATGTATCCCCTCTCGCTCGAAGGTCTTGACGGTGCCATTGCTCACCTCAAAAAAGCGAAAGCTAGCGGCCTTGCCTAATCTTCCTATTTTACAGGCACTAGAGTGTCCTAAATCTTAGGATACACTTCAATAAATAATCTTATATTTCCAATGTATTTCAGATAGTTATAAATTTTCGGTATAATTTTAAAAAATTATACCGATGGTGCTTTTACAGTGGCGCTCCGCAGTCATGCCTCGAGACCGACGGGCTGGTAGTTCCAAAAAATACACTGATTTACAATATATGGAGTGTGCAGAATGAACTTATTCAACATAAATTGGTTTGTATTCTCTACCAGACGATGGGACTGGGTCCTTGGACTGACACTCATCGTCAATGGTTGCACAAAGAGTCCTTTTGGGGACGCCACGAGCGGCTCTTTTGTCACGAAGAATGTGAACCAAAATCTGTTTCCTTCTCCAGTAGTCACATCGCCTCACTCGGGAACGGCTGGATCTTTAGCGCTTATGGTAGGCGAGCAAATCGTAACTCGCCTTGAGACGGACCTAAAGTCCAGCGGCCTTACAAATGAGCAGATTCTTCTTGTAGCTGGAGAGGCCAAAAAGGAAATGCGTGCCGAGGCGAGCAAAGTTGTCATCAGCACTCTTCACAACTGGTCTATGGCGCAGGATCATGGTCGAGAATTCAGTCTTATGGACCAAAACGTAGACCTGGTGTCTAAGCTTGGCTCGGCTGTGGCGCGTGGTGCTGTGTTATCTTTAGGTAACGACCAGTTAAAGACTTTACCGGCAGATATGAAACAAAATACGGTCGGATTTCTTTCCACTTCCGTGATCTCTTCGATAACGGTATCACCACAGAAATTATCCGACTCAGGACTCTCCCAGGTTGCCAATAACCTGGTCAGTACACTCATCACAAGTCTTCCGACCTCGGGCCTTGGGGGAACAGACCTCCTGAAAAGCATGTCTAAAGTCATGGAGAAAGCTGTAGGAGCTTTGGATGAAGCAGGATTGTCTGCTGAGGCAACAGGTAACACGGTGGTAGCTCTCACACAGACTGGTTTATCAGGGGCAAAGGAAATCACAAAGGGTACGAGTCTTGCCGGCGAATCGATTGGAATCGTGGCTTCCTCAGCCATTTCTGGGCTTGGAGCAACAGGCGTTTCCGCAGCCCAGTCCATGTCGGCAATCCTTTCTGTCACCACGGCCTCCGTAAAGGTTGCGATGGCCCAAGAAGGCAGTCAGGCCGATCTGGTAAAATCCATCGAAAACCTGACAACTCTCACCACAAGAGCGATGTCTAACGTGACGGCTGCATCCGACAATTTATCGGGTCTCGAAAAGCTGATGGGTGCAGCCAGCCAAGTCGTGGCAGAGACCGCGGCAAAGTCTCCCAACGATCTCTTTGCCAAAGTGACCGCGGGCATCGTCGCTGGGTCTATCGCCGCAGTCGATGCTGTCGCCACAAAATCCGGCAGCGGAACCACAGGGATCGTCAAGATCATGGTCGTGACAGTCGCCTCACAAGCAGCGCAGAGTTCAGCTTCGAATGCCGATATGGTCAAAATGCTATCGGAAGTGACAGGATCAGCCGTCAAAGCTCTCGCAAATTCTGCTTTTGGCCAAGATACAGCCCTTCGAAACCAGGCTGTTGGCTCGGTGATTTCGGGCACGGTGACGGCCATCTCCAAAATAAGCAGCCAAGAATCCAGCTTTGCATCCTCAGCGATCCAGGGGATTTCAAAGGCTGGTACCCAGGCCGCAGCTGATCTCAGCAAAGATCCAGAAAAATTCGCCGCAATGTCAAAACAAATCATGAATACGGGGATCACAACTGCAAACTCCCTACTTGGTGGGTCAGACTCCACCAAGCTCGTCAGCCTTGCCTCCGACATGGCTCGCGGTGCAGCCAGCGGCCTGGCGGGACAAAACAATACAAGCCTTAGCAGCCAAGTATCAGATTTGGCGACCTATGCCGTCGCAGCGGTCAATGAATCCTCTGCGACCAACGGATCTTCAGGTTCAATAACCTCTATCCTCACATCTTTTGCCACCAATGTGGGTGGGGCCATCAGTGCCGGCTTGGCCGTTGGCGGCGAGAGTGCCGAGTCCATAACGGCCATGACATCGAGCTTAAGCAACAGCATCGTCCAATCAGTTGTGGTATTCGCTCCGACCGTCGACACGACCAGCCTCGGCCAACAGGTGACCGCCCAAACCAAACCAGGAGCCACATCTGCTCCGACAGTCCCTATGGAAGTTCCTGCTCCACCCTTGATGGTGATCGCTTCAGGTGCGGCAAGGACACCAATAAGCACTGTGAGCCTCGCTCTCAGCGCGACCAATGCCAGTGAAATGTATATCACCAATAGCATTGGTTGTTCCGTCGGTGGCATCTGGGAAACCTTTTCAACCACCAAAATATGGAATCTCGCACAGGCAAATAGCCTCGCCACTGTTTATGCAAAAGTTCGCAACCAAGTCGGAAGCGAATCCCCCTGCATCTCAGCGAGCATCTTGCATGACAATCTTGGTCCGATAGGCCCATCCGTTGTGATAAACGCCGGGGCTCCAGCCACAAATACAACACTGGTCTCCCTTGCTTTAAGCGCGTCTGAGGCCTCCGAAATGTATCTCACCAATACTCCAGGATGCAGCTCGGGTTCGACCTGGGAAACCTATTCGAGCACAAAAACCTGGACCCTCGGCCAAACCAATGGGACTGCTACGATCTACGCTAAATTTCGCGACCAAGTTGGGAATGAGTCCTCCTGTACATCGGCCAGCATTATGCATGATGGAAGTATGCCGACGGTGACCTCAATCTTTATCAATGCCGGTGCCGCAACCACCTCAACCACAGCGGTCACCCTTTCAATAGCAGCCCTTGGCGCGACCCAGATGTTTATCACCAACAACGCCGACTGTAGTACGGGCGGTAGTTGGACCACCCTCAATGCATCGAACCCCTGGACTTTGGCTCAAACAAATGCTTTGGCAACCGTTTACGTCAAAGTCCGAAACGCGTTTCTGGTTGAATCAGCATGCATACCGACGAGTATCATTCATGACAACACGGCTCCAAATCCTGGGGCTATAGCTATTAACTCAGGAGCCGGCATGACCGCCAGTGTCGCCGTCAGCCTCTCCTTTAATGCGAATGATGCGATCAGCATGTATATAACAAATACTGCAGGCTGTAATACTGGTGGCGGTTGGGAAAATTATGGGACCACTAAATCTTGGACGCTCGGCCAAACCAATGGAGTTGCCACTGTTTATGCAAAATTTCTTGATTCGATCGGTAACGAATCCTCCTGTATTTCCTCCTCTATCACCCATGACTCCACCGCCCCGCAGACACCTGAAGTCATAATCAATAACTATAATTCGTTAACGTCCTCCCCATCGGTGACACTGACCTTAAATGTTTCCGACGCCACCGAAATGTATATCACCCATACCGCCGGTTGTAGTACCGGCGGCGTATGGGAAACCTATACTTCGACAAGAACATGGACCCTACCCTCGCTAAACTCGACAAATTATGTTTATGCAAAATTTCGAGATTTGGCCGGCAACGAGTCGAGTTGCGACAGTGATGATATCATTCATGACGATACACCACCGGGTTCCATAGGAATCTCTATAAACTCGGGAGCAACTTCGACGCAAAGTTATAACGTAAGTCTCAGTCTAAGCGCGACGGGTGCAAGTCATATGTACCTTACTAATAACCCCGGTTGCAGCGGTGGAGGCAGTTGGGAGTCCTTCAGCGCAACCAAACCCTGGGTGCTTGGGCAGGGTGGAGGTTCGGCAACGGTTTATGCAAAATTTAAGGATCTCGCGGGAAATGTTTCAAGCTGTACCAGCGACTCCATCACCAGCACGGCGCCCGCTGTGTTGGCAATCAGCGGAGGCGACCGTTTTAGCTGCGCGATCCTAACCGGCGGTGTCCTTAAATGTTGGGGGTTAAATTGGGACGGAAAACTTGGCAGTGAAGATGGGACTATGTATGGGAATTCAGCAAACTCAATGGGCGCTAATTTACCTGCTGTAAATCTTGGCACCGGTCGGACCGTTGTAAAAGTTTCCACGGGGCTTAGCCATTCCTGCGCGATCCTCGACAACGGCCAAGTGAAATGTTGGGGCAGCTGCTTATACGGGCAATTAGGCAAAGTATGTACCGACTTCATTGGGGATGCCTCGGCTGAAATGGGAGATAACCTCACCCCTGTTGACCTTGGCACTGGTCGAACTGCCCGAGAAATCTCAGCCTATGGAAACCATACCTGCGCCGTTCTCGATAACTATAGTCTTAAATGCTGGGGAAAAAATGCGTTTGGACAGTTGGGACTTGGTGATAACGTCGATCGTGGCGATCATGCCGGAGAGATGGGAGATAATCTCCCGACTGTAAATCTAGGTACAGGGCGCACGGCGAAATCGGTCGCCGCTGGCGTGTACCTGACCTGCGCCATCCTAGATAACGATAGCCTCAAATGCTGGGGACACAATGGGAATGGCCCCTTAGGACGTGGTGACACCCAGCAAATCGGGGATCAGGGCGGCCAAATGGGAGATAACAACACCGGTGTCAATTTAGGCACTGGCCGCACAGCAAAAGCCGTGGTCGCGGGGGATCGTCATATCTGCGTCCAACTCGACAATGATACCGTAAAATGTTTAGGCGAGAATACCTATGGTCAATTAGGAATCTCTACCAATACAAACATCGGCGATTCGCCGGGAGAGATTGGCGATTCTTTGAATGCGTCCCTCGTCGGCACGGGACGAAGCGTCGTCAAAATTGCGGGCGGCTACAGAAATACTTGCGTTATTTTGGATAACGGCGCACTAAAGTGTTGGGGGCCCAACGGTGACGGTCAACTAGGCCTAGGAGATACGGCACTTCGGGGAAATGCACCGGGTCAGATGGGGGACAATCTACCCACGATCGATCTTGGTATAGGGCGAACGGCCATCAATGCCACCGTGGGGAGCAATCATGTCTGTGCTGTACTCGACCATGGAGGCGTTAAATGCTGGGGCTATGGGTTTTTCGGCACCTTGGGCCAGAGTAATACCGCCGATGTCGGCAAAATTCCCAATCAAATGGGGGACTATTTGCTACCGATTGATTTGTAGCGCGAAGTCATCACTTTAATCCGCCACGGCAGGTCACAAGAGAAGCACAAGGTTAAGAAAGATTTGACGTCTTAACCTATATTTTTCGTGTCCTTGGTTGTTTAGACTTTTGGAATTTTCGTTTTGATTTTGGATTTATAAAAATTAACACCGATTTTCTCGCCGCTTAACAAATACACGGTAAGTTATAATCTATAAATAAGTTTAATTTTATAAAACCAAGGGGTCCTGCTGTGATCAAAAAAATGGTCTTGATGAGCGCGGTTTTGAGTCTAGTCTTTTCATTGGCTTGTTCATCACAAATGACGAACCGGCTGACGACCCTATCCACCCTAGAGTCAGGTCTAACCGGACCGTCACCCGGACAGTCGTTAGATATACCCCGCCAAGGGTTTCCTCCTCCTCCAGAACTTACCCCCGGTGAACTCTGTAGCCCTACTGAGCAAGACTTCGATGGTTATCGATATCCATCCCAGATCGCCCATTGCCGGCGAAACGTATCCCATCGAGAAAAAATAGCTATCGGCAAATCATACGGAATCTCTCCTGATGAGCTGCATTTCTACGAGATTGACCATTATATCCCGCTTAGTATCGGTGGTAATAATAGTGCTCGTAATCTCTGGCCCCTCGTTAAAAAAGTCGCTCGTGCTAAAAGCGTTGTGGAGGCTCGCATTTACCAAGCAGTTGCCAAGGGCGAGCTCACCCAAGACGAAGCGACTCAAGCCATCAAGGCTTGGCGACCTTAGGCTGGATTTGCATGGAACTCATCTATGATAGATGACTTAGCAATCGCCAACCGAGGACCAAAAGTATTGGTATTATTTGTATAGGACCCGCTCTATGAAAGACGACACAGTAGGTATCGATTCAATATCATTTCATATTCCTAGATTGTATGTGGATCTCTTGGGGGAGTTTTCCGAAGTTAGATCCCAACAATCCGGGGAGACACTCGATAAGCTCCGAGGAAAAATCCAACAAGGGATTGGCGTTGAATGGATGACAATCGCTGATTTTCACGAAGATGCTGTAACCATGGCTGCCATGGCCGCATGGAAGCTTATCGAGGAGCACAAAATCTCTCTCGATGATATAGGACTCATAGCTGTGGGCACAGAAACCACAGTGGATCAGAGTAAATCGTTAGCTGCTTATGTTTTGGGGATGCTTGAGCGAAAACGCGGTACCCGAGCCTCCCATATCGGTTGTCCGCAGTTTCAGTTTGCCTGCATGGGCGCAACTTATGCCTTAGAGTCAGCGTTAGCCTGTCTCCTTTCAGGAACTCTGGCACGGAAATATGCAATTGTCATTGCCACAGATATCGCAAAATATCCGTTGATGACTCCAGGGGAATACACCCAAGGGGCCGGAGCAGTCGCCATGCTGCTGACTAAAAATCCACGTCTTCTCGTCATAAACCCCAGGGTTATAGGAACCGCCACCCGTGATGAAAGGGATTTTTTCCGCCCCAATTTTTCTAAAGCGGCTGTGGTCGATGGCAAGTACAGCATCGACGTCTATCTCAATACGGTCGAGGAAGCCCTTAATGACTATTTGAAAAAAGCAGAGCTCGTTCCGCAGGATTTTTATCATAATAACAACCATTTTTTATTTCATGTACCCTTTCCGCGGATGGGTGAATATGCAGCAGCCAGATTTTTCGGGCGTCTCTGGTCCCATGATGACATTCTTAAAGGCTACTTAGACCCAGCCTTGTGGTCGGGTATCAATTCGGTTTTGACTGGAGAAAAACGCCGTAGCATCGAGCGCGATTTGGCAAAAAGTCCTTTTTTTAGGGATCAGTTTGCACTTAAAGTCGCGCCATCCCTCGCGCTGGGACGAAAAATCGGTAATATCTACTCAGGTTCCCTGTTTCTAGCCCTTATCAGTTTATTATATGAATCAGAGCTGGCCGGTCATGATGTAGCCCAAGAATCGGTGGTCTGGACCTCCTATGGGAGCGGTGCTTCTGCCAAAGTATTCACGGGCCGCTTTACCGACCGATGGCGTGAGGGTTATTCGCGCCAAGAGGTCTACCAGCAGATCACCCCCCAAGCGGCTGGGGGCCGCCGCCTAAAAGTCAATCTTGCTACCTATGAGAATCTTCACGAATCTTCAGAGACAAGTTTAGTCAGGGCTGACGCTGGTAGAGTCCAAACGGGTCCTGCCTTCCCGTCCACGATCTTGGCCGCTCAATCACCACTCAAGGACACAGACTTTTTAGTCTCCCTCGATGGACCCCAGAGATCTGTCGGTGAAAAGTTTCAGGAGTTCTCCCTAGAAAGACTGGGCACAGAAAACTCTAAAAACGTTGTTGATGTGGGATATCGCTACTATGAGTGGGTCGAGTGAACCGGGATCTCCCCAGTGCCTATCATGATGACATCTGCCTAGGCCCGCTCCCCTCAAGGAGCGGGCTTTGGCGAGAACTGTGGTCAAATCTCAACTTTGCTATTTCTGGAAAGCTTGAGTCTGCTGAGCTGCCGAAGTACTTTCGAGTTGTTGGGCTTGTTTGCCTGGGCCTACTGCAGATTCGACTGCTTGGTCTGGGGCTTTTTCACCCTCTGCTGTGTCTTTAGGTGGAGCTTTTGGCTCCTGATTCATTTCTGGGCTCAATAATTGTCCCTGAAAATCGGGGAGACTCCCTTGATTTGGCTTTGAGGGCTCGG
This sequence comes from Oligoflexales bacterium, assembly GCA_041736175.1. Taxonomy (GTDB): domain Bacteria; phylum Bdellovibrionota_B; class Oligoflexia; order Oligoflexales; family CAIYRB01; genus JBGSUI01. The sequence continues at coordinate 3,052 of JBGSUI010000202.1, read as the reverse complement.
GTTCGCCAGCCATCAAAACACTGCTGCCAGACAAAAGAACACAGCTTAAAAATCCAAGTTTGATTCCTGAAAACATGTTCCACCTCTTTAATTTTAAAATGACAATAAGTAAAAAAAATGCACAAAAAGCCCCTTTTTAAGGCTCCTGGATCCCTAAGCACGAACCATGCCAAACTTGATTTGAGGGATATGACTCAAAAGCTACAACTCTCTGGAAAAAAATCGCGCGATGAGCAGCAAGTATTTTTTTTGTGATCTATTTCCCTCAAGGGTTCCCCTAAACCGGGAAGGGCTGCCGGAAACGCGCGACTATTTCCTCACGGGAGTACTGCACAAGCTTCGATATTCGAGTTTTGAGGTCCACGCTCTATCCCTCAATCATTAATGGAAAAAAGATATCGAGAACAATATTCTCTGTAAAATTCGCAGCCTTGGAAATTAAAGTCCGGCACAATTTCTGCCGAAGAATGTTGCGGGGAGAGCGACTATGCCCGTGTTTGACACAACATCATTCTACACAGATTCCGATGCCAAGGACACCGTCCTTTCCGGCATCCTGGCGGACGCAGCTGGTGAACTGTTTCTGGCACTCCGCTTCTTCCGAAAGGGGGACGTCCTCTACTACGTCGTTTCCCAGCACGACGACCCAAAGGCCATTCAGGGCAGCCTCTTTTTCAACGAGCGCTTCACGCTAGACCACCTATTAGACGACTCAAAGGGACAGTACCTCGTCGGCCTCGACACAAAAACTAAAGCCATCGTGGGCACCCTCGAGATGACCCGCCAACAAATTTTGGAATTAGAGTATAAGCACCAGACTCTCCGGGCCTCCTGACTCCTGTTACTGTTCAATCCTAATGAGATATCAGGAGACCTTTCGTTTCACTTCCAATTAGACAAATTTTGTTCCTCACCGCGATCCACCCCCAGCACCTATAAAAACGCCTCCAAGGTGATCAAGGTAACGCCGACAGATTTAGCGTGGGCTACCAAATCTGCAGTAGGCTCATAACTCACCACTAAAAAATCTCGCCTTGCATAATCTTCATACTGCTTTGGCAACATTTTTTTTCGCACCTCATCAATATCAGCAAATTCTCCCGCACCTTTCCACTTGCATTCGACTATCCGCACGCTTTTTTCCCTTTGGTGTACGACCAGAACATCCGTCTGTGATCGGATCCGGTCATTGGTCTCGCCACGGACCAATACATTCCACCGCACTTGGTAGTTTGCATCTGGCAGATCCAAAAGCTCCCATAGTTTAGGCCGGTGTAAGGATCCAGATTCATGACTCCACTCGCCTTCCCGCATCGCAATATCCACGTGATAAAACACAAAACCCTCGAAGGCTTTGCCGGTAAAAGTCGGAATATATTCCAGTGCGTCCCCCTGAAGTATCAGATTAGGAAATAAAAGTCCGCCCCCTTGATTGAGTCGGATTTCCTGTTCCAGAGGATAGATAACCGAAAAATAAAAATGGAGAAAAAAGTCACCAAGGATATAGCGAATGCCCCTTCCCATTTTACGGGCACCGGATGGTCCAATATCTTCCGGGATACACCTAAAAACATACCCATAGGCCACCAGTTTATCCAAGAGTCGGGCCACCGTAGCGACTTCAAATCCAAGTCTTGCGGCAACCTCTGCTTGGGTCACCCCCTCTTCGGAGGACATCAGCGCCGGAAATAGCCGCGCCAGGCTTTCTACTGCATCAGTGCGAAACTCGGTGGCGATGATTTCCCGCCATTCACCCAGCAAGATGCTCGTGCTGGTGCAACAGATATCGTTCATAGCCCGACGAAAACCCTTTTCAGCCCGCAGATCACGCCAATAATAGGGGATGCCACCAAGACACATATATGCCAGGACTGTTTCCCGAACAGTCCAAGTGGGCACGACTTGGCGCTTTAAAGTCGCTAGAGGAAACGGCAGCACCTTTAGGGTCGCCTGGGATTGCAGCCCCCGAAGAACCGAGCCTTCGCCAAACTGCTCCGTAAAAAACCGCGTCGAAGAACCACATATCACCACCCGGAGGGAATCCTCACGGGCCCATTCATCCCAAGCCGCTTTGAGGACTCCAGCACTCTCGTCATAGCTTGTGGAAAGCCACTGAATCTCATCGATAAGCAAAACAAAGCTTTGACCAGTCCTTTGTCGATAGGACACTGCATAGCGACCAAGGTGTGCCATCAGTCGTTGCCAGGTTAAGGCAGAAGACCTCAAAAGAGTCAGTTCTTCTTGTGCGCTAAAATCAGCCCACAGCGTCGCAAATTCCCTGAGGAAACTTGAGTCACGCCGGTGTTTGCGACAGATGAGCCTGAAAACCCTCCCTTTCAGCAGTCCTTCGACCTCCTGGAGCAGCCAGGTCTTACCAACGCGGCGCCGCCCTTGCACAAACACGAGTCCAGCACCGTCTCCCGCAGCAAAATCCAGGAGTTTTTTCACCGACAGCTGTCTCGACAAGGTCTTCATAAACCCTCCTGAGGAAATATCTATCTTTTTTTGGAATGACCACAAAAGGATAGATTATTTTAATAATAATTTAGATGTCTTACAATAGCTCAAATTCTCTAGCCAAAAATAGAACTATAAATACATAGGTTTAAAATCTATCTTTTTTTGGCATTACCACAAATAGCAACTTTATAGGAATGGTCTAAATTTTTCATTCTGGACCGCTCGAATGGTCTAAATTTTTCACTGAATGTTGCAATATATTATAATGACTGTATATAATTTTGGTACACCTAGCGCAGTCCTTAAGGGGCCTTGGTCCACCGTCTTAGCCCACAAAATGAGCCTTTATAAAGTTCTTGGCCAGAAAACCGCGATGTCTTCAGCATCGCCGGATGAATGGCCGCCGTATCAACCTTGCGATTCAATATATCTCCTAACCGTCTCTTCCGAGGCGTCGCCTATGGTTGAAGCAAAATAACCCTCAGTCCAAAAAGTCCTCTTCTTCCAAAACTGTTTTGAAAGCATCTCCGCAAATTGTCTCCAGACGGCTATAGTGGACTCTTGTTTGAGTTTTCTTACTATTTGTAAGACG
>JBGSUI010000184.1:0-5255 GCA_041736175.1 Oligoflexales bacterium | reverse complement strand
GATTGACCTTATCCGCCAGCCCGTGAGAGACCCGGCAGAAACCATCAACAAACTCCTCACCGAAAAAAAAGCCGGAGTCGTTCGTGGTACCACCGATATCACCTGGCTCAACGGCGAAAACTTTAAACTCGCTAAAAACTCAGCCCTCCTCTATGGCCCTTTTACCCAGTTACTCCCGTCCTACGTCCAGTTTTACACCCATTTTTTAGGAATCCCCTTTAACGCCACCAACACCGATGGAGCCCTGGTGGTCGCCGATTTTTTACTTTCTCCAGAGGCCCAGCTATCAAAATATCCAATAAAATCAGTCACATAAATATTTTTGGTACAAAAATGGTAAAAATGTGGTAAAGTTTTGGTATCATAAGCCGATAAGATTGAGGGCGTAGGCTGTTCAATCATCGCGATTCCTGTGAGGCCATTATGACACATGCAATTAATCAATCTCACTTTATCAAAGGCAATAAACCCGTCATCTCAAGTTTCCTAGAAGCGGGTTTCAAGCGCAAAGCAATTGCTGAAGCCTATAACATCAATTATCAGGTTTTAAGGGACGACAAAATTACAGCCGAAGCGAGTAAAGCTTTGCGCCCTCTCACTCAACTCATTCCCTACCTCATTAAAGTTTTCAATGGTGACGTAATAAAAATCACTGATTGGCTCAATGAAGGAAATGTTGCATTTCACGGGCTTACTCCTATTGAAATGTGCTACATTCGGAAAGAACACGAAGTGATGAGTTTTTTAACCTCGTACCTTGATCCTGAAAATAGAGAGGTATTTAGAGGCTGATGTCCATTCGTGAGTATAAAGCTTTATTGGCCGACCTTGATCACGCCAAAAGCTTGCAAATGAAAAAAAAGATTTTGATCAAGTTAACTGATGTAAAACGACGAATAAGTGTTAAGAGTCACGACAAGTTCAGCGATCTGCCGGCCGAACTGGGAACTTCAATTCAAGGAAAATTCTGTCGAGGTGCCTATCTTAAATATCGCGATACACCCTTGGGAACAGGACCTGGAAAAAGCAGGTTTTTGGGAGAAAAAGACCTTGAGTCTCCGCTGTACTTTGCTTCGAATGAATATGCTGTTTTCCCAGAAAGGCGAGAGACGGGATTTGATATTGTCGAGCCTCATTTCCGTTTTTGGGTTTCTGTCCTTCTTGTGAACGTACTTGATCTAACCTCGGCTGAAGTGAGAAAATCCCTTGGAATGACTCGATATGAGGTTGAAAAAATCGAATGGGTTGCTTGGGGAGAAATCTTGTGCCCCACTCAAATTCTTGGCAGGAAGGCCTTTGAAACTGGATATGAAGCGATTTTGTTTAATAGTGCGAGGCACGGAGATACAAAAAATCTCGCCGTTTTTCCAAAAAATCTTAACAAGAAAAAATCCAGTATTATTATTCAGGACTCTCACAATAACTTTAAGATATCACGAATACCATAGTATTTTCCCACCGGGTCCCAGAGTTGCCCCCAGAGATTCTGGTGGATATGGAAAAACAGTGGGTCAAAGATGTCACCGCCAAAGGACCACTGAGGGCTGGACCGATACGGCTTCCTCTCATCAGCTTATGTCTTTAGGATTACTGCCATTTAGGGGCCCTAAAGTTTGTTGGCGAAATGACGATAATAATACTGTGTCATACGTGGTAACATTTATCATATGGAGGCCAGATTTTTTTTTATGAAAGAACAAGAACAGCCTATCACCTTTCGGCCTGAAGCCGACACCCGTGACGCCATCGAACAATGGCTCAAAACCAACCCCAGTATTAATCGCACTGCTTTGATCAACATGGCAATCCGCAGGTTTACAAGCGAGCGACAGACTCTGGAGCCTATCGAGGTCGTAGCGGCTTCCGATGAGCTGGCAGTAAAAACCGCGAAGAAGATGGCTAAGACCCATGCGCACGCCATGGAAAAGCTCAAGTGACTACCAGGGCGAAAAACAGTGGTTCAAAGAAGTCGCAGCCAAATGACCACTGAGGGCTGGACCGGGCGATGGATCGCCGCTGCGTTGCTTGCTGGGTTGACCCTGGCGACGGTCTTAAGTTGGGTCCCCATTGTCCGGGAAATCGTGGACTACCACGGCTCCCTCCTCTCAGCTCTCGCTGAGCTTTTTAGGGACCAAACCTTTAAAGACTCCCTAGGTCTCACCCTACGGACCGCTTTTCTGGGTGCCACCCTGGCCGGAGTCCTGGGGTCTGCCCTAGCGCTAGGGTTGGTGCTCTGGTTGAAACCGTCACCACTGCTTAAGAGTCTTATGGTAGCGCCTCTCTTTATCCCCCATATGGTCGCCGCCCAGATGCTTCTTTTAACCTTGAGTCCTTCGGGGCTCCTCAATCGATTTTTGTTTTACCTAGGTCTCCTCCCCAGCCTCGAAGAGGCTCCCCTCTATCTCCATGATGGATTTGGATGGAGTCTTATTTTAGGCTACGTGTTTAAGGAAACACCCTTTGTCATGGTGATGGTGCTGCCGGTGACCTTGGCGACCGTCCAAACATTTGGTCCCCCGGCACAAACATTAGGAGCCTCCCTCAGCACCTTCATCCTCAGAGTCCTGCTCCCAAACCTCTGGCCAGCAGCTGCCATGGCGACCCTGATGGGCTTTGCCTATGGGATGGTCGCCTACGAGATCCCCCTACTGCTTGGCAACACCTACCCTAAATCCCTCGCCGGCCTAAGCCTTGACTCCTTGATGGATCCGGTGCCTTCAGGGAGGCCGCAGGCTTTTCTGATCGGGCTTGTCCTCTGTGGAGTCACCATGGGTGTGGGTCTGGGTTTTTTTGGAGTGCAGGGCCGCTACCGCCAAAGCTTGATGATCATCCGTCAAGGGAGCACCGGGGATGATCCAGCCCGATGGGTCCCTGAAAGACACCTGTCTCGGGGTCCCTCCCGGTGGATGGGGATGCTTCTTAACGGGGTCTTTTACGGGCTCCTGACCCTGATGATTTTGCCCCTGGTACCCCTTATCTTTTGGTCCTTGACCCCGTCGTGGCCCTGGCCCCATCTGATCCCGCCCACTCTGTCGTGGGCCAGTTGGCTCACAGTCCTGGGCCTTGACGATGCAGGGGACTCATCCATGCTTCCAGCTCTCGGCCAATCCCTGTGGATTGCCACCCAGGTCACGCTCTTGTCCGCGGCCGTCAGTCTTCCGATCGCCCGGTGGCTGGGGCAGACCCGCTTTGTGGGACAGTCCCTATTGGAGACCTTAGCCCTAAGCCCGCTGTTTATGCCGACCTTTATCAGCGCCATTGGAATGGGAACTTACTTTATGGGTTTTCGCGACAGACTTGGCAACCTCCCCGTCGTTCTTATCCACTGCCTGGCATTTAGCCCCTACTTGATTTTTACCCTAGCTGCCTCTTTTTTGACCCGCGGGACGCTTTTAGAGGAGGCTGCGGCGAGCCTTGGAGTTAAACCACTGTTGGTTTTCTTAAGAGTCACCCTTCCTGGGGTGATGTCCGTGCTGCTACGGGGTGCGCTTTTTGTTTTTCTTGCCAGCCTAGGAGATGTGGTCCTGATTATGATGGTCCAAGGCCACAAAACCCTGACCCTCCCCCTGATCCTAATGCCTCTAGTCAGTGGAGGCGGCGGCGGGGAACGGAGCCTTGCGGCGGCGGGATCGTTGCTCCTAGTCGTGGGAGCCGTGGGAGCCGTGGGAGCCGTGGGAGCAGGGGGACTTGGTTTTTTTATTTATCGATGGACTCAAAAAAAAGTTGAGCTTGATGCCGCATTTTAAGGTTTTGATGGGAACTCATCCTAGTCATGGCATCGGGCTTGCTTTCCCATTTTGAGACTTCGTTAGGGCGGGGTAGTTGACTCCTCAACGTACAAAATGATTTTCTATTTTTTGTATTGCCTGCTAGCAATTGACTATAAGGATTTGCCCATAAAAGGTCAGTATTATCTGATTACTAAAATCTTAGCGTAAGCTTTAGGTCGGATGAGCCCAGCACCCCCCTGTGGTCGTAAGTTGCAGTGATGGAATCAATATGACTTATTTTAAAAAGATGGTAGACTGGGCGTCCGGAAGTCCCGGCGGGAGTAGAAAAACCTTGGCAAGAGTCGATAAATTTCAGGTCCCTAAATACAAACGTTACCAATACGAGCGGTCGCCCATTCAGGAGGCCGTGATCGAGGTCAAGTTTTTAGTCGGGGACTCCTTTGACTCTACAATTCCAGGGAGGTTTTTCGATAAGGTTCAAAGCAAATTCCCTATGAAAAACGACCTGGAGTTCATTACACTTACGATTGGTGCTACTGGGCTTCAGGGAAAGCGCGGCTCGGAACGCCCTGCGCAAGTCCCCAAAGTCCAAACTTGGTCGCCTAGTCGAGACCGACTGCTGCAAGTTGGCCCTGGTCTGCTTACAGCGAACTGTGTGAAATACACGAACTGGGAAGCGTTTCTTGCAGATTTCGTATTCTGCTTGAAAGCGTACACAGCTGTGCAAGAATTCTCGATACCACAGCGGATTGGAGTTAGGTACATCAACCGCTTTGTTTTCGATGCGCCCGAAGTTACACTCTCGGATTTCTTCCGGTTTGGTTTGTCTGTGCCAGAGCCTCTAGAAGGGGCTTCAACATTCGAGTCGGTCTTCGAAAAGGACTCTTTCCAGATCCCACTGGTCGCGGATTTCAAATTGCGAGTTAGATTCGGGACTGATGCAAAAAGGATCGGAGAAACCGGACTTCCTTTCATCCTTGATATAGACTGCTTTACACTTCAGTTTGACGGCTCGGAACCCGCTAAGAACATGATCGCTATTGCCGAAGCTGCCCATGAGGTCGTAGAGTTTACGTTTGAGTCCTTCTTGACCGATAAGACCAGAAAGGTCTTAGGAGGGTTGCCTCTTTGAGCACAATGATTCTCTCTATGCCGCATGGTGCAAAGCCTTTTACGATCAGGTCTGGCCGCATCGAACCTACTCGGGCTAGTCGCAAGACAGCGGATGATGCCGTACTTGTGACTCGTCGCGAAGCACGTGAACTACCAGCACCCCTAAAGGGGTGCGGCTTCCAAGGTCAAGCAGCTTTCGCTGCTTTCCTTTTCTTTTTTGACGCTTCTACCACAGGTGCGCGTGAAGCTTTTGCCCCACGTGGCTTAGGGTTGGCTCCACGTCCAGTATCCGCAAGAAGGACCCCTCTTTTGGACAACGCCGTTCCAGCGTGTAATATCAATTTTATGGCTCGCTGTTTGATTACTTCCGCCGCATTACGATCGGCAAAATCAGAATTGCCACAACGCACG
>JBGSUI010000033.1:0-8177 GCA_041736175.1 Oligoflexales bacterium | reverse complement strand
AGCTTTTGACACCCTTACGCGCGAGCTGTGCGACTTAATCATCACGGATATCGATATGGGCCCCAAATCCCTCTGTGGCTTTGATTTGGTCGAAGAACTACGCACCAGCCATGATTTTAAGGGGCTTATTTTTGTCCATTCTAATCGAATTGTGCCAAATGATCACCGAAGGGCTGGGGAGCTTGGTGCGGATGGCTTTTTACCAAAACCCATGGCAAAAGGTCAGCTCTTTAAATTACTCCTCCAAACCATCCAATCATTGCCCTCCCAAAAAGTCGTAGAGATCCCGAAAGAGCGAGCTGATAGTACAGACGAACTCCCTGCTTTGAATTCAGAGGTAGTCAAATTGGACCTTAGCCATAAATCACCCTATAACTTAATCGCCATCATCGATGATGAGGATATTTTTCGTGACCAATGGCCAGCTTTTCTCAAAGGGTTCGAGACGATCTGTTACGCTACCGCCGAAGATTTTGTAAAAGATTGGGATTGTGTAAGCGGACAACTAATCGCAGTCCTTACCGATAAATACCTCGGTCCTGGCATGGATGGTGTTGCATTGGGGGGTATGCTTAGACAAAAAGCTCCAGATCTAGCGATAATTTTGTCAACAAGTGATATGGGAGTCAAAGATCCATCTAATATTTTTGATCTGATTGTCGATAAAGACGCTTTTGAAGAAGCGCCGAAAATAGCTCGATATCTTGAAAAAAAGGTGCAAGACGAGCCTCTGACTGGTCTCATGCTCAAAACTATGAGAGCTTTTGATGCTCATGCACGGAACCTGGATTTAACACTAGAGACTTCACGAGACGCATCCGACACCATTGGATCGCACCTGATCAGTTGGGAATACTTGCTGAAAGGTTTAGACGGACCAACCAAAGAACGGGTCAAAAATTCGATGGCAAAGACTAAAAAAGACAAGCTTAAGCACGATATCAGAGGATCAATTACAAGGCTAAAAATCCTGCTCAGAAATATTAAGGACGAAGAATTGGCGACAGACAATGCTCTAGTAAGTTTAAAGTCCCGATTCACAGATTTGGCAAAGCATAAAGTTAGGTCCGAAGCTGGGGACGTTTGAAAAATCATTTTATCTAGACGAAAGCAGACGGTGATTTGCGTTCTCGATCCCCGATAGACTCTGTAGAAGAGCACAATGAGTAGCCTCAGGCTTTCTCATGGCTTGCAAGGTCGCTGACTGCGTAATGCCCTATCAAGTGGGAAGTTCCTTTGAAAATCGCTTGAGTGATGCGCCTGCAGTGATCCTCGCAATGCCATTCCAGTGCTCCAAGTTTGGTGAGGAACGGTCGTTTGGCTTGCTGGAGTCGCTCACTTTTTGGCCCTGGCCTTGGTGGCAAGGTCTCGACCTTGAGCGGTAAGCCGATACTTTTGCTTGCTGCTTCTTGGAGCCTCCGGCAGGGTCATTTCGACTAAACCTAGATCAATCGCAGGTTGTAGATAGACTTGACGAAAGTGTTTGGGATCCTTCAACAAGAGCACCTTCATGAGTTCGGAACGACCCATTTCTCCTTTAATTACGGAGACTAATTGAACTTCGGGGGTGACTTCGGGGGTGACTTCGGGGGTACCCCCTAAGTCGTCCTCCTTGAAATCCGGGTGTATCTGAAACTCAACCAGAAAATGCGTCCGGCCTTCGTCTGAGGAAAATCGCGCCGGGTGTGAGCCATTCTCCGCGAGGGCGCGCCGGATCGTCGGGATGCCAGTGCACCGCCCTTCAGTCAGCTTGAGCTCTTTGAGAAACTCGCCAATACGACGGTTGCGATAGCGCCGGGCCACTACCTTGTCGCCATTCAGTGCCTCGGTCTTGATGGATGCGTCGGGACCGGGATAGCTGAGGATGTCGATGCTATCCGGACAAATGCGCACTTCGATCGGTTCACGCTGTTCGTAGCTGCGATGGTAGACAGCGTTGACCAATGCCTCTTCGAGCGCGGCATAGGGATAATTAAAAACCCGGATAGCCTCGGCGCGAGCTGCTACCTTTACAACCTTCTCGCGAATGACATTGTTCTGCAGGTGTCGCAAGGCGTCTCGAAGCTGCTGTTGTAGAGGCCCCTTAAATGTCTGCTCCGTCATCTCGCCACCCCCTGACCCCCGAGGAAAATGCACAACGTCGATCTGGACGCCAGGGATAAACCTCTCCGGACCCTCGTTGAAGAACAAGACGCCGACATTACGAGGTCGGGCAACTTCGTCAGCACCATCGACGATAGATAACCGCCGTCCAAGCTCCAAAAGTGTCAAGGTCGCGGCCTCATCATAGAGGCCACTACCGACCTCCTTGAGGAACGATCGGACTAACGAAAGCCGTAAATCTTCAATCGAGGCTCGCTGACACATTCGGTCGTCAAAGGGGACAGTCGCCGTCAGACTCATTAGTTCTCGTTCGTCGTCACCTTTCGCTTCGACTGTGGAACTGAAGCGACGAATGAAGTAGCGAAGCTCGCTGCGACCCGAGGTTACCGCGTTCGGCACTTTGTATGGTCGGTTTTGGCCCCCTGGCGACCAAAGCACAATGAGGGTTTTGCCGCCAAAGGACTCAACATAGAACTGCGGAAAATAAGTTGGCTGGATGAGGTTGCAGTATCTCTGTAGCTCTTGCTGAAGCTTGTCGATCTCACTCTCGGAAATCCCTGCGGGCGGAAAAACCGGCTGCCCATTGACGTCACAGTCTTGACCGATGATGACGTAGCCCCCTCCGAGATTCTCAAAGTCGTTGGCGAACGCACATAGCGTGCGGAAGATCGGATCCGGATTCCAGCCCTTCTTGTATTCAATCCGGTCGCCCTCGACCGTGCGGCGCCGCAGTAAATCTTCGAGATTCAGAGGGAGCTTGCTACCCATCCCGACTCCTGCCACGAGCGGCTTCCACAGGTTTCGCCAAAGCAACATAAAAGTGCTTCATGGCAGCAACGGCCTGCTCAATAACCGTAGGCCACACGTCCATCGATTTAATTTTCCAGAGTCTGCCGATATGGTGGACCGACATCTTGTCTTTCTAAAGTCAGCGGTGAATGGTGGACCAGTACGACCCCTAAATGGGTGATAATTTCGTCGACGCGGAGTCAGCATTCTGGCGAATCGATCGATGGCACCTGTAAGAGCAGCATAGATTGTAAAAGACGAAGAAAGGCAAGACAAGCTGAATAAAGCCTGTCATCTTCGACCCACTCAAGATCAGGCTGGTATCGGGTGCAGACTGTCTCGTCGCATCAATAGGTTACTCGGTAAATTATCAAAATTAGCACTCTGGATGCTGACGGAAGAATCCAGCTCACCTTGGCCTGAATTTACCCGCCGTTATTGGAAAACACCTGGCGGGCAAAGATCCCTTGCTCGATGACTTCCTCGATGGAGGTTCAGGTGCCCGAATCAAGGATTCGCTTAACCATCTCCGGATGCCACTTCTTCCCCCGACACTTAGTCGGGATCTTCATCTCCCCAAGGCAGCTGGCGATCGCTCGCAAGGTTAAGCCATTGGCCCGCATTTCACGGACCGCGTTGATGACCCTCTGCTCGGTCTTGTGATCAGCCACCTTGCCCTCAACTCTTTTCTGCCCGTACCGCGGCTGGGATTGGCGACCATGTGGTTGATGTGGGACCCGAGCTGGGATGCCAGCCAACCTAAGCCCCTTCTGCACCGAGTCCTTGGAGGAAAAAATCTGGGCGGCGATTTGCGCTGTTGATAGCCCTTCCAGGACATATTTTTGGTGGAGGAAAACTTTGTCGAGGTATTGGGGTGAGTGGTTATAATCAATAGAATCAATAAGATAATCCAAAGTGGAGGAAACATTCAAAAGTGGACGGTCTTCTCCGCCATCTTCCTCTTTAGATTCAACCAGAAATCCATTTCCCTACAATTCAATCAATACAAGCCTTTGCAGACGAATCGTTTCGCCCTCACTCTTGCTCTGTCACACCAAATCACGTCGCATCACACCTCTGATCATGAATTTGCATGAACCAGTTGCATGAATTTTTTAGTTCAAGCAGGCGTTATTTCGTATGGTTGTGGCCTAGAGCTTTGTTGTCCATTCATCTGAATGCGGGATCTCTGATTTGGCTTTTTAATGTATTGATGGCTCGTGAGCAGAGCCTCAAAAATCCGCTGACCCAGACGAAGGTCCTGGACCTCCCTTGGACTAAGACTTGAAGGCAGGTCTGGTTAGATAGGGAGGCCGAGGTTGGCCGCCACAGTTGGTTGGCGGGCGATGACTCGGTTAGAGAAAACTCAAACTGGCTTCTGGGTTCCTTGGCGTGTGGTTTATCCGCTTTGGTAGCTCCTGGAGCAGGCGATCTGTGATCTTAGATTGAAAAAATATTCAGTAATCACTGCTTATTAACGATAGTCGGCTCGAATTCGGGACGAATCGGCTCGAAAATGAGTCGATTGGGGCTCATTTTTGGATCAATGCAAATCAAAGTACCAAAAGCATATCTATTTTAGAAGCGACGCCTGGTTGAGCTCCTCCCTTCGACGCCAAAATTGCCCATATAAAGCAGTTATGCTAGGTCCATTGCCCTGAAAAATGCCTCATTCTACTCTTCCTGATAAGGCTTAAAGGCCATCAGATAGGGTGGAATGCCCTTGATTTAGCACCGCTCCGTAGTCTCAAAAATCGATACAGCATAGATTTATAGTAAACCGTTTTGTCTGGGAAAAGCAGCGTTTTAGTGGAGGTGGCACTATTCTTGCTTTACGTTTCCCGGATATTGATAGGACCAGTAGGTGGTCGCAAATCACATTGGTATTTGGAATATAAATCATAAAAGGAAGTCACAATGTCAAGTCTGTCATCTTTGAAAACGGTCATATCTGGATCTTATAGGAAACACCTAAAAGAAATGTACTTAATTAAAGATAGTCTAAACAAGAATGGAATTGATGTCCTCGCACCAGTCAGTGAGTCGGTACTCAATCCAGGTGAAGAATTTGTCCTATTGGATATGGACCCAGTAGGAGATCATAGAATTTTACAGGATTCGATTTTTGCGAAAATGCGTCAATCTTCTTTTCTTGTAGTCGCCAACAAAGAAGGGTACCTCGGCAAGGCTGCGCTAATCGAGATTGGCTACGCTATTGCTCTAGGGTTACAAATCTTAACTCTAGAGCCAATTGAAGATCCCAACATCAAACCCTACTGTAGGTTATTAACAGAAGTCTTTTTAAAGTGAGAACAGGCCTAAACGGGCAGAATATTTAACGGAGGTTATCTTGAAACAATTTGTTTTAGACGTAGGAAGTCATAGCTTGAAAATGTATGGAATAGCCGATACAGCGGCGACTCTTATTGATACTTTAACTTGGCATGTTCTCGAAGAGACAAACCAATTTGATTTAGTACATCGCAGTCTTCGTTCCATACTTAAAAAAACTCCAGAAAATTCTTTAATTAAGGCGATTGGTACAGAAGCATTACGGAGAAAGCCTCATTTGAGGAAAATAGCTTTCGAGGTTTTTAGCTCATGTGGCATACCGCTGAAGGTTATCACTCAAGACGAAGAAGCACAGTTAATCCGTAAAGCATTTTTAAAAATGCATAGAAATCTTGACCTTGATGTTGTCAATGTCGGGGGTGGGAGTATCCAGATCATCCATAGAGATAATCGAATGACGCTCTTAGACTTTGGAATCAGCGACTTAAATATCAAGTTTAGCTTAAATCAATCACCGCAATCAAGGCGAATAGCTGAATGCATTGAATGGATAGGATCCCGTCTACCTGCCGACTTACATGAATTCGCATATACTGGTGGAGAGCTTACTTATTTAAACCGCCTAAATATTGAGACCTATGATTCTTGGTGCAAAAGATCGTCTTTTGAATCAATGGCTACGCGTCTTGCACTGCTTGATACCGAAGGTTTAGAATCTCTTTCCCCGCATGATCCTAAGTGGATGAGGGGTTCGATTGCCTCCAACTGCATTGTGATAGGTTTGCTCAATAAATCCCTTACAAATCAATTTTATGCTAGCGATTTAAATATAACGAATGGCTTCTTAGGAAATTTTGAGGAGATTGAATGTTAGAAATTCTTTTTATAAAAGCTTTATTGACCTCAAATATTTACCTTCCGTGTTTTTTTTTGCTTCTTGAAAAAAACGGTCTCGATAACGGGAGTATTTTGTCAGCGATTTCTTTGGGGACAATTGCCATGATCGCGGGCGATTTTTTAACAAGTTTCTTAGTTGATCGTTTTGGGCCGAAAATCCCGATTATTTGCGCTGCATGTGTTCAATCAATTTCAGTATTTCTGCTCACAAAATGTACCTCCACCTCCGCCTTAAATATTATTGAAATACTTATTGGACTGTCTTTTCCAGCAATCTTAGGAGCCGATTCAAAGTGGTTGCGGGCAGTTTGTCCTCAAAATGCCAGCTATGAAAAGTATAACCAGATGACATTCTGGGGGACCCAAGTCATTAGTGCAGGAATCGGCGCTTTGCTCCTAAGGCATGCAGTCATTGCTCATTATATTAGTGCTTTTATGTATTTGTTGGGAGCTGTTTTAGCTTTTAACTTAAAAAACTGCCTTGGTAAAAGGGAAAACACCTCATTGAAAATGACATTTATTGAAATCAAAATGGCCATCATGCACAAGTATCGATTATTTATGGCACAAGCAATTTTGCTTGGCACACTAGGCACATCTTCTTGGTTGTTTCAAGCCAAAATTGCATCTGCCGCCACTGGCCATTCCGTAAACTTCATTATTCTTCAACTATTGCTTCCAATTTCTGCATTTGCCACGACGTTTTTAAAATCAGAAAAGCATTTATACTGGACCTTATTTTCGGTTTTAGCAGCTTTTGGCATATATATGATTCCCTACATATCGTCTTGGCACTTCATTCTTCCAATTCTTATCTTTGCTTCAGCGGCTCGAGGAATTTTATCGATAGTAGCAAGGGAAAAAATTACCGCTGGCCTGGACTCAAGTGCACCGATTGCTACGCTTATTTTTGTTTCCTCCTCTTGTGCAAAATTAGTCCAAAGCCTATCCATGATGGTTTTAAGATAGCAAGGTAATGTTATCACAGGGGAATTAATCTAAGATGCTGTAATCAAGGATTAAAGCAGGAGGCTAGGTGGCTAAATGTGGGCTGGAGTGCTTGTACCTTGACATCAACTGAATCTCTTGTCTGCCTATACCGTCGATAGGTGGTACATGTTCCAGTGTTTTTGCGGTGTCCCTAAACGATAAAAATCTAATCAAAACTCTACCTTCCTTTGGAAAGTAAAAGTCTCGCCATTCAAAATTTAGAACGACTAAGAATCGCGGGCTCTGGATCAAATTTTGCATAGGAAGACCCACGGCCCTCTGCCGTTTTTACAGGAGTTAATGTGCGCAATACCAAATCGATGATAGCTCATGCCTCAAAATGGTTGTCATCAGCCAAATCGAAAAATCTAATGCATGTCGAACTTCTAGCTAGAACAAGTGACTCTGTTACTACATCGTCTGGCACTTTCCTAGATTTTTCGAGCTGCTCTTATCTCGCATATGATACAGATTCGGAAGTAATAAGCCGGGCTAGGGAAACTTTAGAAGCTTGGGGTACACACTATTGTGTGGCACGGTCACGATACTCGATACAACCGAACATAGATCTAGAAACTGGGTTAACAAAGCTGTTTGGCGCAAATTCTATCACTTTTCCATCAGTAACATCTTGTCATATGAGTACTCTCCCTCTCTTGGCCAGTGGCTTTTCTCCTACAGGAAAAGAAACACATCCAGTAACCATGATTTTTGACGAGTTTGCTCATGCTAGTATGCAATTTTTGATACCGATCTTAGCTCAGGAAGCAAGAATCGAGAAAATTCGTCACAACGATTTGAATCATCTTGAGGAAAAAATCAAAGTCGCTGGGTCACAAGGATATCGGTCTGTATTCGTGGGAGATGGTCTGTATTCCATGGGTGGGCATGCGCCAATTGCCGAATTGTTATCGTTATCTAATCAATATGATATGTTGCTATATTTGGATGATGCCCACGGGACATCAATTAGAGGCCTAAACGGTCGAGGATACGTATCGGAATTTTTGGGAAACCGTTCCTGGCCAGAGTGTCTCGTGGCAAATTTTTCTCTAGCAAAGGGATTTGGATGCAACGGTGGGGGGGTGACAACCAGTTCAAGTTTT
>JBGSUI010000011.1:0-49938 GCA_041736175.1 Oligoflexales bacterium | reverse complement strand
TAGAAACGATCTTGAGCGTGCGCTGATCGAACAAGCAGTTCCCTATGCTCATGCTGATCGCCGTTTCACCAAAGGACTGGCAATCGTCTCCAACGGCTTCGAGTTCGTATGGAGCGCTGTACATTGTCCGACTCGAGCTGGCGCTCGCCCCGTGAATTGTGCACAGGCACACGAAACTCTCGACAGCGCCGAAGCTTTAGCTGCGTTTGTGCGCCGCTTCCTCTCGCCAACCCCTGCGTTTGTTGATAGCACAATCGCCGAGGGCTACCGCGCCGACGCGCTTCTTAAAAACCTTCAGACATCGAGTGCCGGTAGTCATACAGGACTTTGGAAAGATGTTCAGGACGCTGTTCGCAATTCGAACGGATGGACGTCACGCAAGCAGGAAGCAACCGTTGCTGCGCTGCGTACCTTGGCACTAGATCTGCGCCGCTACTCTCAGTTCCGTGAGGCGACCATCGCCAATGCAGTTTACAGAGTTTTACGGCAACCGGACCACCAAACGAGACTCATCAAGAACATCGTTTCCCAGCACGGTGCATCGTTTCCAGCCGAAGCAGCGCTCCGCAATGCGCTCGGAGACTTCCGACAGCGTTTGCCAAGCTGTTGAACATCTAACTGCGCTAACGGTTGGGGGTCTGCCGTTCGTAAAGCTCTAGGTGCGGCCTATAGCAACTAGCATGAATGATGGGCTGTGATCACACGGCTCATGCCCCTCATCCCACGTTTTGTCGGGAAGTCCGAAGCTTGAAAAGATAAATTAAAAAGAAGTAGAGCTAAAGAAAAATCGACTGTCTTGCTTAAGAATGGCAAAATAGGTTTAAAGCGATTGACCAAATACACCTAAATAGATTGAGGATTTGCGATGATCACCGGGAAAATATCAAATTTAAGAGCAGTCGAAATAGAAGACAGCACCCTCTATCATAAATGGATTAACGATGCCGAGACAAATTTTTGGCGTGGACTTTATCATCCTACGAGCCTTCAAGATGCAAGAGATTTTATCAGCACCGAGTCTCATTTTACATCCGACAAGTTAACCTTGGGAATCGAGACTTTGGAAAAGTCATTGGTCGGCCTTATTGGCTTACGAGGCATTTGCCCTCGGTCTCGACGAGCAGAGGTTTGGATTTACCTCGGGGACAAAGAAATATGGGGACGCGGGTTGGGTAGCGATGCCGTGGCTGTGCTGTGTCAATATGCTTTTGATGAAATGAATCTCCATAGACTTTGGCTTGAGTGTGAACCAGAAAACATAGGAGCCGTGAGATGTTATGAAAAATGCGGATTTGTGATTGAGGGTCGATGTCGGGATGGCTATTTTAGGCACGGAAGTTTCCGCGATACGATCACTATGGCATTGTTAAGAACAGACTGGAAAAACCGACCCTAAGGAAACATTTACAAAGGCAACGGTGGCAGTGTCACCCGTTTATTGCTGTATCACTGATGGATCATCAATTCTGTCCAAGCTACATGGGATCGTAAATCGTCTCAGTGCCACACATGGCGCTTTTGAATGAGTTTATGATAAAGTCCCGACCCCCAAAAGCCTCTTCACTGTGTGCCTGGATCCACCGTTTATAAGGTATAGCTTGGCATCTGCTGGCCCTCTCAAAAAGTTGAGTCCATTTACCCCTAAAAAGGGGTCCATAGAACCATCTGAGAAGGCCATCTGGTTTAGGATTTATCCTATTGGGTATAAATCGAGCCTTTTTTTGCCCTATTAGATATCGTAGGAGTAAGGATCGATTCTTCATTTGGAATCGATTCCAGCCATGAATTGCTCAGGTCAAAAGAGATGGGTTGGCGTTCCCTGACCCACTCAAGAAGATTGGATCCAGACGCCAAAACATAATGTCTTGAGGACTTTCAGTAATGGCTCGTTGAAGTAGTTCAATTATTAAATGATTAGTCCGGTGGTTTTTTCTGGCTCTCTGCATATTCGTAAGGGGTAAGAATTGGTTTTTTATTCAAGACCCAACCTTGGGCGACTCGGTAATAAAGCCGAGGATTAACGCCTGCTAAATGACAGGATTGGACGATACTGAAATGAATAGCCGCTGTCTCCGCCCCTCTCCTTGAATGGGTCCCGTACCAAGTTTTTCTTCCTATCACGGGACTACGGAGTATTCTTTCCGAGGGATTGTTATCAATTGGTACATCAGAATCCCCGAGGAAATAGGTGAGTTCATCATAATATTTTAAAAAATACTCGAATGCTTTGCCTAGGCTACTTTTAGATGAAAACTGGTCCTTAAATTTCAGAGAATGTACCTGCATGAAATCAAAATGAGGTTTCATATCCTTGCGTATGGTCAGGATCTCTTCTGATGATTTGCCTTTAGCTTTGGCCTCAAGTTTATAGATTTCTTTGTATCGATCGATCATCACTTGAGCTTCCGGCACTAAGCTTTCCTGACTTAGCTTGAAATCTCGGCGGGCATGGGAATTACAATAGGCTGTAGTGATTGTGGGTCTACCACTCTCTACCCGCGATATATTAGCGATTCTAATAGCCTTCTTATAGCCAGAATAGGCATCACTCAACAACACCTCGCATTTTGATTGATCAATCATATCAAAGGCGATGTCTCCGGATCGAGTGTCACAACAGTGATAAAAGGCCGAGGACCCGCCTATAAATCCCCATAGGAACCAGTTCGTTTTTTCGTCACCTTCTAACATTCTATGAGGGGTTTCGTCTGCCAATAAAACTCTATTTTGGAGCACTTCTATTTTGATTTTTTCGTAAATGGGCTTGTAGATTTGACCGAGTTTTATCGAGGCAGCAATAAGGCTTTGAGGCGGGAGTTCCATCGAGCCTTGACGAGCAAGGATATCGGTGTATCGTTCCATAGGAATCAAATCACAGTACTTTGATAGGGTCGCATCGATAATAATCTCATCTCCATAGCTGGATCCCGGTATGAGGCGGGGAGCTGTCGGAGCGGTCTTGATATCTCCATGACATTGTGTACATCGGTACTTATGTCGGTGTTGGCGGACAATAACAGTTTCTTTGGGGATGATGGTTATATACTCTGAAATCTCTTCCATACCAGAATCGACCATTTTTCCGTTGCAGGCACCACAGTCCGGATCACATTCAGCAGTGATATGTTCTTCGACAATCCTGGCTTCTGGATATCTTTCACTCGGCAAACGTTTTGTTTTTTCACGGGGCTTACGAGTTGCTGGATCCTTTGGTTCAGGGTTCCGGTTATTGGATTTGGTTTTCTCCGATTTTTTTCCAAAAAGAGATCTCCTAATCCTAAAAAATATACCTTCAAACTGAAATATACGATCGGCTGCTATGACAGCCTCAGATTCTATAATGCTCCTGAGAGATTGTTCACCCCGAAGAAGAACAATAAGTTCCTGCTTACTAAGGGTATCAAGCAATTCATCAGGAATAGGTCTCAACCTGGGATCACTGAGTTTTACAGTAACTTTTTCATATTTTATTTTCATGACCAGGAGCATGAAACATTTTTTAAAAAATTAAAAGCATTTTTTTATTGAAGGGGCACCCCTGGATTTTCCGTCGATGATTTCACGATTTCTTTCGGACTATCAATAAACCTCTTGGTAAGATCGGCTCCCTCGAAAAACAGACTGAATTCAGCCTGGGTCAATTTAATGTCCCCTTCTTTGTAAGGATTGATCATCGAAAAGACCCCCTTCTCCAGTCTTTTAGCGATTATAACCAGGCCAGTACCATCATAGTAAAGGCATTTGCATGAGCTGCGCCGTCGGTTCATAAAAACAAACAAATGACCTGAAAAAGGGTCTTTATCTAGAAGTGATTTAACTTTATTAAATAAGGTGTCATAGGACGCCCTCATGTCACTGGGGGTCTTGGAGACATAAATATGGGTTCTACGGTTAAATGCGATCATGCTGATTTCTTTATAAAGTCGATTAGTCCGTTAATACTCTGAAACCTGATCAATTTGCCTTCCGGCAAAACCAATTCAGCTGCCATACAAGGACTGACATCAGCTTGGGTAGAAGCTCCTGGCGAGTCTTCCAAGGTGATAACCTTGAAATCAGCGTTACCAAAGTGGCCCTCTCTTTTGAGTTTCTTGGCCTTCCCCAGAAGGCCCGCCATCTGCCTATGGGTAAAACCGAGGGTCCGGTAAAACTCGGCACTTGTTCCCGTCCAGTTTTCCCAACCTACGAGCAAATGAAATAGAGCTTCATCGCTGACGCTTTTGAGATATCCACCTTCCGTAAGATACACGCTTAACTTTTTCTTGAGGGACTGAGTCTCCATGTAGTAACCTCCTTAATGTTGGTAACTACAATCATCCTTCAGCTACTGAGATTTATCCATGTGGGGTAGAAGGACGATTTACTTAAGGTCAGTGCTATTGAAATTGCTTTTCGGCACATCAACGGAGAACAAATAAAGAAATCGATTGATTTACTTGGAGAAGCCTACAAAGTGGCCCGAGACTTGCAGCAAAGTGCGATCGACATGCAAACCAAGTTAAGTGCCGAAGGCATCATGAAAGACATCGTAAGGCTGATCGAAGCCCTCAATTCCGATCGACCAAACCGCTCGCGAATTCGAGAACAGACCGCGACTACAGCGTCGAAGATCGATAAAATCGCATCCTGATTAAGGGCTATTATATCTCTAAAAAATATGTGAATTCAGATGGAACAATTTGATATATAGGGTAGTTTGAAATTCAATTTTTTTGGCCCGAGTTGACCTAGTGTGCAGCGTTTCAAGTAATAAACAGATTCTTTCATCCTGTATGGTGGAATTAATAGGGCCATTTAAAATGAAATGGATCGACAAGCAGCCTGATGGCTTTCCATATTGCTCCAGTGATTACTCACCAATTTCAACTCCCACCCTTCTACTTCTCGCACTAAAGGTACTTTTAGGCGTGCTCAATGCCTCAGCTGCCGCAGCAAGAGTCCCATGCCTTTTTAAAGCCGATTCAATGACAATTTTTTCAGCTGTCGCGAGGGATTTTTCCAGTGGTTGGTCTTCTGAGACGGCCTTCATCAACTGGGTTAGGTCTTCGGCTGAGACCAGTCGATTGAGTTTAGCTAGATCAAATGTCTGAGCACCCTTCAGCCCCGGCGCCAACATACCTGGCAGGACGGGTAGGTGGTCGGCACTTACCTTGCCTTCATCGCCTCCGGATAAAATCACCATGGCTCTGATCACCTGGAATAGCTCACGGACATTACCTCGCCAGTAGTAATCGCCGCATTTTTTAACGAGGCGCTGCAACTCCGCATGACCAATTGTAGCACCAACCTTGGCCAGTGCCATTTCGACAAAGATAGGCAATTCTTCGAGGCGCTCTCGTAAAGGTTTCAGTTTGACGGCTAAGCCAGTTAAGCGGCTGACCAAGTCGAGCAGGAATTTTCCTTTATCAACTTCTACGTAAAGGTCACAGTTAGCGGCTGCAATCACTTGAAAGCGACTGTAAAGAGTCTGCGCGTCACCTAGACGTTGGTACGAGCCATCGTTAAGTACCCGCAGCAACCGTTGCTGGCATTCGAGATTAAGGGTATTGATTTCGTCCAAGAACAGGATGCCACCATCTGCTTCACCAATTAAGCCGTTTACCGTAGCTTCAGCTCCTGTAAATGAGCCTTTTTTATGCCCAAACAGAGTGGAAACGGCAGTATCTCCGCCGATATTGGCGCAGTTCACCGCAATGAAAGGCATGGGACCGCGGATTTCAAGGCTTAATCGGTGAACTACTTTAGCAAGTTCTTCTTTGCCAGTACCAGTTTCGCCCGTGATGACGAATGGCGCCTCTCCATCTACGGCGACCAGGCGAGCCATCTCCCTTAAATCTTGGGGGATAACAACTCCATCAGGATATTTTTCCATAATATGGGACGGCATACCTGCGGCGTTTTGTTTATTTCGACGGAGCGCACTGCTTTTTTGTCGGTCTTTGCGGGCGAATTCTAGGTACAAAAGCAGCTCGTCTTCGGTCCTAATGGGTTTGCGGAAGAGGTGCGATACCCCTTTGGCCATGACCTTTTGGTAAGTGGTAATTTTAGGATCAGAGGTCATGGCTATTGGGGTCACTTCTGGCTTATTCTGTTTGATGTAGTCAAGGATTTGTATACCTTCAAAGCCATTTTGGTTAAGATCCCCGGCCAGATGGATATCTGTTAATACATAGTCAAAACTTCGCTTGGCAAGTATTTCTAAGGCCTGATGGTGGTCTGATGCTCCATTGACATCAAGCCCAGCTTTTTTAGCCATTGCCACGTATCGGACTAATTGGTCCCGGTCGTCTTCGACAATGAGAATAGACTTGCGTTTGGTTTTTGGATTGCTCATGTTTGTCCTTCTGTTGCGGGATTGTTTATGCTTTTGACCATCAGCTGGATTTGTCTGGAAGCTGACTCTATAGATGTCGAAGATGAATCAAGGCAGAGTTTGACACCCTTACTCACCAATCGGGATATCTCCACGATATTATCTGTATAGATGAGTACCGGATTTGAGGACGTGGCCGGATCGAAGCAAATATCGGCAGTGAGGTGCTCCAATGCGGCTGCGAGTTCGATAGCGCGCTTTTGATCGCTCAGGTAGAGCAGAATTTGGGATCGCCCTGTGGGTGTTTTTGGGTCGATGGTCGGTATCGGCGAATGATTGGGTTGAATTTCTGGCAATTGGTCAGGGGTCAATATCCCAGGCAATCTGAGCCTAAAGATGCTTTCATTTCCTTCTCGACTGTAGGAGATTTCCCCGCCGTGGGCCTCGACGATCGATTTAACATTATAGAGCCCGATTCCCTCGCCACTTTCTTTGCCGAAAGTAGCTCCCCTCACAAATAGTTTAGGCAATAGCTCTTGACTCACCCCTGGCCCATTGTCTTTCACCTCGATCATTAAATCACGCTCGTCGACTCCAACTACCAGTTGGACTTTGGAAGCAGTGGCTTCGATCGCATTACCCACGAGGTTGACCAGGCACCGCTCGATGGCAGGTTTGTCGATATTTGCTTCAACAGTAGGTCCCTCGGATAAAACTTCGACTCCAAGGTGACCATGGGTAAGGCGAAACTGAGTTGCCACATGACTACAGTCTAGGATCGAGGTTTCTCGCTTCATGACTAGGTCCGATGATTTTTGCCCTATATTGGCCAAGATGGCATGGATCCTTTCAAATGCTCTTTCCATGCTTAGCTTTGCATTTTCAAACTCTTCCAAAGACCTTGCACTCATCGCAAATTCAAAAAGTGATAGCGGGTTCTTTAAATCGTGGGCTAATGCCTGCGACATGTGTGTTAGGGCTGCGGCCTTTGCGTTCAAAGCGTTTTCGGCTCCGAGTATTCTAAGGTCAGATAGCTTTTTTTCGTACGCTGCAAAGATTTCTTCTAATTCTTGGATTTGGATCGTTGGACGCATGCTTGCGATCAGATCTTCATTCTTAACCCCCGCTAAAATCGGCTTAAGTATTTGCTCCCTTAGGCGCCGGCCTATCTTTCGATAAATCATTGTGGTTGAAAAAACAAAAAACCCAGCAATGCCGAGCCCCGTCAGGCCTATCTGGTAACCTGGATATCGGGGAATAACTACCTTAACAGCTGTATTCTCAAGACCAGCTATTTGATGCGTCATTTTCTTCTGCAGAAAGCTGAGCGATGGTTCACAACTCGAGTGATTTTCGGGGAAAAGGAAAAGGGGGCGTGCGTCCTCACAAATTGACAGTGAGATAAGTCCAATATCATTGCGACCAAGTTCAGCCAAAGACTCAATAAATGGCCGATTGCGTTGTAAAGCAGCAAGTTCTGCCATGCGCATCAGCCTTGTGGCACTATCATCATTTTGCTGTTGCTTGCTTGAAACCAAGAATAGGAGCATTGACAATATTGCCAGCACAAACAAAGCAGACGTAGCCATTAAGGGCCTTATCGTATGACGAGCAAACCACAAGGCTATTGGAATGGTATGCGACTTTTCGGTCATTTTGGCTCAAATATTGAAAATGGCTCTCGGATTCGGGATTTAATGTGCCTGAAGTTTGCGTTGAGTCGATCAGCCCGATAGGCGGTCTTTTCTAGGAGAAATCCGAAGTGGACCCAAGGTACTTCTGATAAAATTCCCACGGAAACTTTTCTATAATGTTCATCAAGTTTGGTGATGTCCTGAATTTCTCTGCCTTCTTCTAGCATTTGAGAAACTTGTGGCCTTAGCGTCATTACTGCAGCAATGGCTCCATTTTTCCCCAATGCATGATATAAACCGTCAGGATCACCGTCCACGACGCTTAAGCGCATAAGAGCAAGATCTGGTTCCTTCTTTTCGTCGATGTATTCCTGAGCTTCAGCAGTAGTTTTAGTCTCAATTTGTCGACCAACTTTAATATTGTGTTCCTTCAATATTTTCAAAACAGCATCAGCAACGGCGCGGCCCTTTCCATAAACGATCACTAGCGGCTGCTTATGAGTTGCTTCTACGAGTTTTTCTATATAATTTTTACCATTTGCGATGATTTTTGTAGCATCACTGTTTGGTAATCTTCCCGCTTGAAGATTTAAAAATGGTTGAGGATCGATTTCCCTATTAGGCAAGATTCCCTCTGGAAATATGCTTGCTGGGTTAACTCCATTGTGTTCCTGAGTTAAAATATAT
This sequence comes from Oligoflexales bacterium, assembly GCA_041736175.1. Taxonomy (GTDB): domain Bacteria; phylum Bdellovibrionota_B; class Oligoflexia; order Oligoflexales; family CAIYRB01; genus JBGSUI01. The sequence goes on along the minus strand of JBGSUI010000011.1, from coordinate 41,304 downwards.
TGAAGTGCTAGGCGCAAAGAAGGATCTTCTAAAACCCTACCTGGAAGACCATTAATTAAAGCAACATTATGGGCAGCTTCGAAGCCTTCGATACATCCCACCTCATTTGTGTCACAGGGACCATTGTATGATTGCCTTCCTGCATAGGCATAAACGTCAATCGATCCATTTTTTATGTCTAACTCGCACTCTTGAGGAGTTTTTGCCACCACGATAATTGAATCCGCACCCAGTGAACTGACAAATGGATTCTTTCTAAGAACTAGTTTAAAGGTGCCCGGTTCTTCTATTACATAGGGGCCAGTTCCGATATATTTCCCGTCGATGATTTTATATGCAGCAAACCGACTACCCGTCAGGTGGTCTAGCGCAATCCTAAAGGGAGTTGAGAAATTCACTTCGAATGTTTCATCATCTAGGACTTTCAACCCAGAAATTTCACCAAGCTCGTTAAATTGATCGATGCCTTCTACCTTATAAAGAACGTCCATCATGCTTTTTAGTGATAGACTAGCCTGAATCTTGTATCCTTCCTCCCAAGAACGTTTAAAATCTCTCGCGGTTAGTTGAGTGCCATTAGAGAATTTGCGAGATGTGTCAATTTTAAAAGTATATTTCTTGTAGTCATCACTTACCTTCCACGATTTAGCCGCATATGGCACAATCATGCCACCTCTTTCCATATCGACGAGCGGTTCAAACTGATTTCCCAAAATAGCATCGCCATACATAGTGTTTTGAGAAGGGGGAATCAATGACCCCCATGCTCCTGGAAATCCTATGGTAATAGAGGTATTAAGAGATTGTTTGGGATTCATTTTTTTAACTCCATAGTAAGCTATAAAACCAAAAACAAAAAAACTTAGACCCACGAAATATTTTTTCATATTGATCACACCTCGATGGATTAATTAGCTACTCGTAACTCTACTTGGTGCCCCCATGCTCTCTTCCTCAAATTCATCTTTAAGCTCTCCCACCTTTAAAGCCTTTTGCGCTGCAAATGCGATGGACGCAATGGGCAGCATCGCCAAAAACATCAAGACCAATCGACGCGTAAATCTTTTCATAACTTCACTCCTCCTATATGTCTCACATCCCGCCTATCGAGATGCATCACCATAAACGTACCAACACTGGGGATCTGGACCTAAAAAGCTGCCACTCGTCGCGTAAGCTACGTTACGATCACCACCGCAGCGGCTATAATGAACGCAACTTCCACATGTATCAATTGAGCCACTTCTTAAATCCTGCATAACTGGATGTTTTAAAAACAGGGCTTCGAGTCCCTCGGTAAGGATATCCCCCAAAACAAAGTCCGCTCGGCTAGAAACTTTGAGACGTCCTTTGTAATCTACGACCAGCCCTTGGAAGCCAAATTTACCGTGACCACCTTTAGCACCCTCAATCAAGTGAAACAACGGGCTTGAGGTACTTGTGCTTACGCCTGTGGAAATTGAATGACTTAAAATGGTCTCAAATGCGGCTTTAAGCTCCCAAGGTGTCAACATACGGTCGTCGCCAATACTTGCAAGCCTGGCTCCATTACCTTGGGGGATAAACCTAGTGAAGTTCATCGACGATAGTCCTTCGGTTTTTGCCATCGCGAAAAAATCGGCTATGAACGGAAGGACATTAAAGGAAAGCACAGCTAGGGAATAAACGTCTATACCAGCAGATTTTAGTTCCCTGATCCCTCGGATAGCCCTTTGAAAAGAACCGGAACCCCGTATTTTGTCGTGACTATCGGCATCAGGACCATCAAGGGACACCTGGACGTTCGTATTGAATTGGCTAAGATATTTGGCGGTTGCGGATTTTACGAGAGTTCCATTGCTTAATATTGAAATAGATACACCGGGAAACTTTGAGTCGACGGCCTCAATCATGGGTCGTAACAGTGGGCTAAAAAGTGGCTCCCCACCACATAAGATTATTTTTGGTTTCAGTCTAAGCTTGTTTAGTAATGCCTCGTACTGACCTATGACATTTAGCCATCCGTTGAGGTCCAGTGCTCCGGAATTATCATGGTGGGGGTGATAACAGTGGCTACATCGGAGGTTGCAGGCATTCGTGATGTCGAATTGGATCGCTAGGTCAGATTGCGAACGAATGTATCCTTGGATTGCGTCAAAGACCTTATTTTTCACGCTCTGTAAAACCACCTACGACCCTCTTGTAATGACCTGCATGAGTTTTAATTAAAAGCACACCTAATTGGTAAAGAAAGATATCCTAAATTTATACAATGTCAATGAAAAACACTTATTATTAAAATGTTAAATTGGAAAATAGAAATTCTATCAGCCAATTTCGGTCAACCTTCTTAACCATGGTTCTCTCTAGGCCCCATTCTGGCGCCACGGGATCTACCCATGCAAATCCTGTACCCAGGACTATCGAAACATCCTGATTTAATCGATCTTCTCTACATATTTTTAAAATTTATAATTTTATTGTTGGGTTACAACTTCAAATGATTTGGAATCATAGGGCAGCATTAATCGAGATTGTCCTTAAATTCAGTATCATTTTGATACTTGCACTCAAAAACCTAGTGCGGAGGTCCCATTTTCGAGCCGAGGCGTCCCGAATTCGAGCTGTAAGCCTTTAACATCAAGTAATTATTGAATATTTTATATGCTGTCGTTGACTCTACTTATGTCTTGAATTTCCAGCACCCGCAGTCGCCCTGCTATGCCCATACCCGTGCCAGCTCAAAGCTTTTGCCGATTTCTGCGAACTGAAACGAGTCCTCATTGACGTCTTTGGTAGGGCTCGCATTGTTAGCATAAGATTAACTGATGCAAAATCAGGTGCAAACCAACCCCTTAAAAATTTCGCACCTAAAAATCACACCCCAAAGGAGGTATCCCTTGAAGTCCTTTCTACGCGAAAAATCCTTCAACCTGTACCTTAGTGGCAAGTCCCTTAGGAAAATTGCCCCACTGGTTGGCGTCCACCGCTCAACCCTAGACCGATGGAGCCGCGAAGAGTCATGGGTGATTCGGCGGCAACGCATCTGGGACGAGCAAAGAAAAGCTGCTTCTACAGAGTGGCTTGCGAACGGCCTAAAGCACAAGGTCACCGTTGGGCAGAAAATGCTTGAGATATTTAACCTGGCAGCTGCCGAGCACCTGGCCGTCCTTCAGGGATCCATCCCTAGCAGCGCACGACGTTATTCGGCGGTACAATTGACCCAGCTAGCACTTGGCGTCTCCGGAGTCCTGTCGATTGAGGGACAACTCAACGGCATTTTAAAGCTTGAAGAACTAAATGCCAATTCGGAGCAAGAAGCCCCTAAACCTATGGCTCCTCACCTTCGAAGTGCCTAACAGACGCTTCGGTCAGATATAAGGCTGTCCATGCCCCATCGGCGCAGAAGCCACTAAGGCCCCATTCCGCCTCAGTGAGAGGCAGATGGCAGTAGGTATGGACTAAGACTTCCGGAAATTCCTGACGATTTTCAGCAAAAATAGAATTACTAGTAAATCTAGTATTTTTTTATTTGACTCATTCCCATAAACTTTGGTAGATCCGCTTCCTCTTTTGAACAACGCACTAGCGAGGGCAGGGTAGATGACTTTTGATGACGTTCTTGGTTACGGAAAAGAAGCAGCAAAACATATTGCAGGCGGAGCTGCTGCAGCAGGATCAGGGATAGGGGCAGTAGCTGCTTGTGGTGTACCAGGCCTTTCAGCAGCGGGCATTACTTCAGGCTTAGCTGTCCTGGGAGCTGGAAGCATGTTGCTAGGAATTGGCACAGTGGGGTTCATTGGTTTCGGTGCGTATCAAGCAGCCAAATACGTTACAACCAAGATTGTCGACTGATACTGGAGGTCGCTGTGGCTCATTTTAGTGGTCATGAGATTCGTAACCTTCGTAAGGCCCATAAACTCTCAAGGCACGAACTCGCCGCCATTTTAGGGGTATCGCCGGTCACCATCGAAAAATGGGAGCAAGCAGCTGAAAAGCCGGTACGTTCGAAATATCACTCGAAGCTGTTGGAGCTGGCTGGAGCGGGCGCCGCTGGCGCCGGGATCGGATTCTTTGCGGCTCCGGTTCTTTTCCCGGTTGCCGGAATTCTTGGACTCGGTGCAATCGGTCTTTCCGCATTGGTGACAGATGCAGAGCTGGATAAAGCCAGTGAAACCATCCAGGGTCTAAAGAAGCTTACTCCCAGTGAAAGGGAATCAATGATTCAAATGCTTCTCAAGATGAACAAACCCACTCCATAACTCGGTACTTCTGAAGGCCATTGGATTTTTAGTTCATGGCCTTCGATCCAGCCTCGCCAAAACGAGCCGGAGTGCTGTATCTTCCAGCTGACCTGATGTCGCGATACCTTCAATGTCGATTGGATCTAATATGGTTTCATCACCCATAATGCGACAGCTTACTTTAAACCGGGTGGCAGTGCCGACCGTGTTGTAGGTCAACAGGTCACACATCCATGTCATTGGGATAGCATCCTTGCCATCGGAAATCTCAAAGCCACTTTGCAACAATAGATGCTTTAGTTTGGATAAGCTTTTTGCTGCCACCATCCCAGTTGTTAACAGGCGGTAAGAGACGTGATGGTTTCGGACATAGGTCCGAATATCCTCAATAACTTTTTTTGATAGGGAGGGAAAATGTGTTGTTTGCAGTCCAAGCAGTAGCCAGGTTTCCATGGCTTTGGACTCTTGTGCGATGAGGGTGTCTAGCTGGCCTTTGGTTGGTGCCAAGAAGGACCTATCAGCACCCGACTTTGAATTTGCCGATGCAACCTTTTTGAACAGCTCATTTAATGCTGCAGAGCGCTCGGTGGCATCTTTGATGAGCAAATCTTTAACCATCTTTTTTCGGACCCCGACGACCGTTGTAACTCCCGATTCATTGCGACAGGTTTCTAGCACCTCAACTCCTTTAGCTATACCGGAGACGGAAGATGTGGTGCGGCTGTTAAGGAAGTTTTGGTGAGATAAGCCTCTGTCGTCGCTATGGTCAGATGTCTCAAAGGTTGCTCCACCTTCAATTTTAGTACTGAAGTATCCAAGCATATCTGTCGTGGCAGATTGTTTTGCCTCGTCATAAGTTGCGCCAGTCCCAATTCCAGAGACAAATTCAGGATAATTTTTGCCTGACTTTTCAGAACATTTTTCCTGTCCAAAAGCCAAGGATGCAAAAATTGCCAATAAAGTAATCATATTCAAGTTACTGTCCCACAATTTGAACATCGGCCTTATAACATTTGCTGGCTGCGCAACCAAAACCCCACAGCGTACCGGCACCGTCCGAGACTAAAAAAAATTTTTCGCGGTACTTGAAGCCAGTCGTTGCAAGTTTGTAGTTTTGCGTCAATTTTTCGTCGTAAATCGTGACATATGAAGAGTTATCGTCAAAGTAGGTGGTGCCGTCATAATAGACATGACTGCCAAATTGGAAAGATTCACCCCTACTGTTTATGGTTGAAGTCTTTTCAATCAGGGCGCCATCAATCAATCCAAAAGTGTAAATAGTCCTTGTATCAGGTGGTGCAATTGCCCAACGTCCCGCCCGCTTAAATATAAACTTCCCTCCAATCGCTGGACTACCTATATTAATTTTTGAAGTAACACTAAGTGTGGATAAATCCACTGTAAAGAGAGTGAGATTGAACGGGTCAAAGAGATACAGCGGATCATCCTTGCCAAGTCCGCTAGGTATGACATAATTTGTTTGATTACTTAAAGCAACAGATCCGCTGCTCATCAAGGCAAAATACTTGGACTTAACTTCGCTCCCATTGATTAATGCACCATATACTCCAGTCGATGAATCTCTGCCGGTAAACACTATGCCTGTACCTACATGGGACACGCTGTACAAATCTGTTATCCCGATCATTTCCAGGTAATTCGAAATCTGAAGAGCCTTTGACGAAGCTCCACTGACAGGTGTACCGCTAGTAGACTCTGTTGTATTGCCTGGTGAGACTCCAGATTTTGTATCAGTTGACGCCGACTTTATGTTGTCCGCATCGACTGGGTTATTAAAATCTCTCGCTTTTCCGCAGCCACCGACGCCTAAAATAGGGATGGTGCACAATATCAGCAATATCGCTTTAATTCCCGTCATAAATTTAGGTTCCACCCAAAGGTTGTTGCAAAAATTTTGCCATCTTTTGCTGGTGCGAACGAGATGTTGTAATGATAGGTCGTGTCAAATTCTTTGTTAGTAGCAAAATAATGGACACCATAGGCCGTGGCAAACAAACCAAGGCAAGCTACAGCTTGGTAAGTTGAACTGGTATCGTCGTGCTTTTTTGTAGCCACTTTGTTTTGTTTGGCTTCCTCTGCAGTTTTCGAGTCGTTGTATTTGGAATAATATTCGTTCGCGGATTGCTTTTCAGAATTGCTTTTAAAATAACCATAACTAGCAACAACCGTACCGCTGCCAACGAGCAAAAAGGCATTGGCCCATGTCCCAAGGGTCCGTCTTGAAGTTGTCTCTTTTGCTACTTTAACTGTTACGCCTTCATTAATTGTGACGAGCCCCTCTTTTATATTGATTGAGCTCCCGGTAAGTCTTATTTCCGAATTTAGATCTCCCTTAATGCCTATGCTCACAAATGCTTGCACAGCCCTTTGCTGACCGAGTTGAACGATCTTATTCACATCAACTTGCCCACTGGCATTTTGATAGACCTGCTCTCCTGCAATCTTGTCCCGTATAACCGTTCGCTGGTCCTCTGGCAGGTAACGAAGCCCCTTGGCAATCATTTGACGCTCTATCTCCCCTGAAAAAGTTGAGCACCAAGACACCTCAAAAAAACAGTCTCCGATATTAAGGAATATAACACTGACTCCCTCACGTTTTAATTTTGGCACAATTTTATGCGCTAATTGTTCGCCTGCTGCTTTAGCAGAATCCGAAAGGTTTTCGGAGGAGGCATTTGACTCTGCTCTAAGCAGAAACGTAAAGCACTGCAGATAAAAACAAGTCAATATTATAATTTTTATCATATAATGCTGCATTAATTGAACTTTCAAATGTTTAGGTCCTGTTCAATCCTTGTCAATATTCTCTATAAAAATTTCTTGAGCCTTGAGCAATTTGGCCCTGATATCAGCGTTGCCACCTGACGCAGTCATAGATGCTTCTCGTAATTGCCTGGCCAGCTCTCCTTTAGCTATACCCAGTTTCACGGTACAGTGAATTTTGAGAAGTCTCTCGCCAGTCTCACTGCTTTCAACCCGCTTCTCCCAAAATCTATCCTTCGTCTTTACCCCTGAGAGGCTCCCTTGAGATAGCACTGCCGTCAATGACTCAAATCCTGGGTTAGATTCCGCATTGGTCTCATTAAGCTGAGCAGATGATGTGATTTTCGATTTGATATAACCAATCATTTGTGACTTACCTTGCAGCTCTGAAGCTTTAAAACAGGCTTCTGGTCGTGCGTTAGCTCCCATGGTTAGATCACTGATAAAAATAACATCTCCATCGTCCACTGCCATAGTTGCGCCGCTAAATGCCCATTCTGGTTTATCGGTATCTCCCATGGTTTCAATCACCTCGGAGGCACGGTAGTCGGGTTGCTCTGCAAATGTGCATGCAAACGCCCATAGAGATATTGAGATACTAATTAAAATTAATTTTGTCATGGAAATAGTCACCTACTTTTTTTTAATGGGCTAGAGATTTATTGTTGGTTGGGTCGAATTGGGGAGACACTTGCAGCCAACTTGCCGCAGGGAATCTTGCCCCAAACCCATTGGTCATAACAGTATTTCGTCCCCTTACTACAGGAATCACAATGTGACCGTAAAACTGATATCTTGTAAACTTGATTTTCTCTTTGGCAACTAAAAAGAAATTTCGACTGCTGGCACTATCACTGTCGCAATACGAATCAAAACGAGCAGGTTTTTTTCCACTAAATTCATCTCTGATTGATTTTATATACCCAGCTTTATCGCATACGGCTCCGCTTTCACAAATAAAGCTTCCATCGATCTGTTCGTCACAAGTTTTGCCATCTTGACCACTATGTAAACCCAGCAAAACATGTGTCGCCTGGGATTTTTCAAGTTCAGCTATAAACGCTACATGATGATCAAGACGCCTCTTTGCATCGAGCTCCTTTTCTTTAGCTGACTCCAAATCCCGATCCATCTGTCGCTTATATTCTTTGACTTCTGCCACAAATTCTTCAAGATAGCAGCCAGATTCAACTAGTTTTTTAATTCGACTTTCGGCTTGTTGCATGCAATCGGGGTAATTGAATGAATACCATAGGACATTTGGCTTGCAATTATGATCATCAAGGCTTGCGAGAGCCTTGTTTCCCCTGTTCTCTAGGTTATTGGCATATGAATAAATTTTTTTGAGAACGTCCTCTTTTCTGCTATTTTTTATGCTATCGGCGTCCATCTTAGCGGCACCATCAACTTTTTTTAACACCCCATACTTTAGCGTGACCTGTTTCGCTTGGCCAAGACAACCGTCAATCCACTTTGATTTGAGGGTCACTAAATTCTCCCGTTGATTTGTAACGCTGCTCATCGTCACGCAACCACTTAAAGGTAAGCCCACCACCGTTACCAGTGCAATTTGGTGCAAAAAATTCTTCGCTCCGATGGATAAATGCATGGCGGTCTCCTTTAACTATCTTTTTTTGCATCCCTAGGTACCAGGTGTGTAAGCTTGATTTGAACGACTCCATCAAATGTTGATCCGTGCTCAAACATCTCAGCCAGCGTTGATGGAGAAGATTTAGCTTTTTCTTCGACTCCAGTAAGAAGAAAGCTAAGGGAGACATTTAAATACTCCGCAAGCCTTTTCACAGCAGCATAGTCCTCGGGATTATTACCAGTAACCCAGTATTGAAGCGTGGTACGAGGCACACCTGTTTTACTGCTTACAGTCGAAAGCGAAAGTTTTTTTTCCTCGAGAAGCTGTTCTAATATTTTTGAGAAAGTTGATCGATCAGTTTTCTTTTTTCGCGGCATTTATACTCCTTTCACGAGTAGACATTGGGATCTTCGGGAAAATTAAACTATAAATTAGAAATTTTCGTTGTTAAGAAAATTGACGTAAATACGTCATAGTCCCCAATCGATGCATTTTGAAGGATATTTTTCGTTGATTTTGCAAGTGGTGCATGGTTGCGATTAAATCGTAATAAGTCTTCGAACAATGAGCGATGGATAGCGGACTCATATTCAGCTAAGCGCAAACCTCCAGTTAAGCGCCTGGCAAACCAATCCCATCGCAAGCTGCTAAATGCGCCTGTTTAAACAGCAGTTGATGAACTTCACTCCGGATGGAGCGAAATCCAAAGTCGCTTGCCTTATGCTTTGCTATAATTGCCTGCAGCACCGAATCAGGAAGTTTAGGGTCATGAGCAGTCAAACCATAAAATGGCTTTAAGTTTTCTACCTCCAGCCTAACCCTTTTAAGCATCTCTGGAGGCGACATATCATCCAGCGTCACAAAGTGTGAAAATCGACCAGCAATTTCGGGAGAAAATCCGAATTGTACGAGTGCCTTCCTAGCTTTATCGGGATTGTTAAAAGCTGAACGAGGTATCCCGTTAAAAAACCCCATTGCAAAAACCAAACTTGAACTCGTATTAAGGTACTTGGGTTTTGCGTCTTTGCCGCTATCGTCCAATAACAACTTTTCGCCACCCAAAATTGGTAGCATCGATAATTCGAGGCTTCTATAAAAATCATCCTGCTTGCCCTTAAGTATGAGCTTATCAAACTCATCGATCGTGATCGCGGTGTTAAGGATGGAATTTTCCCGATTAACCTTTGCAGAAATTTTTACGGAATGAAAACAGTCTGCAAGGTCCACCCCCTTATATCCTATGGGAGCAAGAACAGTGGCATTGATATATACCTTCGGAATATTGCCCAATAAAGCTATGGCAAGCTCCGCAAGCTGGGTTTTCCCTGAGCCTGAGTTGCCAACAATCAGGCAGCGTGGCCCGACCACATCCGACGTCCCATAAAATTCCATCCGCAATTGATGAGACGCACACAAAGCTGCGATAGTGGCCACTGCCTGATCGTTGCCAAAGTGTCGCTCAGCTACTTTGACCCGACAACGATGATACAGTTCGGACCATCGCGGCTTAAAGGCGCGCGTGGGACCTGCTTTTGACTTTGCTCGTTTCTTTTGATCCATTTTTTTGATTTCCCCATTAGTCAAGGTTTCGACCAAGGACACCTGTAATTTAAAATTAGTGAATTTGTAATTTAATTATGTACAAGTGGGAAGCTGTCATGTATGGTGTGCCGCAACATGGGCACCCGAGTCCACGATGGGGGATTCCTTAGTAGTGAGAAAATCAATTAAAATTCAAGCACTTACCGAGGAATTTCTTGTCGGGATCCCAAGTGTCAATACCCGCTCGAATTACCTTGCGGATATTCGCAGCATGCAACAGTGGTTTGCCCCCTGGACTGGACAGGAGGACCGCCTGGAGCTCGCAAAATACGTCCGTTTTCTTCAGGATGGCCAAGGATTGGGACATGCGACTATCCGTGAACGGGTCGGTCGGCTTAAAAGGCTATACCAGTTCCTCGTTGACCGTGGGCTTATAGCAATGAACCCGGTCGAAATGTCCCTTGCCCCAAAAGTTAGGGATCGCCGGGCACCCCAGGCACCTGACCTCGACGAGTTAAGGCGACTCAGCAAATTATTGGATCCTAAAACCCACAATGGCCTGCGGGACACGGCACTCATCGCGTTGATGTTATATGAAGCTTTGAGGGTCCATGAGGTCGTACGGCTCAATTATGTTGATATTCAACGATTCCAGCGAGGGTTACGGCTGACCATTCATGGCAAGGGCGGGACTATCGACTACATCCAATGTTTGGAGCCAACCATTCGGATTCTAAATGCATACCTCAAGCAAAATAAAAGCTCGAATTCAAAGGATCCACTGTTTCCCAATAAAAGTGGACCTCCTAAACGATTGACAACCCGTGGAGTCCGCTACATTGTCGACGCATATTTTCGCAAGGCTGAATGGCGCCAGGGACTATCATGTCATTCGCTGCGCGCTGCCCATGCCACTATATGCTCCGTCAATGGCTATCCCTTAAGTTTTATCCAAAGGCGACTTAGGCATACTCACATCGAAACGACACTTTCCTATTTAGCCCATTGCCCCACATTGAATGCGGCAGTCCTCCCGCCTTTAGAAAAGGCATTTCCAATCAATTTGACGCGAGGCATTTAATATGGCATCGGACCTAAATATCAGTATCATCCTTGGACGCGAAAAAACCGCTAAAACGATCTGGATCCTGACGGCCCTAGCAAAGGCAGGTCCCTCAGTGATTTTTTGCCAAGATAAGTCTGTTGAAAAATTTAAATCCCAGTATGCTGTGGAGTTACTCAATTTTTCAAAAAAGCCCTACCTAACTCAGCTTCCATGCTCTCAAAGCTTTGATGTTCCTCATGAGGTTTCAAACATTTACTTTACCGACTACATCTTAGCTGCTTCAACCGCTCTGGCTGTTGATGTTGCTCTTTTACATCTGGCGTCAATGGGACTGCGGTACGATAAATCGATTTATGCAGAGGTAACTGCCTTTGACCAAAATAAACTGCTCTCCCTCCTTTCTGCTCTACAAAAGGCACACCCAAAATTCCAAGTGCAAGAGCTTATTGTTGAAGAAAATAAAACTTGCTTTTGTCTCACCTCTTCTTCTCGAAATATCATTTCTTTAATAGAGCCTCTCGCGGCCTCTGATCTAAATTTAACGCACCCTGATTTAGATTTGGGAGATGGAAAGGATGCACAGTGGCTACAATAGATCTTAAAATTTATTACGCGGGCAGTACTCTTCGCACCCAGCTCGAACCTAAAACATACGAAAAACTTGTCGCAGCTATAAATGACCAGAGCCCGTGGCTTTTTGCCGCCAATGCTTTGGGTGCGCCTCTGGTACTCAATGTGAAAGATCTCCTGGCGCTAGAGGTCATTAAAAAGACATTCCAAGAGGTTCGTCGACCCGGGTTGAGTCTCAAAGAAATAGCAACGGTCAGTGGACTGGAATATAGAAAGCTTTTTCACTTTGTCTCAAAGCTTAAAAAGGTGGATTTTGATGCACCCGATGAACAGCAGGAGAACGCTCTTTTGATGTTGTCGGCCAGAAGGCTTGCTGCTAATGACCACAACTTCGATTTACTCAAAATACCTAGCTCAGCACGGGCAAAACTAAAAAAGCTGGAAGAAAGCCGTAAAACAAAGCTTCAAAATCAAGAATAACGCACATAAGTGACTTCCCACTTGTGGAGAAAGTGGGAAGTGGAAAATACATTCGATTGTTCAAGGTACATAAATGTTTTTTAAATCAAGTACCATTAAGATTGTTTCAAATGGCGACAGAAATGAAAAAATCAAATAAAATAAAGTCTAAGACTAAGTCAGAAGCTAAATGTAGAATGCGGAAGGAAGTGAGAGAAAAAATAGGAAAATACCTGGAGCTTAGCTTCAATTTTCTTCAATTTCATACTGTTTTCCAGGTAAAGATAGCAAAAAAATATCAGGGCATTATTGGTTTGCCAGTAGTGGGATCGATGTGTCAAACTATGCCTGAAAATTATGTCGACCCTGTAAAATTTTCGAGAAAAAATTCCACAAAAAACCCACAAAGGGCGAAGTATTGCGCTAAATTCATCGCGAAAGCGCAAAAATGTGAATTCGACGCTTGGAAAAAACTAGTTGAAGAATTTATAAAGAGTTTAAAGCCGTATTGTAAGGAGGTTTATGGCTACTCTTTTTCAGCCAATTCTGCACAGAAAGTTAGAATGGTTTTGGAATCATGTTACCAAGACAAGCTTCTTATTAATACCATACGCAGAGAAGCGTTTAACATTCTTTGTCGGTGCGTAAGCAAACCGCTTTATAAGAAGTCATTCGAGTATTTTTCGCAGCATACTAACAATTTCCCTAATACTAGTGAAGATTTGGAATCTTTGTTAAATGAACCAATCTGCGAAAAAATCATTGAAAAACTGCTAATTCCTTTAATCTACAAACAATTGAGCACTAGTCACCTAGTGTATCATGAAGAACCTCCCTTTACTCAATGTAGAGAATGTGGAGAAATTAATGTACTCATCAAAAGAAGACCAGGATTGAAGTATTGTTCAGATAATTGTAGAACTGCAGAAGCATGGCGTGCTAGGAAAATTTTAGGAACTGCTGCTAAATCGTCAAGGGTGAAAACAAGTCTCACCAATAACGGGGTATCTCGACCAATAGATGTAAAGCCAAATTCAGCCTGAAGATATACTTCAAAACGTTTTTAGAGCTCCTCGGATTGCTTAAGACCAAATATCTGAATAGAGGAACAAAATGCAACATAAAGCAAGTGTAGATAAATTCAAAACAGAGCTCTCTAACTGGCGCAATCTTTTCTTGGAAGATCTAGAAACTTTGGCAAACGCGTCAGAGCAAGTATTTGGTGACAAGGCGCGAGATTCAATTGAGAAATGGATCAAATTTAAGCAGAATCCGCTAAAAAACCAGAAATGGTCTACGTTGGTATTTCATAGCTCCAACAAGAAGCGCAAGGAGCGCGGAATTTCTCTTTATGAAGTGATAAACCGCATTGCGACAAATTTGGTGATCTTAAATGCGCTACCGAAAGTATGGGAAAATATAAAACAGGCCGGAGGGTGTACTGAGATAGCAATTCATTTTGGCAATTCGAGTTCACACCATTCCTGCGATGTGATGGCATTCAATTCCACCCACCAAATCGTTTTTCTAGGAGAGGCAACAAATTGCTCCGACGACTTTTTTCCTCAAAAGAAGAAAAAGTCGTTGGAGGATATCAGCGATGTATATGAGCACTATCATGAAACCGGAAAAATTGGCACGGGCTTCATCTCTGCATTTCTCTACAACAAGCAGAGAGAACAGGCTCTTCCTGAAGACAGCAATTTAATTGGGTCTGGCAATTTGACATTTGCCGTCAACATAATTGCTGTGGATGGCGCCTCGCCAACATGGACCATCAAATCCAAATGATGTGGTTCTATATCCACGTTCCGCTTAGTGGTATATTTCATTCCCAGAATTAAGATAAAATTTATACATATAAAGATGGCACTTATCATTGGATTGAAAGGTAAAGTATATCCGAATCCATTGACGAAGTAACATCAGCAAGAATAATTTTCAGCGAAAAAATAATGATCTACGCTGAGTGCGGAACATTACCCGCGGATTAAGACAAGCAGGGTTGAGGAAAGTTGGCTCCATGGATCCAAAGAGGGGTAACAAAACATTTTGTTTTTATGAATAAGATCGGAACAGACCCTAGAGTCTCCACGACAAACAAAATAAAAGATAAAATGTACGCCAATATTTTTAATTTATCCAAACGTAATGAGCCACGGTAATAGCGCCGGTAACTTGCCGAGAAAAAATTAGAAAATAAACTGTTTAATATCCTGATGTAAATGTAACAAACTAGAAATGATTGTAGCGATTTTTGCGCTCTCGAAATCCTATTGTTTTTTCGAAGAATGCAGCTCAAATATTGATGATATTTTTACCTAAATTAATTATCAGAAGGCCAAATCACTACTCTATTGCGGAGGCACCAAAATCATTTCTTCTACGACCAATAGGATCTGCTCATTTATAAAATTGCCGCTTTCTCAACGTTATTTATGGATATCCGCAATCATAGCTGCAAACCATAATATCTGTAAATTTGAGGAATCCCTCCTAATATCGCAATGTATAAAAGATAAATTATAGAGTTAACGCCATAAATACAAATTTGAAATAGTTTATGTATATTGATCGGGCAGAATTTGTAAGTAGGGACACCGCAACGGAAAAAAGGGGGACATAATTCTGAGATAATATAGTAATAACAGTTATTTAGTACTGATTTCTGTTGATATATATTTCGCTTCTTGCTTCAGAACATTCGTGACACCCATCCCCATTTCGGCCACCATCGCTCCACTACGACACATGTCGTTAGAAAAATGGACTGGATGGGGATGACAATTGTTGACAGCTTCCTCCAGCCCACCATTGCGGGAGGAAACATGAATATACGTCTATTGCATCCACATCAGAGGTTTAAGCATCGTTTAATCGAACTATTCCAGAATAAATCTGGAAAAAGTCGTGGGATTTCGAGGCAATTGACTCGACATGATCCGAGCTGGGTCTTGTTTAAGTCTGACTTCGTGACGTCGATAGGAAAACCCTCGTCTGAAGCAGACAATCGAAGCGTCCTCAGTGAACTGTTAAAAGCAATGAAGTGGCGAGCCTCACGTAAAATCGACAAGATTTTGCAAGCACTTGTCGGAAATCGTTTACAGGCAAATCGACGTCAAAAATTAGGGGGTAATCATGGAACACTCTGACCAAACAGAGCTACTTCTCGAGAGAGTAGAAGATACCCTTAACTTTTACCGAGGAACAATTCTCGATTTAGTCGCTTGCAGAATGGAAGGTGACCCAGGTTGGCCGGCACTGCGCAGCTTGATTCTTCGGGCATTTGGAGATCGGGGTCTTTCGAAACGACTTCGAACACTTATTTTTGGCTACGCTAATGCCATTCAAAACGTTGACAATCAATTAAAGGGAGATACACATGGAAAATCGAAATAAAAACAAATTTAAGCTACAGGACTTGACGTTACCACAAAACTTCGAGGAAAAATTTAGCGAAAGAAAAAGGGGGATATCTATTGTAGTTAAAAGACCTGATAGTCTAACTTACGTGCGGTTCCATCCTAGCGATGAATACCACTACAAAGGCTGTGTGCTCGAATTTAAGGACAAAAAGGAATATTACCTGGTTTCGAGCGACGTAGCTACACTGCTAGAAAAAGATCTAAAATATAAGCTTTTTGCTTTAGGAATTTCGCGCCAAGGCTCGCTCTTTATTTGGCCTATTTCAACACCAAATTCTAGCGGTTTTTTGGATCCCTATAGCGAATCAGCTACAGATATAGTGGTCTTGGGAAAAAGCAGTTGGTGTCGCATACGCACAAACATAGAAGCGCAATGTTACGAATCTTTTGTTCCTGAGTTTCAAATGGCCGAGCCCGAATGGCCTGAAATGTCTTTAGAAGACATTTTTAACATCGCTTTCAAAGATCGCTATATTGATTCTGAAGACCATCCAGTGATTCTTAGTCTTCTAGGAAAGGAATAAGTCATGCTTCATAACTATAACAACATTTTTCTTGTAGATTTTGAATATAGAGCTGGTCAAGGAGAACAGGTAGAGCCAAGGTGTATGGTCGCTCTTGACTACAAGACTAAGAAACTTATTCGTATGCGCGAAGAAGATTTAAAAGTCCAAAGCGACGCTCCTTTTCCAATAGGTGATGACACCCTCTTTGTCTCCTATTATGCCTCAGCTGAGATTTCCTGCTTCTTGAGACTGGGTTGGAAGGTCCCCCCAAATATCCTGGACCTCTACACTGAGTTTCGCGTGTGTAATAATGGGCGACCTTCAATTTGCGGGAAGGGGTTGCTAGGAGCATTGGCCCATTTTGGCATCAATGGCATTGCTTCAGGTGAGAAAAACCATCTGCGGCAGTTATCCATCAAGGAGGGGCCTTTGACCGCACAGGAATCTAACCAATTATTAGAATACTGTGAGTCTGATGTTCGGGCCCTTGAAAAGTTGCTACCCAGAATGGAGGAGAATATTGATTGGCCACGCGCCCTCCTACGAGGTCGGTATATGGCTGCGGTTGCAAGAATGGAGCATTTAGGCATTCCAATTGATGCTGACCTGCTGTTTGTTTTGCGCAGAGAATGGGAGGGGATCAAAAAGGGTTTGGTCCAAGATATTGATCAGGCATTTGGGGTCTACGACGGTTTGACCTTTAAGTCCGACCGCTTTAGGGGGTACCTTGAACGAAATGGAATTTCCTGGCCGCGTACTCCCAAGGGAGTACTTGCCCTTGACGACGATACTTTTAAGGAGGTGGCAAAAACTCATAGTTCTATTGAGCCATTGAGGCAACTCCGCAATTCCCTGTCCAAACTGCGGTTAAACAATCTGGCCGTAGGTCGTGATGGGCGGAATCGCTGCCTGCTATCTCCTTTCGGCTCAAAAACCGGACGCAATCAGCCAAGTAATGTCAAATATATTTTTGGACCTGCAGTCTGGTATAGGGGGCTCATCAAACCAAAGGAGGGGATGGGAGTCGCATACATCGACTGGTCTCAGCAGGAGTTTGGAATTGGTGCAGCATTGTCGAGGGACCAGGTCATGATGGATGCCTATAGTTCAGGAGACCCCTATCTAGCATTTGCCAAGCAGGCTGGTGTGATCCCTGCAGATGCCACAAAACATTCACATCCTAACGAGAGAGAACAATTCAAGGCTTGTACCCTGGCCGTCCAATATGGCATGGGGGCCGAAAGCCTTGCCGTGCGTATCGGTCAGTCAAAATGGCAAGCATCGAACCTTTTAGAACTGCATAGGAAAACCTACCAGAAATTTTGGAAGTGGTCAGATGCTGCGGTACTTGATGCAATGGCACATAGCCAAATCCATACCACCTTGGGTTGGCCGCTTTTTGTGACCGCCGATGCCAGCCAGCGGTCTCTGAGGAATTTCCCTATGCAGGCCAATGGCGCAGAAATGTTGCGCATCGCCTGCATATTTGCAACAGAGGCGGGGATCTCGGTTTGTGGGCCTATCCATGATGCGTTGCTCATAGAAGCAAGCCTTGAAGAACTCCCCCAAAAGATCGCAGAGACTCAACAAGCTATGGAAGAGGCCAGTGCCTACGTGCTTGGTGGATTTAGGCTCAGGTCAGATGTAAAAATCGTGACCTATCCCGATCGGTATGAAGATCCACGCGGTAAAGAGATGTGGGGCAAAGTCATGAAGCATTTGGGATTACCGAGACCCAAGCTTTGTAGATGGCCAGTGCCTAGGGGCTGGGGGGTTTCCGACTTAGTTCAGAGGGAAAAGTTGTGACTTATCCAGATCGCTATGAGGAGCCCCACGGCAAAGTGATGTGGAGCATTGTCATGAAGCATTTGGATCAAAAGCACCATTGACCTGAACCTCTAGGGTGTGCGTATTTGCGCCATCAATATTGCGGCTATGCAACATCGATGGTGCATCTCCGCACACCCGCTCCTTCTATTTATATCTTTACTCCAGGATGGATTTAAAACTATGACTGACTTTAAATTAGAAAATTTCCGCTTACCTCAAGATACAAAGCAATTTTCTCCACCAAGAGCTCTATGGTCTCCTCGAGATAAATCTCCAAACAAAAAGCCTCCCTTTCTCAAGGGTCCCATTTGCTTTCGTTGGATTACCAAAGCTTCAGCTCTTCCTGGCAAAGCTTTGCATGTCGGTTTGGCGATCTGGTACCTAATCGGCTTAAAAAGGACTAGCACTATAAAATTAGCACCATCAGTTGTGAGGAAATTTGGGGCTTCTCGTGACTCCGGCTACCGTGCTTTGAAAAGCCTTGAAGTGGCCAAGCTAGTGTCCGTTAAAAGGCTAAACGGACAGGCTCCAATTGTAACGGTGTTAGACATCGAAGAATTCAAAATGTATTTCGACAAATCTTTCAACGGGACGGGAACGGAGCAACATGAGTAGTGCTTAACCATGACAATCTTGGTACAGACTTTATCCAGATTTCGTCGGAGGATCTCCCGCTAGCCGTGCCTGACTCACCTGAACTAGACAGGGCTTGCACGGGCTGCCACGCGTCAAAACCTCCAACAGAATTCCATAAAAAAAGACAAACCAAATCAGGGAATATCAAACGGGATAGCAGGTGTCGCGAATGCATCAGTAAAATAAAACATCGTGGCTATACCAAAAAGTCAAAAGTTAAGAAGGGTTGCAAACCTAGACAGTATGCAAAAGTGTCAGACGTTGAGAGCCCGCTTTCTACGATCCAGGAGAACCAGGTAACCCAATCAGGCGTTGATGGATCCAGACTGATCAGGTTACTTTCGGAGCTGTTTTGGGAGGGAATTGCAAAAGATCAATAATTTAAGATGGTTGAAATTTATGGGTAGTACATCGATACGAAAAGAGAAATCAGGATGGGCCCTTACGAGGGTCTCCTCCTCAAAGCAGGCCAATGTGCAACATGGCTCCCTAGAGCAGCAGAGGCACATGATCGAGCGGTGGGCCACCCAACAGAGCCAGCAGGGGAATTTTGACTATAAAGTCACAAAAATTATTGAGGAAGATATCAGTGGCCGAAATAAATCGCTCCATAAAAGAACCGGGTATTCCGAGATCCTTCGCGCGATCAAAATGAAGGCCATTGATTTCTTGGTTGTGGAAAAACTAGATCGGCTCGGACGAGACCAGGATAACAACAGGTATTTGGTCCAGCTGGCTGAGCAACACGAGGTCGAGGTTTACGAAGTTGATGGTGGACATATAGACCGCAAAGACCGAGGTAAACGCCTTAGCTTCAACATCAAAAACATGTGGGCAGAGGAATACAGCCTCGAGCTGGAGGAGAAAATCACCAAGAAGCAGCGCGAGGCTCGGGTTAACAATAATAAAGACACCTCCTCGTGCCCCATGCTTGGCCTGGATGCTCACCTTACCAAACGAGGCTTCTACACCATCAACGAGGCAGAGCAGGCTATCGTCGTCGATATTTTCCAAACCTTCCTAAAGCTGGGATCGTTGAAACTCTTAGAAAAGCATTGTGAACAAAAAGGCTATCGAACCAAACAGAGATTAACCAAAGAAAAGACCGACCGGGACGGCACGATCATGCCCCCTCGGCTCATGGGTGGAGAACCTTTCACATCCAAAAGTCTGCGACTGCACCTCACTAACAACAAATACCGGGGTTTTGGATATTTTAAAGATGACTGGAACCAGTTCCCCCAGCTCCAAGACGAAAATCGGATTGTAAGATGGGACTATGCTCATGGAGCCGTCATCAACCTTGAGCTTTTTAACAAGGTCCAAGAGCTCCTCGCGGAAAACGAGCTTAAGCATCGCAAAGACCATAAGGATGGGCACGTGTACCTACTCGGGGGAGTTTTGCATGCTGCTGACGGCAGCCGATACACCGGCGAATCCCCGAACGGCGGTGAATACGGATACTACGTCAATCGCAAACACAAAATCCGCCTGCCCAAGACGGAAATTGAAAAGGTCATAGCGAACCGGGTCAAAAGCTACATCGAGGACAAGGGACTCTTGGCGAAGTTGATTGACCACATGCTCAAGAACCAGGAAACCGGACTTCCGAAAATGGATCAGGAGATTCGCCAGCTCACAGCACAGATAAAAACCTTGGAACGAGTGGTTGAGGGATTTTCGACGAGGCTCAGACAAGCGGTATTGGACAACACAGCCAAGTTGGACCTGATATGCGAGACCTTGATGGGTGAGAAGGCCAAGGCAGAAAATGAACTCATGGCTTTAAACGCCAATCTCCGGGATTGGGAGGGAAAGCGGCAAAATGCCCTTCTGACGTTTCGCGAGAAGACGGTGGCTCAATGTATGAAAAAGGTCCTCGATCGATTTGACGACCAATCTACCCCTCTCAAAAAGCAAATAATACAAGAAGTCATACCCCGCATAGTCTACGACCATGAGAGTAGGAAACTTGATTATTGGGTCAATCCCTTACCTAGTTGTCACATTAGGGAGGAATATTTCAATTATGGGAAAGATGGCGGGAGCGACGGGACTTGAACCCGCGGCCTCCGGCGTGACAGGCCGGCGTTATAACCAACTTAACTACGCCCCCGCAAGAGCTACTGAGTGTTATTTCTATCCCTCAGGTGAGATGAATGTGCCTTGGGATAACTCGAAAGTCAATGGCAGATTTGAAAAAATTTGCCATTCTCTTTCAATCTTCCTCCTCTGTAGGAATCCTCTGGAAATCCTCATCTTCGTCGCTGGGTTTTACGGGGATCCGGTAACCTTCTGTCGCCCATTGGGCGGTATCATGGGTCTTGCATCGATCGCTACAAAAGGGCCGAGATGGATTCTTTAGATCGTACGGTCCCCGCTTGCCGCATTGGGGACAAGCGATCAGGCGGATGGGTTGGGGCGGGGTCTCGTGGTCAGCCATCGAGTGGGATCCTTTGCTATCTATAGATCAATCAATTAATCGAGGTTTCTGGAGTCAACGGTTGTGTTCCTTCCCGCATAGGATTCTGAAGCCCTGCTTCGTTGACGGCAACGCCGCGGCTGCGCCACAAGCGCCGCGCCCGATCCAGGCGGCGGTGGAGAAAGGAAGCCATGGTGGCAAGGTCGATAATATCCACATCTGAGACCGCCCATGGAATCCTGGGGCCGTGCCCCGCGGTCTGGCGGAAAGCCCCCAAAAAACCCTTCATCAAAGCCACAAACGCACTATGCTCAGACCGCTCACTATCGTCGTCAAGAGTCGAGAGGGACACCAAAGGTAAGCGCCCAAAGGTCAGTCCACCCAGCGCTCGGTCGACCAGCTCGCTCCCATCGCAGGTCAGACCGGAAATCGTCCGCAACCTGTCGGCCACCGTCCGCGCGATTTCGCAGGCCACATGAAAATTACCCTGTTCCAAGACGATAGGGGATATACTCGGCAAGACCTCTTTGTGGAGAGCCCTCCTTTGCAACTCCGTCATAAACTCCAGGGATTTCGATTCCACCTGATCGGGATCCCGCATTTGGATACGAAACCGAACCTTGCCGTCCTCCTTGACCACAAGCCCCTTGGACTCTAGAACTGCCGCAAGAGCATCCCGTCGAGATTCAAACAGATCACCCATTCCCGCATAACGCAGAGGATCCATGGCAGCTTGGACAAAGGCAATCACACTGCGTCCACTCTGGTCTTTGGCTTGGCGCGCTAACAGCCCCCCCATCAGCCGGGATCTTTTAGTCAATCCAGCACCTGGATCAGGCATTTCTAGGCGTAGAAGGTAGGTCCCGATTTCGCTACCGGTCAGACCAGTCGCGGGGTCTGCAAATATATCGCAAAGTTTGTTGATAAGGGCTTCACTAAAAGTTGTCACTTCTGCCATTGAATTCTCCTTAGGACGGCTCGGGTGGACCGCTTGGGATTTTCGTAGGACGAGATCCATGCTTGGTTGCGGTCTCATAGCATTCGTGCCTATGGTAAGCCTGGCCTCGACTAGCGTCAATTTTTAAGGGTGTTCGCAGCCAAATCAATCTTTGCGAGTTCGTTTATCACGCTCTTAAAATTTTCTGGAAAGGGCGCCGCCCAGCAAAAAGCATCGTTGGTGAAGGGATGGTTTCCTTTGATCTCTCCACAATGGAGCATAAGGCGGTGAGATCTCATCTTTGACCGAAACATACGATTGTGAACTCCGTCTCCATAGCGGGTATCCCCGATCAATGGATGATAGACATGGTGGAGATGTTGGCGTAGTTGGTGGGTTCGCCCCGTAACGGGCTCAAGGCGCACGAGTCCATAGCGAGCAGTCATATAGGGCCTCACCTCCCATGGAACTTCAAACGCTCTTATCCCTTTCCAATGGGTCGTGGCCTCCTTAGGCGGGGTCCCCACAGGGGCTAATATGCTACCGTCCCCCGTCATATGCCCGCGCACCAATGCCCAGTAGGATTTTTTAAGACACGTTTTTGCCACAGGATCTGGTTGGCCTTCGTCCGGGGGAAACCTGCGGGTTTGGTTTAAAGCATCAGAAGTCCTAAACAAAGCTGCACCAACCTGAGCTGCTTCCCGGCTGCGCCCAAAAGCCAGGACCCCTGAAGTCCCTGCGTCCAGTCGGTGGAGGGGGAAAAGCTTAGTTTTGTATTGGCGTTCAAGGAGTTCCAGTAAACTCTCCCCTACGACTCCCCGCCCAGGGTGGGTCGCCATCCCAGAGGGTTTAGCCACGACTAAAAACCATGGGTCCTCAAAGCAAACCTCTAGGTCTTGGTGAGTGTCTTGGAGGCTTTTGTTTTTTACTGGAATCATGTATAAGCGGCCCTGCTGACTTGGGAACAAACTATATTGCTTTTGGGTGTTTGACAACATCGGGACATTAAAATTTTGAAACCTTAGAGCGAAGGGCCCTCTTGAAGGATTTAGACCACGAACCACAGATTCTCTACCGAGATCGACACTGCCTGGTGGTTTCTAAGCCCCCACGCATGCTTACGGCGGGAGACCAATCGGGCGACCCTCACCTTCTCGACTGGGTTAAAGTCCATGAGGCCGCCCGCCAAAATCCTGGGACTAAAGGCTATGTGGCGCCTGTCCACTTTCTTGACCGACCGGTCTCAGGTGCGGTTCTCTTTGCCCTCTCTACTAAGGGAGCCTCGCGCCTAGGGGCTCAGTTTCGGGACCGATCGATCCGCAAAGTCTACCTTGTCGTTGTTGAACCCCAAAAAGCAGTCCCCTTTAAGCTAGGACAAGCCTATAGTCTTACTGACTACCTCCTCAAGGATCCCGTCACCAACCGGGTCAAGGTCGTCCCTCCACCTCGGCAGGGTCAGACAAACCAATCCCAGCTCTGCACCCTCAGCTTTAAAGTCCTCAGAGAGAGTGCCCAAGCAAAGCTGTTAGAAGTCGAACTCGGTACCGGACGAAGCCATCAGATTCGAGTCCAACTGGCCCACCAAGGACTCCCTGTGGCAGGAGACCTTAAATACGGGTCCAACCCGCTTTTTGCCCAACCATCGCCTAGCCAAAAACATAGCCTTATAGCGCTTCATGCCTACAAGCTCCAGTTCCAACAACCGGTCGGAGGGGACACCATCAACGTCGCCGTCCCTCCTCCAGCTGCCTGGTACCAAGCTTTTGGCCCAGAGCTTTTTTACGATCTCAGGGAGTCTGAACCTCATGTATAAAAAACCACCCCTTGAACTCCAAACCACCTCCCTGTGGGACTATCCATCCCAGCATTATGGTGACACCATGCAAGGGGATCGCCATTATAAAGGGGCCACCCCATCCTATGTGATCTGGAATCTCCTCAAACGCTATACCCGCGAAGGTGATGTGGTGGTCGACCCCATGTGCGGCAGCGGCACCACAATCGACGTATGCCATGATCTCAAACGCACCGGTAAGGGTTTTGATATCGCCCCCTTTCGAAGGGATATCGTACCGGCAGATGCCCGCAAACTACCTTTAAAGCGTGAGTCTGTTGACTTTGTCTTTGTCGATCCACCCTATTCCACTCACCTTAAATATTCGGGCCACCCCCAATGCATCGGCGAACTGGATGCTGGTGGGACGGAATACTACAAAGCTATGGAACGGGTTATCAGCGAAATCCACCGGGTCCTGAAAAATAATCATTATATGGCTCTTTACGTGTCTGACTCCTATCGCAAAGACCTCCCTTTCGAGCCCATTGGTTTTGACCTTTTTCAACGTCTTCGCCTAAAATTTACCCCCATCGACATTATCTCCGTCGTGCGCCATAACAAAACCCTTAAGCACCCCCACTGGCGCAAATCAGCCGTGGAAGGCAACTATTATATGCGTGGTTTTAACTATCTTTTTATTATGAAAAAACAGGAGCCCTCAGGGCTCGAACCAACAAAAAACTAACGAATCACAGGTCTCCCATTTCTTAAGGAGACTCGGAAACACCTCGGGAATGTGGACCATAGCCGCCCAAATCAGCTCCCACCAAAAGGCAAAATAAATCCACGTCACCAAGGCTACCACGTGACCTGCTAAGATAAATAAGCCGTCCCGCTCAATAACCCCTAAACAGATAAAAATCACCGCAATCGCTGGCAGCGAATTAGAAAAAAGAATCACCGGCGGCAGCGGCAAGGCCATGGCGATCCCACTCGCGATCAGACTGACTCCAGCAACCTGGCTCAGGGGGCGATCAGCTAAAAAAGAGTAACGCTTTTTAAAAAGCTTTTCCAGTTTACTAAAAACCTTTTTGCCACCACGGGCCATCTTTTGGACCGTAGTCGGAGCAAGGGATTTGCGCCGGATAAACTCTGGAAGATTGCCGTGGGCTCCAAAGGCCAGCTTAAGCCCAAGGGCCATAATCACCATGCCCAGTATAATCGAAAGACCAGGCACTGGGATAGGCTGCACAAAGGGCAAGGCAAACACGAGAGTCAGGGTCACCATTCCTCGCCCTTGGAGGATCGTCTCCAGCTCGCCAATGGTAAGGGGCTGACTGGCAGCGTGGGCAGCGTCACTCAGCCTTTCAAGATCCGCAGTAAAACCAGAGTCACCATCAAGACTGGCGGGTGGAGACGGCATCCTATATCCTCTGGGTGATGGGTGATATTTGCCTCGGACTCGTATAGTCGATAAGTATAGACACTAAAGATGGGAAAAAGCCCCTATGTGCTATTCGGTCATGGTCGAGACGGACCTTAAGCGGCTTGCTGAATTTCATGGTGCTTCTATTGATTTCAATGACTTACTCAATATTCTCCATCAAAAAGCCAAGGGTGACCTCACCATAAAAATCCCCAAACCTTTTAAGACTTCCATAGAAAGCCTCCTAGGGAAAGGATTCTTAAATCCAAAAGACTCGACTCTTGCCGAGCGGTGTCTGGAAACCTGGAACCTCTGCGACCGGCAGGATCACGGGCGGCTTCTTTCAAAGATAAAGCTTCAGGAAGAACATCTTAGGGAACTTGAAGCTAAGTGGGCCGCCAAAGCATCGAAAACCGCCGAAAAAAAGCGGGATACTGCAGCGAGAGTTCTTGCAAAGCTGCATCAGGATTTAAAAGCCTACGAAAATAAGCCGATCCCCTCTGATCGCCCTGCCAATATCTTTCAATACAATTGGGCTCCCCTCCTGATCTCCAATCTGGAAAGCCCAGAGCATCCGCCGATCATCAGGTTTCACCGCTACCAGGTTCGCCCCCGGGGCTCAGAAGTCGAACCACCAGCCCATATCAATATGTTTAATGCCCGTCTCGATAGTCTCCAAGTGCGCAAGACTTGGAATCCCCTGTTTATGCGTCGCCACGGGATTCTCTCGCTCAGGGGGTTTTATGAGTGGGTTCCCGATCCCGAGACCAAGAAACCTAGGGTGATACGGTTTTCTGAATCAGATGGATCTCTTTTTAGGGTGCCAGCCCTTCACGAAACTTGGCATGATCCAAACCACCAACAACCACCGATCCATAGCTTTGCCATCGTCACAACAGAACCTCCTCCAGAAATCTTAGAGTCGGGCCATGACCGTTGTCCTGTTGTGATCGGGGCCGAAGATCTTGCCACTTGGCTCCAGCCGACTGACAAAGACCTCGTCATGGATTTGCTACAAAAACCTTACTCAATACACTTTAAAGGTGACTGGGCGAGGCCTTGACCCCAACTCTTACCAGGTAAAATCCTTGAGACTGCCTAAGTATTGGGTGCTAAATGAATCACTGGGAGTATTCCGCGAGAGCTGCTCCACATAGATATCGGTTTCGTTTTTATAGACTTCTAAGATGATTTTCTTTAGGTTTTTAAATCTCTGAGGCAATTGTTGTCTGGTGATGCCGTAGTTTAAAAGAAACTTTTGAAGAGCTGCCTGATTTTCAAATTGGTCCACCTTAATTCTGATCTCTTCTAAACCCGGAAACTCATCCGCGAGGCTTAAGAGATTAGTGCTCAGGTCTGTGGATTTTAAATAAAAGGTAAAGGCCACAATCTGACGATGACCTTTGGTAAGGTTGCTAAAAAGTCCATCGAGATTGTCCTTATAATCAAATCGCCGGGTATCAGCTGTGATGGAACGAATATGGGCTGGCAGATTAAGACTTGCACCCGCAGGGCTTAGCTTGTCTATCCGATTTTTGTTTATATTAAAATAAAGCGAGCGCACACCTGGAAGTTTATTGAGGTCCCCCACCGTTGCCGGATCAAGAGCATCTGAGAGATGGACGAGATCGATTTTGTCGGCGATATTTTGGGGTATAGCGGGCAAACTAGACGGTGGCAGACAGTAACGGAGGCGGATATAGTCGATAAGAGACCGACTGGCAAGGCGCACCAAGGCTGGTTCTTTGCCCGTTGCCGAGACTTCTCCACTCTGCTGGTTAGGACGGGTGCAAGCACCGAAAACAAACCCTAGACTAACAGACATGACTGCATTCAAAACCATCATTTTCATAGAAACTCCCTTATACTCAACAGGTGATCCCGAAAGGTCTGCAAAGATTGGACCAGCGGGAGTGACCTGATGTTTTAGAGGAGTCCCTATGACTTACCGATGAATCGGGATTGCATAAAGTTTGATCGGCTGCCCACTATCTGCTAGCTGCTGAACTCCGAGGACCACCTGAAGAACGCGATCCGCCAAACTTTTGCTTATTTTCGAACGTCCGTCCTCGACTGCGACGCCCTCCACTTCGCCCTGCTGAGCCACCAGCACCCTTGCCATGGCTAAAGTCCCGTGACGAGGAGTCGCGGCGACCTGAGCTTCGTTCTGAGCTCTCCCCAAGAACAACCGAGTTAAAATCAGAGCCTTGTTGCTCCGTTTCACTCTGGCCATAGGCCATCGATAGGGCTAAGGCTGCAATATCTTCAAACCCCATGCTGTGTTCGTCCTTGAGTTCTTGGACGATTTTTTTATAGGTTTCGAGGTTTTTAACTTTGGGGGCGTGGTCGACCACTTTGGTTTTGAGTCCCTGTAATTGCTTGATAAATAGTTGGTCCCGGGAAGGAACTTTTTGGACGGTGATCTTGCTTTTGGTTGCCTTTTCAATCTGTCGGAGGAGGTAAAAATGCCGAGGTTCCGCAAGGGATAAGGCCACCCCTTCACGACCAGCCCGGCCCACGCGGCCAATCCTGTGGATGTAGGTTTCGGCGGAGGCTGGAAAATCAAAATTGATCACATGGGTCAAGTGGTCGATATCCAGGCCCCGAGCGGCCACGTCGGTGGCGACGATAAGGGAGGTGCTGCGGCTGCGGAGCCGGTTCATGATTTTTTCCCGTTGGGCTTGGCTTAAGCCTCCGTGGAGAGCCTCCGCATGCCGGGATCTCAAGGCATGATTCAGGGCATCCACTTCGTCCCTGGTGCGGCAAAAAATAATTGCAGCTCCCGGTTGTTCCCAGTCGAGGAGCCTTTGGATCGCCGCAACTTTGTGTTGGCGGTCAACAGAATAGACCACTTGGCGCACGGCTGGACTTGCTTGGTCTGCAGTGGCTTCCCGTGCAATCCGGATGACCGTAGGATTTGTCAGGTATTTTTGGGCCAAAGCCGACACATGGGCGGGCATCGTCGCGGAGAAAAACAGAGTTTGTTTCTTAGGGGGCAGGCTAGCAAAGATCGCTTTGATATCTTCGGCAAACCCCATATCGAGCATCTCATCGGCTTCGTCTAAGACAAAACCTTCGGTGGCACTGATATTGAGAGATCCTCTCCTGATATGGTCTAAGATCCGTCCTGGGGTCCCCACCACAAAATCTACGCCTCTCTTAAGGTCGTCGAGCTGGGGTCCATAGGCCTGTCCCCCATAAAGGGTTGTGACCCGGACTTTAAGGGCTTTGCCATATTTTTCGACGGAGGTGGCTACCTGACCTGCTAGCTCCCGAGTGGGGACTAAGATCAAGACGCGGGGGTGTTTTTGGAGTTCCGTTTTTTTCTGGGCGAGACGATCCTGGGACATTCTTTCCAAAAGAGGCAAAACATAAGCTGCCGTCTTTCCGGTTCCGGTAGCGGCCATTCCGATGAGGTCGAGGCCTTGGAGGGCCAGTGGTACGGTGCTGACCTGAATAGGCGTTGGCTGGGTATAGGCCAGGGCTGTTAGGGTGTCGACAAGTGGCCCACTCAAGCCAAGGGAAGCAAACCCATTTTGAATGTCACTCGTCGTTTGTGGTACCGTCATGCTCTCGCCTATCCAACCTTGATGCAGGTTGCCTTTCAAAGTAGTTCAAAAAAAAGTGCAAGGTAGCAGCTTATTATTAAAATGTATAGACTTATTTTCATTTGTCCCCTAGGCTGTCCAGAGGGAATCCAGCATGGTTTAAGCAGAACCCTCTAGCACTTAATATGCTAGAATGTCTAGAGTTATTCCCACAGTGGCGCTCTCCTAGCCTGTAAACAGGAGATGATCTGATCTATCAATGCGGGATCGCCCATAGCACCGCCATATTTCGTCTTAAGGAGGCTATCCATGGCCCTGATCTTTAAAAACCAAAATCTCGTATCCATCGACCACCTGGCTTCTCCACAAGACGCCCTCAAACTCATGGCAGACCGTGGCATCCACCACCTGATTGTGACCAAAGAGCATAGAACCGTTGGGATCGTGAGCGACCGCGACCTTTACCGAGCGCTCCTTTCGCCAGAAAAAACCCGCCCTACAGCCGATCTGACTACACTCGCCACCCCGGGTGTGGCAAGCCTTACCCAAAAGACAACCCTCAAAGAAGCCGTCGAGTGGATGATCGATCAGCGTAAATCCGCAATCCCCATCTCCGAAGGTGGCCAAGTCATAGGGATCATGACATCAACGGATCTTGTGCAAGCCCTCTATCTCCATCTGTCGAAGCTGTCCGACATCACTGGAACGGAATCGTCAGAATCAAGTTTGCTTGATAAAAGCCGAGCAGCGATCAACGCACCCCTGTCTAACCCTTTGGTGGTGAACTTGATGCAGCTCCTTTCGGAAGCGGGAATCTAAACTTTTAGGTCTATCTCGATGGGCGGCCTTATGGACTTTGTCATTGTTGTCAATATTGTTATGACGATGATCGTCGCCCAGATCCTGCTCCCACAAGCGTTAGCATGCCCAAACAATTTTTCTTTGACTGCTACGGGTCGATGCCGTTACCAAGGCCCCTATCCAATGGCCACTACACCAACCCAAGGGGCTTGGCGAACACTCCCTTATGTCAAAAGACTCGATGAAGGTCTTGACCCACGGGCGATCGCCCTAGGGCACCGGCTGTTTTCTTCTCGGGAACTCAGCTACGAGCGCAACCTCAGCTGCCAAGATTGCCACAACCCCGACCATGCTTTTACCGACCAAAATCCACAATCCATCGGCGGAAGCGGCCTAGCCCTAAAGCGCAATAGCCCCTCCCTCTACAATATGATCTTTCTCCAGCGCTTTTTTTGGGACGGGCGTGCCGCAAGCCCCGAAGAACAACTAGCTGGACCGCTGTTTTCCAAAGACGAAATGAATATGTCCCCCGAAAAACTCTGGCAGCGACTCCTAGAAACCCCCGACCTTATGGCCGCACTAAAAGAGGTTTACCCCCCGACTCTCCATGAATCGTCCCCCGAGTCTCCCCAGGATTGGGCGGTCCGCGGCATCACAGATGCCTTGGTGAGTTACCAAGCCACACTGCTTGCCTTTGATAGCCCCTACGACCGCTGGGCTCTCGGGGACCAAAAAGCTCTCACCCAGGACCAATTTTTAGGTTTCAATATCTTCCGCTCCTTTGTGAGCCGCTGCGCAGAGTGCCATATCCCGCCCCTCTTTACCTCGGGCCAACTGGTTGTCATCGGTGCTCCCGATCACCCCAAAGCGGGCCCTGACCACGGAGCCGGGGGAGCCGGGGGAGCAGGAGGGGGAGCAGCCGCCGGGGGAACCTTTAAGGTCCCAACCCTTAGAAATATCGCTTTAACGGCCCCCTATATGCATTCTGGCTCTTTTCAAACTCTGGGCGAAACCCTGAGGTTCTACAACCGAGGGGGCGGTCGGGCTTTGGGCACTCATATGCCAAAAGACCTCCACTGGCATATCCGTCCCATGACCCTTTCGCACAGAGAGTTGCAACTCTTGGAGATTTTTCTTGGCTCCTTGACCGATCGACGTTGATCCATTCACCCGACAGGATAAAGGTGTTCCTGATGTTTAAAAAGCTTACTTGTTCTATGGATCTCTCAGTGGAACTCTCGGTGGGACTCTCAGCTTGTCTCCTTTACTTATCGGGAGACATAACTCCAGCGCTTGCTGCGGTCCATAAAGTCTCCCCTCAGTCTAAAATCCAGGCCACCATCGATGCTGCCCAACCGGGGGATACCATCGAAATCGAACCTGGCATCTACCAAGAGTCCCTCTATGTGGACAAACCCAACATCACCCTGCGGGGGATCATCCGCCAAGGCCAATGGGCCCAACTAGATGGGGGAGGCCTCCTCAATGACGGTGTCATCGCATCGGGAGCAGGTTTTACCATCGAAAACCTTAAAATCACCAACTACAAAGGCAACGGTGTGATGACCCAAGGGGCCGATCGGGTCACCATCCGCCGCCTGATCGTTAAAGATACGGGCATCTATGGAATCTATCCGACTCTCGGCCACCATGTCCTCGTCGAAAACAATGTCGTCTCAGGCATTGCCGATGCGGGGATTTATATCGGTATGTGCGACAGCGTCGATGTTACAAACAACGAAGTATTTGAAAATGTGGCGGGGATCGAGATCGAAAACTCCACCAAAGCTCTTGTCGCTCATAACTCCGTCTACGCCAATACGGGAGGCATATTGGTGTTCGCACTGCCTGGTCTGCCCCGCAAAAAAACCGAGCTAGTCTATCTGCTTAAGAATCAAGTCTACAGCAATAACCACTATAATTTTGGCGCTCCCGGATCGACGGTTTCTAGCATTCCCCCCGGCAGCGGCATCATCGTCCTGGCGGCTGATCAAGTGACGATTACGGGTAACATCATTCGCGACCACGCCACGGCTGGGATTCTCCTGGTGGACCATCCGTCCATGCCAGGGTTGACACCTGATCCAGAGGTGGACCCAAGTCCGGACAGGGTGAGGATTGACGCCAATATCATCGAATCCAAAATCTCCTTAGGACCCGTAGAGTACGGGATTTGGTTTCACTATATTGGCAGAACCCTGATGGCTGGAAACGTGGCTGATGGTGCCTTGGAGTTGCTCCTTCCCAAAACCTTTGACATCTACACATCGGGAACAGGCCAGGAGCACTGTCTAGACCATGTGGATTCCTATAGGATTAAGGGCCCTTCTCCCTTTGCTCCCTGTGGTAAGGAGCAGGACTTAAAGGCGCTCCCCACAACCATGCTCGATCCACCTGATAGCAAACAACCAGGCGTTAACCTAGCAGACTTAGACCCGGCACCCCACGCAGCTCCTTTAGCTCCCGCAATCGGCGAAGCCACCTACAATGCCGTCTGCTCCGGGTGTCATGCTCTCAACTTCCAAAGGATAGGCCCTCCCTTAACCGAAATTGCCACCAAATATCTAAACAACCCTCAAGGTATCGTCCAATTTGCCCAGCATCCACAAAAAGTTCGAAGGGACTTTCCTGAGATGCCGCCCCAAACCTATCTAGGGGAAACCAAACTCTTGGCGACTGCAGAATATATTTTAAAACTTGCAAAGCCTGCGGCCCAAACAAATTGAAATCAAAAGGCGATAACCCTCTTTAGCAAAAGATTTTTTTAGTAGATTTTTTTAGTGCCGCCGCCGACGATGGAATTTATTAGTCCCAAAAAAAACACTAGCAAGACTCTTTGGGGACCCACTATCATAAGAGTTCACTTCATGCCGCATTGCGCGGTCTCGATTTGTGCCCCTTCAAGGATGGACGGGGTTGGCATGGTCGTGAGCAGTGCCTTTGCACCACTTACGGCTTTTGAGTTAGGGAGGACTTTTCAATGGCAAGTCGGCACTCTCGGTATGGGGAAATCGTAAAGGCATTTGGAAAAGCAGTGCGGCAATTTCGCACCAAAAGTGGCTGCTCTCAGGAAACCCTCGCCGATAAGGCAAAACTAGATCGAAGCTATATGAGTCAGATAGAACGGGGCATCAAGAATGCTACGCTCAACAGTATCTGGACCATTTCGTCAGCACTGGAAGTCCGCCCTAGTGACCTAATGCTCGCTACAGAACAATTCGTAGGGCCGTCGCCACTCCACCCTGATTCCGCGACGACCACTGAGGGGCTCGACGCTCCCATGGGGACCCAACCCATCCCGGCTATACCTGGACAACCCACGATGTTATCACCAACCCTCAATGAAAAGCTGATTTTAGTGGTCGACGACGATCCGGATATCTGCGCCGCCGTAGGATCCGTCCTAAAAGAAGCTGGTTTTGAAATCTGTGCAGCCTCTAACGGCATGGAAGCCATCCGCTATTTGGCCACACACCAAATCAAAGCGGTCGTGACCGATGTGCGCATGTCCCACGGCAATGGTTTTGAGCTACTCGATATCGTAAGAACCCATTTTCCAAAGCTACCCTTGTTTTTTATCACGGGCTATGACGACGTCACGGAAGAAGACGCTGTGAACAAAGGCGCCTATGGCCTCTTTAATAAGCCCTTTGACCTGACCACTTTTGTCACTAGGGTGAGATCTTCGGTGGACCCTGCTGTAGGCACTGCCGTCGCCAGCGATCCCGTCCATTAAAACAAGCTGCCCAATAACTTTAAAAGGGTCTCTTTAAGGCTTTACCTCAGCCTTCCCCTTCACCACTTCCCGATAACACCGCCCCTTATCTTTGGTACAAATGAAAGCGGTGAGCTCATAGGATAGCTCACTGGGCGCTTTTGGCAACTCCACAAGGGTGATACTAAATCCCGGAATTTTAGGGTTGTAATCCTCTTTTTTAAGTTTGTCCCGCGTAAACTTGACACCCCCGCTCGTCACATTTAACGACCAGGGAGCGTCTTCGTTAATCATTAAATTTTGCAGCGGAGTGACTTCGAATATGATTTCCTTATGATTGGTCGACGACGCCCCCTGGGTGACCTCGACCTTAGCATAGGGTCCCCCGTCTCCTCGGCTGGGATTTGGGTGACAAAAAATTCCGACGGATATAAGTGCCCACACAAAGGTGCGGTTCGAATCTGGTTTACGATGGGTCATTGCTTTGGTCATGTGATACCTCGCTGTCAAACTTTGTTGATCCGATGAGTCCCCATTCTCTCCACTTTGAGCACATTCTGGACAGATTCAACCTTTCTGATAATCGCCTGGAGCTGGGTCAAACTTTGAAGGGTCATTTCAAATTCGAACACGCCCATAAGATCAGGGTTGACCCGTACATGGGCCCGCTGGATATTGGCACCAAACTTTGAGATCACCCCAGTGACGTCAGCAAGCACCCCTTGGCGATCTTGGACGGTCACTTTTAGAAAGGCTGCATGCTGACCCTTGCCACCCTCGACTGCAGCAGCGGCCCAATGGACATCGATCTTGCGCTGGGGATCGATATCTAAGGCCCTCGAGCAAGACGCTCGGTGGACCGTGACTCCACGACCTCGGGTGATAAAACCCACGACCTGCTCCCCTGGCAGCGGATGGCAGCACCTGGCAAAATTAATCAAAACATTTTCGATATCATGGACTAGGATTCCCGTGGACGACGCCTTAATGTTCCCATGACTCTCAGTCTTTTTGTCCACTGCAGACTGGTTGGTCGACTGGCGCGAATCCGGGTGGCCTTGCTTTGAGGGTAAACTCGAAGTCTCCGTAGGCTTAGGAGTAAAACGGGTGGGGAAAGCTTTAGTGAGGAGATCTTTGGGGCCGAGTTTGCCATAGCCTAGGGCAATCAAAACATCTTCAAAATTGCTTTCTTTCCCAAATTTAGTGAGCAGCTCCATATCTTGGCTTTTGAGCTTATCGATATCAAGTCCAATGTTATTTAGCTCCTGAGCCAACATCTCCCTACCAACGGTCCGACTCCGGTCGCGCTGCTCTGACCCAAGAGATGACCTGATCTTATTGCGGGCCTTAGATGTGGTGACAAAGTTAAGCCAGTCCTTTCCCGGTTTTTGGTGGGGCGAGGTCAGTATTTCGATAATATCGCCGCTTTTAAGCACTTTTTTTAAGGGAACCATGCGACCGTTGACCTTAGCACCCACCGTGGTCACACCAATCTTAGTGTGGACCGAAAAGGCAAAATCTAAAATCGTCGCTCCAGAGGGGAGCTGGATCACATCGCCCTTAGGGGTAAAGACAAAAATCTCCTCCTCAAAAAGATCGACTTTGACAGCCTCTAAAAACTCATCCGGGTCATGGAGTTCCTTTTGCCATTCCATAATCTGCCGGAGCCAAGAAAATTTTTGCAAATCTGTACTGCTGCGGCCCTCGGGTGCCGTGTGCCGTTCTTTATAGGTCCAGTGGGAAGCCACTCCCAGCTCGCAAGTTTGGTTCATCTCATGGGTGCGAATCTGAATCTCGCAGGGCTCGCCGTTTGGCCTGATCACCGTCGTATGAAGCGACTGGTAAAGATTTGCTTTAGGCATCGCAATATAGTCTTTAAAGCGCCCTGGCATGGGTTTCCACATGGCATGGACCACCCCAAGGGCCTCGTAACAATCTTTGACCGAATCCACGATAATCCGAAAGGCAAAGAGATCATGGATATCTTCAAATTCGAGCCCACGCTCCACCATTTTTTTGTAGATGGAATAAAAATGCTTGGGCCTCCCATAGACCACTAAGTTGGTAAACCCATACTTGAGTAGCTCTGTGGTAAGGATGGCCTTGACGTCGTCGATATAGGCCTCGCGTTCCGTTCGCTTAACAGCAACCTTGCGACTAATATCGCGGTAAAGGTCGAGTTTAAGCTCGCGCATACAAAGGTCTTCGAGCTCGCTTTTAAAGGCATAGAGTCCGAGGCGATTGGCGAGGGGTGCATAGATTTCTAACGTCTCCTCGGCTATGCGCTGCCTTTTAGTCTGGGGGAGATTGTCGAGGGTCCGCATATTGTGGAGGCGATCAGCTAACTTGATCAAGATCACCCGCAGGTCTTGGGCCATAGCCAAAACCATTTTTCGAAAGTTTTCCGCGAGCCTTTCTTGGCTGGAGCGAAATTTTATTTTGCTGATTTTAGTCAGACCATCGACCAGCTCCCTGACGTCTTTTCCAAAATTTGTCTCGATATCTTCTAGGGTGCAAGGAGTGTCTTCGACCGTGTCATGGAGAATCGCTGCAATCAGCGAAGCCATATCGATCTTAAGAGTCGTTAGGATTTGTGCTACAGCCAGGGGGTGCGTGATATAGGGTTCCCCAGATTTTCTGACCTGGGTTTTATGAAAGCTGCTTGCAAACTCATAAGCCTTGCGGATTAAGAGGAGATTGGCTTCACTCTTAATATAGGTTTTGGCTGCTGCCAGCAAATCCCCATAGGATTTTTCAGATTCCGACTCTAATCCCACCGCACCGGTTGCACCAGGTGGGGGCAACAGCGCCGCCTCTTCCTTGGACCGAACCGGCTGCACGTCGGCACTTAAGGGGTTTTGGTTCAAGCGGTTTTGTTGACCATCAGACGACATCGATCTCACCCACCATTGGGTTATTGTACTCCCTGACATGCTCAGAGTCGACGGATAACTGCTTAGAAAGCGACTTCAAGCCAAGAGGAATTTTCAAAACAAGGAACTCCACAAGTTTTATCGGAAAAGGCAGGCTTTATCTTAAATTATAGCAAAAAAACCCAGTTATTTCAACCCTACCTGCCCTAAACCTCAGCGCGTCAGACCTAGGCAGATAGCTGGCTTTTGATCTTAAGCAACCACGGATCTTCGAACTCTCTTAACAGATGCTGGCAAAGTGAGACGCCATCTAGACGACTTTTTACAGGGGCCTTATGCAAGACCACAATATTCACCAGCTCTTGAAAGGCTAGATCGAGATCTCGATTAACTATGAAATGATCGTAAAGATGGGCTGATTCAATCTCGTGTTTAGCAGTCTGGAGCCGTCGCCACCGGGTCTCTAAAGATTCCGTCCCTCGGAGCGAAAGCCGCTCCCATAAATCCTTGATCGAGGGCGGCAAAATAAAGATGGAAACCGCATGGGAAAGCTTTGGTTGGGCCTGGAGCCACCCTTGGACGTCAATCTCTAAAACAACTTTTTTCCCTAGGCGATGGATCCGGTCGAGCTCCTGGTGGGAGGTCCCATAAAGAGTGCCGA
The DNA here is from genome assembly GCA_041736175.1 of Oligoflexales bacterium. Classification (GTDB taxonomy): domain Bacteria; phylum Bdellovibrionota_B; class Oligoflexia; order Oligoflexales; family CAIYRB01; genus JBGSUI01. The sequence continues at coordinate 4,512 of JBGSUI010000011.1, read as the reverse complement.
AGAGATTAGCGAACTCAAGCATCTGCCCACGCTGGATCAAGTCCTGGAAGGTATCGGGAGTCACAAAGTGATAGTGAACTCCTTCGAGTTCACCAGGACGCTTGCTCCGAGTGGTGTAGCTGACCGATATTTCGAAATCAGGGTGTTGCTCGATCAGCCTGCGGTTTAAGGTCGTTTTCCCTGTCCCTGAGGGGGCCGAAATCACATAATAATTTGGAGTTTGCGCTGCCATGGAGATGGTGCCTACTTATTCGATGTTCTGGACCTGTTGCCGGATTTTTTCCACCTGTTGTTTCATTTCGATCGTCAAGCCTAAGACTTCGATTTGGAGTAGTTTATTGGACATTGTGTTTATTTCGCGAAACATTTCCTGACACATAAAATCCAGCTTGCGCCCCTGGCCACCTTTGGGAGCCAACTGATGGGGACCACCCCCTAACATCCGCTCCACTTGGTCAAGGTGAATGCCAAGCCTGGTGATTTCCTCAGCAATGTCTTGTTTATCGGCCAGAAGGGCCAGCTCCATAAGAAGCCGCTCCTCACGGGATTTAAGGAGCTGGGGATCAAGGGAGGTGACCAGGGCATCTATAGCTGTATCCAGTCGTTTTTTATGGACATTTTTTAGGACCAAGCGAATGGATTCCAGTTGCTCCAAAAGGGATTTTAGATGGTTTTTTAGCTTGCCTAGGGGCTCGGCGAGGGATAGGCCCAGAGATTTCCCCTCTGCGGCCCGGGACTCATGATGTCGGTCGAGAGCCTTTTCCAAGCACGTGAGAATCCCCGGCTGAAACTTTTCCTGGACCTCTTCAGGATCCAGACCTTGAGCCGCTCCTGGGGACTTTGATTCTCCGCAAGGACCCATGCCTAAATCACTTAACAGACTTCGAAGGTCCAGCGGCGAAACCGAGAGGCCTTGGTGTCGGACTTGTTTTTCCGCATTGGAATATAGATCAAGATACTCCTTAAGATTCGCACCTAGCCCTACGGGGACTTGGTCCTTCTTGGCCGGTACACACTCGATAAAAACATCGACCTTACCCCGCTCGACCCGAGATTTGACTGCATTGATAAGGATCGGCTCTAAACTCATCAAGTGTCTTGGGGTGCGGACTTGGACTTCTAGGTAACGGCTATTAACAGACCGGATCTCACAGCGGTAAACAGCTTGGTCGTCCTGATGCTGGTGAAACCCAAAACCTGTCATACTCATCAAAGCAGTGCCAGGACTTATCTCAGTGCGTGCTCTTTCTGCATTCATGGGACCCCCTCGTCTTCGTCGGGAGTATAGAGTTGCAGGAGTACCTGGGCCTCCCGGTTTAAAACACTTGCAGCCCGGCGGATGGACGCTATTTTCTCTCCTGCAAAATCATCGTCAAAATGATAGCCTTCGTCGAGCTGCTCTAAGGTCAACTCGATGGTTCTCAGGGCCGCTCGTAAATCATGGCGTCGTTTTGAGATTTGCTGGAAACCCTCTTCCCCGTTCCTATAGGCAATCACTCCAAGAGCTAGGCCCAGATCCTTGGCACGACCGCGAACGTTATCTAAACCTGGAATTGTTCTCCCAACCTCACCGGAGATGACCCGTAGCTCCGGAGGGGAATTTTTATGGACCATGGATGCTCCTCTCTGTCTACGCGGATTGGCGGTGGTTCTACGCGAGGCGGGGATCCTACCGAGTTTTGTCTCAGGTTACAACAGAATTTGGGAATCGACCAAGCTTGGTCTATTTTATGCAGAGATTCCCAAACCCGGTCAGTCAAAAACTCCGGCACCAACTCCTAACTCCCTACGCGAAAGGTCAGCCCAGTGAGTCAAAAATCCCTGCCTCCCCAACTCTTGGCCCAGCTTGAATCCATGCTCAAACGGAGAGATTTTTTACGTATGAGCGCCGCTTTAGGACTCCTTGCAGGCTGTCGTCACCAGCTCGGTGAGTCAGGTCTCACCGACATCCAACCATCGACCCAAATGGATGGCAAAGGCCGCTCAGTGGTGGTCTTAGGTGCAGGTCCTGCGGGCCTCTGCACTGCCTACGAACTAGACAAAATGGGTTTTTCGGTGACAGTCCTGGAAAAAACCAAAAGGGTCAGCGGTCGGGTCTGGACCCAATACGACTTTTTTGACGACGGCCAATACTGCGAACTCGGCGCGACCCGGATCCCTGACTGCCACGACCTGACCACGGGTTACGCCAAAAAGCTCGGGCTCGAACTCGCTGCCCTGGACCATGGCCCCCTCGACAACACCATGTATTCCTTAGAGGGGATCACCCGCTTTAAAAAACCCGGCCATGACCAAAAACCTTGGCCCGAAGACCGCGGCGCCATCGAGTCAGGGTACACAGGTAAAGCTTTCCCCCATATGGGCGACCCCTCACAAAAACGCTGGCCGCTGAATTCTCACGGGTCCAAATCCGGAGCCTTTATCACGGCAGCAAAGGTTCAAGAATGGGACTCCATGACTTTTGCCGGATACCTCCAAAGCATCGGCTATAGCGACTTTGCCCGCAAAGTGGTGCAGTCTGCCAACGGCTCTGAGGTCAACATGTACTCTGCCCTTGGCTGGCTTGCCGGGGAATACCTGGAAAGAGAATGGGACCGCACCTACCGTATCAAAGGTGGCAACGAGCAGCTCGCCCGACGTTTTGCTGGTCAATTATCACCACGCTCTCGGGTGGAACTCCTGGCTGACGTCACTGGGGTCGAAGCCAAACCCAACAAGACCGTGATCACCTACAAACAACGGGGAGAGTTTAAGCAACTGGAAACCGACTTCTGTATCTGCACCCTACCCCTCGACGTGATCCAAAAAATAAACTGGCTGCCCCGGCTCTCACAGCCTAAGATGCGGGCTTCCCGAGAAGTCAAAATGCAGTCGGTGACGCGGATTAACTTACAATTTAAAAATCGTTTTTGGGAAAACAGCACCTACGGGATCAAGGGCCTTAAAGTCTTACACTCTGACTTTAACTTCGAACGCCTCTGGGATATGTCCGGTTCCGATGACCAAAAACACCGCACGGGCAAACCCAGCAACCTGGGGATCCTTACCGCCTATGTGCAGCATGAAAACGCCCGGACCCTGGGCGCCCTCGCTCCTGAAGAGCGGATCACCGCGGTCCTGAATCAGATGAGCCAAGTCTTTCCCGAAGCCAAATCCCAATTTCACAAAGGGATGAGCTTTGTCTGGCACCAACAGGACTGGATCGGGGGCGGCTGGTCCGCCTATGCTCCGGGCCAAATCGATCTATATTTGGCCACCCAAATCCCTGAGGGCAAGATCCTCTTTGCGGGCGACCATACCTCCCTGGAACCGGGATGGATCCAAGGGGCCCTCCAGTCTGCCCACCGGGTGATTGACGAACTCGGTCAGCTGGTGACAAAAGGAAAAGTTGTGTAAACTCCGTTTAACCTCTTTTTAGGAGCCGTCTATGCCACACCCCCAGATTGGATTCCAAGGTCTTCGGGGTGCCTACAGCGAATTGGCGATCCTCCAGTATTTCGGTAAAGAGGCCTTGGGGCGGGTGAGACCGCTCCCTTCTTTCGAGCGGGTCTTTCAGGAGCTTTCCACCTCAAAGATCTCGGATGCTCTCTTACCCTTTGAAAACTCCCTTGCCGGGACCATCTATGAGAATTTTGACCATCTCGCGCGATTTCCGATCTCCATCGTTGGTGAGACCATCCTTCCGATCCAACACTGCCTTCTGGCTCCTCCCGGCACAACCCTCACTGAGATTAAGATGGTGATTTCCCATCCCCAAGCCTTGGCCCAATGCTCTAACTTTTTGCGAGAACGAGATTTTGAGGTGCAGTCTTTTTTTGACACCGCCGGAGCTGCAGAACACCTGGCAAAAACCCGCACCCCTTATCTGGCTGCCATCGCCTCCGAGCAGGCCGCGAGACTCTACGGACTCAAAGTCCTCACCAAAAACATCGCCGACCGGGGGCAAAACTATACGCGGTTTCTCCACCTGACCAAAATCCGCAAATCACCCCGCAAAGACTCTATCCCTAAACGCCGAGGCCGCACCCTAAGCCTGCTCCTACTCCACTCGGGCGAGGGATTCGCAAGGATTGGCCCCCTCTGTGGGATCCTCCAAAGCCTTGGGATCGAGCTGGTTCACTGCGAAGCCCGACCGACCAAAGAGGCCGCTTGGACCTATCATTACTATTTGGAGATCGCTGCGGGACCAGATCATCCAGCTTGGAACACTGCCTTGATGACCTTAGGGGCTATGACCAAGAGCCTTAAAGTCCTAGGGTCCTACGAGTCGACTCGGTAAGTTAGCGAGGCTTAGGTGAACTACCAGCCTTTGCCAGCAATCGTCCGTTCGCTTCTAAAGTCACGAAGCCTTGATTTTCTTCAATTGACCCTTCGTCTGCTTTGAAACAAGCTCGCCACTAGCGAACTGGTGCAAAATACTGCCGACTAATGTCTGAAAAGGAATTCCAAGACGCTCTGCTTCCGATTTGAGACTCGCAACGATACCACCATCTAAACGTAAGCTAATCGGAA
>JBGSUI010000248.1:0-18229 GCA_041736175.1 Oligoflexales bacterium | reverse complement strand
CTCCATTTTTTTCCCACTTGCCATTAACATTTTGCTTGGCCTTGGGTGAGGCAGTCATATTCTTAGTCTTAAGATCTTCTAGCACAATGATTTTAATCTCTGGATTAGACACGATTTCGTGGCTAGCCTTATGGCAAAAATCTTTACTAATATTGGCTATTTTTTCGTGACACCGACCTAGTTTGTTTTTGGTCTTTCCCCGACGTTTTGAGCCTTTTTTCTGGCGGGCGAGACGTCTCTGATATCTCCTGATCTTGTGCTCTTTGATTTTTTTTCTTTTCTTCTGTTCGGGGGTGAAATCAAAGACTTGATCTCCTGCTTGGATAGGTCTCACCACCCCTCGGTCGATGCCGACCGTATGGGACTCAAGAAACTCTTCGGTTGCTCCTTGAAGATATTTTAGATGATCTTGGTCCGTCTTATATTGAGAATCATCGAGTTGATCTTCATAGCAGAAAGAGACCCAATAGATACCATTTTTCCTGGTTATGTAAAGAGACTTAGGAAGGTTGAAAGTGCCATGAAATTTGACGGCTAGAAAATCAATATTGTTGGTCTTTGAACCAATAAAAAGCCTCAAGACCCCATCGTCGCCTTTTCTAAACTCAAAAATCTCGCTGGTGAGGTGGATGCTGCCACCACTGGATTTTTTCTTAACCCTAGGTTTGCCGCATTCCCCTTTGAGAAACCTTTGATAGGTTTGAAACCAATTTACAGCGGAGTTTCTCAAAATCTGGCTGGGACAGTCCCTAAGCCAAGGAGAAAGGACGTCATCTTTATATTGAGAATATTTTTGATCGATCGGCGCATAGGTGCCCAAAGGCATATATTTTCGAGCAAAAGTCGAGAGGTATTTATCTTCGCTGCACTTGGCATTCCAAATAAATCTTGCACATCCCATCCACTGGCTTAAGACCAGTTTTTGGTGTGCTGTTGGGTTTGCTCTGAGTTTAATGCCCATTAACATTTTGGCGTGCCTCGTATCTGGGCAGTAAGGTACACAGTGGGACAAAACTAGTCAACAGTATGGGTGAAGATATATTAAGGGGGGTACCAGAATGATTGACTCCAGTACGAAAGGTTATATCAATGCAGAGGTAGGAATCAAGGGGGTGACCTTTTCGGGTAGTTCCTCCCCAGCGCTTCTGTTAACGCTTTTTTACAGCCAGTAGGAGGCGGACCAATGAATAGCTCACCAAAACCATGAGGTTTTGGCTCACCATGTCTCGCTTGACCCGCACCTAAAGGAACGGGATTGCGCGATAGGGCTGTTCAAATAAGGGCCTTGCTATTGGCCGGTTTTATAGAATCTCACAGATCAGGCCATGGGGTCCACTTTACCTAACCAGCCTTCTTCCAACGTTTAAAACCATCTATTATAAACATTCTCAATAGAACTTGGTAAGGAACTCCCTGTTGTTCTGCAGCAGACTTTATTTCAACAACGAGATCCGGATCAAGAGCTATAGATGTAGGTATTTTTCGCTTTTTCTTGCTGCGCTTTAATGCGTCCTCCAACTTTTTTTCATCAAATTGTGATGTTTTATCATAGGTATCGTTATTCTTGACGTAATGCTTTTTCATAGAAAAACCTCTCTTTTTTATGGGCTGGTCGGGCAGAAATAATCCTGATCTTTTCAATCCTCAGGGCAAAAACAACATGTAGAATCCTGCCGCTTTTAGTCTGTCCAATGACCGCAAATCGTGGTTCAGCGACTTCAGGTTGAATTTGTATTCCTAGTGGAACTAAATTATCATCAGAGAAAACTTCCTCAGACTCTACAGTTTCCACTTCATGTTTAGTCTTGGATTTCGTTTGATTTCCAACATCCCACTCAAAATAAAATGTTTTTACAGAGAAAATCCAGTCGAATAGCCACTGAGAAAATTCAAATTGCGCCATTTAGATCTCTTAATAGGATAGTGGCTTACACTATATTAAGCCTTGACAACAAAGCTTGTCAAGGCCCTGCATACAAAATTCAGATTGGTGATAAAAATCTTGCCGCGAATGAGTAGGCTTGACTAGGCCCACATAAAATATGAAGCCTATTGATTTTATCTTCAGTTCAAAGAGGTAATTGCCTAATTCGAAACTGGTAAAGAGAAAAAATGAATACGCGAGAGCCCTTCTAGATTGTGGGGACGCAAATCTAAGCTTTTTACATGGATGTCTTACGAATTAATAAAATAACAGTAATATCTAATGATTACAGTTGGTCTCTAAAGTTTTTTGACAAAACGTCCGATTAAACGTACAGTTAACCGTGATGGCACTTGCCGTCAATTTACTCCAAAGAAAGGAGTTAAAAATGTTTATAGATTCGGTAAAAGCTACAAATCTACGAGACAATTTAAAGGAAAACATGGAAAAGGTGACTGGTAAGAATGTATTGCAGGTAATGCACAAGAACGGGCCAATCAGGGTTCTTATGACTCAGCAACATTATCTCGATCTCGTGTCTAGGCTTGCCAGCTATGAATCTTTGGCAGACAAAACCAGGGCTTTCGAAGCACCATCTGCAGTGGAGATAGCGAGAACCTTGAAAGCTAAACACGAGAAGTTTTTGGCAGAAGAAGAAAAACTTTGATGGTAACAGTATTGTGGGACCCTATAGCATACCAATTGCACGAAGAATGGGCTATACCCTATTGAATGACCATGGGTATTTGGCAATGGAAGACTATTTAAAATTAGTCGAAAATGCTATCGCCCGAGCAGCCTCTAATCCAAATCAAGGCTCACCTACGATGAGTCAAATAAACGGACGTCGAGTAATGATGACGACGAGAAAAAAGTATCAAGTGCATTACGATTACGATCCTCCGCCCGCAGACAAAATCTACATAGTCAGTATTACCAAATAGACTATAGCGGGTCGGACCTTGGGTTCTAGAGACCTATGACCATATTGATGAAAAAAATCAGCCCCCTCGCACCATCAGCAGCTGGGCAGCGATGCTGATCGCGATTTCGTTGGGGCTGCGGGACCCTAAGGTGAGACCTATGGGGCACCTTATCTGCTGGATGCGGTCCTCGGGCACTCCAAGCCCCTTGAGATCACGCTTGATGACCCGAGCCTTGGAGTCGCTGCCGATCACCCCAAGGTATGGCGGCATCCATCCATCGAGCACCGCATGGATTACGGGCAGATCATGGCTGTGTCCCTGGGTCATAGAGATCACAAAGGTGTCCTCGGCCAGCTTCGGGACAAAGGCCGCAAGGGGGGTTAAACACACCTTGGTGAGTTTAGGGTCCTGTGGCAACTTATCCAGCCAGTCCTGACGTTCGTCTATCACCGTCAGCTGGCACTCGAGGCTCAGAAGCACCCGCACAAGGGCCTGGGATACATGGCCGGCACCAAAAATAGCGATTTTCCATTGGCTATAGAGTTGTGCCTCAAAAAAAAGGCTCACCTCCCCGCCACAGGTCATCCCCAGATCCCCCTTGAGGTTGAGTCGCATGAGCATATTTCTGTTTACGATCTGTGGAGGCGATCCCTCACAGGCCAGCAGGCTTAGGGACTCCCGGATCGCGGCGGCTTCCAGTTTGCCACCACCGATGGTTCCGCCGAAAAGACCTTGGGATGTCACGAGGAGCTTGGCACCCACCTCCTGGGGCGCACTTAGCAGGACATCCACCAGTGTGACCATCACAAAGGGGGTTCTGGACTCGATGAGCTGCTGCAATAATCCGTGAAAGGCTAAGTTCCAGGACATTTGACCTCACTCGAAGACACTCTAGGAGAAAGGTAGGGTAAGATTTGCTCTTGGGTCGCAGGTAGCGGCAGAGGGACTCTCTCCTGTGAATGCTGCTGAAGAGCTTGTTTAATCGCCGTAAAGACACTCAGTGCTAAGAGAAGCGGCGGCTCGCCGACTGCTTTGCTGCCGCGGATACTGGCACCACCCCGTGGTTTTTGTAAAAACCCCACATTGAGCACCCGTGGGATATCGTGGATATTGGGGATCTTGTAGGTCGTGGGTGAATGGGTCAGCACCCGACCATCCTCCCCGACGATCAAGTCTTCGATACACACCCAGCCAAGCCCTTGGACAAAAGCACCCACCACCTGGCCACGATCGATCGCGGGATTGATAGGTCGGCCAAGATCCATCAGGATATCTGTCCTGAGGACTTTGACCTCACCGCTGGTGCGATCGATACTAACTTCACTGGCAGCCACGCCACAGGTAAAATAGTAAAAAGGATGGCCTCGGCCTTTTTGGCGGTCAAAATAAATCCCTGGGGTCTCGTAGGTTCCGTAAGCCCCTAGGGGTACCCGAAACAAGTAGGCGGATTCGGTCAGTTCACAAAATTTTATTTTGTTTTGTTGTTTGGTCTCACCCGATGGATGATCTAAGCAGACCCACCCGTCGTGAAAAATCACTCGGTCGAGGATCTCGGTTTGCTGCAACCAAACATCTCCATCGAAGTCCTTGGTGACGGTCCAGGGATTAGGACGAGGACTCGTGGTCAACAGATAGGCTGCGAGGGCCATAAGGCGTTTTTTGATTTGGTTCGCAGCGTTCAGGGCTGCAAAGCCATTGATATCGGTGCCGGCCGAGGCGGCCGTCGCCGAAGTGTTATGGTTTTTTTCGGTCGAGGTTGGCATGATGCGGACTAAGTCTGTGCTGATTCCAAAGACCTGGGCGACGATCTGGGAAAGCTTGGTTTGCACCCCCTGGCCCATCTCCGTGGCGCCTGTGGAGACCTGGATGCTGCCATCCCGTTGGATGTTGATCAGGGCGTTGCCTTGGTTAAGGTGTTTGACCGTAAAGGAGATCCCAAACTTAACGGGAGTCAAGGAGAGCGAGCGTAGGATCGAACGATTTGTTTGATTATGGCGGGCGATCTCCTGCTGTCTTTGCCGGTAGGCACAGTCATGGACTAACAGACTAAACAACTCCTCTAAGGCATGGGGAGATACCGTTTGGCCATAATGGGTGGTGTTGCGGGTTTCGGTGCCATAGAGATTGGTCATCCGTACATCGAGTGGATCCATCTTAAGACAGAATGCAATCTCCTCGATCACACTTTCAATCAAGGCAACCCCCTGGGGACCTCCAAACCCACGAAAGGCGGTGTTAGGAGGTTGGTGAGTCCTACAAATCTGGCCTTCCACCATGAGGTTTGGAATATAATAAGCGTTGTCGATATGCAGCATGGCCCGCTGCATTACCGGCTGCGACAGGTCGAGGTAGGCTCCACCGTCGCTAAACAGAGAGGCTTTAAGGGCGATAATCTGACCGCTCTTGGTAAACCCGACCTTCCAGGGGCTGCTAAACCCGTGGCGTTTACCAGTCCACTCCATGTCTTCATCTTTTGTAAGGTGAAGCCTAGCCACTCTCTTAAGCTTAAAGGCCACCAAGGCCGCCAAGGCCGCAAAATGGGTCGCCTGGGATTCCTTGCCCCCAAAGGCTCCTCCCATCCGCTTGACGGTGCAGACGACTTTATGGAGCGGTATCCCCAGAAAATGGGCGACCTGGTGCTGCACCTCCGACGGGTGTTGGGTCGACGAGTGGATCATCAGGTCATCGTCTTCGCCGGGGTAGACGATGCAGCTTTGGGATTCCAGATAAAAGTGATCCTGTCCCTTGTTTATAAAACAGCCTTCCAGCACATGATCCGCGGCTAAAAATCCTGCCTCACAGTCGCCCGTAGCCATAACCAAGGGCTCTGGTAGAAAGAACGATTGGGCTGCTTTAGCTCCCTCGATCGTCAAGACCGGCGGCAGGGCCTGGACCTTGACTTTAACCAGACGGGCCGCTTCCCGAGCAGCTTGTTTAGTGGTGGCAGCGATCAGGGCGACAGGTTCGCCCAGGTAGTTTAGCTCCTTGTGTGCCAAAACTGGTTGATCATCCACAATCGCTCCCCAACGATTGTGAAATCCAGCAGGGAGATCCTGGGCTGTAAAGTCGGCGATGACTCCTTCCACCTGGAGAGCCTCGTCGAAATTCAGATCTAGCAGAATGCCATGGGCCACAGGACTTGGCACAAGTGCCACGTAGACCTCCCCCTGCACCGGCGCTTGGTCTTCCAGATAAACCGACGTACCCGCCGTATGGGAACGGGCCGAGTCGTGGCTGGGATGGGCGGCAAGGGGCCGGTCCTGAGTCTGTAGAGACACGGGGGTTTGTCGAAGGGGCGGGCTCGCCGGGGAGAGGGCCGTTGGACTTGTGATATCAGTCCAAAAACGCTGCAAAAGACGTCCTACCATCTCAGTCCGGTAAGCTGCTTGGCCCCGTAGGTCGCTGATGGGCTTCACCACCGAGACCAGATCGTCATAGGTGATTGCGGTGACGGCCTGTTCGATGGTGAGGCCCAGAAGTTTTGCTTCCAAGCCCTCTATACGAACTGGCGTGGCAGCCACTCCCCCCAAGGCAATACGAGCCTTGGTGATCTTTGGGGCTGGGGACCTGTCGCCGCTTACCTTGAGGCGAAATGCGGCCGTGACACTGGAGATATCTAGATCCTTACGTTTTGAGATTTTAAAGGCGCGAAAAAACAATTGTTGGTCAGAATCGATCCCCTCAGGCAGCGGAATTAATAGCTTGCTTATCAACTCACCAGGCTTTAGATCCCGCTGTTTATAGCCTAGGTAAAAGTCCTTAAGGGGAATCTCCCGGCCCTGTGGATGTTCGTAGCTTACGACTAACAGGCGGGCATCGAGAGCGAGCAGCGGCGGCATCGTGTCGCCGATGGGTGAGCCATTGGCGATGTTGCCGACCACGGTTCCGATGTTTTTGATTTGCGGCGACGCAAACAGATGAAGGTAGCGGCTAAGCTCGGGGATCTTTTGGACCAGGGATTTTTCGAATTCATCGATCGTCACCAGGGCTCCAACCTCAAGGATTCGGCCAGGTTGAATGTTTCCCGGGATGTTTGCCGGGAAGTTTCCCGGGATTTCGCGGATTTCAGAAAAAGCTGCGATCCCGGCGAGGGAGATGCTGTGGGAGATGCTGTGGGAGACCCCTTGGGGACTCATTTTTTCGGGGCGTTTATTTAGCAACACCCCTAAATCCGTAGCCCCTCCGTAGATCTTGCCATCGGGATGGGCGTGGAGGATCGCAAGGGCCTCTTCCACGGATACAGGTCGATGAAACTCCTGTCTAGTCGTGCTGATCCGCACAGGGAGGGCGGCTGCAAGTTTGCCATCAGCGAGCATGGCGGGACTCATATAGCGGTCTTGGACTTTAGTATAGCGGCTCAAGTCCACGTTCTGGGCAGCCTCGATAATTCCCTCGTAGCCAGTGCAGCGACACAGGTTACCGGTGCAAGAGTTTTTGATCTCTTGGATGGTGGGAGAAGTCTTGGATTCATAGAGACCGGTGATGGCACAAACAAAACCAGGTGTACAAAACCCGCATTGGCTCCCATGGTGTTTGACTAGAGCCTCTTGGACAGGGCTTAAGCAGCGCTGGCCCCTGTCGTCGATGGTCGAAAGCCCTTCGACAGTGACGATGGACGTTAGATCCGCCAGGCGCATGGGCATAATGCAGGCATTGATGGGTTTGTAGGCAGGCTTTTTATGACCAGAGCGATCATCTTGGTATAGACGCGCCATCAGCACGGTACAGGAACCACAATCCCCCTCCTCGCAGACGAGCTTGGTCCCCGTCAGCTGCAGATCCTCCCGGAGAAAATGGGCTAGGCTCTTAAAAACCAGGGGGCCGCGGACCTGATGCCTTTTGCCGTTGATATAGAGCAGCACATAATCTCGTGCGTTCATGGTTCGTCTCCACTGATTCTGAACTGATTCTCCACTGATTCTTAACGGATCTAGGACTCGTAAACATGGATGCGGTGAACTCCGCCATCAGGGTAAATCCGTACCAGGATGCGGTCTGTATAGGAAGGTTTGTCCAAAATCCAGCCTTTTTGTAGGCCGGCAAACCCTTTGACCGGAGTCTTTGGAATAAACTCCTCCCAATGATCCTGGTGCCAGGCCAAAAAACTCATAAACATGGGATTGTTATTCACAAAATATTTAAAGTCAGCGACCACCCGTCTGACTGCGATCTGGGCTCCCAGCTTGATCTCCACCTCTTCAAAATGGCCGCTCACCCGGCTCCGCTTGGTCTCAAGTCCATCAAACATATGGACCGGCTCAAAGGGAGAGATCAATTGATCCGCGGGACCGTAATGCTGGTTAGAGGCCCGGACCACCTGGGCTCCCGACAGGGCTGATGCATAGTCAAGGTCTTGTTTTGGAATGGTGCCGCTTCTGACGAGATCTTTGTAGGGTATCGCCAGAGGTTTGAGACTTTGGGGGATAGGATCCTTAAGCCTTTGGGAGCGGGCCTGATCTGGTGGCAGAAACTCTGCCGCTTGTTCTGGCGCTAGGTCTTGGAAGAGACCAAATCGACTGAGCCCCCCATCGGGAAACATCTCCACGCGGATCCAGTCGAAGCTCTCCGTCTTGAGCGCCTTGTGGGGATCGATTTTCACATGAAGGAGTGAATGACCTCCGATGGACTGTTTAGGCACCAGCTCGACCCAGGGGTCCTCGTGGGTGCTTCTCGCCAACACCCGGACATGGTCAGGATGGTTACCGTCATGGAAAGCCGTGGAAAACCGTGCATAGATCGGGCCCTTACTAGATAATAAAGTTTTGTTTAGACGGAACTCCACAAAATCCCGATCATGGGGATTGTGACGGACCGATTCCCAGCTATCCATCACTTTGCCCTGGGGCCCGTAAAGCTCGGGATCAAACACAGGCTCGTAGGGGCTCAGCAGATTTTCGGCCCCCGCAAATCTTTGGTTGCTGACCGCGTGGATCTTGGCAAGGGCGACGAGGTTTTGGTCTGCCAAAGGGCTCAGAATCTGACGACCACTGATCGCCTCGGGCAAATCCGGCTCAAAACTGGCAAAGATCCGCTCCTTAAAGGCGTGATTCACCCGGGATGCCGCTGGTACATCCCGAGGGGAGTCCACCCCCTTAGGGACGACTCCAAGCCGGCCCAAGTCGATCCCTTGGATGTCGAGGTGGCGCAGCAACCGGCAGGCCACATCGGCGACTAAAGGGACTCCGTCCTGATCACCATTGCAGAGGATGACCAGACCTTTGCCTTGGTCAGGACCACGAAAACCCATGATTGTAAGAGCCCGAAAACCATCGTTAGCACCTTGGTGGACCGCAAAGCGGTTGGGTCCAGCTTCGGCGACAAAAACCCCGAGGCCCATGTCACAGCCCATAAACTCCCGCGACCCCAGGTCACGACCCTGGAGCATGGTCACTGCGGTGTCATGGCTGATGCCCCCCGAGCCTGAAAGGTTTTGGTAGGCTTGTGTGAGGTGCATCATAAACTCCAGCATTCCCCTAGCCGTCCCTCGCGCTCCTGCGGCAAACCCAGGAAAGCAGAGTTGGCCACCGGGGAGGGGCGTTGCCTTATCAAGAGACCCATAAGCATCGAGGGGCCCAAGGTCCTCTTTAAAGGTGATTTCTGACGGGCCAATTGGACGCAAATACTCTTGTATAAGATCCGCTGCTTTTTGGCCGCTTATAAGCTCCACCAGATGGTCAAGTACTAAAAAGCCGCCTCCCGAGTAGGTAAACTGGGTTCCTGGTTGAGCGATGATTTCGACGGATGGAAGGAGATCGGTCAACGGCGGGTGACCGGCTTTCTGGGGATACCCTTTCACATAGTGAATGGAAAGCGCTGTATGACTGAGCAGATGACTCAGGGTTACCTGCTCTGCCCAGAGGGGTTGTGAGGTGGGGGCTGGTAAACTCCAGGGGCTTTTGTACTTTTTAAGCAGGCTTTGAACGCTGGTTTCGAGGGGGATCTTGTGTTGGCTGAAGAATTCCAAACAAAAGGCGGCAGCGATGGTTTTGCTAAGGGACGCCAGCTGAAACCGCGTCCCAGGCCGGACCGCCGAGGCTCCCGATGCACCATTGATCAGTTCGCCAAAACAAAGGCTTTGCACCTCACGTCCGAGGGTGACAGCGACCGCGAGTCCGGGGACGGCTGACTGTTGATGCAAGGTTTGCAGATCTTTCAGCACCTGGTTTTGCTCAAGGGAGCCTAGACGCTTTTGGGTGATCGCAATCAAGGCTTTTCGAGCCTCAGCCATCTCCTGGTCGCTGGTTTGCATCAACCGAGCTTTGAGAATCTCTAAGAGCCCCTCTGCACGGCGGCCTTCGGCTGAGACCAAAAACTTAAACCCAAATTTGTCTTGGTAGGCTTTCCCGAGCTGCCTGAGTTGCTCCATAGTATGAAGATCACCCTTTTGGGCAAGGGCTTGCTCCCGGGCTGCCGCCTCGTCTAACTGATCCTTTGCAGCACCGATGTCACCGTGAAAAAAAGCCGCTTCGCTGATCTCGGCCACCGAAAACCCACTGATGATCGTCTCCACTTGTGCAGGATCATAAACCCCAAGCTCAGCCATCTGCCGCGCAAACCCGCGGGTCCCACAGGCCTCAAAGGCGGTAAGCATACGTTGTATTTGGGCGTCCAGCTGGTATCGCTGCGGACAAAGCTCCCTAGCCCGCTGCCAAGGATCTTTGCTGTCTCGGATCAGATCGACGGTAAAGGGGAGGAGGAGTTCTGTGGCAAACTCAGGCGGCTTAGTAGCGGTCATCAACTTAAGCATCAGCCGGAGAGCGATGGGATACCACTTTTGAGTGCGGCTGTCCCAGCGGACTTGAGGCTTTTTGGTGGGAGATTCATGATTTTTTCGAATAAACTGGAGTTCTTCAAACGCGATTTTGATAAGCTCCTCAGGCTTAAACCGCCCGTGATACACCTCATGCCACACCTCCCAGCGGGATCTTTCTGCGGTGGCCAGGTCGTCCATCACCCGAACGTTTTGTCGGTCGATCGTCGTCGGTAACGCGACGCAGCCGTTGCCCGCAAGCCAGTCGGTGAGGTACTGCAAGCTTTGAAAGACGTTATAGCGCACGGTTTCGGGATCATGGTTGGGAAGGCTCGCAGGCTTGACTCCATCGGCTGCAAGCAGCGCTAAGGGATAGCGAGGGTCAGAACGATTAAGCTCACCAGTTGAATCACCCGAAACAACCCAGTGTTTGATGGCTTGAGCATCGTCCGGCAGGAGCAGCGCTTCGATAAAGTTGTTTAGGGCTAAGCCGTCGTCTTGAAGCCTAAGCTTCCAGGCTTCTACCAAAGCGAGACCTATGCGGGCAAAATCAGGATGGGCCACCCAAAATCCCGTCAGGTCTCTTTTAAGCTGGGTGATCACATCTTTAAAAAATCCCCGCAAAGCAACCTGAAACGAGGGGCTTTTAAGATCGGTATCCATGGGCAAAACCCCATACATTCCACCGATTTTGATGCCACCACGAGACCCCACAACGTCGGCGAGGAGGCGGTGGGACTCTTTGATGTGGTTGATCACGATATGAGGATCGGATTTGCTGGGTATCCTATAATTCCCGTCCTCTTTAAACAGGCGCGCCGTCGAGGCCAAGTAGTCGTGCCAGCCTAAGGAAGCTCCGGCAAAATAAGGATCGAGGGCATCCATGATTTCATGGATGCGGAAGACGGCACGGGCGTTTTCCAGGACCAACAACACCCGGATCGTCCCCAGTTGGTAGGCACTGTTATGTTTATAGAGGAGTTCTTCGGCAGTGCGCAGCACCTCAGCAAGGTAGGCTGCTTCTTCCTCGTTTTCCAGTTTAGGTACATAAAAGGTCAGGGCCTCTGGTCTCGCTTGGTGGTGAAAGACATGGAGGGCGAGCTCATAAAGATGGAGCGGGATGGGTTGCCCCTTGTAAAAAAGGAATCCACAGGGCAGGGCGAGGCCGGTGATCCGTTTGATGGGAAGGGAGGCTTTATCGGGAAGGATGCTATAGGTTTTGCCTGAGTTTTGGTCGTGAAAACTGAGATCACCTTTGATACACGCGGCGAGGTTTTGTCCAGCCTCCACAAGAGCCTTGCGGATGGGTGTTTTTGAGTCTTCGTGGTCTGCACCCCACTTGATAGGATAAAGATCGTGGTTGCGTTGCAGTAGTTTAGCAACGATCTCCGGCTCACCGGGGAGTTGGCGATGATAGGCGTTCATGGCGTTGATCGCCAGTTTAGCGCTATCGGGCGGACCAAAAAGGGTGACATGAAACCCCTCCAGAGCCTTTGGAATCGGGGCGACCGGTGCACCGCCTTTGCGGTAGAAAACGGTGGTCGGAAGGGCTCCTACCACTGTACGACCCTTAGCGTCCTCAAGACCGATCGCCGTTTGGTAGCGTTCGTCCCTTGGTGTAAGGCCTAGCGAGTCGTTAAGCATCCCACAGGCTTTCATACGCTGGTCGATAAACGCCCTATCTTCGGTCCGTTGCTTAAGCAGGTTTTGGTAGCGGTGTTTGGTGGTATCGTAGATCCTGATCAAAAACTCAAGGGCCTCTGCCGACTGCTCCAAGCCCCCTCCGGTTCCCACCTGAGATAGACCTTCGACTCCCGAGACAGGTTTGGCTTGATGGAGGAGTTCACGGGCTAGGGTGGGCGGGATAAAGTCATGGAAGGAGGGGATTTCAAAAAAAGATTTCACGGGTCATAACCTCAATGTAAAGTTGTTTGCAATTTGTTGTGGAGTTCTTGGAATTCGTGGATTTCAGGGGGTTGCATTCCATTAAACACATAATTCAAAATCATGGCCGTGATCGCACCAAGAACGATACCACTATGGGTAAAAGGCTGTGACCAGGCTGGGAAATGGTGAAAAAAGCTCGGTGCTAAAGTCGGGATCATACCGACCGTTAAGGTGACGGCGATAATAAGAGCATTGTGGGGTTTTTGTTCGAAATCCACGCCTCCAAGGATGCGGATCCCGGTCGCTGCCACCATACCAAACATCACCAGCCCTGCACCCCCCAAGACCGGCGACGGGATCGATGCCGCTAAGACCGCCAGCTTTGGTAGCAGTCCTAGAATGATCAAAATAAGACCTCCTAGGGCTGTGATATGCCGTCCGCGCACCTGGGTTACGGTCAACAAACCTATGTTTTGGGAAAAAGAGGTATAGGGAAAAGTGTTTAAGATGCCGCCGATCACCGCGCCTATGCCGTCGGCACGAAAGCCTTTGGTAAGGGCTTTTTCATCGACTTTTTCTTCGACGATATTGCCCACAACCACAAAGAGTCCGAGAGATTCAGCAAGGATAATCAGCATGACCAGGCACATGGAGATGACTGAAGGGAGGTGAAACGTGGGCGTTCCAAAGTAAAAGGGGGTGGTCACTTGAAACCAAGGCGCCTTGGCCAAATCACCTAAGGACACCATGCCAAGACCCCAGCTCACCGCCGTGCCCACCACCAGTCCAATGAGTACCGATAGGCTTTTACCCATTCCGCGACCAAAGCGGTTGATGGCTAGAATAAGGGCCAACACAAAACCCGCCATCCCTACCTGGCTTAGGGCTCCATACTCGGGATTGGCGACGAGCACCTGGCGACCATCCACTATGGTTTGGAGGGTGGGCTCACCACCGGCACTCCAGTTGATCCCCACCTTAAGCAAGCTGAGACCCACAAGACAGATGATGGCACCGTTGACAACCGGTGGAAACAATCGAATCAGACGGCTCATCAAAGGCGCCACCAGGAAACCAAACACACCGGAGGCGATGATAGCGCCGTAAAGCCCCGGCATTCCGACCTCAGGGTTTTGGGCGATGGCGATCATCGGGCTGACAGCAGCAAAAGTCACCCCCATCATGATCGGCAGGCGGATCCCCACCGGGCCGACGCCGAGGGATTGGATCACGGTCACGATGCCTGCCGCCAGGAGATCAGCGTTGATCAGAAATGCCATCTGCTCCTTTGAAAAATGCAGGGCTGACCCCACCACAAGAGGCACTGCAATCGTTCCTGCATACATAACCAGGACATGCTGGAGACCTAAAAGCAGGTGAGAGAGGGATATTTTTTTGGAAGAGTCTGTGCCCATGGGTTTTCCTTTAATTTAAATTTTGGTTTTGCTCTGGTACCACTGGCCAAGGATCTGGCGTTCGTCTTCCGTCATCTGGGTCACATTGCCTAGGGGCATCGCTCTGAGGGCCACAGCCTGCTGATAGATAAGCGCCGCATATTTTTCCAGATCCTCGGGGCTCTCAAAGGCGATCCCCTTGGGCGCGCCTCCTCCCATCAAGGTCGGCTTTAAGGCGTGACATCCATAGCATCGATCTTGGAGGATTTTAAAAGATCGCTCTGCGCTCTGGCCCAGGTTCAGTGCTGGGCCCTGATGGGCTAGGGTTTTAGGAGGCATCACCCAAAAGGCCACTGCCAAAAGGAGAGCGCTCCCTACGGCGGGATACCAAAAGTTTAAACGACCTTTATGGCGCAGTAGAAAAAACTGCCGGATCAAGACCGAAGCTCCCATGACCAAGATAAGGATCACCCCTGCATCGGGATGGCTGTAAAGCTGGCTTGAGTGGTTAGAAATCATGCAAAAAATCACTGGCAGAGTGAAGTAGGTATTGTGGACGCTGCGCATCTTACCACGCCTGCCATGGCTGGGATCGACCGGCAAGCCCGCACCCATGGCCGCTAGGACTCGTCTTTGGCCAGGAATAATCCAGAAAAATACGTTGGCCGTCATCATAGTCGCCATCATCGCGCCGACCAGGAGGTAAGCCGCCCGTCCTGAAAACAGCTCCGTGGCTACAACCGTCGCCAGTGCCACAAAGATTGCCGTAAGGACGGCTAACAATCCCTGGCGGTTTTCGAAGATGCGGCAGACTAGATCATAGACAATAAAACCCACCACCAAAAACCCAAGGGCTAGAGCAACAGCCACTGAAGGACTGAGAACCCTTATCCGTGTGTCAATCAAATAGGTGTTTGGGTTAGCCAAGTACATCAGGGTAAACAAGCCTAAACCTGTCATCCAAGTCGTATAGGATTCCCAGTAAAACCAATGGAGGTTTTTAGGGAGAAAGGGCGGCGCCACAAGATACTTTTGTGGGTTATAAAACCCACCGCCATGGACCGCCCAAAGCTCACCATCGACCCCCTTGGCCACCAAATCAGGGCTCTGGGGCTTTTCGAGACTTTGGTCCAGCCACACAAAGTAAAAGGAAGCACCAATCCAAGCAATCGCGGTCACCACATGCAGCCAGCGCAACAGCAGACTGGCCCACTCGGTCCAATAGGTATCCATAGATCTCTCTCCTCAACTCCCACGGTAGGTTGCATAGGCCCATGGCGACACCAAAAGGGGGACATGGTAGTGTTCACGGTCATCAGCCAGCGTCACACGCAAGGTGATTGTGTCAAAAAAAGGAGGAGAACTCTGGGGAAGGGAGGACCGACCAAAATAGTCTTTAACCTGAAAGACCAGTTCGTAGGTGCCCGCTCGAAACTCTTCGGGCCCCATCAAGGGGGACTCCGTGCGACCATCCTGGTTGGTCGTGGCCTCTGCCACGAGGGACCTGGTCCCGTCGAGGCTGATGTAAAACAAAAAGATGGGCACATGGTCTGCAGGTTTACCTGTAGCCGTGTTCAGGACATGCGTCGTCAACCGACCCATTACGGACCTCCGAATGGTAATCTCGATGTTCGCGCCACTGCCTTCACAGCTTTAAGTCGGCATTGATCCCTATGGACTGGCCTGCCTTCTAAAAACTCCTCGGTGCGTTGCACGACGCATCCCAGCGCTTGAGTCTGTGCCTTCATAATTTCTTAATATAGAGCGGCGCTGAGGTCAACCTTTGGTTTTCGCGACCATTCCGGACCGCCTGGGCGCCTGTCCACAAAAGAGCACCAAATAAAAGCGATCTGGGAGATCTGGGAGATCAGACCTTGCTAGGGAGTTAGGGAAAATATAAAGTACTACTTTGGAAAAAGGACCTTTTTAGAAAGTAGTACTTTATGAGCCAGATCTTTACTCGAAAACTAGATCTTAATGATATTATTAATAAAAAGTCGTTTTTTTTGTTTGGCCCTCGGGGTACTGGCAAAAGTTTTCTTATGCGGCGGAGCTTTGGGCCCTCAGCCTGTGTTTTTAATCTGTTGAAAACCACTTTGCAAATACGCTTGATGCAAGATCCATCGGCCTTGGCCGAAATGATTGCCGAGCAGGCCCCTGAGTCCGACCAAGTGATTATCATCGATGAGATTCAAAAAATCCCATTGTTGCTTGACGAAGTTCACCGAATGATCGAAGAGGAAGGTAGACGATTTCTTTTGACTGGGAGCAGCGCCCGCAAACTCAAAGCCAGTGGCGTCAATCTCCTTGCGGGACGGGCGTGGATTGCTCACCTGTTTCCCCTGACCTATGCTGAGATGCCCAATTTTGACCTGCCTCGATTTCTAAAGTTTGGTGGCCTTCCTGCAGTCCTTTTGAGTGAGTACCCCGAAGAAGAGCTCGATGCCTATGTCCAAACCTATATCAACGAAGAGATCAAAAGCGAAGGATTCGTCAGAAAGATCCCTGCTTTTGTCGAATTTTTGCGTTTAGCGGCCCTGTGTAGTGGGCAGCTCCTTAATTTTACTAAAATTGCCCAAGATGCGGGTGTTTCGCCGCCAACCATCGCCAGTTATTTTCAGATACTCGAAGATACCCTTATTGGATTTCAGGTAAAGCCCTGGAAAAAGCCTACTTCCCGAAAGTCAGTGTCCCTTGCCAAATTCTACTTTTTTGATACGGGCGTACTCAATTGCCTCGCAGGGATCCAACACATTGACCGGCATTCTAATCTCTATGGAGTTCTCTTTGAGCATTGGATCGCCATGGAGCTCAGGGCTTTTTTAAGTTACCAGCGCCTTAAGCGCGATCTACAGTTTTGGCGCACCGAAGATCAAATCGAGGTGGATTTTGTGATTGAAGGCCATATCGCCCTGGAAGTCAAAGCCACCACTAAAGTCGCGCCCTCGGATTTAAAGCCCTTAAAAATCCTCCAAACAGAAGAACTATCTCTCGAATATTATGTGGTGAGCCATGACCCCCTAGACCGGGTTGTCGAAGGAATCCATTTGCTTCATTGGAAAACCTTTATAAATCGTCTATGGAACAAGCAACTTAAAGGTCTTGGTAGTTGATTATGCAAATGAGATCGGGTAAGAGGGGCGTTAGCCGCTCCTCGTCTCAAGCAGATTTTTTTTGTTTGCGGCGTGGTTTAGTTGGTTTTGCAATCAGTGGAAATGCATCTGGTCTTACGAGGGAATCAAGATGCAGATCAATGTCTAACGCTGGCCACCGTAGGTGGCCTTTGTGGGGCATCCGAAGATCGAAGATCGCTTGAGCAGGAGCCGACTTAAACCAAGGGAAATCAATGAAAGGTGCAAAGTACTCAATCTGCTCCACGATCAGCCAAATACCTTGTCGGGTAATAGCGGAAACTTCAGGCTTTAAAGTGGACTGCCCAGCAGTCCCGGATTTCCTTTTCATGGGTCTCCACCAATTTTTGCAATATCCGAATCTGACGCGTATTGAGTCCAGACACTGTAGCTAACGCAATAACGGGATCTATCCAAAACTTTGCTTCGCCGTCGGGCGAGGTCACGTGAACATGCACCCTAGGTTCTTCCCTAGAGAAAAAGAAAAAACGATAAGAACCAAATGAAAATACAGTTGGACTCACTACCACTTGTCCTCACAAATAAAATTCCCCCATGAGACTCTAGCACGGCCATAACTAAGCCTCAAGAGCTTCCACCTGGATGCCAGCGACTCCCGGAATAAATCTTGCTTTCAGAGGTGGACTTCAAGGCCTCGAGCCGTAAACGCACCCCTGTTGTTGCGTTTCACGCCCATTGGTAATTCGCCCCGGGACGACACGCCCTCTAGAGAGTTTGGTCCCACTCTTGTCTCTTTTTCGACCAAAATTCCTCTCCCAGCCTTTCCTTCGCCGAAAGCTGATTATGACGCCGGCAGGTAAGGGCCAGATTTTCTACGTCGTGGGTACCCCCATGACAGTGCATCGTCTGGACATGATCGAGCTCTAAGTTAAACTTTTCATTGCAACGACTGCCATCCACCTCCGTCCAAGTGCAGCGTCCGTCGTCCCGGGACCACACCTCGTGGCGAACGGCCATGGGGATTGCAGACCTGTGTTTTTTCGCAGTTGGTGTTCCCTCTGGAGTCGCTGAATCCGGGACCGAGGTTACCGGGACCACCGCTTCGGGCGGCGTTCGTCCCGGGGCGACACCCTTGTCGGAGCTCTTCCCCTGCTCCTTTTTTTCTTGTCTCTGCTTGGCCCTTTCAGCCTTTCGCAAAGGATCACGGTGTTCAAGGAGATCTCCTAAGGCACTGATCACCACCTCGGCATTCTTTG
>JBGSUI010000167.1:0-11036 GCA_041736175.1 Oligoflexales bacterium | reverse complement strand
CATAGCTTTGTGCTCGCGCGCTTAGTTCATTGGGCTCTTATCCAAACCGCCCACGGTTACGGGGGATTCGATCTCATTTTCAAAAATCAACCAAAATTGGTCTTTGGGTGGGCGCTTCGGATAAGACTCTCTTCATTTGTGTAAAATTCATCAACCGAGATATTTACGTTACATTTTTTTTCAATTCTAGCAACCTCTGCATCTTTTTTAATATATCCAAACCAAGATAAAACCCTTATATCCTCGGGAAAACCAAGGGATACTGTCGAACATAAGAGTGAGCAAATACCTAAAATTTTTGTAAGATATACTCTTGCCATCCGTCCTCCGATATCTCGCTGTTGTTATAGTTGTAAATCACGTCTATTATTTTAAGATTTGTATCCTTAAGAAATGGCACAAGGTCTATTTCTGATTCATAGATCCTCACGGGATAATCGAAAGTGATTGTTTGGTTTTGATATTTATATCGGTCAATCCACACGCCATGTTTCGCGTCTCTTTGCGATAAATCGTGTGATGGATCATAGGTGACGATTTCATTCTTATAGATAAAATCGTCACCTGTAGCGCTCTTCCATGCATCTGGGTGATAGTAGCTAAATGAAGCCCGACCATTTGGCACGAGCAGTGCAGCTACATTCCTAAAAAATTTAGCTATCAATTTTGGATCAGTAATAAGACAAAACGAATTATATCCTGCAATAATACGCCTGAATTTTTTATCTAATCTAAATTCTGTGACATCTCCTAAATGCCTCTTTTCTTCGGGAATCTGTATGTGTGCAGAAAAATCGGGAGATAGCTCAACACTTTCAATGTCGATACCTTGAGCTGCCAAAAAATTTGTTAACCGTCCATAACCAGCAAAGAGTTCAAGTGTTGGGTTTTGCTTGCAAAAATCCGCATAATACTGAAAATCATCTGTAAATTTTGAAGAGTGGCCTTTGTACAGCTCCCAGCTTTCTTTGTATAGATCCATCAGAAAAACCTCAAATAAAAAATTAACCATATTTTCTATTAAACTAAATATAACTAATAAAAATTTAATCATCGGCGGATAAATAACATTTTTAAATTGACTCGTCAAGAAGAATAAACCTATATATGTTTTTTGTTAGATGCTCAGAAGACGCCCCTTTATGCCCCTTCCCTTGGACAAGGTAAATCACCCTCGTGGAAGCAAGAAATCCCCCCCGGCGATACACATGCAAGTTACGGTCCACGTTCAAGAAATTCAAAAAATTATATTTATATTGGATGCTTAATAAGCAATTCTCAGGTATTTACAGGTGGATCGACTCACCCCAAACTAGGAATCATGTGATCAGGCTAGACTCAGCCTCTCTCGTAGCACCGATGCCAAGTGCTATCGCTATGTATAGAGTTTAGTCAATTTTAAAAACTCTATATCTCGAATATGGCACAGAACACAATCATTGTGTGCTAAAGATTACAGCTATGTTTCAAAACAAACAATTTTAGATTTATACTCATTAATATTTTTTAATTTTAATAGCTAGTTAGATCATTTTCTATACTTGGTATAAATCATGCTTAAATAATTCATTGAATGTTTTGATTTTGTGACTAATTTTTATTCTTTAAACACTTTAAGGAAAGGATCTTTCAAACATGATTAAGTTAAATTCAAAAGCTAAGAACAGGCTCGCTAACCGTAACATAGCAGGATCTAAGAGCACACAAGGAATGCTTCTCTGTATCTGTCTTATGGGCTGGCCAAACTTCGGGTGTGGTACCACAAAAAAAAAGGAAAAACCAAAGGACGCAAAAAGCGTAGCTGAAGATGTTCAAAAAAATCCTAATTTCCCTTCTGGATTTCTAACTGCTGAAGAGCTTAAGAAACCGGATAATTTAGTGGCCGAGGAGAGCCAAAATATAGGAAGTGTTATCCAATCGGAATCAGCATTTTTTCCGGAAAATACACTAAACGCAGAAGCAATGGATGCGGCAAAAAACTCCGAAACAGCCGAAACAGACTGCAACAGCCAAAAATTGAAAGAGCTTCCCATCTCATATAAGGACCATTGGGTAACTTATCAAGGTTCCTTAGACTTGATGCCTTGCCTGCAAAAACAGGATGGCCAGATGGCTATAACAACCTTCAAGATGACGGTCTTTGGAGCCTTTTATTTGGATCGATATACCGGAGATGGTACTGAATTCCAAGGTAAAAAAGTGGCTGATATAGGGGCACTGCTGCCAAAAGCCCTCGGTGCGACTGGTACATTCTCATCAAGGAACATGAGTCAGATAAAGATCGATGCAGAGTACGCTGCTCCGGGGTCGAATGGCGGCCAGAGAAAATATCGGTCCATTTCCGCCACCATGGGATCAAAGGGAGGAGCCTGTGAAGGGAGCCACGAGGATGATGTCGAATCCTACAGTGATTGTGTTCATATCAAATCTATGGTTTGGGACAAGCCTGGTGAAGAATCGTTAAACCAATATAGCAAACTACAGTTAGTAGGAGTTAAGGGAACCACGTCGGCTAAGTACTTTGAAAGTGGTGCCATTGAGTTTGAGATCAATCAATGGAATGGTAAGGTGACGTTTACCGGCAAGGATCAGAGTCCCAAATGGCAAGCCAAGAATGGGGCAAACGTGATAGAGGGTATTCTTAAGGCTCAGCAAATCGAGTTGCCCAAACCAGCAACCACTCCAGCAACCACAAAAAAATAAAACATTGAGTGAGTGGCAGTTTATATTTGATGCCCACCACTCATCTCCTTACTGGCCGCCACCTCATATCCCTGATAGAGTCTCCCGTGGCGTCGTCCCTGTTTACCCATTCTACGCCAAACAAGGAAACCTGTGACTAGGCTAGCCTCTCCCACTTCTTACCTAATCTTTCGGGGGTTTCTGGGAATCTACCTGGCCGGCTCCTGTTTGCTAAGACTGGATCGTGGAGACCCATGGTGGTTGACTCTGACCTTGGTAGCTCTCAGCATAGGCGCCATGGGTTTTGGATGGGGTATCCAAAAGCCATGGCTTTCTGTGGTTCTTGCCTGTGGATCCGCTTTTCTATGGGGTCAAGATCTTTCGGTCGCCACGAGCAGCAGTCTTGCTGTGAGTGCTGTGATGTTAGGGACTGCTTTTGTTCCGAAGGTTTCCTTTAAGACCAACATAAGCGAGTGGACCTTTCCACCGTGGATTTTTTACTTTGGGTGGTTCCTTTTGGCTCTAGGATATGGTCTTAGTGGATCCACCTTAGGTCTTATCTTCGCCCCCCTTTGTTTTTTTAGAAAAACAAGATGGTTTGTGTGGCTGATCTATTTGGTGAGCCAACTGGCTAATCTCGTATCATTGAGTTTAGGAGACTCACATGCGGCAAGTACAATAGGAATGATTGTGCTCCACCTGCTGACTTTTGACCCGCGTTGGATACCGCCAAAAAAATCCCAGCAAAAGCCCGTCATCTTTTTTGATGGTGTCTGTAACTTATGCAACGGCTTTGTAAGCTGGCTGGTGGGAGAGGACTTCGACTCTAACCTGCGCTTTGCATCACTTCAGGGTGACACCGCTAAAACCCATCTCGCCGCCGGGAGCCAGACACTGGATACGGTCCTGTTTTGGGCCGATGGCCAGGTCTACCAACGCTCAGAGGCTATCCTCAGGATTGGGATCCATTTGGGCGGGGTTTGGTGGTTTTTATGGATTTTCAAAATCATCCCCCCAGTGCTACGAGACGTGGTGTATCGCTGGATCGCATCCCGACGCTACCGCTTTTTTGGAAAAAGCCCTACCTGTCGGATTCCTAGTCCCGCGGAAAAGACACGGTTTTTAGCTTAAATCAGCTGTGTCGGCACTCAGCCCTTTTTTTTCTCACAGCGTGACTCCTCGACTGGCCAGGGTTCGCGAAACCTTGACCGCCAACAGGTTTTCAAGGGCCACCTGGACCTCTGTCCCCTCGATGATTCCTAAAGCCCTTGCAATGGCTTCAATCGTCGCCAGACCTTCCTGCTTACGTTCGGTACGGATCCTGTAAGCACTGGGGTTTCCCATGGGGAGGGTCACCCGCGGAAGCTGTGCCATATCAGAATCTCGCCGGATCATTTTGGCGGTTTGCCGCCAATTGCCATCGGGAACCACCAGGTTAAAAGGTCTGGTCATTTGGTCTAAACGCGCCTCGCTAAGTGGTTCGGCCTCCTCCGAAGGAAAGAGCACCAGGCTCGGACTCCCAGGAAGCAAGTATTCCGTAAGGCGATAGGGCTGGTATTGGTCACCACGGGCTAGCAACACGCTGTTTGAAAGAGCCAAGGTGGCGAGTCGGCCTGTGTTGGAAGGTGCATGGATTTCTCGCTTATAGGCGACCACGATCACTCTCGTGGCCAGGGAGAGCGTCGGGATTTGATCGCAAAAACACCGCACGACGCCCATAAGACATCTTGGGCAGCGATGGGACTGGTTTTTTCTTTTTGACATCCCGGTGTCCTGACCTCTGAAGAGCATGCTATAGAAAGACTGGCTTGTCTGGGCACGCACCCAGGACAAGGCAAGGAATACATCGTTTTTTTTGTCCAAAGAGTCAACACCAATCCACTCTCACCGTAGGACCAGAGTCCGTGAACCCAACATCCTTTCGCACCAGCCATAAAACCAACATCAAACCGAGCAAAGGTAAAGGACGAGGGGTTTTTGCTACGTCCCGTATCCGAGGCGGCGAAGTCATTGAAATATCGCCCGTGCTGCTGGTCCCTAAATCTGAGGGCGAGTCCCTCTCTAAAACTTTTCTGGGCCACTACATGTTCCAAACCGACAATCATAAACACTATGTGATTGGACTCGGGCTCACTTCCATGATCAATCACGATGACCATCCCAATGCTGAGTTTTTTGTGACCGTCGAAAGCATCACCGTTAAAGCCCTCCGAGGGATACCGATCGGTACGGAGATTACCGTCGATTATGGCTGGGGTGTTGAGGAATGGGCTCTCGTGGGAATCAACTACCTGGGCGGAAGCAAGTCTTGATCTGCCAGTCGCTTTATTTAGGATTAAAAACGTAAGGGTAACTTACAGTCACATCCGCGGCACCTCGCGGTTTCGGAAAAACAAGCCACTTCCTGGATCTAAACGCGACCAATACAACATTGAAAACGCAAAAGATATACCAAGGCTCATGGGCGCCTGCCTTAAAAGATTGCAGAATTATTGATGAATAATTAATTTATAGAATACTAATTTGATAGGGTTTTTCAAACCGGTACTTTTCGCGCACAGGAAGTGATACCCCTAAATTCCGCATTTAAAGGTTAAATATTTCTGATGCTTAAGTCGGACGTGCTAGGATTCCACTTAAATCGGCATCGAATCCCAATTAAAAATCAGCTTCCTTCTAGCCGCAACAGAATCGATCCGCTTGCTGCAAATGTGGTATTGACATATAAATGCTAGGGTTGGCTATGCTACGACGTCTAAATTCTCCTTTTGCTACCTATTCGTGGTAGTTTCAGCCCAAGGACTATTTTGGGGGCAACCTATGCATTCTCTAGTTTCCAAGGCCATCATTGCGGCGAAAATATCTGTAGTCACAGATTCAGATTCTCAAAATCTGTATTCGCTAGCAAACCAATTGGGAATGCTACCTCATCTGCACGCCTTATTTAAGGCTCTCGCGCCTGCCAGATCAAAATTAAAAGCACAGTATAATGCTTTAAATCTGAAAAGCGCTCTGTACGAATCGTGTGGCTCAAATCCTGATCTCGGAACAGAGCTATCAAAAAATTTTCAAGAACATATTCTGAACTATGGCT
The DNA here is from genome assembly GCA_041736175.1 of Oligoflexales bacterium. Classification (GTDB taxonomy): domain Bacteria; phylum Bdellovibrionota_B; class Oligoflexia; order Oligoflexales; family CAIYRB01; genus JBGSUI01. The sequence continues at coordinate 5,260 of JBGSUI010000167.1, read as the reverse complement.
TCAAATATCTGCTGGTTGATAAGTGTATAGATTCAATAGAGGAGGTCTTTGAAGATACTGAAGACTCAGATTTCTCGATAGAGATTTCTGATTTCGAAGGTATTTCATCCTATGAGCTTTCGACAAAGCCTCTTCATGTGAAGATATCGAAGCAATTTGGAAAGTATCGAATTTTTCTGGTCTCGGAAATAATTGAACTATTTCAATACGAAACTCCAAATGCCCAACTACTTTCGGACTCGGGCAAGCAATTTCAGTCTCAAATGCGGTTAAAAAAAAGATGGATTGCTCCGGTGTGGCACAAAGTAATCGTCGACACAGAATCCAAAAATAGGATCTTTTTGATTGACGCCAATTCCCTCGTTAAAAACGAAACCTCGGCCGACAAAGCAACAGCCATCACTCATTTGCTGTCGACGCGCTACTGGCGAGCAGCTGCTGCAGGACAATGGAAGCGCGTAACATTCTTCAAGGCAATCGACGCCATTTATAGCAATCCCAGGATCGGCGAGGTATGGGGGGGCTATTTTTACACTGATACCGGAAGTCGTTTTCTCCCGGATTCCAGTGGCTCTGGTTGTGATCTGCGTGCTGATCCATTCCAGATCGGAGGTCAATCCGCGTCGAAAAAGGTTCAATTCACTAAGCTTAACGTTGCGTGGCCTTTACTTGCTGCATGTCCAAAAATCTGGTTACACGGAAGCAGCGAAATGTTGGAACAACCAGAGAAATCCTTGCCCTGGATTCTGGTGAAATTTTCCACTGACGAAACTGATAATCAACAATTTTTGAACGAGGTGTTAAGCAATGCAGCCTGGACGTGAGCTGAAGTTACTTCCAGTTCTCACCGCTGAGGTTCCTCTGCCCCGAAGCAAATATGATTTGGACGTAACGAACTTAAATAAAATAGTCTCTTTCTTTAACGACAAAGCCGCTACCAGAAGAGCACCATACTATTTTTATATCAATCCCGATCTGAAATGGTTTTCGCAGGAACTAGGAATAAGACCCGAAACTGCGCTTAAAGCACTATCTTTTCTGTCAAGCAGGTATCCAGATATCCTGGCTATGAAAGCTATACTCAAGGTGCCTGATGACAACTTATTCTATATCTTGCAAGAAGAGGATATTGAAGAGCTTCAGCGTGAAAACATTGTAAGGAATCCTCAAAATCCAGACATTGTTTATCATGAGGCTAATAAAAAGATTCGGCACGCATTCGTGATGGGTCTGCCTGGAGCGGAATATGGATTTGTCTGATTCCGATTTTCTCTTAAAGGAGTTCGGCATGCGTATCGATTTCGCTGCTTTTCGAGGTGACACGAAATCTGCAGTGGATTACGCTCGAAAGAAAATCAAAGAAATCACTGCATCAATGGAAGAAAGCGACAAAGATTACTCTCGAATGAATGAAGATACACTTTCATCCATTATCGAAGTTGCACTAAATCAAAGTTTCTTCTTCCATGCAACGCGAGAGCAAAACTCGAAAGGGCATGTTGACATTACGATTACAGCACCAAACTGCTTACAAAAAAATCAGTTCTGTTATAAGGGTGAGGCAAAAATCTGGAGTGGCCCTAAATATGCCCTGAGGGGTTTTGACCAATTGATGGGTTATTTGACTCGACATCCCAATGGATTTTGCATGTTTTACTTTCAGACCAAAAAATGCGACCCTCTCTTTGCCGATTGGCCTCCACATCTGCACAAAACGAGAGGTGGGAAAACTTCAACACTCGAACCAAGATTTGCAACTACCAACCACGTTCATACGGATAGTGGTTCGCAAGTAGAAGTCGATCACTATGCGGCTCATTTTCCAGTGCGAGAGAAACCGTAAAACGCTGTCGCTCATGTCATCAGCTACCTTCGAGAGATCGAACGCGGAGATCTCTTTAATGTCGACGTCGACAGCATCACCCTTAAAGCACTCCGAGGGATACCGATCGGCACGGAGATTACTGTCGATTATGGCTGGGGTGTTGAGGAATGGGCTTTGGTGGGAATCAACTACCTGGGCGGAATCCAGTCTTGATCTACCTACCGCTATATTTAAGTTCAAAAACGAAAGGATAATTTACAGTCACATCACTGCCACCTCGCGGTTTCGGAAAAACAAGAGGCTTTATTGTCTCGACAATGCAGGTTTCAAGGGACGGTTGCCTTTGAGTTATACGGGAGATATTGACCTCTTTGGTCCGTCCATCGGCAGCTATTTTAAAGGAAACAGTAATATTTGATGTAAATTCTGGGTAGGTCTCTAATACAGCTTCATAACATTTTCTCAACGTAGTAAGAACCTGGATATTGTTAATAACAGTCACAATCTCTTTTGAGGTTAGTCCCCCCCTTGGGTTTTTCTTTTCTGAAGAAACCACATCTTTTGAACCAGATTGGTCTTGTTCACTAGTAGTCGTACAAGACGCAATAAACAATGGTACCGCGAGTAAAATTGCGTTCAAATATAAGTTTTTTTTCACAGATCCCTCAGCAAGATTAAAAACAATTCTTTTATGATTCGATCTTTAGATCCACTGCCTAGATCTAGGCGCAATCAAATCAATATTTGAACTGCAAAAGTTATACCAAGGTTGATGCACGCATCCTCTCACCAAACAGTGTCTCGACGTACACCCTGGCTCCCCTGGCCAAATCTGAGCGAAAACTCATATACTACCGCTGGGTATCTAAATTTATCTAATATTTTCAATATCATAAAGACACTCATAAGATGAGTTATTTAAATGACAAATAACTCCGATAAGAGCTTTGTTAGCAGTGATTTAACAACCTAGCAATAACACTAAACACTAAATTGGAGAAAACATGTTAAACCAAGCAAAATTCATCTTCCATCTTTTAAAGTTTTCGAAAGACCCGACCAACACAGTTGAAGTTTTCCGCTTTACAGATCAAATGGTAACCATGGCTTCGAAAGAAGATCGTAAAATCATGGCGGATGCTTTTTTGGAAGATAAAAAAGCCAAAGAACTCTATGCTCATGCAAACTCACAATATTTGAAAACTCCTTTCAATTTACAAGAATGCGAACGATACCGCCCTGGCACGCTTGGAGCCGAGTATGCACGGATGATGCGTCTCGGGGGGTTTGATCCCGAATTTTATGAGCACAATAAAGTATTTGACGTTGAGTCTTTCTTTATTTTACGCATGCGTAAAACCCATGATTTGTATCACGTTGTCACTGGATTCGGCACCGATGTCCCTGGAGAGCTGGGTCTTCAGGCATTTTATATAGGACAATTGTTTAGCCCCGTACCTGTTGCCATTTTAGTAAGCGGATTATTGTGGGTAGCCGGCACTAAAAATCGCGATATCATCCGCGACTCATTCGACCAAATTGTTTATGGTTACGAGCTTGGAAAGCGCTCTGACAAATTGTGGGGAGTGATCTGGGAAGACATGTGGCAAATGGATCTCCACACCATTCGCAGCAACCTAAACATCACGCCTTATCAGCTCAACGAGGTCGCCATATGAAAGGTTTGAGACCGGCTTCACAACTTCGGCGAAAACCACACCAAGCTCGTTCGCGAGCGACTTATGATGCCATTATCTATGGTGCGGCTCGCGTGTTAGGGAGGCTCGGTCTCGATGGCTTTAACACCAATAGTGTCGCAGCCGCTGCTGGCGTCAGTATTGGTTCTTTGTACCAATATTTTGCTAATAAAGACGAGCTTCTAGAAAGTCTGACGTCCCATCACTTTGAAAGCCTCAAGACTTCGATCACCTCGAGCATCAATCACTTTGCCCATGCCCCCATAGAAGTCATGGTGACAGGGGTGATCGAAAGCATTCTCCATCTTCAGCATGGCGATCAGGAAGTCTTCCGAGCCATTCGCGACCACCTGCCGCGCAGCAACCCGCTCAATCGCACCGACGAAATGCTAGATTATGTCACCAACATCGTCACCATAACTCTGGCGACACGCCAAAACGAGTTGGGGTTGGCTGACCCTGGGAGGACCGCTTTTTTGTTGGTCCACACTGTTGATGGCGTGCTCCAGGGTGTCCTACGGAAAGGCACCATCGACACAGATATAAACAAGGCCGTTGAAGAAATTTCTGAGATCGTACTCTTGTACTTGAACACCCATCCAAATAAGCTAAAATAATCGCTCGGCCACCAACCTCCCAGGCAGCCTTTGGATCTGCATAGGTTCAGTTGTTCACTCCACGTTTAAGCCAAATGATGCGAGTGTCCATTTGCTGTCACTGTACTATGTGTGGATTGCCATCCGAGGAATGGTGACCGCCGAGAGCCTGGTTAAGTGTGATGATCACTTTTTGTATTTTGGGCCATTGGGCTCCCATTTGCCGCGTACAATCCTCAGTTTGTGCTGTTCGATTGTTAAATCTTTGCAAAAGCCGCCTTAACTGCGAAAGTCCAGAAGTTGCATAATTTTGGTCGTCGATAACGACATCCCCCTCAAGCGAAGCCATCGTCAGGCCACTGGGCCCGAATTTATAAAATGCTTGCAAAATATAATCATTATTTCCCGGTTTATGCCATTTTATTTGAATAAGATTCTGAGTTTGAGTAAATTCAATTAGATCCCAATAGGCGATACCAGATTCATAAGCAAATCTGAGTGTTGTTTTAATTTGCCCACCGGGGTCTCTTCGGGACGTCATTTCAAATAATCCTGTTGACCCAGCTTTGCCGCATGCTGGAACTGGCTTGACATCTTTATTAAGATCGGCGAGCGCACCGGAAAACGATAGGTAGTTTGCTGATGATTGACCAATAAATTTATTTTGATTGGTGACTTGAGTATTCGGTTGGGCCATATTAGCTTCTTGGACGGTAGACGATTTTTGAGAAGTTTTACAACTAGTGGTGATTATCACCATTCCAAAAGTTAAAACAGGGATGCAGCAAAACAATGATTTTATTAACATTTGATCTCCAACTTTCTAAAAATCTTTGCGGTTTAACACCTACTTCTATCCAATTATAATGCCTTCCAGTTTAACGTTGCAAGAGCCTACTTAAACAGGAGTTTAAGAGACTCGACCCCCAACTGGTCATAAATACCTGACATTCTAGTAACTTACATATTTTTAAAATGTAAGACCTAATTTTTAAGGCTGGGAAAAATCCTTAAATCTCTTTAATTACAGATAATTACAAATATCAGGTTGACTTTTGTAAGACCTAATTTACTATGACAGACATGCCACATCTGCATAAAAAAATTCAGAAGGGAAGACCTTACTATTACCTCAGGGAGAT
>JBGSUI010000166.1:0-8604 GCA_041736175.1 Oligoflexales bacterium | reverse complement strand
GTCGGGCTACCCAAAAAGATGGTCGTCTCGAATTGATTTATAAGGGGGGATCATTGCTTAATCATGACAGAATATACAGCAAAAAGTCAATGGGTCAATTTAGCTGAGCGCTGGTGGGTCAATTTAGGTGAGCGCTATAGTCACATTGCCAACTGCCTTTTAGACTAACCATTTTATCTAATGGCTCATCAGATTTCTCTGGACTTGATTTCCGACTTCTAAGGCCAGAACATTCGAATGTCCCTTTAACCGATCTACCCCTTTCATGTACCTCTACTTTGGTCTCGCAAAATGACTCAGGCCAAGATCCAGTATCGGTACCTGGCTTCGTCGAATATGTTAAAAGTGTAATAAAGGTTGGCACATCATCCGATACGGGCTTTATTACCATTCCTAGTTCACTGTCACTATCCTTTGTATACTTGGTTGTTGATCCATTCGCTGGATTTTTGGCAAGCAACCCGATATAGGCAGTTTTAGCGCTTGTCAGTTTCTCAGTGTTTGATGATTGAATAATTATTTGAAGCTTATCATCTGAAATGTATTTACAGTGTGTTTCACTTTCAGTTAATTGAAAGGATTGCGCAGTTTCAGTTGATAACGCCTTTGTTTCGACACTAACATTGTTTGTGGTCAAATTAACAGTGTATTCTACTTTTTTTTCATCGCTTTTTACACTACCGCTTTCCAGATAGTACGCGAGTTGGCCAGATTCTTTAACTTCAACGCAGGTGCCTTGTTTAGTCGCTGCTGACCCCGATTGATAAGGAGCATCTAAGCAACCAAATAATGTATTTTTGAATTCCGTTTCACCTGGTGCTTTAACATAAAGGGAGTCGAAGCTGTCTTCTGGCTTCTTTAAAATAACCCAAGGTTTGAAGGAGTAGACACCTGGTGCGGGATCGTATTCTATTGTTATTTTGTCTAATTTTTTCTTTTCTTCCTCTTTCGAAACGCCGCAACTTATCGAAACAATCATGCTAAAAATCCAAAAAAACTTGGTCTTCATAAAATCTCCTTATTTAATGACTTGGTTTTGGCTCTTGAGAACCATTTTGACTATTGTTATTCACGTTAATATTGATGTTAGGAGTGGATGATCGGATTGACTCATTGGGATTGGGGGACTTATATCGAGAAGTGTTTCTAGCTACCACCACCCCCTGAACATCACAAGTTTTAACCCATGGCCCTAACACAGGAAGGATATATAAGTAAGCCCAGGACCAATGTGTTGAGCAGGATGGCGCATTGGTGGTGGAATCTCCTCTTTCGTAATTGAGATCAATTACTGTGTCGCCACCGCGATCTTTGGCCAAATACTTAAGCTCGTAGAGCGCTTCTTTGCATATTTGGTCACAGGAATTCCAAAAATGGCCACTTGCATCAGATCTCATCTGACCGACCTCTTCATAGTCTACCGTTTGCGGTTTCGTACCGTATAAATCGCCTATAGCTTTGTAGTTTACAAAACCTTCGCTATGGGTTGTTATGCAACCAGACAAGCCAAAAATCAAAACCATTAGGATCAACTTCATACAATCTCCTGTTCGGGGCTCCTAAACTCGCCAGCCAGCACTAACATCGGAAGTTCGATTTAAAACTTAAACTATAGTTGCACGGTATAGTTCTATAAACCGACTAACTAAAGGACTACCCCACCCCTACACTAGATTGGGGAGGGCGACATGTCACAGGTCGGATCTTTGAAGGCAATTGCCTGCAAAAACATCAAGGTAAAGAGGCTGGAGTTAGGGATTTCACAAGCTCAGCTTGCACAAAGCACGAAGCTAACAGTTCATTACCTCTCAAAGCTTGAAAGAAATCCGCAAAATCTGACACTTGATACCCTTGAAAATATCGCCAGTGCTTTGGGAGTGTCCGTATTTGAACTCCTCGATCAAGGCCACCCACCGCACGTAAAGCTTAGCAAAAATTCTATGGAGGCTATCGACCTCGTTATTCGGCTGCTCCAGGCTCACAAAGCCAGTAGTGGCCGATGAGTGCAGTAATCAGGACCATCATTCAGAAATACGGCTGATTTTATTCAATTTTTAGGTCATAGCAAATTTTAGAGTCAAAAAAGATTGACTAAGATTGCCATAACATCTATATGTTATGATTACCCTAAATCAATCTACTTGACTTTTTGCCAAACATGCCTTAAATCTCTCATTAAGATCAAAGGTCGCACCTTGATCCTCAGACTCCTGGATAAATGATCGCTCTGAAACCCCTAGGTTCCTACCCAATGGGCATCACGGGTGCTTTCTGGCCGATTTGGACGTTAGAAGTCCAGCAATCCTTTGAGTTCACAACCTTTATTTTAGACCAATCTGCTGGACAGACTCATTAATCATAAAACCTTTAAATGACGGAATTGATGCTGAAAGAGACCTTCCAAAAACTTTATCCCTTCGATTGGCTAGGCATATACAAGCCATATCTAAGCAGCAAGAAAGCAAACGACTTGCTTTTTGAGCGGGTATCAATTCCTCAGATTGATCATGATCCTGTCAAACATCGCATCCAAGTTTCCTTCCAATCATCGACGTTAGGACGACGAATATATGGATATGGCGAGTCGAATCGGGAAACCGTCGCTTACGAAAAAGCCATCTGCGAGTTAATTGAACGCGAAACTCTTTACCTTCAAGATACGAATTCAGTAATAAAAACCACCAATGGGATGGCAGCCCATCGTTTTTCAAAAATTGCGGCCTTAAACGCAAAGCTAGAGCTTATAGAAAGAGATGCTTTTTTGCGCCATTGGCTGACTAGAACCCCACTTAGTGAGATTCCTAAAAGCAATGATTCAGTTGTAGATGAATTCAAGGGAGTTTTTAATAAATCCGACCACGACCTTATTCTTTGCGAAACCTTTTTAGGCTTTTCACCAACGACAATTGCTATCGCCCTAAATAGGAAAACCAAGGGATTCAGGATCGGCAGCTCGGGCACCCTCGGAAAAAGGCAGCAACGTCGAAAAGCTGTGGGTGAAGCTTTCTTTAGTCTTTTTGTTTCGAATAACAAGGCGATCGATTGGAATATCCCTAGCTTTTCAAACCATGCCCATCATTGGTACTTCGAAAAGCAGATGCCAGATTGGTTTTATGGCACAGCTACTAAATTTAGACCGCATCACATAGTCCCTAATTTTGAGTATGTTCATTTGCGTAAGGATCTCATTTCAGTAGTCTGTGCCAGATCTCAACAGTTAATAAACCTCTGGGCTGGGACCACGGACTCCTCGGTTAATCAGTTTATTCTTAGTCAATATGGTATCGAAGCTAATTTAGAATATCATCCATTCCCTTGACCCATATGGTTTGAGTCTTGGGCTTTATTAACGTCTCTCGTGAGGAAAAGGCAATGACTAAATTAATTGCGATCTTGGTTAGCAGTGTGGGCTTTTTCAGCTCTCTTTGCAAAGGTTCAACTCTAGAAGAAATCAAATCCGAAACTGCGCCAACGACAGTTTCTGGGGCAGACACGGGTACCTGCGGCGTTTCTTAAGTATTCTCAACCTGCGGTGGCAGTCCAATCCTGCCACCACTTTAGGCGGATTGTGATGATGAAAGTGAATGCGTATAATATGGTTTTACTTGGAGTTTTAACTATGAGCACTTCGGCAGAAGCGCAAATTAAAGAATCCAATAGGGTCTCATCATCTCAGATTAGGGTTTATAATGACTTTGATCTGCCGCTTGAACCTTCAACTCTATATTCCATGAGCGAATATAATCTTTCGCTGTGCCTTTTCGAGTATCTATTTACTCTAGATGACGGTTCAGCGCCACAAACACATATTTTAGACTCCTGGAAGTATGATTCAGAAAAAAAAGCCTACATCTTTAAAATCAAAGCCAATATTCAATGGTCTGATGGTCAAAGCTTTTCTGCCGACGATATCATCGTATCTTTGACAAGGCTTAGTAAAGTAGCTCCTGGGCATTACCTTTCCATTTCAAGTCTACTTAAAAAAGATGAGGGAAATAACCAGATTTCTTTTAAGCATTCGAGCTTAGTTGTTACCGACGATAAAACACTCACTCTATATGTAGACAAGCCGGAACCTGACCTATTTAAAAGACTCACCGGTGTGTTTATCCCCTTGGTACGTCGTGACCTTTTGGACAGCAAAACATGGCGCGTAAAAAATCATCATGTAACCCTCGGACCATATACACTTGATGAATCGTCCAGCACACGCGAGCAAATTGTACTTAAGCAGAATCCCTTCCACAGAGACTCCGGACCGACAATGGCAAATTCCATTGTCATGCGAAGATATCCGGAAACGCCCATCAAGGCTGAGTATCTAGCAAAGAATGATTTTTGGCCTAATTTAGTGCTAGATCGGGTGTTTGTTTCTAAAGATGGTTGGGAAACAATAAAAAAGATTAAAGCCATGACTTGGACACGACCCGTCGACAGAATAGCTTACATGTACCCAACCAGGGCCGGACAAAAACGGGAAGATCTTAGACCCGTTGTCCAGTGGTTAGGAAGCCAACTGCAAAACAACCCCATTTCATTTGAAGCGTATCCCGGTGTCTTGGCAGCCCGGTCGATGCAACCCAGAGGATTTTTCCTCTATAAGGATGTTAAGTTTAAAGGTGGTTCCAAACCAGTTCAAGGTCGACGTTTTAAAGTTGCTTTTGGTAATAATCAGTTCCCCTCTGAGTTCTTCCAAAAGGAACTTGCAAAGCTTGGATTTGATTTCGATTATAAGGTCTTCCCTATAGCAAAACTGGGAGAAGCTCAGGCATCTCAAGAGTTTGATTTTATTATTGGGGCGTTTGGAGCAGCGGATCCGGATCCTGTGACTTGGTTAACATTGGTGCTGGAAAATGAGGGTACGGATTTTATAGCGGACTATGATGGTAAATATCGTAAAAAATTTTCTGAGATAAAAAAAGAAAAAGAAGAATCAAAAAGGTACGCGGAGCTTAAAGAGCTTATGTACAAGGCAGGGGAAGAAGGACTCTATTTGCCCCTGGCACATTTTTCATCATTAGCAGTAGGTGATCATACCCTTGATCTAACTCAAATCAGGGCCTCAGATGAAACGGTAAATTTATCTAAGGTCAAAACAGTAAATGCCGGAAACGGCAAATAGAGCACAAAATGAAACTTACTGAACTAACTGAAAACCCGCCATCACTACGAGAAAAATTTTTTCGACCTCTTGTATTGTCTCTACTCCTGTCGCAGATTATTTGCTTAGGCCTAGGATATTTTATTGCCGTTGTGTTGCTCACAAAAAATCAGTGGGCCGAAGCGGGGATTAAGGCTGAAAAAAGTGCTGATTTATTTGCCCTGCTTGCCAAGTACGGTGATGTCCGCTATGCAAAATTTGTAGTTGCTGGATATGGTGGTCCGAATGGCCTAGCCAAATTTCAGGTCTTTGATTCTTCTTCTGGGGCTGAAATCCAAGCACTTGATCCTCAGAATGAGTGGAAGGCTCCTATCGAGGTACTTGCAAGTGCACAAAATGCCATAGCAAATTTTCAAAGCGAAAATAGAACTTTAAATACTGCAAAACTCTTGTCTCAAAAATCTCAAGGAAATGTCACAAACAATTATTTTCTTGTCAAATCTAGTGACGGATCCTTTTATATTGTTGCGACAGAAATCAAGTCAGATTCCATTCCAATCGGCACCGTCACGTTAGCGGCACTTTTCCTTATTTTCTCAAGCATTGGGATTTCTGTATTATTTGCAAAAGGAAAAGCGAGAGAAATCGCGGATTCTTTGGCTACTTACGGTGATAAAGTCGGGAAAATCGCAGTCGAGTCGAGCCCAAAAATTAATGTCCCATATCTTGAATTAAAACCGATTCAAGCTAGTCTAGAGGAGATGGTCGAAAACCTCAGGAAGCAATCCAAACTAGTTGCCATTGCCCAAATGACGCAAATGCTGGCACATGACGTTCGTAAGCCTTTTTCGATGCTAAAGACGGGATTAAACCTACTGCAATCAAATGCCAATAATCCTCAAAAATTTCGATCCAACCTCAGCTTCCTCGTAACGGAAATCGATCGCGCCACCAAATCCGTAGATGGTATGCTTTCTGACGTCATGGAAATTGGCTCCACTTCAACAGCTTTGATCCAAGAACCAGTTTTACCAGAGACTCTAATTGAGGAGACCTTAGGCGAGATTTTTAGGATCTACCCAAAGTCTAAGATCAAGATCAACTATGAGTTGCATCACTCATCAATAGTTAACATTCATCTAAAGAAGGTGAGCAGGGTTTTCTCGAATATCGTTGGCAATGCAGTCCAAGCGATGAATTATACAGGCTTGATTTGGTTTAAAACAGACAAACACCGAGTTGATGACAGGGAGTTTGTCAAGTTCTGTATCGGAAATGCTGGGTCCTATATCTCTGAAGAAGGTTTAAGCAGATTATTTGAGGCATTTCATACCGCCGGAAAAAAGGGTGGAACTGGCTTAGGTCTTGCTATCGCCCAAAAGGTGGTCCATGCCCATGGCGGAAAAATTTGGTGCGAATCAGCAAAGACCACCGAGTTCCCAGACGGAAAAGTCGAGTTTTTCTTTACACTTCCGGTAGCAGCGGGGGTGGAAATCAATCAAAACGTAAAATTGCCAAAGCATAGCGACGAAATCACAGAAGTGATTGCTTTAATGGGGCAAGGCACCCAAAGCCAGTCGCACCAGGAGTTTAATAAGAGCGAAAATCTACTGATCCAAGAAGTTTTAGATCGATCTGGAAAGATGTCACAGCCTATTGAAATGCTTCTGGTGGATGACGAAGCGATTTATAGAAATGCTTTGGCAGGGTGGATTGAAGAAAATTCAACCATAAAATCTCGGATCAAAATTCACCATGCTGTCAACAGTCACGAGGCCATTGACCTCTGCCGCAAAATCCCAATCGATCTCGTGGTCACGGATATCGACATGGGTAACTTGTCCGCATCAGGATTTGACCTCGTACAAGCCCTGAGGACCGATCTAGGATTCAAGGGTTTGATTTTCGTTCATTCTAACCGAATTGTCCCCGATGACCACAAACGGACCGTGGAATTGGGTGCGGATGGCTTTTTGCCCAAGCCTATGGCTAAAGGTCAACTTTTAAAACTGCTCTTGCAAGCCATTAAACCTGGCTCAGGTGGCAATGACGCTCAGTCCTCACCAGAGGGGGCGGGGACTGGCCTAATGAATGCTGGAACCCTTGCCGTCATCGACGATGAGGATCTCTTTAGGGATCAGTGGCCCACCGCACTAAATGGCATCCCCACGGCTTGTTACAGCTCAGGTGAGGATTTTGTAAGGGACTGGGACCAAATTCAAGGGCATCTAAAAGGGGTCCTCACCGATAAGTTTCTGGGCAACGGCATCGATGGTATCTCTCTAGCAAAGCTGATTAAAAAAAGAGCACCTGACCTGCCATTATTTCTTTCGACCAGCGACCTTTCAGTCAAAAATGACGATCAATTGTTTGCGCTCATCGTCGACAAAGATGCTTTTGAAGAGGCTCCTAAAATCTTGAAGTTTTTTGAGGGTGAGAGCTTGGGTCCGAAGGATCTACCAACGCGTATGAGGCAGGCACTGGTAAGATTCCAGGGCCAAGTGAATGCATTGAGGGAAATTCATGAGGGCAAAATTGATCAAAATCGCATTAGCGAGGTGATCTCTGATCATTTGGATTCATGGAAAGAGCTGCTAATAGAGGTGCCATTGCTCTACGTGGGCCAACTGAAGTCTGCTCAAAGTTCCATGGGTGAATTAAAATTGGAACGGCTTATCCATGACTTCAAGGCATCGATGACACGAATAAAGATCCTACTTCGGCAATTGGACGATGGGGAGAGCGATGTAGATTTAGTTTGTAAACATATTGAGGCAAGATTTAATGCTATTTCGGGATCCACTAAGTCCATATGAATCTTGACCCTAAAACAACTTCGTTCCTGAAGTTGCCCAATTAATGGCCTTACGGAAGATAGTTCTGAGCTTGCCGCCACTAACCTAGTTTTTTATCACAGTATGACTGGACCAATTGGTTTTGCCCTCGGGGCTCTTTATGCAACGGAATTAATGGTCCCTCGTCGGGCCAGCTTGATTCTCAAGTGTCCACAGAGATTCAGTTTTCCTTTTGATGCTCAAGAGTTTATGAGGATCCCTGCTGAAGTGAATCAAGGTCATACTGAGGATAGAATGGTGAGAGTGATTGTACGTAGTTAGTGCATACTATTGTTTTAAATCGGAAGTGGCGGTAGGTGCACCAGTGAGATTAATGACTTTATTAAATTATTTATAAAAATTGAGTAGCTACCGTGCAATTTTTTAAAAAAATAAGAATAAATTAAAAATTTCTGAGCTAAGACCAACATTACATTAATATATCAGATTATTTATTGTTATTTTTAGAATTTCTATTAAGTGAGTCTGAGGACTAAAGGTTAAATATTTCCTTCCGATGCTTGTATATGAGGGCAATCACGATAATTCGTAGAGATCGACGCAAATATTTCCATGGAAATTTTGCTCAATTGTTTAGCATTGCATGTTTCCCAAGGAGGATGTTTAGACCGCCCCCATCACGCAATGATTATAATCAAGCCCTTGAGA
>JBGSUI010000176.1:0-4920 GCA_041736175.1 Oligoflexales bacterium | reverse complement strand
TAAAGCAATACGTGGCCGATCAAAGAAAACCTCCTATAGCCAAGAGCGTTGCCCAATCCTTGCGCTTAACCGGCAAGAAAAGACCCAGAGGATCACGCTGAGGGGGCGTATAACTAGCCTGCTGCTCCACAACTTAGCGGCTGATTTCCTAGCGTAAATCCTTAGCGGTTCGCCTTTACTCGCCCCTGAAGGAGCGAGATTGCGGCGAACATCTGTTCAAAGGACTGAATCACACCTTGTTTTTCTAGGTTATTGTATTCTTTTTGCTGCATAGCAGCCGTCAATTGGCTAAGAGCTTTTTTGAAATTATCAAATCGCTGTAGCCACCTTATATCCTCAAATATTTCGTTCATGATACGGCTCCGGATTAAGAAGCTGATTTTATTTAAATATCGACGTTCGATCATAAAGCAGAATGTTTTTTAGCACAATAGCAGGATTGCGACCGTTTTCTCGGCAGCTTTCAAGAAAGTCCCCTTAACCAAAGAGACCCTTGGCCAACCATTGGCCGGTTTGTAGATCACGGGTAGCCCATAAATGACGCTGACTCTTGCTGTCGACAACACGGTAGAAATCCTTTTGTGAAGTCCGTGAAGGTTGCGACCACCATTTGGTCATAGTTCGTTCTAAAAAATAACAATTGTTATCCTCTCTGCAGGGAAAAGGCTGGATATAGGTAAAGAGAGGCCGCAACCGCCCTAAGGCTAAAAGTGAGTTTTGGTGTTGGAGTTCACTGGGGTCTGTTTGAGGGGTTTCTATAAAAGAATCAACAGCAACCCAATCATCTTTGAGTGTAAAGTGTCGGAGTGGAATCGCAAGCCGATTCTCAAGCTGGGTAAGAGCCAAGGGCTGAGAGGTTTTCCTGGTGAGATGGGGTGAGCTGCCTGCTAAAACCTCTTGGTCACCAAAAAGAGTGGTGACTTGTTTGGGATGGAGTATCCGTTCTTTAAGAGTCAGCGACCATCCGGTAATCACCGGAGGTAGAATGGTGGGATCATAATCCCTCTTAAAATGCTGCTCAAAAGCGTACAGGGCTTGAAGGAGTGTGGTCTTATGGACGCCTTTTTCTTGGTGCAAAGAATGGGGATACCTAAAAAAAATCTCGATCTGTTTGTCTTTAATATTTTCACCAACATCCTCTAAGACAAGATGCCACTCGATCAAAAGAGCCCTCTCCTCCGGCAAAAAATCCGGGCACTCGCAGAGACGGTCGAGGTCCGCGAGGAGCCACGGGGAAAGATGATTCCACTCCCTGAGGGGATGCTCTAAATGCCGGGAGATGCTGGGGAGGACCGCAAGCTCATAAGGGCGCCAAGGGAAAGAGGAGCCTAACCAAAAATTCGTGTGTTTTTTGGTTTCGCTTGGCTCCGAGCCCTGGGGCTTTTGCTGTATGTCTGGACTCCCATAGGTCCAGCGCCAAGCCTCCCCTAAAGGACGACCAAACCGTCTTTCGAGACTAGAGGCTGAGAGATGGCTTTGTTGCCCAGGAGTTCTCCATCCAAGCCGGGTTGTGGCGCGTTTCATAAGGGATGCCTGCCGCCGTAAAAGGAGAGATCGCCCCAATCTCGTCGCCTCCAGATGGGGCCCGAGAGCCTCCCAGCATTGCCACCAGGTCTCCCAAGATAGATCTCCAGCAAGCTTAGAGGCTGTGGAGAGGGGAGACACTCCCCAGGGTCCGGGGAGCACGGTAAGCCCGGAGAGGCTGCGCTCTTTCATATAAGTGGCTAATAGGACTGAGCGCCAAGGATGATCCGTCCAAGCGGCGGTCCAGTCTGCCCCAAACAGGCTTTTCAAACGCTTACGAATAGTATCGACGACAGGGAGGGACTCTTGACACCAATAGGAGAGGCATGGCGTCAGATCTAAGAGCCACGTATCAGCAGACCATTGCATCACTTTAGAGGTCAGGCTCATGGCTTGGAGGGCGCGCCCATAGTCAGAGATAGACGCGGGATCCTGTGACGGGCTGCTGGGCAGAGGCAGAATAAGCGCCACCCAAGCTCCTTGGGGGACGGATGATGCGGCCGGTTTTGCTAAGGATGTCATAGATTTTTCTGGGATCTTTCCCACCAGCCCCTTAGAGGCTAGCTTCGATGTTTAGAGGGAGGAGTAACCGCCGGTGGGGGAGTCCACGGATAGTCTCGACCCAAAGCCCTCCATAGGGGGCCATTGCCGATGTGGGGGCAAGATGAGGCTGGCGCCAGGTATTGAGTCTCAGTCGCGCCCAGATATGGGACGACTGTTTTGGTGTGGTGGAGCTTAAGGGACGAAGCAAGTTGTTTCGGAGGAGGAGGGTTGTTTGCTGGAGTCGCCGGGCCTGTCTGGCGATAAAAGCACAGTCCTCATCAGAAAAATCTTGGGGGCTATCGATGACAATAAACTTAAAGAGAGGCTCTAAAAAAATCGGTTTTAGATCTCTCAAAGGCGCCGAGGTCCGGGCAAATCGCAGGTGCTCAAGATCAATCCCCCTAGCTGCCCAGGCGGAAGGGTTGATCTCCAGATTATTTTGAGAGTGAATCCATAACAGCCAGTTTGACTCCTGCTGTTGGGTAAGTCGCGCGAGCCAGGGCATAAGGATTTCTCGGGTACCATGCCCTAAGGGCATTCCCCATTCGGTTAAGGCGCCCATGGGGAGTCCACCTTGCAAAAAATCATCAAGGACCGGGATTCCCGAGGGAAGCCTAGAAACACTGCGGCTATAAGCAGCCTTTATGGTAAATGGATTGGTTAGAGACGTAGAGGCTGGGGGTGTTAAAGACGGCATGCTGTGATCCTTAGTCCTTGATGACTTTGTGTCGGTCGATACCTATGTATGGTATTGACCAAGGAGAGTCAAGACCTCTCCATACAAAGCTCCGGCCAAAGCTCCGGCCAAAGCTCCGGATGAAAAGGAACACCCATGGACCAGACCAACCCACAAAAACCTCTCGCCGCACGCTACCGTCCTAAGGTTGCAGCAGATCTTATCGGCCAAGAGACGGTATGGGCTCCTGATACCCCCCTTTGGAAATTAGTCCACGGGGATCACTTCCATGCGCTGCTCCTTTGGGGTCCCCCAGGGACCGGCAAGACCTCAATGGCACGGCTTTTTGGAAAGATCGTGGGGCGCCCCGTCACCGAGCTGTCCGCTGTCGAAGCGGGAGTCAAGGACATCCGCGAAGTCATCCAAAGGTCTCGCGATCATGGACTTCTCGGGGCCAAAGCCGAAATTCTCTTTCTCGACGAGATCCACCGCCTTAACCGAAACCAGCAGGATTGTCTCCTCCCAGCGGTCGAAGCTGGGGATATTAAGCTGATTGGCGCGACCACAGAAAACCCGTCTTTTTCGGTGAATAACGCTCTCCTTTCCCGCTGTCTAACCATTGCGCTCCGTAAATTAGAGTCCTCTGATCTGGCGATCCTAGTCCAAAAGGTCGCTCACCAAGAATCCCGTCTTATTGACTTAGAGGTTGCCGAGGCGATTGCCCGTGCCGCGGATGGGGATGCCCGCGCCGCCCTCCAGCTCTTAGACAGCGTGTTAGCGGTGACGGATCAGGAACACCCCTTAGACCTCAAGGCCGTCCGCCCTCTGCTGCACATGATCGCAAGGCACTATGACCGAGCTGGTGATTTTCATTACGATCTTATCTCCGCCTTTATCAAATGTATCCGCGCCAGTGATCCTGACGGCGCTTTGTATTACCTCGCCCGTATGCTCCATGGAGGTGAGGACCCCGTGTTTATTGGGAGGAGACTGGTGATTGCGGCGAGCGAAGATATAGGCAACGCCCACCCCACAGCCTTGGTGATTGCCCAGAGTGCCCTGGCAGCCACCAAAGAAATCGGCATGCCCGAAGCTCGCATCATCCTGGCCCAAGCGACCACCTATCTTGCCTCAAGCCCTAAATCCAATCGCAGCTATAAAGGGATCAATGAGGCCCTGGCTGTTGTGGAAGCTACAGGCGACTTACCCGTTCCGATGCATCTTCGCAATGCACCCACCCGCTTTATGCAGGACCAGGGTTATGGCGCAGGCTACATTTATGCCCACGATAACCCTCAAAAAGCAACGACCGTCAACAACCTTCCTGATAAAATCAAAGGCAAACGCTTTTACCTCCCATCAGACCAGGGCAGCGAAAAACAAATCCACGATTATCTCAAAAAGACCTCCCCATCAGGCTCCAAGGACCAATCGAGTGGTCCGTAACACCTAAAATGTCCGCTGATTTATAAACTAACTTAATAATAAAATAACAAAAAATTTATATTCCACTCATTGACGAGATCAGCAGTCATCATCCATGATGAATTATCGCGAATTACTGAATAAAATTTGTAGATAAAAGTCTCATAAACGACTGTCCCATAAAGGGGAGGGCATCCTATGGATAGGCGTCAGCTTATTAAAAGCTCGGCATTTTTAGTTCCAGCACTGCTGAGCGGTCGAAGCCATAAATCGCGAAGCCTGTCGGGATACCTCCGATCCTTAGATTGAGATCGGAACGTAGAGAAACTGGTTTGGATCTCACCTTCGATTGATGGATTCACGCACGTCGATTTCATGGAGCCTCCTTAAATTGGTGCCTCTGAAACCAGTCTAGCGGACTCCATCAAACGGTCGCCACAGTACTAGGTTAAGCGGTTACGCGTAAAAACTGCACCAATACTTCCAAGGTTCCAGATTTGGAACAAAATTTCAAAAAAGCAAAAGGCATTGAATGTCCTGCATTCTTCCTATTGCGTCCTCGGACTCTTAAACTCCTGTGGAAGTTTGTGATTGTAACTTTATGTTATAACTATAAATTGAAGAGAGTCTTATCCGAAGCGCCCACCCAAAGACCAATTTTGGTTGATTTTTGAAAATGAGATCGAATCCCCCGTAACCGTGGGCGGTTTGGATAAGAGCCCAATGAACTAAGCGCGCGAGCACAAAGCTAT
>JBGSUI010000140.1:0-1588 GCA_041736175.1 Oligoflexales bacterium | reverse complement strand
ATACTTTCAAACAGAAACTCAGTTAGTTGATTGCCTGACAGCTGTTTTTACCCTAATTCAAAGGAGACCAGCACTAATTCGCAATTACTTACGTCCATTTATTTAACTAGCATGTCCTTTTAAATATGCACAGCTGTATATCTCACTGCCACTTGCCTTAACGATCATTAACAGTCGCACTATTTCATCAAGAACTATCCGTCAAATCTTGGCATCAGTGGGATTTTCTGTTCGCAATGAGAAAAAAAAATGAACATAATAACCTGGAGATCATAATGATCCGAAAACACATACGCCATCTAATCATATCCTGGCTGATAGGAATCGCTCCCCATAAACCCCCAAACTTTGGTTATATCTCGCAGAAGACTAAAATTGTGGTCAAACCTGGGGAAAATCTAACTCAAATTGCCAAGAAATTTCATTGCACTGTCCAATCACTAGCGGACTATAATAATATTCCTAGAAATCGATTAAACTCCATCATTCCCGGTCAAGTCTTGAAAATCCCAAACTGAGTCTTATGTAAACCATTTAGAAAGCACGTATAAAAGTCCTTAAATTTCGCCGTTATCCACGATTTTTCCGACATATTCTCTGCGATTTTCATCAAATTTGAACCCAATTTTCTCTAATCGAGTCTTAACCCATGGACTCGTAGATTTTTTAATTAAACCGAGATACATAGCCCTGCCATCTCCCCTTCTATCTTTAGCAAGTTGAAGGGCCGCCATCTTTTCTGGTTGTGATCTATTATCGACATTAAAGCCGTCCATCCCTTCACCCTCGATGGCCCCAGACCGGTGAAGCCTCTCATCGCGTATTGAATCGGTGCGACGACGAACACGACCGTAATCAGCCGGTGAAGAACTCGCACCGAGTTCGATTTCTGGCTGGCTTAAAATTTCTCTGTCATTGATTGATTCACCTTTTATGGATTTTGACCAGGCCCAACCCCTTTCATGGGCAATATCATAAACGTGGAATCTATAGGCTACTCGGGCCCAAGGGGCTAACTCAGTTTCTACCAAACCCAAAAGCTGTCCCCAAGAAAATGACTTTGAGGACTCATTTTTTCCAACTTTATTCACACCAAATGCCAGTTCTTTAATAAGATACCTGAGCAGTATTTCTACTTCACTGGGGTCAGAACCTGGGCGTATAAATCTTGCCGAAATTGCTCCCTTAATCTTCTTATCTACGAATTGAGGGGCTTTGAGTGGCTCATCGAGGTTGACCCAACTAAAAGCCTCCAAATTTTTTTTCCTTGCTTTTGATACAACTGCAATAACAGCCTTTTTCCATACCCCAAAAATGGTGGTCGCTGCCTCAATTTCGGATAGTCCGTAAAATTCTGGCCCCACTCCCCAAAGACAATGCCAGTGGAGATGGACGCCACAACCTGCCTTTTCTCCGCCGATAAAGTGTTTTGGGCGACCGTTGGAATATGGGGTGTCCAAATAGGGGGGGTACGAGCCTAAATCCTATCCTAGGATTTGGACCTAAAATCAGTCTCCCCATCTTTCGGATAGTAGGGGATATTCCCGCGGAGTCCAGAAAGCATTTTAAACTGTTTTGACCCCCAGAA
>JBGSUI010000118.1:0-3664 GCA_041736175.1 Oligoflexales bacterium | reverse complement strand
AGGGCCATCACCTCACTTTACCTAGACTCGGCATACATGAAATATTCACAACATCATTGTCTGTTGCAGCATAAAACCCAAGAGCATATTTGCGGGAGAACATCCTCGCAATGGACAAGCGAGATGATTCATTCCCCATAGATTTGTGCTCGCGCGCTTAGTTCATTGGGCTCTTATCCAAACCGCCCACGGTTAAGGGGGTTTCGATCTTATTTTAAGAATCAACCAAAACTGGTCTTTGCGTGGGCGCTTCGGATAAGACTCTCTTCAATTGACAATATAGACAAAGTAACTCTAGATATAATGCGTATAATTAAAAAATAAATTATTTAGCTCTACTTACAATTCCCGAACCCTACCCATCCAGGGTGTAAAGGGCTGTTTACACAGTCTCGGTACATAACAAGATCATTAGGCAGCTTTAGATACCTTTTGCGGCACTTCCCATCAAACTCTACATTGATTAGTAGTTCGGTGTCATCACCAATATAGCCTTCTACCCCTAACACTCTGCCTTTGTAAGTGAAGATTTGTAAGTCTAAGCTAGGACCGTCCAGGTGTATTGGTCATGCGCCAAGCGGACTTTTCACCTCAGTGAAGTTCAGAGACTTTGCCCCCACGGTCCGCCAAACTCACCAAGGGCATGGAGGAACCATGAGGCCAGAGTTTAAACAGGTCCCCCATATAAGGACCGTCCCCATACTTGGCAAAGTTGGATTCTCATCATCAATGGCCCTGATCCTCTTCATGGTCAAACAAGAGGGTATTTGTCGAAGCGGAGTGCTGCGTTTGTCGGGAATAAAAGCTTGTACTCCGAACGACATTTTACGGACTATGACACTGTCCTTGCGAGGTCCCCTTTACGGGCTCTTAGGATCAAGAGTTTTTTTAACAGCAAGGATCATCTCTTCGGAACAACCCACCATTTTTGCAAGCTCAGGTATGGACTTATCAGCACCAAAGCCACTAAGCAGGATATTTCTAAGCATTTCTTGCTGTTTTAATTCCCCCTCTTCCCTGCCCTCTTCTTTTCCCTCTTCTCTCGCCTCTCCAATCGTAATGGCCCAGTTGAAAGCAGCCTTTTCTCGCATCCGAGCAAGCTCCTGCATGCTGGGTTCCCCGGAAAGGTATTTAAGCCGCTCTTTACCTTTCTTGATGTTTTTGTCTTCCATAAATTCTCCCTGGAGTTCAGGGTGGTTTGGGTCACGAAAAAACTGACACCACCTCACCAAGACCTTATCGGCAAAATCTGTCTGGTGCGCAAGGGGGATTTTGGTTAACTCCACAAAATCGAGGCGAAAATCATCAATCCTATCGGTAAGATCGTGCTCATAGGTGGCAAAATAACGATGGTGGGCAACCTGAGGTCTTTTTGAAAAGTGGTTGATGACCAAGGGAGGACTTGGTGATGGGTATGGATTAAAAGTCAAATGTTTATAAACACATAGACCATTCAAAAGACAAATTGAGGGGTGGTTTTCTCATGTGGCGCCTTAAGGGTATCCAGTGGAAGGAGGGAAAGACTTACTCTAGGCGTTAGACTCTAATCTTCCAAGATCGTCTCTGATGATCACCGAAAAGCAGGAGACCTTGGAGCCAACGGATTTCTGCCAAAACCCATGGCCGAGGGGCAGCTCTTTAAACTCTTCCTCCAAACCATTCAGTCGTTAACACCATTGGACCACCTACCGACAAGCGAGTCCTTTTTTTAGCTGAATGGTTTGGTCAACAGAATCTGTGAGTATGGTTTGTTATCCCTCCTGGGTAATCCTCTTTGAGGAATATTGGTCAACCGGCAAGCGGGCTTTTCACCTTAGTGAAGTTTAGAGACTTTGCCTCCACGTTTGGTAAAGCCATGAGTCGGATCACACTCTGGCTGGGACTCTGGGAGGGTGTTGATCGATGCGGAGTGCAGCGGTTGTCGGGAATAAAAACCGGTACTTCATACGGAACTTTCGAGAAATCGTATAACCTATCGACACCTATCTGCGCAAATAATGTGGGCAAATAAGAGCGTTCCGCAAAGATTCATTGGGTAATTTTTATGGAATAATCTTTGCTAACACCTTAAGCCTGTGATGCTCGGCTTCCATAATGGCCACGATCAACCAAATTCTGCTGGCTAGATACGATTATTGTGGTCAGAGCGCAGCATCGTTAAAGGATTTCGATTTGTGGATTTAAAACCCCTCAGTAAGCCTTGTTTGATTTTTGGACTCACGATTCTCAGTCCTTTTCTGGGGTGCACTAACCAATTTTCTATGAATTTCCAAGTTCATGGTGATGGTCGATCGCTAGCTTTAACCAGAGTGGTGCAGGAACTCTACACCTGCTATTTCACAGAGTCGGTGAAGATTGGCGCTGAGGATTTTGATTGGCAGCTGTGCATTCCGGCAATCGGCCAAGGCAAGCGTGTCTTAGCCGTAGTCCAAGATCAAGCAGAAGCGGCACGCAGCGCACTTAAAACAAAAGATTATTTTGTATCAACGCTAAGGGCAATGTGGAATTCACGCGCCTTGGACTCAGATTTAGTCCAAGTCTTTACCGGCGAGAGTCCTGCGGAAAAAAAGTTGTTGAATGATTTTAAAAGCGCAAAGGTTTTTGATATTTCCGCTTTTCTTCCTTCCTTTATCGCTAAAGTCTTCAATACGAGAGCTAGTTTTAGTGGCCCTAACTGCTACCATAGTGCCTTAGCCGCCGCGGGTCTCATCGACGGTGAGCGCTCGCGCCATGTCAGCTCGACCGAATTTGAACTTAGCTTAAAACGCGATTTTATTAAAGTGGACAAACCTCAATTTGGTGATGTTGTGGTATATGACGCAGCTAAAAACCGAGGACATGCTGCTTTCTACCTTTTTTCGGGTTTGATCTTTCACAAAAAGGGGTTTGACCAAAGCTACCACTACCGCATCACTCATCTAGACCATGTTTTGGAAATTGAACCCTTTGAACGTCAGCCAAGCTCTGACTCTGGAAATTCCGGACACCTTAATCCTGACCCGGGATTTAAGACAAAAGATTATTACCATCCCCGCTCGTTTTGCCATTACGATCGTCAATTGTCTGGAGCGCGTCTTGCGTTCGAACCCATAATCGATCTGCTAGAGGAGGCTACAAAAACCTATGGACCCAAGGGCACCATCGGTAGCACGATGGGCACTCTGATGGTCACATTGACGAATAATATGCTGAGCAATGCTAGTCTCAGCGGTGGTGGTCAACGGGAAAAATGGGCTTTAGCAAGGCTACGCAGTATCCACGATCAGATTGATATCAGTATCGGCCAAGAACTTTATCTTTCACCATTTGCTGAACCTGCGCTTATCAACCGCGACTTTTGCTTTCACAACAACCAGTTTATGCAGCAACTTATTCAGGCCATTATTAGCTATCAAAACCCCACTCTCGCAGATTCCCTTAGTCCAAAAGCCCTTCAGGCGATTATTTCCAGCCAACTCGATCCCCTCGATAAGGCTAAGTGCCGCTTTGATCTCTTTAAAGTCCTAGAAGAACGCGGGACAACTCGTCGGGTAAGGAGAGGGAGCACAATTGCTCCCCCTCCTCCCCACAGAAGCCCGCCGGCGGATTTCCCGCACGAGCCTCTTCATCACACGGTTTACAGCACAGCCATCTCTGTCATTTGTTGGAATGAAAGGTAAATTTT
>JBGSUI010000107.1:0-17493 GCA_041736175.1 Oligoflexales bacterium | reverse complement strand
GATCGACATGTCTAAAGATATCTTTTTCTATTGCCTCATTATTGAGGGATGTTGTCATGAAGAGCGTGACACCTTCACGCCATTTGGTGTCTCCTAACAGCAGCGTAAGATCAATAGTGGTGCTGATTATGCCGATGACATTAGGCGTGGATTGATCATCGATTTTAGCCAAAACGGGCGAAAATATTTCTAGGGCGACATTGCCATTTTCTAATAAAAATGTGTTTGAACCTACGGATTTTTTACCATCAATAGCTTGCTTAATAAGCGATGCTTTATAGGCGTCACTAAAAATATCCCAGCCAAAATAGCTCGATTCTTTGGCTGTGCTGTTTGTAGCATACAGAATCAAGTATTCGGGACGGGTGGTTGCGGTGATCACTTCGGGGGTCGCTGGGGTTCCGCCCTCTAAAAAAAACTCACCCAAATTCTTTGATTTTAAGAATTGTTCAACCATAGGTTGACTTTTATCATCAACCCTTAAATAATAGCTTGTGCTGGTGATAAAATAGTTATTGAACATAAGCTTATCGGCAAATATACTGAAATCATCTTGGGATATATCCTTAACCACAGCTGCAAAAGCACTTAAAGAATCTACGGCGGTATCAGCTGCTTTGACTCCTTCTGCAAAGGCTTGTTTCACCTTAAGGATGTCCGCTTCGAAAGTTTCTTGGGCGACGCTGATGGTATAGCGCCAGGATCCATAAAAGAGAAGGCCACAAAGACCGAAGAAAAATATCATCGCTTGCATTCTAAGATTTTTCATAGGTGTCGCTCATAGATTCTGAAGGTAAGGTAGACTGGGATTTCAGCTTTTTTTAGTGTACCATATTTGTAATAATCATAAAAAGGAGTCCATATGACCAAGTCAGAAGCCCTAGCAGCAGTCGGAGCTTTTATCGCCCTTGAACTCGGGCTAGAGTCAGGCCTTATAGGTGACGGCACCAGCCAAGCTGCACCTAAAAAGGGTGAAGCAGCCGTAGAATGTTTTGGTATTAATTCATGCAAAGGTACAAATGGCTGTGGGATCGGTGCAGAACAAATCAAGTTGGCAAATCAAGTGTTCAAAGACAGTTACCTTAAGAGTAAATCAAGTGACTGTGCAGGGACTTCCGATTGTGCCGCTAAAAAGGGTTTTCTTGCTTGGGTTTCTAAACCAAATGGAAAGGCTTGTTTTGCCGAAGGAGGATTTATTTTTGAGAAAAATTCTAAAGGCCAACTCATTATTAAAGATAAAGATGGAGAAAAGAAAGTCTGATGTCTATGATTCCAAACCCGGGTATGCCTACAGGAGAAAAGCTGATGTTAGGTTACGGCTTGCGACAGCAGCATTTTTCCGCTTGGCTGCAAGTAGACCCTCCTCCTTGGCTTGAAGTGATGGTTGACGATATCATCGGGCACCGTGGAGGCCCAGGTCTTGCCGCTGTAGGTCGTTTGGCTGAGGGGGTGCCCTTGGTTTTTCACGGGATAGGTCTAAACATCGGTGGCTATGTTCCCCTAGACGAAAGCTACCTCCGTGGTCTTAAGGAGCTGGCCAACAGATTTCAGCCTCTGGTGCTTTCCGATCACCTCTGCTTTACTCGTACGGAAAACACTGCCACCTTTGAACTACTACCGTTCCCTCTCCATTGGCGTTACCTAACCCATATTGCCGAGCGGGTCCAACAGGTCCAAGACTATCTAGATCGGCAGATTTCCCTGGAGAATATCTCTCGGTATATTGACTACCCCCAAAGTGAGATGGAAGAAGGATCTTTTTTTAGTGAGCTCACTCAAATCACCGGCTGTGGACTCCTCCTGGATGTAAACAATATTTATGTGAATGCCGTCAATTTTGGGCAAAATGTCGATTACGAATTGAGTTTGTACCCCTTAAAGGCTGTCACCCAAATCCACGTTGCAGGTCACTCCGTTTACCCCACCTACCTTTTTGATACCCATGATCAGCCAGTCGCAGATCCAGTACTTAGGATATTAGAAAAGGTGATGGTAGAGCTCAGGGAAACGACCCCAGTCATTTTGGAGTGGGACGACCCAGCGGCGGACTTGGCAACCGTCTTAGGGGAAGGGGCTCGGATATGTCAGGCGTTTGTAAAAAGCTCGGGCTTTTGTGACAAGAGGTATCAATCTCATGCTGAATGCTGAAGACCTCATGCTCCAAGATTATTTGGCTGATTATGTGGTAAGTTTAGGAGATCCTGATGCCCTATTCAGGGATGGTGGGGACGACTCAGGAGTCGTTTCTTTGTTTAACCAACTCTCTCGGGAGCGCCTTAAAATCTATAGACAGAGCTTTGCGGGAAGGGTCTTTATGCACCTTCCCAAGCTCGCCTTGGCGCCCCTGTGCCGAGCCCTTGGTGATGATTTTATGGTTGAGCTAACTGCAAGGTTTTTTCATTCCATTTCTCCACAGAATAAGACAGAAAAGCCTATAGAGAATTCCCGTAAGCCTCAGAATCCTCATTGTATGGTTTCTGCAATACAGGGCCTTCCTGACTATGTCCGTAAAAACTCACCAAATGAGTATGGGCAGCTCATAGGAGACTTGGTTGAACTTGCACTGCTGCGGTGGCAGATTTTGCAAGGACCAGATTTTTTTGGACAGCTTCAACATAGGGCGATTGCAACAACTAAATGGGTCCTTTCCCCGGGGCACGAGTTGATGATTCCCAAAGGTTCGATTGATTTATTTGGCGCCTGGAGCCGGTGTGATCAAAGTAGCCAATCTGAAGATTTTGAGAAATGCGATTTTGAAAAATATATAAACAAGCAGCCAACTGGAATTTTATTGGTTAAGACTGAATCTACGACGGTAGTTTCCATTGAAATAAAAGAGACTTACTTTGATTTTTTCCGGAGTTTAAAGGCTGGAAGAGATCTTTACAAGGCAGTTTCTGAGATGCCAATTGTCAAAGATTCTAAACAAAAAATTGATCAAATAGACCAACAACAGTTTTTTTTGTTTCTAATGAAGTTAAAGCAGATGGGAGTTTTAGTCAGAGATTCAGCATTTGACTCTGTTTTTAGCCAATGACACAGACTCGCCGTCTCCTAGAACCAATTTTAATTACAAAGAGCAGTGAGAACATTCCAAAGGCTTTTACCTCCTAAGCCTCTGTCCTCAAGCTCGAAGGCGTTCCGCCTAAATATCTATGGAATATCTCCCATGGGCAAGGTATCCATAGAGCGGACCCAGGTTCGGGAGATTCCTCTTGCAAGCATTGCTGACCCAGGCGGCTGAAAAAGCCCGTGAACTGTTTGGATATGAGACGTTACGCCCCCATCAGACCAAAGTCCTGCAGCAGGTTTTTGCTGGGCAGGACTGCATTGCCATACTTCCTACAGGTAGTGGCAAATCCCTTTGCTATGGTTTGCCAGCAGTCGTACGCCCCGGCCTTGTCTTAGTGATCAGCCCACTGATCGCCCTGATGCGAGACCAAGCCTGGCGTTTTAAACAAGCTGGCATCCCCTGCGACTGGCTTGATAGCCACCGCACCGCGGGAGAAAAAGACCAGGTGATGACGGACCTCAGCCAGGGAATCACTAAAATACTCCTCATTTCCCCAGAACGCCTCGCGCGAGATGACTTTAGAGAAAAACTCCGCTCACTACCCATACAATTGATCGCAGTCGATGAGGCCCACTGCATCAGCCAATGGGGTGGACACTTTCGTCCGGACTACCGGCTTTTGGGCCAATATCTGGCACCTCTGGGACCGACCCAAAAGCTTGCTGTCACGGCGACGGCCACATCCCAAGTCCGTCAGGATATCGCTGAGATTCTGCTGTTGCAACGGCCCGCACAGGTTGCAGGGGAGATCACCAGGTCCAACCTTAAGATCAAGGTGATCAGCAGCAAAAATATCGACAGCCAATACACAGCCCTGCTCCAGTCAGTTCAAAGCTCCAAGGGCTGCGGGATTATTTATGCAACCACCCGCAAACTCGTGGGCGAGGTCCACGGAATGCTCCGCAACGCTGGGATTCCCAGCCTTCCCTACCATGCTGGCCTCTTACCGGACCAGCGCCAATACGCCCAACAGGAGTTTATCCACGGGAGAATCCCCATCGTCGTCGCGACCAACGCTTTTGGGCTCGGCATCGACAAATCTGATATCCGCTTTGTCCATCATATGGGTCTTCCGAGCAGCTTGGAACAGTACGTCCAGGAGATCGGGCGCGCCGGTCGGGATGGCGGCACTGCCTCCTGTGGGCTATTTTTCAATAGTCGGGACTATCACGTCCAAAAGTTTATGATCGACAAGTCTTACCCCGACGTCTCCCATCTTAAAGCTTGTCTGACTCTGATCCGTAAATCGATCCAAGGCCCCCACGGTATCGACGAAGACCAGGCTCTCTACGCCATGAGAAGCCAAGTCAATCTCCCCGATCGGGACCTTCACCAAATCCTGGATATCCTTTACCGAGAATCCCTCCTGTCACGCCTCCGCTCGTCCTATGGAGGCAGCAGTTCGGGGTATTATGCTGAACAAGCAAACAACTCTGTGGTTATATTTGAAGGGTCGGCAAACGAATCCCAGGTCCTGCGCACCTATCCAGATCGAAAAAGAAACGATCTCCTCAAGCTCGACGCTATGAAAACCTACGCCCACGCCAGCGACCTCGAACGCCCAAGACTGTTGCGCCAGTACTTTAGCCTGGATGCACCGATAAGATTTTAAAGAAAGAGATAGCTTATGGACGACAAAAAACACCCCTTAGCGACTCGTCCCCTCGAGACTCCCGCCAAAGGCTGGGTCAGAGTCACGATCTTAGGAAGCGGCACCAGCACCGGAGTTCCCGTGATTGGGTGCGACTGTGCTGTTTGCACAAGCTCCCATCCCTACCACCAGCGGTCGCGGGCTTCGATCATGCTGACCTTGGACCAAGGGCAACACATCGTCATCGATACCGGCCCTGATTTTAGGGAGCAGATGCTTAGGCATCGGGTTCAGGATCTCACCCATGTATTCTACACCCACACCCATGCAGATCATTGTCATGGATTTGATGATATCCGTGCTTTCTATTTCCGCACCCAAAAACCCATGCACTGCTACCTATCTAACCTCCATGTAGACGAATTTAAAGTTCGATTTAACTATGCTTTTAATGACCTGGGCTATATGGGGACAAAACCCCAAGTCATCCTCAACGCCTTTGACGAAGGACCGCTTGCGGTTTTAGGTCATCAATTCGAAACAGTTTACCTCCCCCATGGCAACACCCAGTCCGTCGCCTTCCGCCTGGGAGGTTTTGTCTACGCCACCGACTTCAAGGCCTTTCCAGAGTCCCTTATCAATCGCTGGACGGGGACCATCCATACTTTGGTGGCCAGTGGAGTGCGCTACCGGACCCTTCCCACCCACAGCACTCTACCAGAAACAGTCGGTCTGATGGAACGACTTAAGGTCAAACGAGGGATCGTATCCCATATCAACCATGATGTGGATCACGAGGGGGCCAGTGAAAACCTGCCACCCAACATCCATCTCGCCTATGATGGAATGGTTGTTGAGGTTCCTCTTAAAGAATTTTCCTAACAGGTGATCTGCTGATTTAAAATCAATAGGAGACCCTCAAGTCATAAAACATAAAATCATCGATATCTACTTTGTTACCTGGGACTAATTCGATACGATAGTCTCCAGGGGGAAGATCTTTGAATCGGACTGAGAAATCATTTTCTCCTACGGTGATAGGCAAAAAGGTTGACCCAACCAACAAGGTCCCCCTAAATAGCCTGACAAGCCCTTCGTTGGCTCTAACGACCCCACACAAGCGGACGATGGTGATTCGCAGATCTTGGATAGGTTTATTAAGTATAAATGTTTTATTAAAGGTCAGCCCTCCATTGACCGAAGTTGAAAAGGTTTGGAGAGAACAGCCACCTTGGGTTCCATTATTTGTGCCATCTCCAATTCTTTGGGGCGTCAATAGAAACGTTGTTTGGTAGATCCTCCCACCAGTGGCTGGTCCCAGTCTCACCATGACCTTTGTGACTTGTGCTATTTCGAGACCGGTTTGGTCGATCTTCCAATGCCAGCGGGATGTTATGGGTTGATAGGTCGCTGTGACAGGGACTAAGATCGAAGTGTTGTTGATCTCGACCGAAATTTGAGCCATCGGTTGAACGATAAAAGGAAACTTCACCCCAGCTTGGATATCGATCGCACAGAACAACCCGTCTGCTTTGGTACAGGTTAAAAATCCTCCCGTAATGGGGATGGGGCGATCGGCTTCTGTATTTTCAGAAGTTTGCTTCCCTTGCTCATCCTCCTCGTCCTCTTTATCCTTATTTTCCTGGGTCTCTTGTTTAGGGCGGTCTAAAGTGCCGGTAGAACCCGTTGAATACTCCTGCTTTTCTACTAAAATCGGTTTTGTCTCGGAACCTGTTTCACTCTTGGAAACCTGTGCGGTGTTGGTAGCGATTGGAGAAGGATTAGTAGACGCGGACTGTATCGTCGAATTCTGGGTAGAGTTTTCCTGATCACTCCTTTGGCCGTTAAGTTCAACGGACAAAGCGTCGCTCTCCCGCTCTTCCGAACTTGTCGTTTGGGCTGGCCGGCTTTTAAAGTCTGTGACACTGGAGCATGCTACAACTCCACCTAAGACGGCTAATTTTAATGTGATTTTAACTGAATTATGTTTTTTCACGTTCACCTCGCATTTCAAATCTTATCGGCAGGGGAGAATAGCGGATTTAAAATTTGTCTATAAAGCTATAGTTTTAGGGTGTTATGATCTGGTGTTTCCTATAGATCTCGAAGGAACACCTGACCATTGACGTCCCTTGGGGCCGTGCATTATGAATAAGGCCGAGAAGGCGCCTGAAAAGTCCGCAAAGTCGCCAAATAGACCCAGTCCTAAGATCAAAATCAGGGAACAAAGGAATTAAGCATGATTATCGGTGTACCTAAAGAAGTCAAAAACCGCGAAAACCGCGTTGCCATCGTGCCCGGAGGGGTCAAACAGTTAGTCAGCGCCGGCCACCGGGTCCTGATCGAGCGGGGTGCTGGAGAGGGAGCTGGCATCCCTGATGAAAAGTATATGGCTGCCGGTGCCTCGATCGTCCCGTCGGCAGTGGAGGCCTGGGGCAAGGCTGATATGGTGATCAAGGTTAAAGAACCTATCGCCGAAGAGTATGTCCATCTTCGCGAGGGTCTTGTCCTCTATACCTACCTGCATCTTGCAGCGGTCCCTGAACTTGCCGAACAGTTAGTCAAGAAAAAAGTCTCGGCGATCGCCTATGAGACCATCGAACTCGAAGATCGTTCCCTTCCCCTCCTAACCCCTATGTCAGAAGTCGCTGGCCGTATGGCTGTCCAAGTCGGGGCCCAATGCCTCCAAAAACACAGCGGTGGCAAAGGAGTTCTTTTAGGGGGCGTCCCTGGCGTTAAAAGAGGTCGGGTCACGATCATTGGCGGCGGCGTCGTCGGGATCAACTCCGCTAAGATGGCTGTGGGCCTCGGTGCGCGGGTGACGATCCTCGATGTGAGCGCACGAAGGCTGGCAGCTTTGGATGATATTTTCCAAAACAACATCACCACCCTGATGTCCAACCCTGAAAATCTCGCCGAATCAGTCGCCGAAGCAGACCTGGTGGTGGGCGGAGTTTTGGTCACAGGTGCCAAAGCTCCTCGGCTCGTTACGCGAGAGATGATTCGAACCATGGAAAAGGGCTCGGTCATCGTCGACGTCGCCATCGACCAAGGTGGCTGTGTCGAGACGATTCGGCCTACCACCCACGATGATCCAGTCTATGTGGTTGATAACGTGCTCCACTATGGCGTCACTAATATTCCGGGAGATGTGCCTAAGACCAGCACCTATGCCCTGACCAACGTGACCATCAAGTATGCTTTAGAAATCGCCCAGCACGGCTTTAGCAAGGCTCTTATGCTTGACCCTGCTCTCCGTAAAGGTCTCAACACCCATCAAGGTGAGATCACCCATAAGGCTGTTGCAGAAGCCCTGGGAAAATCCTACTCTGTTTATTCCTAGTTTGATTTGTAACCGGATCCCTCAGCCCAGGAGCCTTGACAACGATGAGTCCCTCAAAACGACCTTTCCTTAACCTGGCGTCCTACGAGGGCATCGTTTTTGACTGTGATGGAACCCTGGTGGACTCCATGCCCCTTCACTATGTGGCATGGAGTCATGTCCTAAAAAAATACGGACTGGAATTTCCCGAAGATCGTTTCTATAAAATGGGCGGCATCTCCACCGAAAAAACCGCTGCCATCCTAGCAGCCGAGGCTGGTATCAAGATCGATCCTGTCCAAGTCTCCCAGGAAAAAGACGCCGCTTTTATGGTCCATCTGGCCCAGATCAAACCGATCCAGAGAGCCGTCGATGTCGCTCTTAAAGCCTACGGAGTTTGTCCCCTCGCGGTAGCTACCGGAGCCACCCTCAAGCTGGCCCAGGCAGAGCTTAAGCATGCGGGTTTGGACCATCTGTTTCAGACGATCGTCGCCGCAGAAGACGTCAAACACCACAAGCCGTCACCTGATGTTTACCTAGAAGCAGCCCGACGGCTTGGCGTCGATCCGCGACGCTGCCTCGCCTTCGAAGATACCGAGATCGGGCTCCAAGCGGCAAGAGCCGCCGGGATGGAGGCCATCCATGTGAACGACATCCCACACAACCAGAAAGCCTAAGGAGCCAGTCTTCAGGCACTTTCTGGTCAAGACCCCCACTTAGAACCGTCAATCTGAACCAAATGATTTCAGATTGTTATGGGGATCAATAGAATTTGGCTAATGAAAAAGGTTCATTCGACCGATAACCTACATAAGACCTCTTGCGTAAGAGGTAAGATAGATGTACTCTTACTGCTGTAGGAAACTTTTTCAAAGGAAATCGATATGGAAGACCAGGAAAAAGCTCAGGCGACTGTGAGCGAAAAATTCCAGACAGTGATCCCAGCATTAATCCGTGAACGACTTAAGCTTGTAACAGGTGACAAACTTGAGTTTATTGTAAGTAGCGATAAAGTTATTATTCGAAAGGTCCCCTCGCCGGAGGAAACACGTAAAGCTTGGCTAACTGAAGCTCTAAATGACTACGAGCCAGAAAATCCGTGGGGTGAATTAAAAGATGAGCCATTCCGTGATTGATCAATCATTTAAGCCCGGAGATGTTGTTGTCGTGATACTTGATCCTACGATCGGATCTGAAAAAAATAAAACTCGTCCTTGTATGGTTATCGAAGGGATGGCGAGTAAGATCGGGCTTTGTATTGTCGTACCCATTACTCACATGGATGGCAACCGTAAGTCAAAAATTTTCGTTCCAGTTATCAATCAAAAGCAAGCTGGTTTGGAAAAACCTAGCGTTATTGATACCTATCAAATAAGAGCAATCGATAAATCACGGATTAAAGTAAAGCTGGGAGAGGTTGACGATCAAACCTTGACGAATGTTCGCAAAAATTTGGCTCTTATAATAGGAATCGATAAAACCACGGCTATTGGCTGATTTTCTAGGAATTTTTGGCAAAAAAATCTTCGAGGATCGCCACCACGACCGCGCTCACGCTGATATCTTCTTAACATCTAAAAAACCTAGAGTGGTCTTGGGGGATGACTTTTGGTCAGCCGTGGGGATCGAGGCTGGAATTTGATGCTGTGAAGGGTTGTCTAGCGCTATTTTTACGTTGTGTTGGGTTTGGACCTGAATTTGCTAGGGGTTTCCCGTGACCATAGGGTCTGATTTACCACTTGTATGCGGGAGCCTTTTATGACCTTCGGAATTGTTTCAAAATCATCACTCTTTACAGGGATTTTCGCTGTAATCTCTGGATGCGCCACCAGTCCAGAGGGTGCCAACAGCTCGCTCAGCGAGTCTTCAGGTGCCAGTTTAGTAGGCACCTGGGCTAAAATGGCTATGTTTACCTCTAACTCCAGCGCACTTGGAATCAATTCCAAGTCTAGAGTCGCCCGTTACGTCCTTATAAAGACCGAAAAGGTCGGTGGCAAAATGGTGGCATCTGAACAAACCTGTGACATCAAATCCGCCTCAACGGGGGGATCGTCCCTCAGTTTTTCCCAAAAGCTGATCGACTCTGTGGCTCCTAACACCTATAGCTTTGACCTCCAAAGCAACGG
Source organism: Oligoflexales bacterium (assembly GCA_041736175.1). GTDB lineage: Bacteria > Bdellovibrionota_B > Oligoflexia > Oligoflexales > CAIYRB01 > JBGSUI01. The sequence continues at coordinate 7,381 of JBGSUI010000107.1, read as the reverse complement.
TGCCTTCACCATGCCAAACGCCGTGGAATTGCTGGGATTGAAGCTAACGAACAAAGCCACAGACCCCCTACCAACTTCAGGGGCAGAAGTGGTCGACCAAGACAACGATGGCAACCCTGGAGTGAGTGTGGATGTCTCCGCTCGGGTGGTCTTTACCATCAAGGCCCAAGTCTATGTGGTGCAACGAACCATCTGGAGTGAGTCGGGAACCTACGATGGCCAGGGCAAGATCACCGGCCTGATCGACTGGAATATCGAGCAAAAAACCCTCGGCGCCAGCAACTCTCTCTTCACCGCCGTAAGTCCATCCATCACCACCCTCAAACAAGAAAGCCCGTTTACGATGATTAAGATCGCCGACGGTAGCACCTGTGCTGATGTCATTAAATTACAGGGTCAAGGTCTACCGAACCTCTAAGTGCCGGTAGTGGTCCCACCTAAGGTGGCTAGTAGCCACCTGGTTGACATTAAGTAGCCACTGGATACCCTTTAGACAAATAAACTCGGATCCTGCCGAAAATATTTTGGTCTTTAAGAGTTCAATCGGGCCCTATGCACTTATTTTCTCATTTAGGTGTTTAGTCTTTTATCAGTTGATCATAGAAAATACGCAAGGATTTAAAGGTGGTGCCTGTGGAACAAACTTTGCTTCCAAATCTAAGAACCATCATTTAAACCAAGATCAATACAAAACAGGAGTTTTCTATGAAAAAGACTGCTTCCCGAACCATCATTTTGAGCCGCTTTTTGTGTGTTGCAGGAACGACCCTTATGTTGTGGAGCTGTGGTCAATCCTCAGAGTCTAGCGGCGAAAGCGAGGTACAAAACACCGATGGATTTGGCCAAGGGTGCGGTACCGACCCCTATGGACAACCACATTCCTGCTGGCAGGCTCCCCAGCCTCCCCCACCTGCAACCACTCCTGCACCCCCTGCTGTCGCACCTGCGCCTGTAGCGGCCCCAGCACCGAGTCAGGCTGGTCCCGTAGGTGCTTTTGGCTACACCCAGGGCGGAGCATTTGACGACACTCCCCTGCCGGCAAATCCTGGCGAATGTAGCATCTATCAAGTGGATACTGGTATCCAATATGATTCCCTGGGCAACCCTATTCCAGAAACCCAGGCCCAAAGACAGGCACGGCTTCGCAATCGAAGCCCCTTGACCATGGAAGCGGCCTGGGCAGCCTGTAAAAACCAATTTGGAGGTGGCGGTGCTGGGTCAAGTGGAATGGGAAATTAAACTGAGTCAGCCTCAAACATGGAGTGAGATCAGACTATCATGGAAATCTGGTAAACAGAGGCGCAGATAAGATTGCGTCGTTCCAAATGGGCTTTGTGGTTTGTTTGAGACATACACCACTAGAAATATTTGGATATTCTTCAAGAAGCACTCGAAGACTTTTTAGGCGCCCAGTTGAACCGCTTTTTACTTCTAGAGGTACAATTTGGCCTTGACGGGAAATCAAATAATCTACTTCAGCTTTAGCACTTTTTTGAGGTCTGATCCAACAATAGAGTTTGCCCCCTTCAGAGCCTTTTTTTGATTCTGCAATGAGGTTTTGGCCAACGAATTGTTCTGCCGCTCGACCTTCGTGGATGGTCAAAAGATCGCTGGATTCCAATAGATCTTTAGCGTCAAGACCTGCCAGTCTGCGTGCAAATCCCACATCAATAAGAATGCATTTAAAATGCTTTTCACTCGCTCCTCCAGCTAATGGGAGAGAAGATGGAGTCGTTGATCGGACAATATGGCATAACATCGCCCGTTCCAAAAGTTTAAGGGAAGCGGCCGTTCGCTGTGGATTATCTCCCGCACCCAGCGTTGTATAGGTAATCTCTTGTCCCACAAATCGATATATACGCCTTAGGACGGATGAAAGATTGGCTATTTGTTTTTCTCCTTTAGCATATTTGTTGGTGTCAACAAGAAATGTAGACACTATATTATCGAGGGTTTCATCCACTTCGATGTAAGACTTGGTTTGAACATAGGTTTTAACAACCTCAGGCATCCCACCTACGATAAAGTATTCATCCATAGCCTTATAAATTTCAGCTGTCATTGATTCAGGTAGGTTCCAATCCAGGTCTTTTCCATATTCAAATTGGGGGATCATTTCAACGAGTGCCTCACGGGAGGTTGCTTTAAGAAATTCAGTGAAACTCAGCGGGTACATCCAGGTGAACTCCACCCGACCAACTGGAACCGAGATCGTTTCAAAAGCAAATTCGAGCAGGCTCCCAGCAGCAATGACATGGAGAGCGGGCAGCTCTTCGTAAAAATAGCGCAATGCGGCAATAGCTTCGGGACACTCCTGAATTTCGTCTAAAAACAGCAAGGTTTTACCCGGGACAATTTTGCTGCGCGATTTTACTTCAAGCTCAGCGATGATTCTAGATGGCTCCAAATCCGCAAGGAAGCTGTCAGCATAGTCTGGGCGCTTTTCAAAGTTTATGGTGACTACACTTTCAAAATGAAGTTTGCCGAAGGTCGCTATGGTGGTGGATTTGCCAACCTGCCGTGCTCCCCGGACGATCAGGGGTTTCCGCTGACTTTTGGTCTTCCACGCATAAAGATCTGATTCTATATCTCTTTTAATATCGACCATCTCACCACCCCCTTTGCCCACTTTAAAAATACAACCATAATTTATATTTATGATTTTAAAAATACAACTGTAAATCCAAAGTCAAAGAATTGGATGTACGATCACGATTCTGGCCAATGGCCCCCGGTATGGGCCTGAGCAGGCGACTACCCAATGAAAAGATTTAAAAGACGGTACTGATCCCAAATAAGATCGCACAGGCGGCCGGCGATCACCTGGTTGGTATAGTGGGCTTTGACCCGTTCCAGTCCCTTGGTCTTCATGGATTCATAAAGCTGAGGTTGTGTGGTGAGCACCTCCAGACAGTCGCTGAGTTGGTGGGGATCGTTTTCGGGAAAGATCAAACCAGCGTCACCAATGACCTGGGGGATTTCTCCCGAGCTTGATCCCACCACCACCGTGCTACTGGCCATAGCTTCGACGAGGACTCTCCCAAACTGCTCCTTCCAGTGGCTGCGGGTCAGAGAAGGTAAACACAATATATCGGCGGCTCCCATCCAAGTGGGGACTTGGTCGGAAGGGACCCCAGAAACAAACTTTATATCTACGGCTGCCGGGAGTTTTTGTGCTACGGTTTGTAGAGTCGCGGCTTCGGGGCCATTTCCTAAAATAACCACACCGATCGTTTGACCTTTGTGAGACAAGCGGGCCACGGCTTCAATAAGAGTCGTAATGCCTTTTTCTTCGACCAAACGACCGCAATAAAGCACCCATGGGAGAGTCGGGTTTAGTCCAAGGGACATTTTAAGAGCGTCTTTTTCATCCCGACTACGGTAGCGGACGGGAAAGAGATTTTCGTTGACCCCCATCTGCGGCAGACATTCGAGAGGACCCTGGTAGCCTTTACGACGCAGGATTTCTCCCGCTTCACCATTACCCACCACCGCCGCGAGGGAATGCTTAAACACAAATTGTTCGATAGCGCGAAAGGGAGCTGGATATTTTTTGTAGATATTTTGCCAGGTGTAAAACATCGGTCGAGCTGCATATTTTAGCGCCAGTCGGTAAGCCTGCCAGGTGACGATAGAGTAGTGTTCTTCTTCAACATTAAAGACATGGGGTTTAAATTCTCTGATAACATTCTCTAAACCACGATAATAATGAAAGTGATTTTTGCCGTTAAATCTGATGGGCACCTGGGCACAAAAAAAAGGATCAAGACCCAAGGTATCACTGGTTTCAAAATCTTGGCCGGCCCACTGGGGAGGACATACCAATCCTATCTCAAACCGCGGATCTTGTGCCATCAACCTGATTTTGTCACGATAGGCGGCTGCCACATAGGGTTTTGAGAGAGTTAGGACTCTGAGTTTCACAAGATCACCATGCTTAGATTAGGTGTGAAAAAACTATTTACGATTAAATCTTTTCAAAAGAGAAACCACCTTGGGATGTTCTTTGAAAACCGCTATCTCTCGATAATTCATCGATACCAAACACCCCACATAGACCACACCCCCCACCAGGACTTGGTGGAGGAGGAGTTGTAGGTTGAAGATTTTTAAAAGACACCCCATCACGGCACCGGCACCTAGGGGTTTCCAAAAAGCAGCCCACGGGGCCTTAGGCAGATAAACCATGGCAAAGTAAAAACAACTAAAACCCATAGCCAGCCTGCCCAGGACCATCCCGTAGGCGACCGCTTTAAACCCTAGGAGCGATTTAAGGGCCCATGGGAGGCTCATCACCAGGATCATAGCGACCACAATAGATTTGAAAACCGCCAGGGGATGGGACTTGGAAAGGAGTACTTGGAGTCCAAAAGTCGCTACCAAGACAGACCCGATCATTCCGACCGCTAGGATCGTCATGATATGGTTTGCTGATTCCGGGAGACTGGGGAAAACCAGATGAAGCAGATCCTTTTCGACAAAATAACTCCCGAAGACGATCGGTGCAACGATGGCCATAAGGAGCCATAAGCTCATGGAGATATGTTTATAAATCAAGTCTCGATCATCTAATTTAACGATCTCTGCATAAAAAGGCACACTCATCGAGCCTACCAGGAGAGCTAAACTCTGGATCAGTTTGGCTGGACCGGCATAGAGACCTGCGGTTTCAAGACCAAACCAACGGCTGACTAAAAAGATATCCATTCGATCAAAGAGGGTCATAGCAACCATCACCAAGGCAAAGGGTGTCGAGACCTTAAAGATCTCCACCAGCTTTTTAGGTATAATCGCCACAAAGGGCAGACGTAAGAACCCATAGACTCCGCTGCCAGCAGCTAAGATGAGATTTGGCATCAGAGAAAACACAACAAACAAATGGCTATCTTGGGGATCTTTGATCACAAGCAAAATAAGCGCCAGCGACATCAGGCGCAGCAGACCGCTTAGGAGGGTCACCGCTGCCAAGCGGTGTTGGACAATAAAAATCCAATAGGCATCCAAAATCCCCGCCAGGAGAACGGTGCCCAAAAGCCCCAGGGAATACCACCCCTCCCCTTGCACAAAGGTGGCATGCATGGACCACCCAAAAGCCAGTAAGACCAAGAGGGAGTTGACGACTTTAAGGACAAAAATATGGGAATAAAGATCACCGGCAGCTTGGCGCACATCTTTTTGGGGGCCAGCTTGGGCTATGGCATAATTGATAAATCCATAGGAAATAAAGGGCTGAATCGATTCAAAGAGTGCGATCTGGTATTGGGCCCATCCAAAACCCGCCAAACCAAGGGTTTTTTGGACATGATATAAGATCAGCAAGGGAGATATTTTGTTGATCACCTCTAGGAGCAAACCAGAAGCGACCGCAACACTGATCCGGCGGCGGTTTATTGACATATAGGGCTCACCAATCTGGGATGATCTGAAACGACTTTGGAACCAATCAAAAGATGATAGATAAACCGAGCAAATTTTTCGATACCACCACCGGTATGTGCGGCTTCTAAAACTGCAAAATACTCTAGTTTCTTGTCTCGGGGGATCACGGTCCAAGGCAATCCACCAGCTACCAGTGCGACATTTAAGAGAAACCGTGCTGTCCGACCGTTTCCATCCACATAAGGATGAATATAGACTTGGGCATGATGGGAGAGCACTGCTCTTTTGAAGGGGTGGGTTTCCGTTGCATAGAGCTCCTGAAAACTTTCCATGGCATCCATAAGGCTATGGTGTGAGGGTGGAACGTGTTGAGAATCTCGGATATAGACTGGGGAATTTCTATAGCCAATAACAGAAGCTATTGAAGCACCATAAGCCTGGATATTGTGTTTAAAAAGTGCGAGATGCCAGGCAGCAAGATCTTCAAATACTATTTGATTTGGATCGCCCCCAGCATGGATTTTTCTGAGGCTTTCTTTGACTAAAAGAAAAGCATCGTGATAACCCAAAGCGATCATACCGTCGGCTTCAAGTCGGTCATTAGGATTGTTTAGAGGATCAAATTCACCTCTGGCAATTCTGGTGATTAGCTCATCTGTGACGCTATAGCCTTCGATGGAAAGAGAATGGTAAGCATCACTGTTGTAGATGGCAGCCATCTTGTGATCTGCGTCAACAAAAGGATTTTTATAAAACTGGTCCCTATGACTGGCTGCTTCAGGCCAAGCAACTAACAGTCGATCCAGCTCCTGGCTGTGTTTCGACCACATATGAGACAGTCTGGCGCCGATCGCCGACTTTCGGACCAGAGGTCGGGAACTAAATGTTGAATCAAGATCATCGGATTTGATTTCCAGACCGGCAGCATCGAAAGCTCTCTCAATCATGACGGCATCTTTGACTCTTCCGACTTTTCTAAAACAGGTTGTGATACGGCCAGCAGTGGTCTGCTCCCTTTTGACTGTCAAAATCTGCGACAAAAGGGGGATATTGCGTACCGACAAAATAGCCGCTTCGAGCGTGGCGGAGGACTGCTGGTAAAAATGCGGTGGCATGGCTGCCAAACAAGCTTCTAGACCTAAAATTCTCAGGCCACCCTTTTCCTGAGCGGTATAGATCTCGTCCTCGATTCCTTTGGAAATAAAAATTGAAGTGTCAAAAAGCAGGGGCACCTTGTTATAAGTACTCCTGTTTGTATTCACATAGAGTTGCTTCGGAATCGAGAAATCCTCGGTTTGCAAGAGGAGTGAATTAGCAGGCGAAAGAGCATAGTCCCGGGCATAGAGTTCGGTCAGATACTTCTGAACGAATTCCCAGTAGTTACTAAAATAAGCAACAGTATCTCCGGTCTTGATGCTAGATGGATTAAGTAGGGCGTACCACCCAGCATAAATGGGAAAGACCCATCCACCCCTTTTTAATGTGGTCTGATCGACTCGTGCCAGTGCACCGAGCTTGAAAACATGGCCTCCTGCGCCGGCAGCTTTTGCTGCGTAAAGTGCGCGAGCAATTTTTTCGTTTAAGGGCTTTGCTTTTTTGGCCATAATAATCTCCCGGTCAGACCATAAGACCTTATTATTAGACCATAGATTTACGCTTTTAATAAGCCATAAGTTTTTGTATTTAATAGGCCATTAAAAATGGTTATCAATTTGAAATAATTGATCAATCAAACTCTTCGTCTCGCGATGGGGATGACTCAAAGGGCAGAGATTCGTCAAACTCTGCAGTCCAGATATCAGCAATGTCTTCGATTTCTTCCATCGCCATCTCGATCGTCAGCTTTTTGGATCTTACGCGAGTTACAATAAGTGCTAGGGCTTGACATGATTCCACTGAAGTTTCGTAGAAATGTGATTTATTCGGCGTCAAAGAAGCCAGCTCATCTACCATTTTTTTGACTGAAATGCTTACATGATTGCGTTTTAGTTCTTCTTTGAGT
>JBGSUI010000103.1:0-31822 GCA_041736175.1 Oligoflexales bacterium | reverse complement strand
TTGTAAAAGTCCATTCCGCTCGGAGTCTGCGGTCTTTTTTAAAAACGTCCCTCGAAGCCTCAAAATTGTTTATGGGGCGGTTTGAATCGATCTGATCCGGAAAAATCAGCAAATCGCTTGCAGAGGCTAATTGAGGGACCGTTTTGTAAGCCCCAAAACCCGTCAAGCTTTTTCTGAAATTTTTTTTACATATGAATAGAGGCGATAGGATGGCCTCGCCCTGGGGCGAGCCACTCGAAGGAGTCGCGAGATTAAGTCATCACCAAAGGTTTCGTTAGTTTGGTCGACCTTGGTATCGCAGGCAGTTTATGGGTTGAGACGCACCCAGGATTAAAGTCACTCCGAGCCGTTCGCCCCAGGACGAATCAGTTGGCCAACCGTAGGGTCGAGGCTCTCAGGGGTGTTGTCCCCTTATGAAAGATTAAGTAAACCGTAAGAACTACCAGATTGTGGTATGTATCTTGCTTTACGAAAATCGGACCATTTGGGGAGTGAAATAATGTCAAATCATGTTGCTAACTGCTTACCATCAAGGCGAATTATAAACCAACCAATATCACTGGTTATTCTCGGATTGGTGATATCAGGGACCGTTGGATGCCTCAAGGGGTCAAAGACCAACTCTACATCTTCTACTGTCAATGGAATAACAACTCGACCTGGTTTATCTACGGTATTCCGACAATGCGAATACATAAAAAACGGGGAGAGAGTGAGATCAACAGTCTTCCGTGGACCTGGAGGCAATCTTTTGCAAAAAGTCCTTCCGGCCGATCCATCGAAAGGGCGTTCCAAAAAGGTCGTGACCACTCAAACCTTAAACCGCCAAGCAAGTGGAGTACCGGTTCTGGCCCCCAAGGATAATAAGGGAAAGTTTACGTTGCCTACTCCATTGACCCTAGAAGTTCCTGATGATGCTGAGTGTGCGACCTGTAGTTTTTTACAAAAAGTTGACCCTCCTACAACCCTCCAGGTGGGTGATGAAGTCTACCTACCTTTAGGATCTTTGGACTATACTGTAGCCTTTGATCAAGCCTATGCCTCCCTCCGTATTGACAGTATCAAAGTCTTGGATCGACATAGCCCCGAATTCAGCGAAATCAGCAGGATCACGGGGGCTCAGAGTCCTAACCTGTTGGGCATAGACAACCATTCGATCAGCCTGATCCAGGCGCGGTTTTCTCCCATCCATGGCGACTTTGAAGTCGCCGGCCAGAAATTTTCGCGAGGTTTGCAGGCCAGCGAGATAGCGAGCCTTATCACCTCGAGCCCCGTCTTTAAAGGTATGGCTACGATTTCCACGCCCCTAGGGATCAATCCGGAAAGTTTTTTAGGTTGGAATATGGATACGAAAATCATCGGTGAAAATTCCATCATGATTACTATTCCCGACTTCACGAGCCGTCTTGTCACCGGAGCTGCAAGAAGCGCCAATAACTTTGACACCACGTCCATGCCGACAAGTGAGGCCAAAAACAAGGAGATTAATTCGAAGGCCTTTTTTATGGATTTTAACCAGCCTATAAATCTGGTCGCCGAATGTAGAACGGTTAACCAAAGCAGCCGTGATCCCTCAAATCTTGCTAGTATGCTCGGGAAGGAAACCCTGCTGGCGAGAGTCCATATGACAAACAAAGATGACCTGATCGTTTACACTTCCAAAGTGGGAGTCGGGTTTGAACGCCATTTTTCCTTAAATTTGTCGACGGGAGATATCACCTATTCAGGTATCGGCGAATCTAAGGTGATCAAGCCACCAACCCGCGGCGGTGACCTGGTGCAATATGTAAGATATCTCGGCAAAATGACGGATTATTTGCGCTTCATCCGCGATGGCAAAGGAGATGACCAAAAGGTTTATAACAGTCGCTGTCCGGACTTAGAAAATGCGGTGACCTACCTTGGTAAGATTTACGCCAAATTAAAGCCAAACTATTTAAATAAACACATGATCTCTTTTATGAATGCTTTTGATTTTATGGAATTTTGACAAAGGATTCGACGATTATGATAACGATCAAAGGCCCAGAATCCGTTGGGCGATTGAGCGGCAATGTAGGAGGAAATAATCAGGAACGCGAGCAACAATCTGCGCATTTCTGGCTACGATGTCGAGTGAGCGTAATTGTTCGATCTTGACCGTAGAACTGCCACCTGGTGGTGGAGCAAAGTCTTTGATGCCATCGGGCAGTCGCAGCTGAAATCCATGGACACTTGCAGTGGAAGTGATTGGACAGATCACGGCAAACTTAGTCGCTTGGTTAAAAGCCTTTGGACTTAAGACAAGTCCAGGACGGCGCTTTTTAATTTCACGACCAGCCTGTGGATCAAAATCTAAAATAACAATGTCACCGGCATCGGGAATCATTCCACAGTTTCCCTTCCCACGTCGTCATCACCAAATTCCTCTGTATCACGGAATTCAGCTGGCACAGTTGCTATCAGTTCTTCCAGAGATGGAGCCAGCTTTAAGATAACCAGCGCGCCGTTGGCAATCTCAATGTCAACTTCGGTCCCTTCCTTCCATCCAAGCTGCTCAAGGGTGCTGGGTGGTATCGTTAAACCACGGCTGTTTCCGTATTTTTTAATAGTACTGCGCATTGGAGGTCTCTGAGTGTTAATCGATCGGAGCTGGAATGCTTTCCGACTCTCCCTACCTATCGGTATTATACAGTAAAACTTTAATTTCTGTATTACATAAAAACCATGTAATACAGAAAATTTAATATGTTGATAAAATAGGCATTTGTTCGGTCTCTCCAGACTTTGCCCCAAGGGTTTGGAGAAAAGCATTCGCCGAGCGGCGGGCACCATTCTAACATCTGAACAAAGTTTCTACGATGTTCCGCTTGAAATCCTTCATAAACGCTGGCGAATCTTGATGGACTAGGTCTTGCAGAGTCTAGCAATCATGAGATCCGTTGCTCGGAAGTATTCACTAAAATTTCTTAAATAGGAAAAATCTCGATGCGAAAATTCAAGTACTGGACCATAACCTGCTTTCTCCTGCTTGGCGCCTGTCGTAGCAACCATGGCGACACCGCATCGGCCCCGACAGCCTCTGATGTATCAGGAGGATGCTCCGGAACACCCGATCAGCTCAGTGTTGATTGCCTAGAGGAGATTTTCAAGCATCTCCCCGACAGGGACATCGTGCGCTATGTCAATGCGATTGTTGCAAATAACCGAGTCGCGAGAAACGCCCTCCTGTCGATCGCGCAAAACACGGTCCCCGACTGGCGTAAAGAGCAGATCAAGGTAGGCCTCAGAAGCGAGGCCTGCCACTATGGACCCATGAAGGCGAGCGATGACGTTATCGCCCTCTCTTTTCAGAAAGAGCTTTTGCGCAACTATATTGCCTCTCGCAAGATGCTGAACGATGCTGAGAGCCAGTCCCTCGTACTGGCCAACATACCCCGCTTACCCGGCTCGGGACTGGCGGTGCCCATCGGGAGTCGTAGCATAGTCTATCAAGATGCCACCAAGGCACTCGTGCTTCTAAACACGACAACTGGCGAGCCGATTTTCCGCTACGAAATTGGCGATAGCATCGTTCGAAATTTTGCGAGGCTCAATGAGGGCCAGTTCCTATCGTTTCATAATGACGGAAAAATCTATTTGTGGAAGTCTAAGCCTGCCGCCGGCGATAAAGAGCCTATAAAGGTGTTTAGCCATGGGCTGGAAGATGTCGCATCCTTTGATTCCAGGGCTAGGTTGCTAGTCATTGACGAAAACACCTTCGTCTCCGTCTACATCAAATACGCCCATGCCTTTAGGACTCTCGACAATAAAATAGTTTCGGCGAAGGTCGGTATTGGCGAGCATGTGACGACAATTGCTCCTGGCCGTGTCCTAATACCGACTTGTACTCTCGAGTCGACCCCAACCCGCTGCACCCTGGTTGACCGCGTCTGGGACGTGAAGACTGGCGTCCTTTCCGGCGGCTCGCCAACAATTTTTAAGGGCAATGATGGCTATCTCGACGTCGGCCATGGCCAGAATCTGGTCCGCAACAGTGCAGAGACCTTTATTCAGGACTATGTCGCGGGCAAACGGATTGCCACTCTACCACGCTCGTTCGGCGCAAGCATGATCTCGTCCGAAAAGTTGCTACTCTATTGGGGGGATCGGAATCTCAGCATTTACGACACTAGGAGCTGGAAAGAAACCCTGAACCTATCCACCGCAGCGCGGGCTATTGGCCAAATATCGATGATGCAAGGCAACTATTTTGCCATCGCCTTGGCACGCGGAATAGAGATCCGCAGTTGGATGGAACCTGAGAAGATAACCCGCTCCGTAACCTTGACCGATTTGCTAGGAGGGAGAGATATCACGAGCCTCGCGACGACTGCAGGTGGTGACATGATCATCCAAAATGAGGACACGGACACCATCGCCATCTTGAGCTTGTGGGGCCAAATTGCTAAGACGCTAAAACCTAAAATTTTTTAAGGATGTGGCTTCATTTTAGAGATGATGCATTGACTTCTCTCACATCACACTCCGACGCCACGATATAAGCCGCTGAGCGTGGGGCAAGGGTAACCTCTTTGGAACCGTTTCGAGAGGCTACGTGATCGGCGTCAACGATTATACGACGACCGCTCATCAGATCCACGTAGCACCCCTTTTTAAGGCTAAGGAATGTGAGGGCGTCAAGCTTTAGGGCTTCCGCTCCCGAAAAGAGAATGGCAACTGCAGCATCGCCTCGGTCGACAAACATGAGATCATTTCTCTCACATTGTTTACAATATTCTCTGTTTTCAAAACGATCGGTGTAAGGCAGGTTGCCGGCCAGCTGTTGGAATTTTATGCCGGCAAGAACCACTTTTTCCTTATAGTCTGCACCAGCATTGATCGAAACGTCTTCATCTGATCCATAAATGATGACGCGCCCATCTGTGGCGGTTAGCATATAGGCATGACCTAGCATGGCCTGCTGATAATTTTTCAAGTGGTACATATCACCTACCACTGAGTCATGGATTCTGGAGAAATAAACGGGTACCTTAAGTAGCTTCTGGTATTTGTCCTTATCGAAATCCTTAAGGGTAAACCAGGAGTTTTCGGGAGAGCCCGAGAGGGGATAGAGCATCGGTTGCCAGCCAAGGTTATCGCCCGCTTCCAGGGATTTAATCAGATTCTTACGGCGAAGTTTCTGCCAATTCTCTTCGCCACGACCGTAGGTATCATAGGATTCCTTGAAAACAGTGGAATAAATAAAAGTGTCAAGCATGAAGAAGTCGGTCACTTCCATGCGATTGCGATAGGTGTTGGCAATTTCAACCTTGCTTGTGGCCATTTCGCCGTAGACGAAGAGAGCCTTTTCTTGGAGGAGTTCGCCATCCACAATGTGACTACTGTTTTGGAGGCGGGTTTTTAGATCTATCATTAAATCAGCAAAATAATCTTTTGGAATATGCTTCGCTGCATCTAGTCGAAATCCGTCGATGCCAAGGCGCAGCATTTTTTCTAAAAGATCAACGTGGGTTTGTTTCACGTAGATGTTGTTTTTGTCGAGGGAAGGCAGACCTGGAAACCACTTGACTGCGACCTTTTCCATATTATCCCACTCGTTATCATAGATGGGGAAAGTATGGGCTGTTAATTCAAAATAATAGGAGCGTACAATCAGGGCTCCTGAGCCAAAAAGATTGCGCCATTGCTTCATGAAATCGCCGCTCTGTAGACAAGGAGTCCTACGGTCTCTCTGTGAGCAGATGGCTTCGTCGTCTTCGAAGGTAATGGTCACTCCCTCTTGGGTAGTAAGCCTTTTTAAGTCGGAATACATCCATGGCAGCTGTTCCTTGATAAACATAATTTCGTAGGCCGTGAGCAGGTTATGATCCTTCAAAACGCTGTTGATATCCTTACCACGCTTTTGGAGAAACCCTTGGAACCTCGTATAGAGGGAGCGTTCAGGCGAGTAGAAATATCGCCATTCATCCAGGGGAGCCTCGAGAATTTTCACCTTATAGTTTTGTAGGTCGATGTAGAGATCATGGTTCAGAAAGTCTTCAGGTTTATAGAGATCTGAATAGGTCAAAAGTGGACCCGACTGGTAGCGTTGAGGATCGGCCATGTGATTCAGGACCGTATCCGCGATAACCTTCATCCCAAGAGCATGTGCAGAACGTATCAAGGAGCGGAGTTGGTTTTCGGTGCCGAATTTATTTTCAAAGACTCGATTATCAATGGGTTGGTAGCTTTCCCACCAGATCCCATATCGCTCGAGACTCTGCTGAGGCGGGGAAATCTGGATGATCTTGTAACCGGCTTGATGGAGCTGAGTTAGCTGGTTTTCAATGAAAATATAATTCATATTAAAGGCTTGGAGTATGACCGAGGGCTGCTTTCGTTTTAGGGTTGAGTTTTGTTGCGTTACAAAGTCCAAGCCGTCCCATGAGATTACACGATCAGCTCCGTAAAGGGTTTTGGTTTCATCAATCCCCCTAGCGACCACCTCTCCAGAGCGACTAATATCATCCTTTTGGCCAATACTGACGGTCTTTGGTGTGCTGCTGGGCACGGTTTCACCAAGCTCAAAGTCTTTGCTTGAGTCGATGCAGGAGTTATCGGCGACACATGAGTTTTCCATCCCCAATGAAGACGGCGGGGGGAGAGGTGCAGCGCTTGCATCCTTGTTATTTTTCTTACCTTGGCAGCTTGTCAGTATATGAACGATAAGTACGATGTTCGCTAAGTGTTTCGAATTTGCGTTCATAATAAACCTCCTCTGGCGTTCCATTGATCCATTTCTTGCCTGAATACCCACGTAGGTACCATTTTAAACACAAGCGACGGGCAGTTAAATACTTTAGAGCCCTTTTTGCCAAATCACCCCAAAAAAGCGCAATTCAAATCTTACTGATTTTTAGGCGGATTTGTGATAGTCCTAGACTTGGGATTTCAAAAATGAGTTTATCTATGAGCCCCCTGAACAATGGATCATGAGATATGCCAGCACAAAGCCATATTCTAAGGTCCTATGTATTTTCTCGAAGCATCGATATGACCAGGCTTTTGGAAAAATACACAGCCTCTCCATCGTCCATAGATCCAAGAGCTTCCATTAGCTCTAGGATCGGTGACTCAGGATTTATATTTATTTTTAATCATGGCTCAGTTGTCTTTTGGGATGTGGTCCCCGAAGAACAGGAAGTTCAGCTTAAAAGGCTGATCGATCTAGAGCCGGTTCCCGATCTCAAAGAGGCCATCAGCGATAGTTTTACCGTGGTTGAGCATGAAGGTCCAAGCCAAGTGGAGTTTGGCCGCCTTGTCCTGGACAGGCTTAATCCCGCCCGTAGGGAAGTGATAGCCTCAACCCTCGCCCAAAGCACCTCTATGGAATACTACGAGTCTCTCGTCGAAGATGCCTGGCGGCAAGTGGATACAATGCTCGTGGATATCACCAAAAAGGGGCGCTACACTTTTTTTGTGCGGCCCATCAATCGACGGATCGCAGATGCCCTAACCCTTCGTAGCACCGTCGTGAGAGTGCTGCATTTACTCGACAAGCCAGACCTGATCTGGGAAGACAAAGTCATGGACGAAGTCTATGGCGACCTACGAGCGATGTTCGATTTGCCAGAAAGGTTTCAGGCCCTCGAGTACAAGCTCCAGCTGATCCAACAAACCCTGGAGGTCTTAGTCGAAATGATACGGGATCGCCGCCTCTACTGGCTAGAGCTCTCAATCGTTCTGCTAATATCCCTGGAAATTGTCATGAAATTATTAGGTATATAGGCCCGGATTGGGCCCAATTAAAAATATCGCACTATAGATTGGGCCATCCGAGTTTCAACAGAGGGTCCGTCTGGCCCCAGGGCAACGAGGCCAAGATTTTCCTTACGGAAAGTGCTAAAGACAACTTGGTTGAGTTGGTCGAGAGTGATGGCCTTGATAGCCTCGCAATGCCGCGTTAAATTCCAGGGTTTGCCACACAAGCGGGACCAACCTAAACGACCCCCCAAAATTTCTGAATGGCCCAGGGAAAGCTCAATATCCACAAGGGATCTAAACATTGAACGCTCAAACTCCTGTCGGGTCACGCCTGCGGTTCGTAGATTATTGACCAGGATGAAGAGTTCTCGTAAAAAGTCGTCCAGTTGGTCAGCAGAACAGGTTGCATCGATATCAATAGTACCATAATCGAAGCCGAGATTGGGTTGGGCACTGATGTCATAAACGAGACCTAGTTTTTCCCTTAGCTGCCGTGTAAGCCGTGAACTAAACCCATCTCCCAAAATACGGGCAATCAATTGTAACGCTGGGGCTTGTGGAGACCACTCATGGCTACAGGCAAAGCTGAGTTTGATTTCGTATTCGTTATCGTTATGCTCGATCCATTTAACCTTTGGTCCTAAAAACTGCGGTATAGGTGGGTATTCAAATGGTTTTGGAGGAAGGGGGTTGTTTTGTACAAGGGCTGTTTGTTGGTTGAATGCGTTAAAGAGAGTGGTGGGCATGGAATCATCGAAGCCCCCGATCACACTGATCACCATACGGCTCGGAGTGTAGAATTCCCGTCGGTAATTCTTAAGATCAGCAAGCTGGATCCGCTCAAGGCTTTGCCGGGTGCCAAGGATAGGACGATCAAGGGTCGAGCCAGGCCACATCAGGCTGGCCATATGCCACCCCAAATCAGTGGAGTGGCCTAAATCGTTGGTTTCCCCATCCAATTCCCTAAGGATGATCTGCCGCTCTGTTTCGATTTCGAGTAAACTGGGATGGTTGATAAAATCCGCGAATAGTTCGACAACTTTTTCAGCAGTGTGATTGATGCCAGAGTACCAGTATTCCGTATGTTCATGGCTTGTCGCCGCGTTCCACTCGCCCCCTAGATTTTCAAAAGCTTCGGCCAGGGCAGCATAGTCAGGATAGCGTCTGGAACCCCGAAACATCATATGTTCGAGAAAATGGGAGATCCCGAGGATCCTTGTGGGCTCCAGACGTGTCCCTGCCGCAATGGTGGCCCCAATATAAAAGCTTGGAGTCTCACTCTGGGGGACATGGAGGATGGTGAGTCCCGAGCTTAAAGTCTGGCTGGCCACTTGGCGGTCAAACCGTTCGTAAAACGGCACTTTAACTGGAGTCTGTGGGATCTTAAGGTCCAAGAAGGGTCCTTTTTGAGTTTGATAGAAAACCTAATGAAACCTAAACAAGAGTTTTTGTGCAAGATTTTCTAACATGTCCCGGGCAGGCGTTGCGGGCAACTGATAAAGTGATTCCATCGCTGATTGGGTAAAGGACTGAGCTTTGGCTAGAGTCATTCCAATGGTGTCATGTTCCATGACCAGGGTCTGGATTCTCTTGACGGCCGTCGGGTCGCTGGCATGTTTTGAAATGATTTCCTCAACCTCATAGAGCTGCGAGGAGGGGAGCTTTTGTCGCAAAAGGATTACGGGCAAGGTCACTTTGCCTTCCGGTAAATCAGCGAGAGCGGACTTGCCCAACTGTTCAGAATCTGACGCGTAGTCAAGGGCATCGTCGATCAGCTGAAAGGCCATACCCACATCATGTCCAAAACGGTGGAGAGCCTGTTTGATGGGGTCAGGTGCCTTTGCGATGATAGCCGATGCCTGGCAACAAGCTCCGATCAACATGGCGGTTTTGCATTTGAGAATGCGGAAATAAACAGACTCGGGCAGATGGGGGTTGTAAAGACTTTCCAGTTGGAGGAGTTCTCCGCTAGACATGTGCTGGATTGCGTAAGCAAAAGCTCCGCCCAGCTCGGTGCTCCCCGTCGCAGCCATCATGGCACTTGCTGTCGCATAGATCAGGTCCCCGATCAGGACCCCTGAGGTGTCGCCATAGAGGCTGTTTGCGGTGGGTCTTGAGCGACGTAGAGTGCTGTGATCGATGACATCATCGTGAAGGAGGCTCGCTGTGTGGACAAACTCAGTCACTGCTCCGACGGGAAAGTAATGGTCTCCTCGGTAACCGAGGATGCGACAGCTCATAAAAAACAGAGCGGGTCTGATCCTTTTGCCACCGGCATTCATGACATGGTCAAGGATTTGGCGGCATCGCTCGGTCTCTGTGGGGATGTAGCCTAAAAACCGATGATTGAGTTCGTGAAGGTCCGACTCTACCGGTTCAAGGGCCTGTTTGAGCATAAGTGCTGGATCAGGCAACCCAAAGGGAAGCTCTGGGAGGGGCTTTGAGGCGTGGGGGTTTTTTGTTTGAACCTGCAGTGTGTCGTCTCCGAGTTCTAAAGCCCATAAACGTAGAACATGTAACGGATGAGCGCCAAACATTCCACGTCCTACAGAAATACCGGCAGGGTGGAATCAAAGCAAGTCGATTGTCCGGGTTGCGGTGGGAAACCGCTGGCGGTTGGCTCTACCTTAGGAATTCTCTTGTATATTCTTTAAAAAGGCCGTATCTTAGGGGCCTTTGAATCCGGTGGGCACCTGTCGTCCTAAGTCCTAAGCTGTAAGTAGAAAGACCCACATATTCTCCCTTACAGCCGTACCGATAGGAGTAAAGCATGGCAAGTCGATTGTCGGACCAGTCCCTTTTAGAGGCTTACGATCGAGGGCAGAAGGCTTTTTATATTGAAGGCTTGAGTTCCGATCAAAAACTTGGCGAAACAGTCTCAAAGGGAGCGAGTCCCAATGACCCTACGCCCGCTTTCAAGATCGGACATGGAGTCGATCTTGACCAACTGCTATCCCTGGAAAATCCTGAGGAGGCCGTCCAAGGGGTAGATGCCCAAGAACTCTATCATGCCGTCATGGTAAGGGGCCCTGAGGAGAGTCTAGAGGTTCTTCAACTTATGTCCCAGGACCAACTTGTTCGGTTTTTTGACTACGATGTTTGGTCCAAAGATAGCCTTGAACCACTCAAGGTTATGCGCTGGATCGAGATCTTTAGCGAATTAGGTCCTGAAGAGCTTGTCAAAAAGTTTAGAGAACTCGATGAAGAGTATCAGACGGCTTTTATAGGACCCTTGATCAAACTGGCAGACGAAGACGAGTACGAAGACCTTTCGGATCAGGAGCAGGACCGGTATCAAGCTTTGCCCTGTGGACAGCTACATTACTGTCTCGAAACTGAAAACCCGCGATTGATATCTGCTTTGGAAACTCTGATACAAGCGGCATTAGGCCAAGATATCAACTACGCCTATGCGCTTTTAACCCACGGTGCCTACCTCCCCCCCCATGAGCAGGAGCAAACCCTGACCCAAATGCGACAAGCTCGGCTGGAGGAGGATGGGTTTTTGACGTTTGAGGAGAGCACTCGATTTTTCTTGCCCTTTAGTCCCCAGGAGCAAGCCCTCTTTCTCCCTAAGAGTCTTACGGGTGCCTTGCAGCATGGGACAAACCCCTCGGCATCCTCGCTCATTCAGGAGGAGTCACACCCGCCCCTAACCCCCCAGTCCGGTGTGATCTATGGGTCTTTTGTAGAGGAGATCCTCAGCACGCTCGAAGGAGCCGAGCTAGAGCAAGCCCGGCACCAACTCCTCACCCTTGCCAATGCTTTATGCTCAGCCTCGCAGGTTGAGCCCGATGATCTCAAGGGTGCAGAGATTATTTTGGCCCATGGCCAAGCCATCACTAATCTTGGGCTCCAGTGGATCAGTGATGGGGATCCCCATCTTGCGGCAAAGTTTTTCCTTACCAAAGGGCCGCAGGTGGCGTTTCGAACAGGGATTTCCCTGTGTCATCAGTATGCTGTTTATACCCTCCAGGCTTTATCGTTAGCTGGACTGCCTGGTGCCAAAGCTATTTATCAAGATTACCGGGCGTGCAAATATGGTTTAGCCCTCACAAAAATTGAAACAGGTTGGCTTTCGATCTTAGGGTATGAGCGGGTCGAATGGCTTAAGGGTCTCTTAAACCGGTTTCCCCTGCGCCTCAGTCATCCTAAACAATATGGAGCTGGGAGTCCTGGTAAAGACTCAAGCTCAGATGGCACCTCAATCTTAGTCTTTCAACCCATCCATTCTATAGAAATTCTGAGAGCTTTGGCAGTAGAGGTCTATGTGTTTGCAGGAGCTCTTTTTGGTATACAGAAGTTGGATCCAGACAACCAGATCAAGGCTCCCCTAGAAACAATTGTAAACAAAGCTTTTAACGCCGTTCCTCCCCATCAGTCCACACTGGAAATGTTGCAGTCGGTGCGTGAGGATCTTAGTCGTGCATGGAATGGGCAAGGAGACGGAGATTGGTGGCAGCCTCCGTTGTGGGAACGACCCTTAGGGGTCGAGTCCCATCACATCTTGGCTGCGGTGATTGAGGAGATCATCGGACTAAGGCAGGGGATATCGCATCTTTCAGCAAGGACGACCGACGGGAGTTTGCATTAGACACCTAGTTGTCGCACTCAATTTTTAGTGTCCCAAATGGGTATCAACAAATGGAAGGAGGTGGCTTATGCCGGATTTAGCGATCAAAGGTTTATCCCAAGATGAACTGGACCATATTGCAGAAACCTTAAATCGAAAACACCGGAGTCATCTTTCAGATCCAGTCTACAAGACACGGTTTTTTCAAGTGGCAGCCCAAAGAGACTCTCGTGGTGTATACGCAAAAATAACTCTTCAAAATCAGGACCAGTCCTTCTACTACCCCGTCGAGTCTCGGCTTGCCGATATCGATCATGACCTCTCTGCAAAAGATGCGGTCTTCTTTTTATTTGATTACATCGATGCTTATTGGGACGAATACTTCCAAAATCCGGATGTGTTTTTACCCATCGATTGGACAGAGTATGAATACGATGGCATCCCCTTTCAGCTTAAGGGTCAGATCTTAAATCTCCGCCTCGAACGGCTGGGCGACCGTTTGATAGGAGAAGGCGCGGCAGCTAGCGGTGAGTCAGCGCCTTTAGGAAGCTTCTAGGTTGATTCCTGAAATCTGGCTTGCAGGAATGACCCCATCCCCCGAGTGAAAAGATACTTGATTGCGACCATTCTTTTTTGAAAAATAAAGGGCAGCATCCGCTCGGGCCATGGTCTGTTCTCCAGTTTCACGACCCACCTCAATCAGTGCGACTCCACTTGAGATCGTCACTGGAATCACCTTGTCTTCAAAGGTAAATTTGTATTGTTGGAGAGCAAGTCGGACTTTTTCAGCTGCGGTCAAAGCACCAACGGCATCGGTACTTGGGAGAATAATCAAAAATTCTTCGCCCCCGTACCGAGCGACGATATCGGTTTTTCTAAACATATTACGCATTAGCTGTGCAGTCTCCTTGAGAACCGCATCTCCGGCTGGATGTCCGAAGCGATCGTTAATCTTCTTGAAAAAATCAATATCCATCATAATCAACGAAACAAGTCTTTGTGGAGCATCTAGGGGTAGGTCTTCCAGTTTAGAGACTTGGCTCGCCATGTATTCAATAAAATAATTTCTGTTAAATAAACCTGTCAAGGCATCAGTAATCGACTTGGTAGCCTTGTCCTTGTATTTGTCCTGTAAACTAGCCTCAGCGGTGACATCTCTCACCAGCAAAAAGACGCCTTGCAGATTTTCTTGTTTCATCAGGGGGTATAGGCCGATAATCAGGTTGAGTTCACCTTCTTTACCAAGGCACTTGCAGATCACTTCATCGTATCTTGTTGGATTCACGTTACTTACAAATTCTTTAACTCCGATGGGATTGCCAGAAATAGTAAGTGAGAAAATATGGTCAAGGGATTCAGCCTTGAGGATCTGCCGGCTTTTCATACCGGTAATCGAAGTAAACAACTGATTGCATTTTAAGATCTTGCCCTGAGGATCAATAATCACAAAGGCATCGAGGAGGCATTTGCTGAAGTGCTCGAAAGGTTTGAATAGCTCAAGCACAGCATCGTACGATTGGGTTTGCTCCGCATTTTTATTTTGGTGATCCATAAATTCTTAGAGCCCTTATAAATGATAGAATCTAGGCAGCATCAACCCAAGCAAAAAACTCTTCTTCGAACTCTTCCATCTCCATACTGGTTTTACATTTTTCGCATCCAGGTTGGGGAACGTCGTCCGAACTGGAACTAGGCAAGTTTTTGCCCCTTTCAAAGAGCTTCCACGACTGATGTCCACAGTTGGGGCAGCTATAGGATGCGTAGACTGAGTGGACTTGAGCACTGCCCTTAAAGTTGGGTATCATATTGATTTGGCTTACAATTTCTGGAGTGCATTCCTCAAAAACTATCTTGCGGTTTTTTTCTACTTCGCGGAGAAAGTTAATCCAAGCGCGGACTCCGCAGCTATTGACGAATTCTACTTTTCTAAAATTGACCAGGACGTTAGCTCCAAGGGAGCTAATAAAAGGAGCTAAATGCACTTCGGTATCTTCGTTAATAGGGCCGCTGTAGGAAAGCCGCTCCCAGTCACCCTTTTTTTCGATGTTGATACTTATTTGCATGACTTGCCGACTCCGATTGGCTGATTTAAAAGTCCCTATCGCCTTGACCGATCATATGCCGGCCTGCTTCTTACATGGTCGGCACATATTCATGTTACTTGAGTCAAAGGGGCCTAAGGGGCTTTAAATTGTCCAATCGTTGAAGTAAGTCTTTCAATAATTAAAGGTGGTTGCGATTTAGCAACGGAACCGTAATCAATCCCTCGCTTTTACCGATCCAACAAGTAAGGGGTTGTACGCATAAACTTTTTGAGCTTTTCAAGGATGACGGTCGCTTCTTCGTTGTTCATCCCCTGTTTTTCAACCGCTTTTTGGAGTTGATTTTGGTAACACTCTACCATCTGTTCTACGTCGTAGTTTCTCGATTGGAGCAGCTCCTCGATGGGGTCCCCTTTGGTAATCTTAGTGATGTCCCAATCACCATCGCGGTTGATATAAATCTCGGCTTCGTGGATGGCACCAAATAAATTGTGCTCATTAGCTAAGCTCTCTTGGTAAGCGCCCACTAGAAAAAAGCCAATATAATAGGGCAAGTCATTGGGAATATGCAAATCCAACGACGTCTTGATATCTGATCGATCGATAAAGGTATCGAGACAACCATCAGAATCACAGGTGATATCAACAATGGTTGCTTTATGGGATGGCTTTTCGTCATGACGGCTTAAGGGCATTACTGGGAATAGTTGATCGATTGCCCAGCTATCAGGGATCGATTGGAACATAGAAAAATTTGCAAGATATTTACTGACCATCAATTTTTGAAGATCTTCAAACTCTTCTAATTGGTGCTTTTGGAACGATGAGAAATAAAGGGCGCGACGGCAGATGCGTCTAAAGAGATCTTCTGCCAGACAGCGATCCTGCAAATTTAAGTAGCCTAAATTAAATAGTGTAAACAGCTCTTCCTGGTATTCAATCGAATCGTGGTAAAACTCAACAAAGTTTTTACGATTGATATTGTCCAGAATATATTTGAGTTCTTTAATGCTTTTATGGGTCTCAGCATCGCTGATATCAGGGATAGGATGATCAGATGGATAGGTCTCTTCTCCCTGTACTTCTCGGATATCTGTAACGACGACAGAGTGATAGGCAGCGATCACGCGGCCAGATTCTGTGACAATCGTTGGATGGGGGACGTTTTCGTTATTGCAGACTTCGCCGCAGACATAAATGGCATCGTTGGCAAATTCTTGCATGGTATAGTTGGCGCTGGACAGAAACGAAGTCTTACTTCCGTCATAATCCACCCCAACACCGCCACCGATGTTGAGGAAATGGGGATTATACCCCATTTTTACCACCTTTGAGTAGACTCTGGAGGCCTCTTTAATGGCGTTTTTAAATCGCTTAATCTCTGTGATTTGGGAACCAATGTGAAAGTGCAGCATCGACAAGAGACCCTTGAGATTTGCTTCTTCAAGGAGACCAAGGCAGTTGAGCATTTCTGTGGTCGTGAGACCAAATTTAGAGGAGTCCCCAGAGGATTTCTCCCATTTTCCAGCTCCTTTGCTATAGAGCCTCACCCGCAATCCCACCTCCGGGGCTTGCTGACGGGTTTTAGCCATATCGATAAACTGTGCGAGTTCGTCAGGTCCTTCTACGACCACGATGACTCTCTTGCCTAAAGCGCTGCCAATAAACGCCATCTCAATAAACTCACGGTCCTTAAACCCGTTACAAACGAGCAGCGAATCCGAAGTGAGTGGATAGCTAAGGGCAGCAATAAACTCGGTTTTGCTACCGACTTCCAGTCCGTAGTCGAGTCTCTGTCCGCAGGACACGACGGCATCGATAAATTCACGGCGCTGGTTGACTTTAAAAGGAAAGACCCCAACATGCCGCCCCTTAAAGCTAAACTCCTGAATAGCCTGCCTAAAAGCTAAATGCATCCGTTCCAGTTGGCATTCGACAATCTGTGGAAAGCGCAGGATGAGAGGGGTATGGATGCCCTGCTTTTTAAGGGTAGCAACCACCTCGGGGATAGGCACGCTCATATGCTCTTCGCCAGTCGGATGACAAACGACCTTACCCTCGTCATTGATCCCGAAATAGCCGGCACCCCATTCATCGATACCGTATAGGTCGCGGGCTTCTTGTATCTGGCGAATATTCATATAGTTCCCCCGTGGGTTGGTCAGGACGGGGGATGGTATAGGATGTGGCTATTGAAAGCAAGTGAGTTTTGCTTGTAGATTGAGGAGGAATGGCGTAATAGGTCCCGATATCGATAACCGAGGAGGCGGAGACCCCACCTTGAAGCAAAGTGTAGTCACAGTTATTTCTGGATGGGCCAAGGGGATGTCTTTAGCGACGCCACCCGGCCTTTCCACGCGGCCCACCCCATCGAGGGTTAGGGAGGCTGTGTTTAGCCTGCTGGCCCCTGATATTCACCAAGATGCTACCTTTTTAGATCTGTTTGCAGGCAGCGGGGCCATGGGCTTTGAAGCCCTAAGTCGAGGCGTTGGCCGGGCTATTTTTATCGAGCAAAATGGGGTGGCCCAAAAATGCCTTCACCAAAGCGCTGAGGAAATCACCCGGCGGGCTGCGGTCCAGGGACTTATAAAACCAGATATAAAAATTATAAAACATGACGCCCTCAAGGGGACCTGGGTCGTAAGGGCTGCCGTCAAGAGTGAAGGAGTGCAAAATCTCGGGCCAATGGTGGACCTTGTTTATATTGACCCCCCCTATGAAAAAGTGCAAACCTGGGCCAAACCTCTTTTTGAGTTGTTAGCGCAAGTTGTTCGACCCCATGGTAAAATCATTTTTGAGAGTCGCGGTGGCCAAGATACAGAATTCGTCAAGGAGGTCGTCGCATCTATGGGCGACTTTCAATGGATAAAATCCAAGAGTTTTGGCGAAGTAGGGATTACGGTCTGTGAGAGAAACTCCGCTAGCATTGAAAGCACCATGGGATGAGAAAAGCACTCTTTGCCGGTAGTTTTGATCCCCTAACTTTAGGGCATCTCGATATTATAAAGCGCGCCGCGAGACTATTTGATTTAGTTTTGATTGGGGTTGGACAAGCCCAGGGAAAGTCGCCGTACTTTAAACTAGAAGAACGCCTAGAGATGATCAAAAAAGCCACACAAGAGATCTCAAATGTTTCTATTGTCGAGTATAGTGGCTTGACGGTTGAGTTTGCCCGAAAACATGGAGTTATTGCGCTTATACGTGGAGTGCGATCTGTACAGGATTATAGTTATGAGTTGCAAATGGCGCAGATGAATCACACTTTAGATCCTAAACTCGACACCGTTATTTTTCCAACCTTAGGAGCTTTGAGCCATATCTCGTCAAGCATGGCCCGTGAGCTTGCGGCCTACCAAGGAGATATCACCCACTTAGTTCCTAAGGCCGTAGTGGACGGCTTTCGAGCCAAAGGCTGGACCGGAATCCCCTAGACTTAAGATTTCTTAAGGACCAAAATATTCTATGAGCGACTCATTTTATTGATAGATTAGCGAAAATGAGTCCTTTTCACCAAAGGTGAGCGCCTTAGCTGGCTGGTCGAATCTTCCGATTCCTAATGGCAAACAAAAGTTTAGGAACAAGATCAATTATCAGCGGCGCAAAGTATTGAAACATCGAATCGATAGAGTCAAAGAATGGGTCCACCTTGTGGTGCTACTGATCATGTTGTGTTTAGGGGCGCCCCATGGGTTTGGCCAGGAAAAAAAGGCTTTTAAAGCGCCTCGGATCGATGCCTATAGTAAGACAGAGTTTTCTATCTATCGTGGCGAAAAAATCCGGGTCAAAGTGGAAGCGCAAGGAGCCGATTTGCAATATAAATGGATCCGCGCCAGCGGCGTGATCTGTACAACGGCAAGTTGTACGTTGGATACCGATGAGTGGGGGTTGGGCCGACATCGTGTCGTCTTTATTGTTTACAATCAATTTGGATCGCTCTTTTTAACTTACAACATCGCCATTTTAAGCCCACCTATCGGCTACAAACCTGGGGATATCACCGTACCGATCGTTTTTGACACTAAGGCCGTCGAAGAGGTCTCTGTTAAAGATGCGGTGGTATCGGCAATCCAAGGCTTTGGATATTCTTTTCATAGCAGCAAAGTCCAGGTCATCGGACGTGATGAGCGGACCCTAGAGTGGGTCGAAACCCTAAGGACGCAAGCAAAAGGGGTCTTGCGCTTTGGACGTAAAGGCCATGAAAGTCACACTCTATTTGATAACGGTGTTGTCCACTTGAGCCAAAGCACCCCAAAACGGCGAGCCCTGATCCTCGGAAGGGGCAGCTTGCGGAGTCGCCAACTCAATGGGATTTACCCAGAGTGGAGTATTCTCGTGGCGGATGGGTCGACCCAAGATGGTAGCCAGCTACCCGCGGAAAGTTGGTTGCAAATCGATCCGGATCCAAAATGTGATCTCGCGATCTTGCGCCATGACGCTCAAACAATGACTTCCAAAAAAAAATCTGGGAGCACAACGGACGAGGAGGATGAATCTGGGGATCTTTCCGATTCAACGGGGGTGTCGGTTCAGGTTTACGCCGGTGTTGCACGGATTTTTTTGCAGACAGGTGCCTTTGGAGAAGGACAGGCTTGGGTCATACCCGCTGGATTTGAAGTTGATATCACCAAACCAGGCTCCCAGGTGGTCCAAACAAAATCCAAAGGAGTCGAGATTTTGCCTTTGCGTGTTCGTAAGCTCCAACGTGTGATGAAAGAGACGACACCTGAATACCGGTTTGGCAGCGAATATGACGCAGCCCTTAATGGCTGGGTTCTTGTTCCTAAAGGAGACCGCGCCGAAACCCTGCGCAATGCCCTGTTGGCAGCTCGAAAGTCACTTAATAAAGGGGAGTTGCTTAGTGCCCTTGAACATCTATCGCCCTATTGGATTTCTGATAAAGATGACGTGACTCTGCGGGCATTGGCGGCAGAAGCCTATGCTCGACTGGGATGGTATGACCAGGTTATAGAAGTGTTTGACGAGTCACGGCCTCAATTGGGCCAAGTAGAGCCAAAAACCTTTATTTATCTCGGTCTTTTGGATCTCCTTGAGAGCCGCTGGGAGCAGGCGTATAGGAGTTTTTTGTTAGCTAAAGACAGTCTTGATACCGGGGGATTTTTTAAGGCACCAGATCCTATGGAAATGGGGCTGCTCGATTATTATCTAGGTTATGCAGCTTTTAAGGCCAAGGAACTCTCAGCAGCCGAAAAAGCGATGTTAAGGGTAGCGGAAAACAACGCGATTCCAGATTACCTTCGGGACTCAGCCAAAGGTTTTAAACGAGAAGCGACCAACCAAAGACTATGGGATTTAGGGTTAATGGGAGGACTTATTTATGACTCAAATATTTTAAGAACTGATTATGATTTAGAACAGATCGCTGAAGGTAAATTTAAAAAAAGGTCTTCCATGGGTTTGGTCAGTGGAGCAAAGGCTTCGGCCTGGGCTTTTCGCAACCACGATGGACAGTTTGGAACCATTTTTAATTTTAGGAGAGTTGACTATTTGGAGTCGGGTCTTAAAGATTTAGCTCCCCTTGATCAGGATATTGGAATCGATTCGCTCTTACGATTTGGTCTTGAAAAGACAACCAAGGAAGCTTGGTTCGAAACTGGGCTGAGAGCTGCTATCGGAATGAACTATGTTGGCGAAGAGAGAGCCTTAGATTTTTTGAAGGCATCTTTTTTGGTTGGGAGTCCACGCCTCCTTAACCTGAATTTTGAAATCTTAAATAGTTTGCTGCTTGATCCCCTACCTCTCCGAAATGACATCTATGATCCTGAACTGCAAGAACTCGTGGGTGCTACCGACCGAAGCCACCGCTCACGAACCATTTCACTTGGATTTGAGCCCTACAGGTCAAATATCTTTCATATTGGTTTAAAGGGTTATCGAAAAGTAGGCGTTTATAGGGCTTTGGATTCAAAAGTCGATGATTTTAATATTCAAACCTATCGACTCTATAGTCATCTGAAACTGCCCCAGCAGCTTTTTACCGGGATTGATATTGAACAAGCCAAGGAAACCTTTACCAACCAAGATCCAGTCAAGAATCAGAAGATATTGACCACGAAAGTTGATTTTGGAATTATGAACCTTTGGTCTCTAAACCACCATCTTAGTTGGGTTCGTAATCACAAGACATCGACTCAAGAAGTGAATCAGTACAAGAGAAATGTTTTTGAGTACCTGCTCAAATATGATTTTTGAGATAGCTATCTAGAGTCCCATTTAGTCCTTCCCTGGCCCAGAAAATGTCCATGGCCAAGGAAGTTCAAGCCATAGTAAGAAGCCTTGATCGGTGACTTGACGACGTGGAGATTCCGCCGTGAAAAACCTGTTTCTTTTGTTTTTATTATTCGTTCAAGCTGTCATTTTAGCCTTATCCTTAAAGGGGCTTGGAGAGACTGTGGGATTAGCGCTGGAAAAGCGCCTTTATTGGGAGGAGGAGTTTAAACTTAAAAAATGTGCTCTAGTGGATGCAGCAAACCGCAACCTGAAAGAGGCCGTCTGGACCCTAGACCACAAATACAGGGAGTCTGGAGAGGTTCACCCTACTGAACTAAAAGCTGCTCTAAGCGCCAGCGCCGATGACTTAATCGCAGGTATCACAGAATATTATGGAGATCAGCTAGTCGACTGTCCTGATAAACAGACTGATTATGAAGTGGTGCTTGAGAGGCATGAGGGTCAGCCCCAGCACTGGCCAAACTGGGTGTATCGACGTCGACTGAAAGAGTCGCTTTTCTAGGCTTTTGAGGGTTGGAAGTGATCGGTTCGTTATTACAAATATTTTGTATTGTTGGGATTTTTTTGGTGGAGAAGCATGTGCATAGATCTATCGTTAAATTTGAACAGTCCCAGGCGGACCTTTTGGATGACGATAGGTCATCTTTGTACTGTTATCGATTTGAATCCGCCTATGCCGAGAGACCTATGTTTGACGCTAAAAACCAGTGTTTTCCCATTAGGCTTGATCACCAAGCACCAAGCCTAGGAAGGTGGCCACGAGCTTTGTGCGTGGTAGCGAGCCGTGCTCTTGAGCGACTATCTTCGCACCAGGGCTTGGAGCAGGAAGCAAAACGATGTCCTTAAGGCTCAATGGCTGGCCACCTATTGCATCCCATTTTGTGGCACTCTTAACGGGAGTGAGCTTAGCAAATATCTCTCGCCAGGACCAAATTAAGTCTCAAGGGACTGGCAAAGATCAACCAAGTTCAGTGATTCAATGGGTTGTAGAAAAAAAGCGGATCTCCTTAGGTAAAGATGTTTCCCTCGAGCAGAAAGGCCGTTTTTATCTGGTCGATTCGGCAAATCGTTGTCTTATGGTGCCGAAACCACTTTATACAACGATTTTTGGCGCGAAAATTGTTCTAGAACTTGAAAAGCGAGACCAGATATCCAGCCCTCAACTCTATGAGCTAGCATTTTCAAAAAAGCCAATCCAACTAGAGGTCAATCGACCACAATGGGGTATTTGTAAAGATCGATCCATGGTGGTTTATGATGACGAGTAAAAAGCTGATATTTGCTTTTTTAATGTCTTTTTTGGTGACGATGAGAGGTCTAGGAATATCTTCTCCTAATGAAAACAACCTGTCAGAGCCGGAGGCAGAGAGTGATGATCGTCTCGAAAAAGTTCGCCTGCAGCAAGGCTCCTCGGTGACGCTGGCTTTTGATTTTGCGACAGGAGTCAAGGTCTCGCGAAAAGGGGTGATCAACCTCTACCATCGAGGCCAAGGCTCCTGGCAGATCACTGGACTCAGAAAGGGGCTGGTCGTGATTGAAAATCAGCGGCGGTCTGGAGAACCCGTCGGTGCTCTTAGTAAGAGGTATCTGGTTGAGGTTTTTGACTCAGAGGGAAGTGATCGCAGTGACCGGGGGGAAGGCGAATCGCAATCTGATTCTTTGCTGCCTCAGTGGATTTGCAAACGTCCTGGAGTTCGTTGTGACCAGACCAAAAGACTGATGGAGGGAAGCGCCGAAAATAGAGAATTTTGGCTGA
Organism: Oligoflexales bacterium; assembly: GCA_041736175.1. Taxonomy (GTDB): domain Bacteria; phylum Bdellovibrionota_B; class Oligoflexia; order Oligoflexales; family CAIYRB01; genus JBGSUI01. The sequence continues at coordinate 9,477 of JBGSUI010000103.1, read as the reverse complement.
AAAGTTCTGAGTTCTGCCGCAATGTAACAGGCTGTGACTTTAAAATTGAGCTGAGTCTAGCCCTCAAGCTGGAATGGCAGCGGCAAATGTCAGACTTGCTGGGCCAACCGGTAGAGATCAAAAGCCTCGATCAAGGTGGACTGCTGGTTTTAGGGGATTGTAGTCGGACCAGTATTAGAAAATGGGAGGAGATCATCCATGCAAAAACCGGCCTTGTAGTCCAGGCAGGGGTTTTAGTCGTCGGCTGTTTAGAGGACCAATACCGCGGTCTTTTTCAGGTTTCGATTGATGTGATCAGTGTGAAGGAGTCGGCGACCAACCAGCAGGGTATCGATAGTCGTGAACAACTTGTATTAAGGGGAGGTGCAAACTTGGTCCAAGGGGGGCCACCCGGTGTGACTTTAGGGGTAGATGGGGCTATCTTTTCACGATTGGTTCATCTTATGGCAAAGGATAAAGCGAAAGTGGTGGCACAGCCGGTGATTCGACTTATGTCCAGTACGCCGACTAAACTCGTAAGCGGTGGTGAGTTTGCGTATCGCAAACAGCGGACAAGAGTAAAAGACGCTGGAAAAGAAGCGGACGCAGATGAGGGAGCTTTGGAATGGAAAGCCATGGGTCTTGATTTAGGGTTAGAGGTGTTCCCTTTGTCCCAAAATAAAGTGAATCTTAAATATGAAACATCTTTGAAAACCAAAATCGATCGAGGTTCGGTCCATGTTCAAGCTCTAAAGGGTAGTGTAGAGCTTCCCTTAGGACAAAAGGTGCTCGTTGGTCGGATTGATATGGACCAACAGGTCGACGGTGACGAGGGGTCGATTTTAAGCGAAATCCCCATCATCGGCCAATGGTTTCGTTCCAGTCACAAGGAAGTGGGCAATTCTGTGATCTTCCTTTGGGCCACCATTGAAAGGGTCGCCAAAACATACTAATATTATAGTTTAATTTGCATTATTTAAAGTTTTTGTGTAAAAAAACCGAAAAGGAAAGAGTATCTCTCTTTAGATGGTTTAAAGTCTTTTCGCAAAGGGAAGCTCTCAGCAGCATGGAGTGATCGATATGGCTCACTTAGAAAAACAAGAAGCGAAGTTAACTAGCCAGAGTTTATTGGTCTTTTTGGTATGGACTCTTGGAGTCATCCTGTGGTCTGGATGCCAGGCGCGCAAAGAAGGGCAGATCGACACCACGGTTCCTGAAAGTAAAGGTAGTTATGACCCCCAAAAAGGGAGCGGTCCAGCAGAAAAAGGTGAGGGAAAGAATCCGGCCCCAGGCACCCTGCCGAAAGAGCCCTCCAACTTAGGGGCCGGACCCGACAAGACTGAGGCAGCCAAACTCCTAGATGGTTGGGCAGGGACCACAGATCAACCCAATGGATGGAAGTTGACTGACTTGGAACCCTCCCAGTCTCCTCCGCCGAGCACAGGTGGGACAGCAATCCCTCCCGCCACAACCAATCCACCCGCAGGAAGTGGGGCTCCCACAGGTTCGACCGCTGCTACTGCGAGCGTCACCTATGCTGTCCAAATAAAACCACTTCTAGAAAGGTACTGCGTCACCTGTCATAAGGCGGGAGGTACGCGATCTTCCAGTCCATTGGATGTTTACCCTACCCCCACTCTGGCCCAGGATAGTGTCCAGAGAATCGTTGCAGGGTCGATGCCAAAAGCAGGAAGTCCCCAGTTAACGCCTCAAGAAAAAGATTTATTCAAACAATGGCAGGCAGGTCAATTCGCCCAGTAACAGCATGATGGGAAATATCTCTCAGGAAAGGATCTATCGTGGGATCATGGGAAAAAACACTTAGATTAGCTATAAAGATCGATGTTCTTCTAGGCATCGGTATCACCTGGATTTTTCTGGGGAACAACCTTGTCGGTTGCGGTTCTCCAAGCGTTGACTCCTTTACTCTCGGTGACTTTAGCTATACGGGCAGTATCAAGGTTAACTTGGCAAATCTTAGCTCAAATCAACTCGTCGTTGCAGCCTCGACCTCGACGACTGGCCTAAAGTTTTGTACCGGCCTGACCAACTGCCAACCTGCAAACACAACGGCCTATCAACCTGGAGTCCCTCTCACATCGGTGAACGCAGCCGGTAAACCCAAATTTTTTGTGGTGAAGTTGCCCAATGCCCTTGGGGATGACACGACCATAAATTTTATTGCAACCGATAGTACGGGAAAACCAGACCATCGAGTGGTCAAGTTTCAAAGATCAACACCTGGTGGAGGAGTTCCGTCGGCCCCGGGCGTTGGAGCCAATACCGCCCCAGCAACGAATCCTAACACAGCCCCCAATACCGCCCCAGCAAATCCCTAGGGTCTGTATTCAGGAGTCGGCTTTTGGGCCGCGACCTTAAGCCATTTCCAAAGGCTCTCGGCTTCCGAAATTTCCATATCAGGTTGGTTGGGCATCATCAGTCCCATCAGTTTGGCCCGGATTTTAGGGTATTTTATATGATTCAAGAGAATTTCCGGGGACCTTTTTTCATAAATGGGCAGGGGATGGACAAAGTCCCATCCCATCCGAGACCCGATCAGACGAACCCCATGACAAAACTGGCACCGTTGCCAAAAAACCTTTTCGCCAGTCTCTTCGCCGAAAGAAAACTGTTTTTTGTAGGCCTCTAAATTTACATACTCAACCCCTACTAGGCTATCAACATACTTCCACGGCGAAAAAATCGGTTTTGTTGGGTTGATGATATCGGGGTGCTCTAAGTTCTTAACCACGATCTTGGTGTTTTGAAAGGTGAGAGGACGGGGGTCATGGTAGGGCGAATCGATCTCATCTTTGGATATGTCTGGAAATTGGCTGTCGCAAGGTCCCTTTTTGGGCGGACAAATTTCTAGAGCAATAAAGGGAGAAAGCTTTGCAAAAGTCTGGCTGTGACGTGGAAGCAAAATTGCCATTTTGTTTTGGAAATGGAGGACGAATGCATCGTCATGGGGCTGTGGTTTGTATTTCGCCAATATTTTTTGGAGACCAATTCCCCGGTAGGACTCTGAGCGGCCATATTGGGCGTCATAAATTTTTCTTTTGGTGATTTTAAAGTCTTTAAATGGAACAAACTTTTCAGCAATTTTTGGTGGATTTGGAGTATCGTGATGAGGCCCAACCTTTCGACTCCAAAAATTAATACCAAGACTCCTTTGCTGTGGGCTTTCGGTCTTAGTAGGAGCTGCTCCAATCATGAAAAAGCTGAAGAGGAGCATCCAAAGCGATCTTGAAGATAGTAGGAGTTGTTTTGATCTTATGCCCATGGGGTAGGTCCTTGTGGAAAGGTCTTATTCGTTATTATAATCTATTTGTACTTTAAAATATTCATAGCGACTCTGTTTCGCGATCCATGATCCTTGACTTTGGTATTTGGTCATACGGGAAAAAAAGGGAATTTTATGACATATTACGGGGGATCCTTCTGTTTAGGAGGCCGGTTAGTCGGTTATGTATGTTTAGGTCTTATGGCCGGTTTCTTAGGGATATTATCGGGCTGTGGTGCAGCTAAAAAAGCGGCAAAGGATCTCGAAGACTCTCTGTTTGCCGAATCAAACTACGAGCCTGTGCCTGGGGAGGATGTGGTCAACTTTTTTTTAACGGTCCCCGGAGCGGCACCCGTTGATCCCAAAGCCGCCCAAGCGGCTCTAAACCTAGGAGCAAAAGAGTCATCTGAGGAGCAGCTGAAGCTTTTAGGTTTGACCGTGGCTGAAAGTGATATTCCCGAAGTCGATAGTGGCACGGTCGATTACTTGACGGCTACGGCTCCCAATAAAATTGGTTTCGATTCAGGGAAATTTAAGCTCCCCAAAATCGAATCTCTTGTTAATGAGAAAAAACCAAGTGGCAATAAACTCAACTTAATAGCGAATGAGTGGGATAGTTTACCGAAAAAAGATCGGACTTTTGATCCTAAAAATGACCAAGTTAATCTTAGCGAAGGGGCCTGGAATGGGAAAACCGAAATTTTGATTTCCAATATGCACCGAGTGCCTATCAAAAACCAGGGGAGCCGGGGGACCTGCGCCTCTTTTACGGGCATCGCTGGACTGGAATACCTTATTCTCAAAAAGCATGGTCAGGACCTCCAAGGAGTCGATCTTTCCGAGCAACGGTTTTATATGCTTTCACGCTCTGACCTATGGCCCCATGGTGGACAAGTGGATACGGACGGTGGTTCAGCATGGGAAAATGGCTACCGGATAAGTTTTGGCGACGGGGGAGGAGCGCCCCCCACGGATACTTCCCCCTACAACATTCCCATCGAAGAAGACTGTCCCTATGTCCCACAACCTGGTCCCAATGAATTGCAAATTCCCCAAGGAACCCCCTGTAAAAGAGGGGCTGTCAAGGTTAAAGGGTTGACTCGGACCTATGATATATCTTGGAGTGATGGCACCAAAGAGCTTCGCTCAAATTCGGTTCGTTCGGCACAGGAGATTTTTGATTACATAAAAACCTACGATCTCCCGATCCCAGTAGGAACCGTGCTCACCGAAAATTGGCAAAACAACGATGGTATGATCACCCTTGCAAAGTCTAAAAAACCAGGGTTTGGTCCCCACGCTGGTGGGCACGCCTACCTGATCGTCGGTATGCGCAAACTCAACGAGGCAGAATTCCCAGGCGAAGGCGGGATGTGTTTTGTGATCAGAAACTCTTGGGGAACAGGCTGGGGAGCCAATGGTTTTTCGTGTATGACCCTGGCGTGGTTTAACGAATACCGCGACGGGGGGTCTTTTGACTTTGTGACTGATGTTGACGTGGACCTTTCCTATCTCAAGTCCAAGTTTCAACCAGCGGGTGGGATTCCAGCAGCTCCCCAAGGACCCGTAACGCCCCCTGCACCGGCGCCGGAACCACCTCCTGCTGTGGTGCCCGTGGCTAATCCTGGGGAACCGCCCCCTCAGCCTGCACCCATTGCTGCGGCTGATATCCCCGCACCTGCGCCAACTCCAGGTGTCACGGGAGATGGATTCTCTTTTGGACGCTTGGTCTCCCGGGATGGCACCTTGCTTAGAGTTCAGTACAAAGTCGATGGTTCTCGGTTTTCTATCAGGGGTCAGCACCCCGATACCAGTAAGGTGAGCCAAACTCTCGACCTGATCTTTGAAAATAATGTGATTCTATTTAATGACGACTCACGGAAACGCAAAAACGTCAAAGTAGGAGAAATCTCAGGAGACCTCGTCTACCTCTGCTCGGGAAAATACGCTCTCTCCTGCCACCTTAACTACCTTAAAGACTCTAATCAGTTGGTGATGGGCGTGGCCGAGGCGGAGTTTCGGCGGTACGAGCCCGATCCTGATGCTGACTACACCTCACTCTTCAATCTTGGAAACTATGGTGTCGAATACCATAAGGCTGAGGGCATCTATACGGATCTCCGGTTTTTGATCAAAGGACAAAAAACCAATCCCCTAAGATTTGCGGTCAAACCGGTGAGCGGGGAGATCTTGATGATGGGTAAGGCCATTGGAAACTACCAAAAGGCCGCCTTTTGTAGCGGCGATTACTCCAAAATATGCCGCGTTATCTATGACAAGAAGAAAAATAACATCAATGTCTTTTTTAAGTCCAAGGGCTAAACGGTCCTTAGGTTTTAGGTGGAGTCTCAGCATCTGGTTCGATAGGCACAGATTCCTCTATGGTCGCCATGACCCTCACTTTAGAATCGAGCTGAAGATAGCGGTCAGGGACTGTAACGACCCCGTCTTTCCACTGGAAGTCCTTAATGGCCATTCGATCCACAAAGACTTGGATGGTGGCTTCTGGAGGGATTTTCTTTTCGAGTTTAAAGTTAAAGTATCTTTCAAGGACATATTGGTACTTGACGTTAACATCTCCAATCTGAGCGCTGTCGCAGGAAAACGTGAGAATTCTCCCTTCGACCTTAACGTCTTCGATACAACTTGTGGCACCACCAGTGGCTCGAACGACGACGCTGTCTTCCAGTGGATCTTGGGCTAATTCCTGGGATAGCACATCTGTGCTATCGCCATAGTTGTATTCCATGACTAGTTTTCGGCCTTCTACGACGTCTTCACCATCAAAAATGATGAGGTCGTTTTCTATTTTATAGGGTACTTCGGCATCAGTTTCCGGGTCAAATACATCAAATCGTTTAGGGTTTGGTCTTTTTTCTGGAATCGGATAGCTGTTCACTTTAGGATTTTTCTCTAGGTATTCCAGGTCTAATTCTTCGTTGTCTGGAGGTGGTTCGGCCAACTCTATCGAGCGGGTGGAGGCATTATAGCTCCAATCAGCGACAGGCTTTCCCCTTATAGAGACATTTTTGACGGCGTTTTCGACCGGAATATCACCCACAGGGAACTGGATCAAGAGGGGGGTGTCTTTTCGGTAGTTAACCTTGACTTGGGCTCGATCAAGAGGTCTTAGGGGGAAATAAAGTTTTTTACCTTCGAGGACAAAATCACTGTTAGCTTTGTTATCAATCGTTACATCGATCGTGTTTTCAGCGACTGGTTTTGCGAGGATCACCTGATCAAAGCGCGGTACAGGTCCGGATCTAAATTCGACTTTAAGTTTGATCTGATCACCTCGCGCATTTTTAAGGGTCACTTTTCGGCCCTGAATTGAAATATCACTGGTCAGAGCTCCGTCAATATCCACTTTTATGGTCCCAGGAACAGGGTCTAGCTTGAGATCAAACTCATTGCGAATCACCCGGCTTACGTCTTTAGAGACGACTTCTAAGAGGGGTTGGTAGTCGTTAGTCACAGGACTATTGTCAAGACAAAGAGAACGTTCGATACCATTAAAGGCCTGGATCACCTTTGAGTAGCGCTGGCTGTAGGTCTCCACTCCCGCGTCGCGTCGGCACTGTGGATTATGGCTGCCTTTTCCTGCGACGTCACGGTTCCACAAAAGGCCGTATGCTTTGAGTTCGCCGGGTTTACGTAGGGAGTTCATAAGAGAGATAAGCTCATCCGGGCCCCAGGCCACACCCTTATCGTCTTTGCAGGCGGCATCGCATTCGTTTTCTTCGTCACTGACAAAAAACACACCTAGGACGGAGTCTTTTCTAATCCAAGAGTTGTTTCCTGTGGGACACTGTCCGAGGAGATGTTGCATGACCGTTTTTATGCCCATTTCGTCACGACTACCACTGGTCCCTAGTCCTTTAACGGTTTGTTCGAAGTTGACTAGAGCATCGGTGTCGTCCTTGCGAATTGGTTTCATAGACCTTGCAGCGTTGTGGAGATTGCATTCGTCGGTCGTCAAGATCCCAATCTGCCAGTCGACATTGTCCATGTGTTTAGTGAGTGCCTTGAGGTTTTCCCCTAATTCTTGTTGTTCCTCACCCATCGATCCTGAGTTATCGATAATCAATAACAAGTCAAGCTTACCAGCAGCAGAGATATCGAATTCTTGTGTAATCGTATCGCCATCATGCCCCTGCAAAAAAATCTCAGCGACCTTTTCGCGGTCGATTTGGCGTATTTTGGCCTTAAGGAGAGGCTTTTCCTTAAGCGTGAGCTGATCCTGAATGATGCCATATTGGGGTTTGTAGGTTGTTTCCATGTCTCCAATCAATGAGGATTTAAACTCCTGGTCAGCTAGGACCCTCACCTGGATTTTGTCTAAACTACGGCCACTAAAATCAACCTTACTCTCACAGGCCAAAAGCAATAGACAGTTGATGTAAATTAGAGTTTTCATGTTTTACCTCTAGGTATACTGGGTTCGCGCTTAATTCATTCGGTTGAATGAATCAGGTGGACCTCTACTGCCACCAAAGTCCTACGTCGTTCTTTTTTAAAAAAACTTAAAGATAATGATAGAAATTTAAAAATCCCACAAAAATTGTTTTATTAACCAATAAAAACAATCTATTGTTACTCTTTGAACGGAAGCTCATCCAAATCTGCGTCGATTATTTTGTACGACGCTAAAATGAAAAAGTGGGGTTTTTAAAAAACATGGGTTTAGACGGATTCTACCAAAGGCCTAAATCTTAGCCCAAACCTCACTAAGTCCAAGGAGGTTGACCCAATGTTGGAGGAAGTCTTGATCGACCGGAGTTTGAGCTAAAACACCACGAATATCTCGAAGGTGTTTGTCGGACTCTCCCTCTCGGTAAAAACGCATTTTTGCGATGATGATATCTTCTGGAGCTGCAACCCATGCTTCTAAGTCAGGTAAAATAAGCAGCCGCCGTCGGCGCTCAAACTCAGATTTACCATGGGCGGTATTTTTTTGGATCACACAATCAATCTTTAGTCCCGATGGAAGGTGCAAGAGATTAAATTGTCCCCTTCGGGCAAATTCCTGAATCATAATAGTATGAGGCGGACAGTAAAACTGATCAGGGGGGAACTCGTTGGCAAAAATAGCGGCGAGCGTATGATCAACTTTGATCACAAGATCTAAATCCCTTGTCAAACGGGGATCTCCATAATATGCACAGGGAATCGAGCCTACAATCATATATGCAATTGAGGAACTTTCGAACTGTCTAACGGTACTCCGAAGACCCAGGTCCAGGGCAATCATTTGCAACCTCTTTCGATGCTCTTGAGGGTTTCCTCTTGGATCCACTGGTCGGATTGAGTTGGGTGGAGACGTCTGAGAGCGGTCGACTTGATCAGGAATGCTAGATCGAAAAGTTCACAGACCGCTTTAACGTTGCGCCAACCTCTCAACTGTTCCTCGGGAGGCAGAGACATGGGAGGGGGGAGAGGCTGGGGGGAGGTGGTGCCTGGTCCTAAGATATCGGGATTTTTTTCGGTTGGCTCGGTCATAAAAACATCTTGTACCTCGTGGTTGATGGGTCCTAGGCACATAAAAAATCAACCATGATTGTGTATGCCACCTTATAGGTCCTCGAGTCAAGTTTAAGGATGGTTTTAATAGTGGACTTCGTGCTGTACGACGTCCATCTGTGAGTATGCACTGGTTCAAACTGGTTCCGACTCCATTCCAAAAAAGCCGCCAGCAGCGGGTACGATTAGGCTAAAGACCACCGACGGTTTTGGCAACGAAGCCGGCTTTTTTGTTTAGATTCTGTTGCCAAAACTCTTCGCCAAGATCTATGCGGGCTTCGTACTGGTTATGACTGCGACACTTCAAAGTCATGTTATCCACCGTATGGTCGCCGCCGCGGCAGTACATGGTCCGATGATCCAGCTCAAGCATTCCCCGTTCTGGACATCTTCTGCCGTTTAGATCGTTCCAAGTATATTGGCCTTGATCTCTGAGCCACACGGCGTGTCGGATAGCAGCTGGTATGCCTGGTCGAACTGTATCCTTAGGCGCGTTTTGTACCGGTACTAAAGCCCTCGGGGGTATAGACTCGGACTCGGACTCTTCCGGCACGTTTTGTGTGAGTCACCACAATACGTGAGGGGAAAACCCCCCAACATTAACAAATTATCCTAGGGTTGAATAAAAAAGCCCCTAAACTATTGTGTTCACAAGAGTCTAGGGGTAGACGTCCTTTGTAAGTAAAAATGAAGGA
>JBGSUI010000084.1:0-11043 GCA_041736175.1 Oligoflexales bacterium | reverse complement strand
CTGGACAGGGGTATTTATAATACAATGATATTATAGAAATAATCTGGCATAATAATAATTATGCCAAAGAATGCACTCTTTTGTGCGTTTTAGCCAGAGACACACATGATCTAAAAATTAATAGCCCTCGCTGAATCGCTGTCGAACAGTGATTTCCGAAAAGGCATTCTGTAACTCGATCTAAGTCAAAAAGGATATCGATGTCACATCTTCAAAATCTATGAAAAATCAGCCCTCGCTCCAACAGAGTAGATCAAAGGCCATCTGATAGACGTGGGTCGGTTCAGTCTTTTGGGTCATAGATTGAGCCCAACTTAAAAATTCTAAAAACCGGTTTTGGATTTGACTTCGAGTTTCTTCACTTGCAGAGTAAAGAGCCACAAAAGTATAGTGTTTTGAATTGGACCTTGTATTTATAAAATCATTGGCCTTTTGACGGAGATTAGACATGTAAATAGGAAAAAGTGGGGAAGAAGCAGGCAGGTGAAGTGAGTCGACGACGGCACAAACTTGGCCTTTATTTAAACTCAAAAAGCCAGATTTTTCACAGCATTTTAATGCTTCGTCAAAGGTATGACTATCAAGCCCTAAAATTTTTCGTACAGATTCGGGATTAGATCGAAATTTCTTAATGGTTAAAAACATGTGCACAATGGGGGCATTGGGATTGAGGTAGAATTCGTATTTCGCCATTGTCGTCGTTAAGACGTTTTCCATCCCGCCAAGGAATTTTTCAGTTTTAAGACCATTTTTTCTTTCTGTTTCGATTTTTTGAGCAAGATAAATTCGCCGTTGCGGATGTATCGATCGCTCATGCTCATGGAGTAAACATAAAAAACTGTATTCATCATCGCTAAGCTCTAAAAATTCAGATGCGGAAAATATTTGATCAGAATTCAAGTGATGCTCACCTTTAAGCACTGTTGAGAGGTAGGTGCTTTGGAGCTTGCATGCTTTGGCCAACTTTGCAAAAGTAAAGGAACTACCGGATTTTTCTTTTTTATCCAATAGGATTGAGCGAATAGCCTCGCGATAATAATTAAATTGGAAGATATTCACGACTTTTTCCCTGAGCGACCTTTAAGCGCTACTGAAAGCTTTTTGAAAAGTTACAAAAAAAATAAATAGCAAACATCTCACCATATGTCATGCTAATAGAAATAACATTTGGAGGCAAATCAAGATGATAAAGCATTGTTTAAAAAAGTATGCAATGACAGCAGTGTTTTTAGGGTCCATCATCCAGCCGGCGGCGGCCTATGGCGGCTGGCATAGTGGTGGCGGCGAGCTCTTCACGGATGCTGGTAACCCCTGGTTTGTCCAAAATACTGAGAGCATCCGCTACTGTATTGAGATCGATGAAGTCAATTTTGGCCAAGAGCGAGCCGTTGTTGATAGTAAGATTCGCGCCGCATTTGACTACTGGAAAAGGGAATTTCAATTAATTGATTACTGGCCATGGCTTGGCATCCCCCCTAAAGATATGCTACTTGCCACTCAAACACTCCTTATGGTGACCTGCCAGGAGCAGCATGATCTGACCTTTCAATTTGGAGTCTTGTCCGAGCAACAAGCTCAATTCCTCCGCTTTCCCGAAAAAGTGGTCGCAAAATCGGTGCGCACCGAATATGACCCAAAAATACTCAAGGGCAAGGGTTTTATCTACGTATCGCCGGAGACAGGCCCATATGCACTAAAGGGACCCGGTCCTTGGGGGTCGATTTTGCCCAATCGTTGGCGGCATGCAATGGGCCGCAATCTCGAAATGGTGCTGGCACACGAATTAGGACATATTTTCGGCATCCAGCATATTAGCTTAGACGAACATGCCTTTAACCTTATGGCAGAGGACTTTCCAGCTTTGATGATAAGCTTGCCCTTTGGGGACATGATAACTCCAGAAATTGAAATGCCGTGGTTTTTCGCAAGGGACGACGACCTTTTCTCTGGCAAGTTTCATTATGAATGGAAGGGCGGCGGGCATAGACCATATACAGATCGGATTCTTGAAATACCTGCTGATACCAAAAAAGGGATGCTTGAACTGCGTCCTTCCGAAGATAAATCACGGCTTGAGCTTGTCAATTTTTCTGAACCTGAAGCGACGCCACAGTTGATAGGCACATTTTTTGGAAAAAGCACCGCTATGCGTTTGGTCCAATTTGGGTGGATTTATGTGACCCCGGCACAGCAAGTATTTACTGGAATTCCACCTGAAGGGACTCTTAGGCAGCTCTTTTTTCAAGGTACAATCGAGCGATCAATGATTTATATCCCAGCCCGCGGTGGGTCTGGGATACCTGTCGGAATCAGAACACGTGGAAATGTTGCAACGTTTTTAACAGTCTTTGACAACAAATTTCATTTCGAATTTTTTGAAATGACTCATTTTAAGCCCTTTAATTGGGCATCCTTTCCACTTTCAGGGAGTTCCTTGCGTACTTCTACCCTCAGGTAGAGTCTAACGGGTCTTCGACTTTTAGCGAAAGTTTGCGAGGCCCCCCTCCCCAAGACTGAAAGTCGTCGAGGGGTGACTTTTGGCCGACGGAGTCGTATCATCTTAAAATCGTTCAATAAATTTGAAAGCCATGGTAATCATTGGCTTAAAATAACTACCACGCAAAGGTATGTGTAATACGCTTTGCTTTGTTAGCACTTTATGCTAACTTGTTGAAGTGTTTTACTCATTTTTAGCGGACGAACTGCTGTATGACAATTGGTACTCAAATGGTTCATTGGATAGAAGAGCTTCAATCAAAAGGACGCCGTACTTTCACCCGCCTTCATGCTGAGAGAGAGACAGGTCGCTCATTTATTGCCACTCAAACAGCTTTACGTCGACTGAAAGAGAAGGGTCGTATTGTCTCCCCACGAAAGGGTTTTTATGTAATCGTGCCTCCAGAATACCGAGCAGCAGAATCACCACCAGCGAGCTGGTTTATAAGTGATTTAATGTCCTATATCGGTCTACCTTATTATGTTGGACTTCTGAGCGCTGCTGCTATCCATGGAGCAGCACACCAACAGCCCATGGTGTTTCAAGTGATAACGAATAAGCCAGTAAATGAAATACGAGTAGGTAAAGTTGTGATTCAGTTTTCAATGGCGAGAAATGTCGATCTGATGCCTGTAATGGAAAAACAAACAGAAACAGGATTTATGAGAATCGCAACTCCAGAAACAACTGCGTTTGATCTGGTGCGGTTTTCAGCTAGCTCGGGACATCTAAGTAACGTAGCTACTGTTCTTTCTGAGCTCTCCGACACAATTAATGCTACGGCACTTGCTAAAATTGCACCTTTAGTGCAAATTCCTGACGTTCAGCGTCTCGGGTATTTGTTGGATCTGATCAACCAGAATCACTTAGCCGAGCCACTGGCTAACTGGCTTAAAAGCAAAAAGCCGCGAACAGTTTTACTTTATCCAGGAGAAAAAAAAGATGGGGCTCTGAACAAGAGATGGCATATTTTACCCAACATAGAAGTGGAGGTTGAAGTTTGATTCCAAGAGCTTACATCACAGCATGGCGCAACGCGACCCCTTGGCCGACCAACGAGCAAGTCGAGCAAGATCTCGTCATTTCAAGAGCATTAGTTGAAATGTTTAGTCGAAAATCGGTTGCAGATCAGGTTGCTTTTCGAGGAGGAACTGCACTTCATAAACTTTTCTTTGGTTCATCTGGGCGATATTCAGAAGACATAGATCTTGTGCAACGCAACAGCGGATCAATTGGAGACCTTATAGATGAAATAAAAAGCACCCTTGATCCCTGGCTAGGTATCCCAAAGTGGAAGCAGGGAGAGGGGCGTTTTACCCTTATTTATAGATTTGAAACGACATTTGCTCCAATAACAAATATGCGTTTAAAAATTGAAATAAATACTAGAGAGCATTTCTCTGTTATGGGGATATCTCATAAACAATTTAGCGTTGATAATCCTTGGTTTGCGGGATCAACCGAGGTATCGGTATACCATCTCGATGAGCTCTTAGGAACTAAGATGAGAGCTCTTTACCAACGAAAAAAAGGACGTGACCTATTTGATCTTTGGATGGCGCTAAATTCAGGAATGGTCAATCCTAGTCAAATTATAGAATGCTTTTTAAAATATATAGAGCTCGAGGGAAATAAAATCACTCGAGCTGCATATGAAGCCAACCTTGCAGAAAAGTTAAAAAGCAGTATCTTTGTCGAAGATATTGAAAAGCTAATCCCTGCTGGGTTTGAATACGATTTAGCAGCAGCGGCGGGAATTGTTAAGAAAGAGTTGATCGAAAAACTACTTTGAAATACTTTAGAACGGAAGGGCGGAGGGCATATAACATATACAGATCGGAGTCTTGAAATACCTGCTGATACCAAAGGGGTGCTTGAACTGCGTCCTTCCGAAGATTAGTCACGGCTTGAGCTTGTTAATATTTCTGAACCTGAAGCGACGCCAAAGTTGATAGGCACATTTTTTGGCGAAAAAAGAAGCGATTTGAACTTGGTCCAATTTGGGAGGGTTTATTTAACCCCGGCACAGAAAGTATTTACAGGATTTCCACCTGAAGGTACTCATGATGCGGTCTTTTTTCAAGGTACAAGCGATCGATCCAGCCTGCGGTGGGTCTGGGATATGTGTCGGAATCAAAACAAGTGGTAATGTTGCAACGTTTTTAACAGTCTTTGACAACAAATTTCATTTCGAATTTTTTGATATGACTCATTTTGAGCCCTTTAGTTGGACACCCTTGCGGCGTCCAGGGAGTCCCTTGCGTACTTCTACCCTCAGGTAGAGTCTAGACGGTTCTTCTACTTTTAGCGAAAGTTTGCGAGGCCCGCCGCCACAGGATCAACATGCCCAGCCGTTCGAAGTCCCCCCTCCCCAAGACTGAAAGTCGTCGAGGGGGGACTTTTGGCCGACTCTAGATTCGAAACTCCATGGGGGGCGTTTTCATCACGAATACTAGCCCTTGTTCTAAGGTAGTCACGCAGAAGAAGTATTTTCCCGATTTATGGGGCTTATTTGGTATCGGCGAGTACATGTTTGACGCCTTTCCAAAAGTTTGCATAAGACCCATCACGGAAGACAATATCTCCATTTTTGTTTACAAAGGAAACTTGCCCAGGGCTTTGTTCTTCGGGGAAGACCTTCCTAATGCGTCGGTAATCCAACGAGCTAAACTTTAGTAGACCTTGATCAACTATCACCAAGGTTTTTAGGTCAAATTTATGTCCAAGAATGTTTTTATTATAATAGGCCAAATTTTCATCGATCTTTATTCCTTGACTCTCGAGATACTTAAGACTCTGCAATAATCCGTCTCTTATATCGCTTAATTCTACACTACCACTATGAAATCTATTGTTTCTGGAATCACAACGGGTATCTCCTTCCACAATTTTATCGACTTCGACCGGGAGAGGTATGGAACTGACCAGGCCTTCAGTGCTCCAAAGATCGACAACCTTTGTCGTTTGTTGAAAACCGTTGTACAAGTAGCGCCAGGTTGCGAATTTTTTATCTGAAACCCCCAAGAAATCAAACGCGTTATTTTGGGTTGTACCGGTTATTGTATGGAGAAGCTCTAACTGTTGAGCTGAGCCCCAGCGCCATATGGTAAATTGAGTAACAGTAGAAATTCCATCTAAATCTCTCATCTCACGACGAAGTAAAAAGGTTTTGTTACCTAGGTCTTCGATACCCATTGATCCGCCACTTAAGCCTCCAATTGGTACCTCCGCTTCGCCGAGCACCTTATGCTCTTGTAGATCGTAAAGAGTAATCTTGCCGCCACTTCTACTGTGGTAAGCAACGGCATGATCCCCTATCTTACCTAGAATCGTACTATAACCATCACTTTTTGGTAATGTTGTTTTTACCAAAAAGTCATTACGATTTTTTTTGTTGGCAAGAAGTGAAGGCAGTTTAAGAGATGCGTAGTAATAAAGCACCAATTTTTCGCCGGCTTTTTCTTCCTTCTTGATATCGTCGAGTAACCACTTCGGCCAATAGCCGGTGACTCGGTCTTTGACCGCCATCTGTATTGCGCCACTGGATGGTGGAGCGAGGAGTCGCAGTTCCGAAAAAGGCAGCTTGGACAAGAGTTTGTCGAAGCAGTCAGTGTTGAGTTTCTGACCTAGTGATGGATCGACATTGCATTCATCGGTGGCCCCGGTAAGCGGCGCCGACTGGTTGGACCGAGCGTTTATGCACGATGTTATAGATAACAATATTCCGATCGCTGGAACTGCTCCAAAATAAATTTTTTTCATCTTCATCTAAAATTTCCCCTGTTTTGTTGTTTCAGTATTTTTAAAGCGAACGGAATATGACAGAGCAAAATCCATGCCTGATCTTTTATAAGAGGGTATGAATCCCTTTGAAAAGTTGTTAGGTCCACATCTTCATATTTATGCAGCCAATTTGATAGCCATATTTTCTATACTTTCAATAAGATTAATTTCCCTGTGGAAAAAAATAACGAATTTATTCCCCCTGAAGTGTCTAACATTTTTACAGACCCTGACATTTGCACCTAAAATCAGGTGTCCTCTTGCTGCTAACCCCACACTTCAATCAGGATCTAATAAAGTCTATAAAATCAGTTGGATACAACTTTTTGGTACAAAAATGGTAAAAATGTGGTAAAGTTTTGGTATCATTAGCCGATAAGATTGACGGCATAGGCTTTTCAATCGTCTCGGTTCCAGTGAGGCCATTATGACACATGCAATTAATCAATCTCATTTTATCAAAGGCAATAGGCCCGTTATCTCGAGCTTCCTAGAAGCTGGCTTCAAGCGCAAAGCTATTGCAGAAGCCTACAACATCAATTATCAGGTTTTAAGGGACGACAAAATTACAGCCGAAGCCAGTAAGGCTTTGCGCCCACTCACTCAACTCATTCCGTACCTAATTAAAGTTTTCAATGGTGACGCACTAAAAATCACTGATTGGCTCAATGAAGGTAATATTGCATTTCACGGACTCACTCCTATTGAAATGTGCTACATTCGGAAAGAACACGAAGTGATGAGTTTTTTAACCTCTTACCTTGATCCTGAAAATAGAGAGGTATTTAGAGGCTGATGTCCATTCGTGAGTATAAAGCTTTATTGGCCGAACTTGATCACGCCAGAAGCTTGCAAATGAAAAAAAAGATTTTGGTCAAGTTGTGTGATGTAAAACGACGAATAAGTGTTAAGAGTCACGACAAGTTCAGTGACCTTCCGGCCGATCTAGGAACTTCAATACAAGGAAACTTCTGCCGAGGTGCCTATCTTAAATATCGCGATACGCCTTTAGGAACAGGACCTGGAAAAAGCCGATTTTTGGGAGTAAAAGACCTTGAATCTCCGCTGTACTTCGCTTCGAATGAATATGCTGTTTTCCCAGAAAGGCGAGAGACGGGATTTGATATTGTCGAACCTCATTTCCGTTTTTGGGTTTCTGTCGATCTTGTGAACGTACTTGACCTAACCTCGGCTGAAGTGAGAAAAGCCCTTAAAATAACGAGATATGAGGTCGAAAAAATCGAATGGGTCGCTTGGGGAGGAATCTTGTGCCCTACTCAAATTCTTGGCAGGAAGGCATTTGAATCTGGTTATGAAGCTATTTTGTTTAATAGCTCGAAGCATAGAGACACAAAAAATCTTGCAGTATTCGCAACAAATCTTAACAAGAGAAAATCATCTATTATTATTCAGGACTCTCATAATAACTTTAAGATTTCACGGATACCCTAGAATTGGTTGATTGTAGAAACTAGTAGACTGCATCAAACTAGCGCCGGTCACTAATATTCGCGGCCATATTATTTCTTGACAATAATTCCTCTAATAATCAATCTTATAAACAGGGTTTCACTCATGCGTCTTTTGACGCTTGTTATAGCGCCGGGTAGTGATTGGCGAAGAGTGCCCTAACAGCCGTTAGTTCTTGGTACATATGTCTGTTTAACATCTCCGCACCTACCATTTCCTGGCTATTTTGCCAAGGAAGAACAAAATGGCCAACGTCCCTCAATAATTACCTTTTTCGGATTTTTTTGAGGAAGTTGACCAC
Source organism: Oligoflexales bacterium (assembly GCA_041736175.1). GTDB lineage: Bacteria > Bdellovibrionota_B > Oligoflexia > Oligoflexales > CAIYRB01 > JBGSUI01. The sequence goes on along the minus strand of JBGSUI010000084.1, from coordinate 2,992 downwards.
TCCTACGGCAACCGCGCCACAACCCAGTCCGATAAGGCCCGACGCGACGGCACCGACTCCCGCAAAGGCGAGTTGGTCAAGGGTCTCGGTCCAATGGTGAAACAGTGGCACCCCATGGCTGATGATTCCACCACCCACTAAAAACATCGCTATCATACCGGCGACCGAAAGAAACTTTAGCAGCCAAGGTGCAAACCTCAGGAGCATGGAGCCGACCAACCTTTTGGTTTGGCCGATCCTGGAAGGCGCCTGGTTTGCGCTTAGGTAAAGGCCTAAATCATCGAGTTTAACGATGCCCGCAACAAGACCATAGACGCCGATGGTCATCAGAATCGCAATCACAGACAACACAAGTAATTGTTGTTCAAACGGCGCAGCGGTGACCGTCCCGAGGGTGATCACGATGATTTCGGCAGACAGTATAAAATCGGTGCGAATCGCACCCTTGATCTTGCCACGCTCGTAGGCCACCAAGTCCACGGTCGGGTCGGCAACGGCTTCGACCAACTTTGCATGCTCTTGATGAACGGCTTTTGGATCGACTTTTTGCAGCTTATGATAGATTTTTTCGGATCCCTCAAAGCATAAATAAAGCCCACCAGCCATAAGGAGCGGCGTGACCGCCCACGGCATAAAGGCACTGATGGCCAGCGCCGAAGGAACCAGGATCAGCTTGTTAACAGCGGAGCCTTTGGCCACAGCCAAAACCACGGGAATCTCCCGATCCGGCTTGATCCCAGTGACTTGCTCCGCGTTAAGGGCGAGATCGTCACCGAGGACGCCACTGGTTTTCTTAAGGGCAATCTTACTCATCACCGCAACATCGTCGAGAATCGTAGCGATATCGTCAAGGAGTGCCAACAAACTCGTACCTGCCATTGGAAAATCTCCTTTTTGTGAAACCCCTGACTCGACCGAGGCCAGTCTATTATGTCAGCCCATCTCCCTCAATAGAATAACAATGGGGTATTCGCGGCAATCCATTCATGCTAGTCTGAAATCAGGAGTTGCCAGCGATTTTTTGGGGGGTAGTTCATTCGTGTCAACGCTTGTACCAGCCGTCGATCCACAGGGGCTGCTTGAATATTCGGTGGTTTTTAGCGATCGTTCACTGAATCATATGTCGAAAGCTTTTCAATCGATCATGCGGTCGATTTCACTGACACTCAAGCAGGTTTACGCAGCGGAAGCTGTGGCGATTGTGCCGGGCGGTGGCACCTATGGTATGGAAGCAGTCGCCCGACAATTCGCGCGAGGTCAACGCTGCCTAGTGCTACGCAATGGCTGGTTTAGCTACCGTTGGACGCAGATTTTCGACATGGGTGAAATTCCTGCCCGACACACCGTGTTAAAAGCCCGTTCTTTGGGTGAGGGGCGTCAGGCGCCGTTTGTCCCCGCTCCCTTGGTCGAGGTTATCGCCAGCATTCAGTCTGAAAAACCCGATTTGGTTTTTGCTCCCCATGTCGAAACCTCCTCTGGGATGATTTTGTCGGAAGATTACCTTCAGGCGGTTGCAGCAGCGGTCCACGGCGTGGGTGGGCTTTTTGTGCTCGACTGTATAGCTTCGGGGGCCGTTTGGGTCGACATGAAAAAATGTGGCGTCGATATCCTGATCAGTGCACCGCAAAAAGGCTGGACGGCTAGTCCATGCAGCGCTTTGATTATGCTGAGTGCGACAGCCAAGGCGCGTATCGAAACAACCAAGAGCAGCAGCTTTGCCTGTGATCTTTTGAAATGGCTGCAGATCATGCAAGCCTATGAAGCGGGAGGTCACGGGTACCATGCCACGCTGCCGACCGATGCTTTAGCCAGTTTTCATAGCGCTATCCAAGAAGCCCAGGCTCTGGGCTTCGCCCAGCTCACCCTCCGGCAATGGGAGCTTGGCAAGAAGGTGCGGGAACTTTTGCATCACAAAGGCTTCATCAGCGTGGCAGCGCCAGGCTTTCAAGCCCCCGGAGTGGTGGTGTGCTACACCGATGATGAGGGTCTGCACAAAGGCAGCAAGTGGGCAAAATTCGGTATTCAGTCCGCGGCTGGTGTGCCTTTAATGTGCGATGAGCCTCTCGATTACAAAACCTTTCGCTTAGGACTTTTCGGACTCGACAAGCTGATGCATATTGATCGAACGGTAGACTCTCTTGCGCGGGCTTTGGACCAAATGGCCCTCATGGACTGAGGGTCTGCAAAGCAACCTCTGGAGTCACCCATGAGCGGGGCCGCTTACCAGATTAGGCAGGTGTTAAGTGCCTTAAATCTCAAGCAAGATCACGTAGGTTGGACTCCACAGCTGCGGTAACCAAAAGTACCGCTAAAGATTTCAGTTATAAATGACGATAGTACTTGCATCTATACGACTAGTCGTATAGTATCTGGCGATTGGAGGCCAGACGTTGACTCGAGCAGTGACCAGAAAGGAAGTCGTTTGGGAAGGAGACAGCCTCAAAGTGATGAGGACCTTTCCGGTTGGCATTCAGTACAGCTTGGGCGTCGAGATCGGTTTGTTGCAAGATGGCCGCTCACCGACAGATGTAAAGCCTTTTAAAACGATCGGTCCTGGGTGTTTCGAAGTTCGTGCAAAAGATGAGTCTGGAGCCTACCGCGCCATCTACGTTCTGTTGGTGAAGCCTCCGTCCGAGCTAAAGACTCGGCGGCTTCCGGGAAACCGGGAGCACTTCACCAGACCACAACCAAGAAAGGATTGTAAGAGTTAATGGTTGTAAACGATGGACAAGAAAATATAGGCACCCTGGGATGGCGACTCAGTCCCTTGCTCTGCGGCTATGCATTAAAAAACCACGAGAGGAGTGGTAGTGTGTATAGCGTTAAACCTTGTCACATCCGGTCGAGAGTACGTCGGAGTCCATCATGGGCCTTCCTCATGTCGGATACGCACAACTCCTGTTCAGGGAGGTATGCTCAATGGTAGCATATGTTCTGAACAAACACGGCAAACCTCTTATGCCGTGCTCACCTGGTAAAGCCAGAAGGCTTT
>JBGSUI010000063.1:0-5122 GCA_041736175.1 Oligoflexales bacterium | reverse complement strand
GCCAGGGGAACGGCGATGATGCGTTGGCGTGGATAGGTCTTGCCGCCAGCATCGACTTCTATATAAACGGACTTCGATCCATCACCAAAGACCGTAGCTAATTGGCTGTTATCGAGATTTAAGCTGAGCTGAAAGACTCCGTCCCTTAATTCGGTGTTTGCAAGTTTCAAAGTCGGTCCCACGGGATCACCGCTCCCTTCGGCGTTATAAAACCTAACGGTAAAGTCCAACGAACCATCGAAAGCCTTGCCGCTCTCTTCGCTGAGGCGACCCGAATAGCCGATTTCTAATGCGGACGCATCTGGGGGAGTTAGGACAGTGGATACAACCATCCCTAGGACAATGCTGATCTTTGATGTTCTGTTAGTAGTAAGTGACATAGACAACCTCATCAGAAGATGGTCAATGAATTTTTAGCAACGAGCGTCGCCCATCTTTTTCCATTGACCGTTCATACAAGACTTCGTTCGGCATCTGTGGGGGGATCTTTAATCAAAAATAATTTATATCGATATTATGTTTGATTACGACTACTTGCGATGCTGTGGTTTCATTTTATTGGAACCAAAAAAATTTGTCATTTTGAACAAAACCAGTAGCATGGTCGATGTCATGACAAAAAGCGATAGCAATCAAATTAAAGATGTCTATGGGATCTAAATTCCAAATACTAAGCCTCATTTGATACGCATGATCCACACAACCGTCATGTTGGCAGGTCGAGTCTCTGGATCCGACGAAGAAAGCGTTACCGTTGCTGAAGTCGATGTCCAAGTGTCTGACGCATCATCGATCGTCGAACCTCCTATGATTCTGTTTGCATTAGTCGTCGCGCTCATGCCGTTTACGGCCGTCGCGTCAGCTTGAAGTGTTCCTGAGGTCGGCGCTCCCCGCAGAAACATCCCACTGCTAGTCGTACCATTTTGTGTCGCAGAGTTAAGGTTAGGCAACGTTTGTCCATTCATAGGTGACCCAGAATCTGAGATGACTGCACCATTGCATTCCAGCCAACCCGTCGGTAAGGCTGGCACACCCGCCATGGATTTATGCCACGCAATAATCGAACCTATGGGCGGAAGTGCATAGGCAGAGGTCTGGAGGGAGCCATCCGGGTACTTTATACCGTCGGTGCCTGCTGTACCTGCCACATGCAACTTCGATGTGGGGTTGGTCGTGCCGATACCGACATTGCCGTTATTCAGTGCTAGAGTCGAAGTACCGGTACCGGTCTGAAGAAGGAGTCTTTGGCCCGTCGATTCTGTTCTTAAGACGATATCGCCGGCAGCAGCACTCGTCGAGTAATTGCCAGCAATGCCTGCCACCCCAAGCTGTGCATCAGCTCCCGTTCGGCCTATCGCAAGTGCTGTATAGCCGCCGCCGCTGAGCAAGCGCATACCTGTACCGACTACGTCTAATTTGGATCCTGGCCAAGTGGAGCCAATGCCAACATTGTTATTATTGATAATATTTATTGCGCCTGCGTCGGGTGGAGTGGCGCCGCTACCGCCGATCGCCAAATAGTTTCCTGCCCCCGCTTTAGATGTAATCCACCACCAAGAGCCTCCATTGCTCGCAAGACCATAGCCGGCCGTTCCGTTTGTTGTAGAATTATTGAAGGTAAGGCCATCTTCTACCGTCAGCTTGAAGGACGGCGCTGTCGTCCCAATCCCGACATTCCCAGAACTCCTATACACATCTCCCCCCGAAACCGTCCACGGACTAAAAGGTGCCGCACTCGACCACGTCGTACCATTAGAGGTCAATACATTGCCGCTCGTCCCTGGAGCCACGACCTGAAAAGCGCTAGTTCCATTTCCTAAAAGCACATTGTTTGCTGAGAAGGTCGCCGCACCTGTCCCCCCGCGATTTACAGGCAAGCTTCCTGTGGTGGCCGCCGATTGGGCGAGGTTAAGAGGTCCAACGGTCGGTGTCCCTGTTGCCCCCGCTTGAAAGACTTCGTACTGGGATCCAGCACCAGTTGCTGTGATTGCTGTCGTACCCGTTCCATAGAGCATCCCATTGTTAGTCAAAGTCGTCGCCCCAGTCCCACCTTGATCCACACTCAGAGCTGTGGTCAGGCCGGCAATAGAAGTGATATCGGAGTTTGCGCCCGAGGCTGCTGCACCGAGACCGCTGCGTCCCGTGGCGGCAGTGGTGCCTCCGGTGCCCCCGTTGGCGACTGCTAAGGCACCTGTGATAGCAGCCGATTGTGATACATCCAAAGCTCCAAACTCGGGAGCCCCACCGCCACTAGCCTGGATTCCCACAGTAAAGTTCCAAATTAACATTAGCGATGTAGATGCCCGATAATACGTGAAAAAATATTTAGTCTCGTCGAATATTTTTACTTAAGACCTACTAAATCGCAGCGCTTCTTTTAAGTTGACAAAAACAAAAATGCTGATTTTTTCGAGAGATAAAAAGAAGCATTTTTTGAATAGACTTTTGTAAGAAGCTGCAATAAGTTATGAGTAAAGTTTTTAAGTTAACATTTAACCGATCAAAATTATGGTAGACTCCCAGAAATTTTTGACACCTTCATGTGCTGCACACCGGCAATATGAAGCACTGCGTTCGCATTTTGTTGAGGGCTTATCTGCAGCCGAGGCTGCTAATCGATGGGGCTATACCTATGGCAGTTTTCGAGTGCTCTGCCACCAATTCAGAAAATGGCCCAACAGGCGATTTTTCGTAGATAATATTCAAGGAGCACTTGCAGAAGAGCCAGAACAAGAACCGGAATACATTGAAATTATAGTTAGCCTTCGTAAACAGAATTTTTCAGTCTACGATATTGCTCGTACTATGGAAGAAAGAGGGAAAAAACTTTCACCGCCAGCGATAGCTCAAATTTTAAAGAAAAATGGCTTTACCCGTTTACCTCGTCGTACGCGTGATAACAGATTAAATTCTACGGAGGTATCCCCAGATCCCGCACCGACCTCAGATGTAAACAAATTTAGCCCAAATGGATCTTTTACCACTAAGTTTGGCGGGTTATTTCTGTTTTTGTCTTATTTATCGAATTCCAATTTAGATCAAATATCCGATGAAAGCGGATTGCCTGGAACCAACATTATTCCAGCAGGTTATGCTATTCGGTCCATTCTTGCCTTAAAACTTTTTGGAACTGCAAGAATGGGGCATGTGATGAGTTATGCTTTTGATCAAGGTTTAGCATTGTTTGCGGGTTTAAACTCCATTCCAAAAAGAAGCTTTCTATCAGAATATTCTTGCAGAGTAGACCCAATTAGTGTCCGGAAATTTATCGAAAAATGGTTTTTGACTACAAAAACACTTGGATTAAAAAGTGGTGATTCCTTTGACGTGGACTTTCATACGATACCTTTCCACGGGAACGATCCTCTTGTAGAGAGGCACTACGTCTCTAAACGTAGCCGAAAACAGAAAGGTAGCTTGGCGTTCCTCGTTTGGGATTCGGAGAATACCCACTTTTGTTTTGGAAACGCGGATATACCTTCAGGAAAACAGGCCGATGAAATTCTGAAATTTGCTGAATACAGGAAAAACCGTCAAGGTGGCGAAAATTGCTATCCGAAGGAATTAATATTTGATTCGACTTTGACAACCTATGAAAATCTAGCTGAACTTAACCGATTAGGAATCCAATTCATAACACTTCGTCGGAAATCCGCTAACTTAATTAATAAATTGGAGAGCCAGAGCTCAAGTTCGTGGAAGCGAATCACTCTGGAAAATGTGTCTAGACAATACAGAAACCCGCAAATTATCGATGAAATCATCGAGCTTCCTAAATACGGAGCAATTCGTCAAATTAGTATCAAAGATTTAGGTCATGAAAAGCCTACAATCTTGATTACTAACCAAGAAAAAATATCACCCGCTAAGTTAGTGGGTCGATATGCTCAGAGGATGGTAATCGAAAACGGAATAGCTGATTCAATCGACTTTTTTCATTTAGATGCACTGAGTTCGAGCGTGGCACTCCGTGTTGATTGCGATTTGATGGTTACTCTAATGGCTGGAACAATCTACCGGCTGTTCGCAAAAGAAATCGGAGGCGCATATCGGACTGCTAAATTCGTACATATTTTCCGAGATTTTATTGATGCCGTAGCTGATGTCAAAGTTACGGATAATGAAGTCCAGGTCAGGTATCAGCGGCGAACTCACAATCCGATCTTAATGCGCTCCGGTATTTTTGACAAAGATGTAGTCGTACCATGGTGGCAAGGTCGACGCCTAAAATTTCTGCTGAAATGAGCTTAGGGGTTGTTAGTTCCAAAATGACCTGTGGGAATCCAGGCTAGGGATTCGGAGAGTTTGGTAGGCTGCTCCGGCTGCCGTGGCAACAGGAGCGGCTCCGGCACCACCACCCAACACAACCCCGTTAGTGGTGAGTGCTGCCGAGGAAGCTAATGTGCTCCCAGAGGAAAAGTAGGGGACACCGCCCGAAGTCCCGCCGGTGAGACCCGTACCGCCGTTGCCGACGGGAAGGGTTCCACTTACTCCAGAGGCCAAAGCCACTGTAGGACTGTTTGTGATCCAACTCAAAGATCCGCTTCCATCTGTCGACAATACAAAACCGCTCGTGCTGTCTGCAGCTGGAAGGGTCCAGATATAGTTGGTGGTGACGGTGGATGGGGCTTTAAAACCCACATAATGACTATCGTCGTTGTCCCCAAAGCGCAAATCTGTCGCTGTCACGCCAGTCCCAGCAACGCGGATGTTACCAGTGCTGGAGAGTTGGCCTGAAGTAGCAACCACTGTAGAACCACCGATGGTCCCGGAGGTGATGGCTGAGCCCGAGACTTTGCCAGCAGTAGAAATCGTCGCTAGTTTGGTGTCAGCAATGGCTGCTGAGGCGTTGATGTCGGCATCGACAATGGTCCCATCGGTGATCAGTGCCGAGGTAACCGCGCTGTTCGTGGCAAGGGTGCCTAAACCAAGGTTGGTTCTGGCGGTGCCCGCGTTGGCAAGATCCGAGAGGTTGTTGGCGGCAAACAGGTCACCCCCTCCCGTGGCACTGATCCAACTTAACGAACCAGAACCATCGGTTTTAAGGAGCTGGCCGTTGGTGCCATCTGCTGGGGGCAAAGTCCAAATTTTGTTAGTAGTGACATTCGCCGGCGACTTAAAG
>JBGSUI010000152.1:0-17776 GCA_041736175.1 Oligoflexales bacterium | reverse complement strand
TCGCCATCCCAGGGTGCCTGAATTTTCTTGTCCATCGTTTACAACCATTAACTCTTACGATCCTTTCTTGGTTGTGGTCTGGTGAAGTGCTCCCGGTTTCCCGGAAGCCGCCGAGTCTTTAGCTCGGACGGAGGCTTCACCGTCGAAAACAAAAGTGATGGCGAGATCTCTCAAGAGTTCCAATCCCAACGTAACAAAGTCTTAAGGCGACTCACCGTTGATCAATCGGACTGTACCACCCAATTTGAGTTTACCTTCAAAAAGAAAGAGTCTCCAACTGCAAAAGAATAAACGACTGCGATCACTTGGTCGGCCAGCTGATCGTTAGCAAGCATGGTATCTCATTAGGATTGAACGGTTACACTTGGAGTATCTCCTGGGATAATGTATACTCCAATGCTGTTGAGTGCGAACCTTCATTAAGAGGCACAAAGAATGAGCGAGGTGCGCCTGAGCGATGTTGAAGTCCAGATTATAGTGCAGGCAGCACAAGACATTGTTGGCAGCAGTCTTGATGGCGTCAAACTATATGGCTCCCGAACTGATTTGACAAAAAATGGCGGGGACATCGACTTACTAATTGAGTGTATCGGACCTCTCCAAGATAAATGGGCCACGGCTCAGCTTCTGCGCCAAGCAATATGTGCTCGATTGGGCCAACAAAAAATAGATATTTTCATTGTCTCCACCGATCCCCAGGCCAACACCCAAAGGGAGGAGACCTTTTTACAACTGATTCGTGAACAAGCCAAACTACTTTGGAGTTCCCGTGGTAAATCCTCTTGTGACTCAGCTTGAGTCCGATTTAAACTTGGCTACGCGGGCCGTGGAGGTCTTTGCAAAAAGTGCAGCAAAGGCCCGAAGGTTGCTTGTGGATGCAAAGATTCGTCAACTGTCAGATGACGAGCGTGAGACCTTTGAGGCACTGACCTCGAGGTATGGTCGAGCCCTAGATTTTATGACACAAAAACTGTTTCGCACCATCGATCGCATTGAATTGACAGACGATGGAAGCGTATTGGATCGCATCAATCGCTTTAAAAAGCGGCATGTCTTGCGGGACGATGTCAACTATGGATTACTGAAGGATTTGCGCAATCAAATTGTTCATGAGTATATCCTCGACGAAACTGATCGGGTGGTTGTCGAAGTTCTAAATTATGAACCGTTAATCGAAGAGATGCTGTCTCATGCCAGGGCATACTGCAATAATCGGCAATTTTTTAAGTCAATTTGATAGTGAGTACGCAGTCACTATCAGAGACAATCGCGGCCAAAGAGTAACCACAATTTAAGCGCTATGGTCTAGTCATCCCATCGATTATAATCATCCAGTGCTTTAGATCTCCATTGAGAGACCTCTGCTTTTTCCGATCCAGGATAAAACTCCTTAAATAGATTGCTAGCAAAAGTCTCGGCTCGATCGGGCAGAGGTCCAGTGAGGTATGTGTGGGTTTGGATCCGCACGCGGCTTCTAAACTCATACCAAGCAGCTACGGGTTCCGCTCCTCCTGGCTGGAGATTGTCGGCGCTGAGGAAAAACCGACGTCCTGCAGCAAGGGAAAAGACCCATTCCAAGGCTTGCGGTTTGATTTCTACTTGGTAAAAAGCTTCTTGTTCTTGGGGACTACGTGTGGGCTGATACCAGTATCCATAATCCAGTTGTTTCCTCCGCTCAGAGCCGGCCAGACACCAATGGGCGATCTCATGGAGGGCGCTGGCAAAAAATCCGTGGGCAAATACAACCTGACTCCATGGATGGTCAGGAGACTGGGGTAGGTATAGAGGCTCCTGGGGGCCTCTGACTAAGATCGTTTGGTAGGTCTCTTTAAAAGTCCCGTCGAAGAGTTTGATGAGTCGCTCGACCTGTAGGGTTTCTTGGTCAGTCATCCGTAAATCCCGGTCATCAAAAAGCCTCAAGAATGTAAAGATAGATGCTTGGATTGGCCTCTTTAGGCGCAAAAGCACAGTCGAGGCGCACATTGATATTCTGTCGCTGGACAAGTTTATATCGTCCCCCAAAACCTACCGATGGCTTAGGTGTTTCGTCGACCAGTTGGCTAAGGGTGGGGCCTACATTTCCAACTCCCGCAAACGCGACGCCGGCCCAAGGACCCCAAAAGTGACGGCGGTATTCTAGTTGACTGACCAGCATGGATTGGTCGCGGTAACGGCCCAAGAAATATCCCCGGAGGAGATTTTTGCCGCCAAGTTTAGCGAGTAGATAAAAAGGTGTTTGACCCATATTATGGAGGAGGTAGATTTGGGCAGCCAGATGATCTTTGGATGCAATGGTCCAATACTTTTTGAGGTTGACCTCTAGACTGCGAAAACCGTATTCGCCCGATAGGCGGCGCGCGTAGTCCATATAGAGGATGTTGACTACTTCACCGGACCCTGGGCTGTAGGCATCGTCCGTTGTGTCCCAGCGCATGCTCCCACCGAGTCCGAGGCTTCGCCCGCCCTCCACTCCCCTACTGGCCGTCTTAAGGAGTCCTGTATCCTTAAGATCGGTAAAATTATCATCCGAGATGACTGCATTGAGACCAGCTCTAAAATCATCGGTAAAAAGGTAGCGCATGCTGGAGGCAATTTGCCGCTGTTTCCAGGTATAGGATTCCCCATCTTCCAGCCTCGTGTGTGCCCCGATGCCGTAAAAAAGATCGGGGTATTCCTGGAAGGAGCTGTAGAGTTCGCCCACCCACTGGTCACCTAGGAAATATTTTTCGCCATAAACCGCTGAAAAAATCTGATTCCTATCAGTGATCACGGCCCCACCAAGAAGAGAGGAGACTTTTTTTGTGGTTCCGGAAGGGACGAAGATTATGACTCCGCCGATCCCGAGACCGGTTTCAGGAGTTCTAAAAACTGCAGGCACCCCACCCCATTCACTTGGCTTTTCATTGGCATCGCGGTCTTTTGATTGGGCGTACCCACCTCCGCCTTGCACGTCGAAGGGAGGCTGGATTTCCTGAGCCATGGCCTGAAGGCTAAGCCAGCAAAAAAAGACAGCAAAAACCGAGGAAGTCATCAATCAATCCTAAGGGTGCGGTGTTACTCAAGAGCCCTGGTTCCGACTGGAATCAGGGCTCTTAGATAGTAAAAAATCGCAATGTTTACAAACATTAAAAAGCTGCGGTCTTAGATTGTTTGAAAATGTGATTTTTCAAGATCTTGAGGGAATTCGGACGGGCCTCGTCCCAGCTTCTTCTGTTGGTTTTCGGAACGTAGTTGGGATTCTAGCTGCCGCAGATAGCGGAGGCCAATCCTCAAACTCTCGTCGGTATCATTGACCAGCGTCCGCCAAATACAGGTAGCGGCGCTCATAGCTTGTGATATTTCGCCAAAACTTTCCATACCGACGAGTCCGCGGTAATCGGTCTCGACAAGGGTCTCCATGATCTGCTGCCAAGGGACCATACCGGTACCGACAGTCCCACGATGGCTTTCGCTCAGGTGGAAGTGACAGAGACTAGACCGCGCTGCTTTTGTAGCTTCGGCAAAATCCTGCTCTTCGATATTCATATGATACGCATCGAGGTGAACCCGAATATTAGGTTCGTCGATTAACTGCTTAAGTTGCAGAGCTTGGTCAGCGGTGTTGACTAAAAAAGTTTCGTAACGATTGACCGGCTCGATCCCGATAAGCATGTCGTATTGTCTTGCATAAGAGGCCACTTCCTTTAAACATTCTGCAGCTCGGGCCCAGTGTTGGCTTGTGGGTGGCTGATTTAAGCGCCGTCCGATCGCTGCGTAGGTTACCCCCGTAAAGATACCAGCGCCCATAGCGGCGGTTGCATCAACACATGATTTTAAATATCTGACAGCAGCCTCTCGCACCATTTTATCGTCGCTTGTAGGATCTGTATCTTCGGCACAGGCCGTAGAAGTGCAAACTTGAAGATCAAGCTCTTTAAGGCGGCGAGCTATGGCCTTAGGATCGACTTCTTTGAGATCCATAAGCGGGATCTCTATACAGTCAAATCCAAGATGTTTAGCCCGATTGATAAGTTCTAGGCTTTTATACGTCCAGTTACCAGTCCAAGCATAAGCGTGAATCGCGTACTGCATTCCATTCTTCATTGGATTACCCTTTTTTTATATTTTGGAGACTACGATGAGTCCTAAACCCACGACAAAAAAACTAAGCATCAAAACCAACAGGCCAGATGTGCCTCGTGGAGCTCCGTGGAACTCCTTCCAAACAAAAATTCCCCATAGGGCTGCCACCATCGTAGCGCCTTCACCCAGACCATAGGAAACCGCATACCCAGCTTTACCTGATGCTATGATACTAAAGCCCATACCTAGCCCCCAGATCAGGCCACCACCGATACCGATGCTATGCAATATCCCAGAACCACGTGAGAAATAGGGCTCAGGTGGTGTCTTTGCATCGGGGATATGCCACATTTTATGGAGCTTCTGCCAAAAAGGATTCGAAAGGATCATCCCTACGGAAAATACAAAAAAGGCACCATAAGGTCCGAGCTTTCCCTTTTCGAGATCAACAAAATCCAAAGACATAGATGCTGCTACGAAACGATAAAAAAATCCTAGGAGGATACCGCCAAAAATCGCCAATAAAAGGGCTTTTTTTGAGTCCTCAACGGTCTTTTTGATTTGAATCTTACGGTAGGCCAACCCATCAAAGATGATCGCCGCTACGACACAAAGGACTCCGCCTCCTAGTGACCAGGGATCACCCGAGGGGACCGCAAAATAGTTGATAGCAACCCCTAAAACGAGCGCGATCCCAATGGCAATCGGAAAGACAATAGCCATACCAGCCAGTTCAATAGCACCAACCACCATGATATTGGCCAGGTTGAATATGATACCCCCTAAGAGTGCCAACCCAACAGAATTTGGAGCGACTTGGGCTAAGTCGACGAAAAAAGACCGGCCAACCATACCGTGGCTTCCCAATGTGACGCCTAAGGTCGTAGCCAGTAGAAAAACCCCTAAAACATAATCCCAGTAAAAGTTGTCAAATGGCCAGTCTGCGCTGAGCATTTTCTTGCTATTTGCCCATGAGCCCCAACATATCATTGTTATAAAATTAAGAACCACCGCTAAACCGTAAGATTCTACGACGAACATCTAGACTCTCCAAAACCATAAAGTGATATTTAATAACTATTTTTATGCACGCTCTTCCATAGAGGTCGAAGTTACTCCAGAATAGACGCTGTTTTGAAAGGTCATTCGGTCGGTCCTGCCTTGGGTCCAATCCTGTAAAGCTAGGCCTTTAGTGGCTAAAAAATCCATAAGCTGCAGTGAATTCATTTGCAAGACTTCTTCTAAAATGGGGATAAGAATGCATAATGCATCGTCACAGAGAACGGTTCGATTGGCGATGTCGGCGATTTTTTGGGACTCGGAGACGGCGATAGTTAGGCCCCTCCTATGATTGACGTCAAGCATGACATGTATATCAGAGCTCCCATCTCCTACATACACGACCTGGCTTTGGGGGATTTGTTTCTCGGCTCTGATTTGGTTTAAGACGGCGACTTTTCCGTAGCCAGCAGCAACCCGTTCGATCCCTTGAATTGAACCGTCGGTTTTGTGGTAAGAAAATCTTGTTCCAAAAATGTTTTCTTTCGGAACGATTCCATCTAGTGCAGAAATAATCACTTCTTCCGGTGCTGCCGAAATAACAAAAAAATCGAAATCGATGCTTTGTATACCCGAAGTTAAGATTTCGTAGAGCAAGGCGATATTTGGTTTTAAGCGAACTCTGCGTCCAACATCAAGGAGATTTTCCGCACGGACTTGGCGAAAATCAGGGTCATGAAGGAGCAGATAGGCCAGCTCTCCACCTTGCTGGACTAAGTTTAGAGAGGATAGGTTGTGAACCCGCTGCATATAGTTGTTAATTCCGAGGCTCTCTGCGAGGATTTCTCCCGAGTCATTGAAACTTAGGGTTTGGTCGAAATCACTGGCTAAAAGGTAACGTTTGCTGAAATTTGAAACAAGATTGATCATGTTATGTCCTATGTATTTAAAATAATGTTTATATCATTTTGTCTCGGACCATTCTGAACTACATATACAAAAAAGAAAAATACATATTTTCAATCACGACTATTCATAGAATGAATAGTGGAAAAATAAGAAAATTTACGAGTTATTCTGATTATTTTTATGAGACATTGGCAATATATTTATATTTATGGGTGCCATGGACTTTAAATGCATTTTTGACTAATGAAAAAGGTGGACATTTGGGGATGAAATTACTAGTCTTTGTGACAAGTAAGAAACGAGTATGTCTCGTGGCTAGAGAGATAGAAATTTTGGAATTAAATTATTTAAAATATTTTCATACAGTCGCCAGTGAACTTAGTTTCACCAGGGCTGCTCATATTTTGCGAATCCAACAGCCTACGATCTCAAAAATGGTGAAACAACTCGAGAATCGCCTTGGGATTATTTTGATTGAACGGGACGCAAAAAAGTTAAAGCTCACAAAATCAGGAGAGTTGATTTTTGAGAAATGCCGAGAAATATTTGAAATTATAGAAAAGATAGAGGCGATCTCAGACCTGGAACAAACCGATTGTTATGGTCCCTTTGCCTTTGGTCTGACCGACTCGGTGTGTCATTATATCCTTCCTAAGATCTTAAAGGGATTTTTACATGTCCATCCAAAGGTTCAGCCCGAGGTTTTTTCTGGAGCATCAAACCTCATAAGCAACGAAATTGCCCAAGGTCGGATTGAATTTGGGATCTGTTTCACCAAACCTGAAAGTGCGGATTTTGAATTTTCCAGTTTGGGGATAGTTCCCTTTGTGGTGGTCGTCGCTAAAGAAAAATATTCAGACCCGGTGGTTCGGCAGTCTTTTATCATTTCGAGAGATAAAGACTACCCTAAACGTCGGCCCTTTCCTGTACTGGAAATGCTGCAACGCAATAAAATACCCGTAAAGGTGACGATTTCGGCCAACAATCTCGACTGTCAAAAGCAGATGGTAAAAATGGGACTCGGAGTATCGCTTCTGCCGACCTTTATGGTCAAACAGTCTATCCAGAGGGGAGAATTAGTCCAGCTCTACCACAACAAGAGCTTTCACTATCCGCTGATCATGTTTTCCAAGCGAAATCGACATTTGACTAAGAATGCTCGAACTTTCGGCGACTATTTTATCAAGTGCCTTCCCAATTTCTTTTAAAATAGCCGATGGAAGCCATTTTCCTTGAATAATTAGAATAAAATGAGATATCAGACCCTTTGTGTGTACAAGCCATAATGGTCTTAGACTTCAAGGTTATGACTGATGGAAATCCCCAAGCCAAACTTAGTTTTTCCTATTGAGGAATACCTTCCCGAAATTCGACAAGAATTGGCGAGGGCTTCGTCGCTGATTATCAAAGCCAGCCCTGGGGCAGGAAAGACGACACGGGTTCCCCTTGCGTTGCTTGCGGAGGGTCATACCGTCATCATGGTGCAGCCTCGGAGGATTGCTGCAAAGCTTGCGGCGACCTGGATGGCCAAGGCTCTAGGTGAAGAGGTCGGCCAAACTGTTGGCTACCAGATCCGGTTCGAAGCAAAGATGTCACCTAAAACACGGATTCTGGTGGTGACGGAAGGGCTATTGACCCGTCGTCTTATGGATGACCCCAGTCTTTCGGGGTTTTCAGCGGTGATCCTAGATGAATTTCATGAACGTCATATACACGGAGATCTAGCATTAGCGTTGGTCAAGGGACTCATGGGCCAACGTCGAGAACTCAAACTCATCGTTATGTCGGCGACCCTAGAGACCCAGGAACTAGAGGGATATCTCGATCGCCCCAGAGTCTTTGATATTCCGGGCAGGGCTTATCCCATCGAAGTGGAATATCATCCTCCGCACAATCCATTTGAATCGGCATCCAAAAATCGCGGTGTCTTCGGTCTTTGGGAATCCCATATAGCCCAGAAGATATTGGACATGAGTGTTGATCAGCGCTGTCCTGGGCATATCTTGGTGTTTCTCAACGGAGCAGCTGAAATTCGAGCCGTCGCACAAAGGCTCAGGGGGGCCCAAGGCCTAGGCCAGGTGCTTATATTGACAGCGGAGACCTCCCAGGATTTTGTTGAACCGTTTTTTCAGTCCAATACACAAAAGGTTATTTTAGCGACTAATGTCGCTGAGACCTCGATCACTCTGCCCGGAGTGACGGGGGTGATCGATGGTGGGTATGCCAAACAATCAGGATTTGCGGCCTGGAACGGGTTGCCGACCTTAGAGGTTCAAAAAATCAGCCAAGCCTCTTGTATCCAGCGCTCTGGTCGGGCAGGTCGTACTGCACCTGGTCTATGCTTTAGGCTTTTTTCGGAGTCCGATTTTCGCACGAGGCCACCGTTTGCAGAACCTGAAATCAGACGCGCAGACCTTTGTCAGACAGTGCTCGAGCTCAAATCCATGGGCCGTAAAATAGATTTAAATAAGTTTCGTTGGTTTGAGGAGCCAAAAACGAGTCAAATCGAGTTTAGCGAAACTCTCCTCAAAGCGTTGGGTGCACTTGATAAAGAAGGCCAGCTGACGCCTGATGGAGCAAAAATGGCCCAGTGGCCTCTCCACCCTCGACTAGGACGCATGGTGATTGAAGGTCTACGGGTTGGTATTCCAGAAGCAATGCTGCTGGCGGTTAGTCTGTTTAATGAAGGGATGGTGACTCATCAAGAGTATCGCGTTCAGGAGAGTTCCTTTTGTGACATAACTTATTTAGTCAATTTATTTTTGCGGCAAAAAAGCGACGGTTTTCAGGTGTTTGATGGTTTCAAAACCCAAAAAATCATGCGCGTCTATCAAGACATGCGGAGTCTGATTGGGTGTGGTGCTGTAGGGCTAGCTGCTCAAGCAAATGCAGAGTTGATCAGAAGGTGTGTTTTTCGCGCCTTTGCGGATCGGGTGGCAAAACTAAGAGTGATTGAGACAACCCATCAGGCACAAAAAAAGGCTATCTATCACTTTTGTTTTGGCAAGGAGGGCGTCCTCCATCATACCTCGGTGATTGATCATCACCCCTGGATTGTTGCTCTCGAGGCCCAGGAAAGTTTGAGCCAAGACAGTGGTGGGCGTCGCGGTAGGATCCTGTGGGCGACGGCTATTGACGAATCCTGGCTCTTTCAGGATCCCTTTGGCTTGCTGCGAAAGACCCGAGAAACAATGGTCGACCCTAAAAACCAACGACCCTCAAATATAGAGGCCACCTATTACCAGGAAGTTCTTGTCGCCAAACATCTGACTCACATTGGTACACAAGAAAAGGGGGTCCAGGTTATTCTGCAGAGTCTCAGAGACTCATGGGAAAAGTCGTTTGATAACCTCCTCCCTCTTAAAATCTATCACTGGAAATTAGCGACCCTTGAAAGACTGGGAGTTCCTCATAAAATGCCTAAATTAGAGGGTGAATATTTAGATATTTTGCAGCAATCCCTGGTCGAGGGAGCCTCGACCCTTGACCATGTCTTAAAATGTGATTTAACGGCATCAGTGCTGAGCCTTTTAGATGATGAAGACCAAAACCTTCTCCAGAGAATGTTTCCAGACCAGTTTTTATTGGCCAGCGGAAAAAAAATCCAGATACATTATGGCGACGATGGTCCTCCTTTGATCAAAGCTAAGATTCAAGAGTTTTTTGGCCAAAAAATCCATCCTACGGTTTGCCAAGGAAAGCTGCCTGTGGTGATCCACCTCCTAGCTCCTAACCAGCGACCCACTCAAGTGACATCTGATCTCCCTGGCTTTTGGCAGAGCAGCTATGGGATGGTTAAAAAAGAATTAAAAGCTCGCTACCCAAAGCACTCTTGGCCTGATGATCCCACTCAAAAAACTCCACCCTATAAAAAGACTTTTGGGCGATAAGAGATCTTAAAGGATCTCATTTAGGGAATGAGCGCTGACCTGGAAAGAGTCGGGACCTGGAGACTCAAAAAGATAGCGTCTTTTGAGTTGTAGGATGCGTCGCACTGATTGATCGATTCGGCGTTTGGAGATCTTATCCGACTTCACAGCATCTAGTAAAATATCAAATACCTTTTGGTGCATGTCTCTTTGCGAAGCGACGAGCAAAATATCGACGTCAGCCTGTACCGTCATCATGGTCACTTGTTCTAGAGTAAAATTTTTGGTGATAGCCCCCATTTTCAAGTCATCGGTCATGAGAACTCCATCAAAGCCGATTTTTTTGCGTAAGATTTGGGTTGTTTTTGCAGAAAGTGACGCAGGAAATCTCCGGTCTATGCTGGGTACGAGGATATGTCCGAGCATGACGGCATCTAAAGTGTTTTTAAGAGTAAAATAGGGTTTGAGCTCGTGTTTCATCAACTCCTGCAGGGTGCGATAAAGGACTGGCAGTCCCATGTGGCTATCGACTTTTGAGTTACCAAGGTTTGGAAAATGTTTTCCCGTCACCATGATTCCGTATGATTGCATGGCCTGGCTCATATCCAGGGCAATGGACGAAACTATTTTGGGATTGTTGCCATAAGAGCGATTAAAAATATAGGCTTTTGGATCGTCCGCGAGATCTAGGACGGGGGCCAGATTCATATTAACCCCCCATTTTTTCATTTCTACGGCAATATAGCGATAGAATCGCCGTAGGGCCCTTTTGGTAGGCTCCTCTCTAAATTGAAAAGCCCTCCCTAAAACCCTGGGACTATATTGACTCCGCAGGGGGTCAATCAGATGACCTAGGCGGTTGACAATTCCTCCTTCCTGGTCGATTGCGATGATAAGCGGGATCCCCGAGCGCATACGAGCCCTGGTTTGCAGTTGTCTCACGAGACTTGAGAGTTGGGTTTGGGACTTTATATTGTTTTCAAATAGAATCAGGCTGCCAAAAAAGCCCTGATCCATTGCAGAGGCACCCTGGGTGTCTAGAGTCTCACCGCTGAGGTTAACCATGATCATCTGCCCGATTTTTTCTTCCAAGGAAAGGTATTTTAACTTTCCTTCGATCCAGCCGTCGACGGCATCGGACCAGGCATTCGATCCTAACGACATCGTACCTAATAATATGACGAAAAATCTTAAAATCATCTGGTCCTTAAACCATAAAGGTGCATTTTTTGCCCACCCCAGATTGTTTCGGCATCTTAGACCAATAGGTTAGGTAGAAAGCCTTTGCTCTCCTTGGAAGGGGGCAAAATTCTGCCAAAATCCAGATAGGGATCCCCATGGTTGGGGACCAAGATGGTTTCTTATTTTTTACTTCTTATTTTTTTTAGGACGATAGGCAGGACTGATAAGGAAATAAGCATGATAATCGCTGTCACTAAACTAGTCCGGACATCTTCGGGAAAATCCGAAAAGCTGAATTTCTTTTGGATCATGGCATCGATCACCTTGCATCCAGTTTCCCCTAAGTAGACATAGGCCAAAGTGCCAGGGATCATGCCGATAAAAGACCCAATTAGATAGTGTTTAAAGGATAACGGTAGCAGTCCGCAAGCGTAATTAAGTCCATTAAAAGGAAAAATGGGGACTAACCTTATAAAAATCACAAAATTTAAGCCACTTTCATTGAGCGATGACTTTAATTTAAGGAACCAATCTTTATGCCCTAGTTTCTCCTCTACAAGTTCTTTTAGCAAAAACCGCGATGTCAAAAAAGCCAAACCAGCTCCGAGATTTGCCGCTAAGATCACTAACATTGAGCCGTAGAGCCAACCAAATGCTAATCCTGCCATAAGTGTCAAAATGGTTCCTGGGATAAATAGGAGAGTTGCCAAGGCGTATAAGACGATAAAGATTATCGGCCCAAAGACGCCTAATTCTTGAACTTTAGCTTGGACTTCTTGGCACTGGGGGAGTTCGAAATATCGACTGCTATAGAAGATGATCGATAACAATGTGATTCCGATGAAAACTCTGATCAAAGAAGATGTTTTTTTAGAGGCAACCATAAAATCTAAACCCTCACTTTGACCAGGAAATTGTAGATTCGGTGTCTAGCTCTGATAGAAGTAAGCTTGCCATCCAAGTAAAGTCTATGCCACTAAATTGGTGATCGCACCGTTTAGACCTACTTTTGTATTCTGTAGAGGACCGTTGCCATAGGTAGTCAGCTCTTCGATCACAATCTGCAGGAAGTTGATATTCGGGAAATTCTTCCATGTTAAGAAGTCTTTGGAGGAGAAGGGCTGCAATGGGAGCATTCATCGCGCCTGCGGTCTTGAGGCGTAAAAAGGTGAAAAAGAGATTTTTAGGGTCGATTTCGAAGAGGCGCTTTGAAGTCCAGGAGAAACTCTGTGATTTAAGATCCCCCTTTGAAAAGGGCCTGATAAGCGCATTAAAAAGGTGGTCCAAATAACCATTTCTCTCTCTGATCTTAAGTTTAGTATCGATCTCCATTTCTATCCAAAGCGCTAAAGCAGCAAGGTGCGCTTCATAGCCAGGTTCAATCAAGATAACCGAGAATTCATTGGTTGAGTATCCTTGTTTGATGATCTCAGGGAGGTTTTCTCCATCGAGATCATAATAGTGGCTTAAAAGCCGGATAATCTTACCAAGTCCAGGGGTCAGGTAACTCACATAGACAGGTCCGTGGCTAAAATACCCGCTCTTTTTATCGAGTTCATTGACAAGGTTTTCGAGGTGTTCCCTCGCTCTTGGAGGGGAATGCAGCAGAGCGAGGAGGACACCCGTGAGCATGTCCCTTGATAAACTTTTTCGAGAGCACTTAGGATGCCTGATCCACATTCCGTTAAGCTTAGATTGTTCGATAAAATACCAGGCATCGAGAGCGTCATCTGATCTTCCTAGCCTTGTCAATGAGGCGTATCGAATAGAGGAAAACAGCAGGCTATCGCATAGATCCTTTTCTTCTCTATTAGATAACGACCGATTAATGACCATGCCTTTAGCGAGATGAGCTTTTTTAAGTAAATCTTCATACCGATCGATTCTGGCGTTTGTTTGTTTAATTAAATATAATGTATTATCATTGGAGATCAATGGAATTGACCATGCCCAAAGTGACAGGACCTCGCCCCCCATTCGGGTGGCGATATTGGAAGCAACCAGCTGGCTGCCTAAAATATAAAATAGTAAGAAAAGTGAGATAATGACCGGATAAAATAAGGCTTTCACGGAATCTCCGAGGCTTTGGCACTCCACCTATACTATCGGTAAAAGGCGGAAAAAACTGATAGCCATTCCAGCGCTCAGGATGAAACAAGCCCATGTCCGGCGACTCGCCCCCTAGAGGGCGAGTCATTGGCGACTCATGTTGGCGATATCGGTCTTAAATATAAACTAAAAAATAGTTTATATACCTAGAAAACAATAGCTGTTTTCTTTAATTGGATCGTAATGCATTGGCAAGTTCCGCATGAATTCGTGGACCTTCCCATAAAGTCGAAGCCGCAATATAAGACCGGTCTTCAAATCTACACAAGCTCATGGGCGTAAAGACTTTTTTAAAATTCCCAAATTCAGTCGGAATCCATTTGAATCTATACCCAACGTATCCTTCACCACCGATTTTTGCGCAGTAGTATAGAGCAGGGTCGGGTATGTCACCCATAGGCCAGCTTACCTCTGGACTTTCCAAGAAAGCGGTGGTTGCTTGCGATGTTTTAGGGTTGGAATTGGTAGAAATGTAACCATCACCGATCTGGCAAATACCGTATTGATTTCCGAGGATGTCTTCAACGATTGCTTCAGTTCCTTTTAACTTTTCAATGCAGGATATGGATATTGGGTTTGGTACACCAGCGCTGCTCGTTGAACCGGCTTGGCTACTTGCAGACCAGAAGAGTGACGCCATTCCACAGAAAGTCGACATTTTTAAAAAACTTCTCATTTTAATTCTCCATATTGATTGTAATATCAGTATTTTAGGATTTCCCCGACCTATGAACATTGTAGATAAGCCAAGTCTAACAATCCAGGATAATTTTATAAAGTATTGAGGTTTAAATTTATAATTTATTAGGGTGGATCAGACTAAAATTCAAAAACATCCAAGCATACGATGGCCATAGTTTCCTCAGGCGATGCGTCGACAATAGATCGACTGTTTGAGATTGTTTCTAGAAATAGATCTCGCAACAGTTTTAAGTCTGATTTACTCAAAGAATGTACCGCATTATAGTGCAAATTCCCTTTTTGGAAATTTTCTTGCTGAACAGATGTAGCTTTTTGGCGCCAATTAGCGAAGTGAGTAGAACAGAGGGGAGATTCCATAGGCAAATGGATCTTTTGGGTTGTATTGGACCATGATCCCCCTTTGTTTTTAATCAGCCCCATCCTTGCTAAGTCATTCAAAGTGCGGCTCACGACGTTGGGATCAAGACTGAGGTGCTTTGCAATTGCAATTTCTTTAGAAAACCTTCGAATACTAGTTAAAATGTGAATTGCTGAATAATACCAAGCAGAGTAGTAAAGAGTCCGATCGGTTTCGCTCAGGGGTTCTTTGCTGTCGCCTCCCACACTACCCGCTACTGAGTCATGTATAGCTTGAAGCTGCTGCATCCGGCTTTCGATAACGCCTATCAAAGGTTTAGTCCCCGCTCGTGCCCGATTGAGAAGGCAAATAAAATATTCCGTCTCATTTGCGTCAAGCTCCCAAAAGACAGCTGCATTTGCCGCCTGATCAGGGGTCCAATGAATGTGGGATCCCAAAACCTGCGATAGATAGGTAGGATTACAGCCGGCTGCTTCAGCAAGTTTGGTCTTGTAACCCCTCATGCGGCTATTTTCGGCAATTTTAAGCGATATAAATTCCTTGTAATCCACAAAGCTATATACATTTTTCTTGACCACTGTTATCTCACCCGCTCAGGCCAGTCGCTTATATATGCCAAGGGCTAAATGCGATATTTTTCATCAAAAGAAACATAAGCTGTGTCCATTTGCGCTAGTTGGAGCTGCCCAGACATATCCCAGTTGACGGCTTGCCACTTGGTAAAAGTATCAAGGACCCAGATACCAGATTGTCGTCCACCGTTCCCACTTTTTCCATTGCCTCCGAAAGGGAGGTGGGCCTCGGCACCTGTTGTGGAATTATTGATACTAGACATACCAGCGGAGATATCTGATTTAAACTTATAAACATAATGGGGATTATTGGTGTAGATTGAAGACGAAAGCCCATATCCCGTACCGTTCGCCAAATCAAGGGCTTCATCTAGATTGCGGAATTTTAGGACATTAAAAAGAGGTCCAAAAGTCTCTGTGGAGTAAATCTTGTCTTCTGGCCGTACCCCAACCACAATATTGGGCCTAGCATAAAGACCGTTTTGGCTTTGGCCCGAAAAATGCGACCATTCGACCCCATGTCCGATGCGACCACCTGGACCAAGGGGTAGTTGGTGCTTAGTCGTTATCAAGGTTTCTAAATCTCGCAAATGATGATTCATAAACTTTTCACTGATCATAGGTCCGTAGTCGATATCAGGGCTATTGGGGTCCCCAATTTTCAGCTTCTTTGCTCGCTCGATCAGTTTTGGAAGAAACTTGTCATAGATGTTTTCATGGAGGATAAGATTTCCCAGCGAAGTACACCGTTGCCCTGCGGTGCCAAATCCACTAAAGAGGACCCCTTCGAGGGCTAAGTCCAAATTGGCATCCTCGCAGACGATCAAAGGATTTTTGCCCCCGAGCTCGAGGCAAGGGACTTGAAGGTTGCGTCCACAAATTTCACCAATCTGTCGACCCACCTCAGTGGAACCCGTAAACCCAAATTTGTCGAAATAGCCATCTTGGATGAATTGGACCATCTTGGCTCCAGTGGTAGATCCCCGTCCAAAGATGGTATTAAAGACCCCCTTAGGAACGCCGGAATGATGGAGCAATTCGGTAAAAAAGTAACTGGTCAAGAGAGCGTCTTCACTTGGTTTCCAGACGCATGTGTTGCCCGCCACGAGGGCTGGCACAAAATACCAGGCAGGTACGGCCACAGGGAAATTACCCGCGGTGATACAGCCAAAAACCCCTATCGGTCGTCGGTAGGTAAAAAGTTCTTTGTGGGGCATCTCTGATGGGACTGTTTGGCCATAGAGGCGTCGTCCTTCGGAGGCAAAAAAGACGCAGGTGTCAATGACTTCTTGGACCGATCCAAGGGCTTCGCGAAAAGGTTTACCGATCTCTCGTGTTAAAACTCCGGCCAGGGCCTCCTTGTTACTCGCCACTAAAGCACCAAATTGGCCGATGATTCCGCCTCTCACTGGGGCAGGTGTGGCAGCCCATTTCTTTGCGGCCGCCCGAGCAGCTTGGGCAGCGCGGACGATTTCTTCGCTGCTAGCTTCGGTAAATTCCCCGACGGCTTTAGTGGTATCAGCTGGATTGAGGGTTTTTAGGGCAGTGGTGCCCACAGACCATTCACCATTGATATAGGAGCATGCATTTTTTTTGTAATGACTATAGGGCAACTTGTCAGAATTGTGCACAGGGACCTCACTAAAAGAAGTTGCCCTATCTTAGTGAATGTGCACGCTCTAGCAAGCAAAATCGGTAGGTCTCGCGAATCCTAATCCCTGGCTCAGGGCTCCCATGCTGACGCAAGCCAAGTCGCCTCAGCGAGGAGGTCTTGTCCAGCAACAGAAGGGTGAAAGCAGTCAATCTCTGAGATATGCTTAAAATCAAATCGAGTGGTGGCGGCATCTTTTGGAAATAAAATATTCTCGGGAAACATGCCAGCGACCTCTTCTAAGGCTTGATTGGCATCTTGCCACCGGCCCATAAACTCCTCACGCTCTTTAGGTGTTCGTTTACTATTTAATAGGGGTGCGCAAATTCCGAAGAAATCCCAGCGGCTTTGACACTGAGCATTGACACTGCCCACTTCCCACAGATTGTAAAGATTTGGAATAGGTGACATCGTGATCTTGATTTTGGGTCGACTCTCAATGATACGGGTCATTTCCGTCGTCATCTTATTCTTAAATTCTTCCAGTTTAACTTGATGATTCGCAGGCCAGCTACAGAGATCGTTGGCTCCGATGGTCATGGTCACATAATCTGCGGCATTTGTGATGGCGGTATCGATCTGTGGAGGTAGGTCTGCTGCCTTGGAGCCAGCGATAGCACTGTTATGGGAGGTCACAGAATATCCTAGCATTTCTAGACGTTTGAGATGTGATTTAAGCTCCGTAGATGTCCCGACTCCCCAGTTGAGAACTTTATTATCTCCTAAATTGCGGGCGTTAAACCCAGTGGTGATACTGTCACCGATAGCACTCACGACAAGGGGTTTCGATTCAAATTCCTGGGCTATCACATGATTGTAGGGCAATCCGAAAAAAGCCAATACACTAAAACAAGTCAATCTCATGGTCCATACCTCCTATAAATATTTACATTGTACTTCGGCTATAATTTATAATATGTTTATTTAAGAAGAATTTAAATTGGGTAAAATTAGCCCATTTATGTTGAGGAAATTACATGGATCGTAGGCAAAATAACCGGTGTCCAAGCTGCCAAGGCACGATGGTTGCCGCAGGAAAAGGCTCTTCGAAAGGTGAGGAGTTATGGAAATGTCGCAATTCGATCTGTAAATTTAATCATAGGAATGTGGTTTGTCCCAGATGCAAGGAAAAAAACCTATCGGATGTCAATTTTACCAATCATAGCTACCAATATACCTGTGGCTCCTGCCAAAATCGCTGGAATTTGACAGCCGACTGACAGTCCTATAGGTCTACGCACATGAAAAGATAGATTTTAGTTTTTTCCGTGGTATAATGAAAGTTTTTATTCAATCTCATCAATTTTAGACTCATTTTCCCAAAATTCGTCCTCTATCTCTCTGATTTTTTTAACTAATTTCA
>JBGSUI010000025.1:0-11825 GCA_041736175.1 Oligoflexales bacterium | reverse complement strand
GTTCATACCTGAACCAAGGTCCTCGATAATCCTATGTTCCCATCCATTTGCCGAACAAAAAAGTGAAAGCTGTTCAACTTGTCTCTCAAGATCTTTTTTTTGGTCATAGGAACTGACTCTCGCATAGGCGATCGTAGGCTTTATCGGCTTGACCTGCAGTGGTCTTTTCGTAGGCGACGTTATCATGGCCGAAATTTCAGACAGATCAAAAAGTCTTTGGCCACCGGGCGTCTTTCCGGATATCTTGACTTTTCCGTCATTGGCCCAGCGCCTAAGGTTATCTGGGTGGACGCCTATATTTTTTGCTGCTTCTGTAAGCTTAAGTTTCATGGAGTGAACCCTATGCAAATAGCATAGGTTTGTCAAGATAAATCTAGATTTTTATGAGCAGCTTCGAGCCCTTAATGCGGGCGAAGACCCAGATACTCGGAAGATTTATTATCTTGATCAGGGGGTTTATCTCGCCAGTCTAGGATTGCGACTTACCGATATCAAAGGCTGGGATGTTATCAAGTTAGTAAATCAAGGAGCGCTAGCAGAACAGATGGTTGCTCAGTCTCTTTTGACGCGAAGTGATGGTGAGGAGCTTGTGCGCACACACTACTGGCTCCGGGAGCGTAAGGCTCAGAATGCCGAAATCGATTTTGTAGTGGCGCACGGTCCTCATGTCATCCCGATTGAAGTGAAATCCGGAAAAACCGGTCGTCTTCGCTCTTTATCAGAATTCTGCGCCATGCACTCCACCGAAGTAGCATTACGTTGTGATACAAACCTTCCTAGCGTTCAGAAGGAAGCGTTTGCAAGTAAAAAGGTCACCAAGGACATACGAAATGTTACTCTTGTTTCGCTTCCATTGTATTTGGTCACTGAGATGCATCGGATCGTAAGGTCATGGATTGCAGAAAACAACCATCAAATATTTTAAAATGATTTATACCATGTTCGATCGAGCAGCCAAAGGCGAGAAGCGGCACCTTAGATCTAGACCATCATGACCACGATCCCAAGTATAGCCAGCACGGTCCAAGCATAGGACTTTGGATCGCCCGGTTCTTTAAGATAGATCCTGGCCAAGGGGATCACCCATAGGGGGTAGGTGGAGCTCAGGGCCAGAGAGATTCCGGTTTTGGCATATTTGGCCCCCACAGACATCAAAATCAAGCCGAGAAAACTTCCGACCAGCGCAGCAAGAGCCAGCCGACGGGCCAGTTTGGGATTTGCAAAGATCGGCCTGATGTCTGCACCTTTTTCGCGAAAGATAGAGTAGACCGCTAAACCTAAGACGGCTGGTAAGATGCGAAACAGAGTCCCGAGTGTGCTATCCACGGTCTGGAGTGCCTGGCGAGCGATCACGATTCCCAGGGCTTGGCAGAGGGCGGCGACGAGGGCCCAGGTGAGTCCCGGGATCTTTCCTAGGCCGGAGAAGCCCGAAAAAAAGCTTTGGGAGGTCCGGGGAATTTGTTGTTGGCTTTGCCGGTGGCGGCTGAGGATGATGCCCGTGACGGCAGCCGTTGTAAGGAGCATCCCAGCGGTTTGGGTTAGAGAGAGGGTTTCGCCGTAAAAAGCCATGGCGAGGAGCGCCGATAGGGGAGGGGCTAGACACTGGAGAACCGAGGTGAGCTGGGCACCTAGGTGTCTCAGGGCCGCAAAAAAAGCTGAGTCTCCAAGGGTGATCCCGATCAGTCCCGACAGGGCCAAGACGCCCAAAGCCCCCAAGTCTTGGGGCCATGGAGGACTTAGGACCAAGACCAAGAGACACAGCAGTCCGAGAGCAATCAGATTTTTGTAGAGGTTAAGCCCGTTAGGGGCCAGCTTACTGGCCGGTCCCGTATAGAGAATCATGGAAAAGGCCCAGGTGAGCGCGGCAAGCAGAGATGCAGCCTCGCCGATC
Source organism: Oligoflexales bacterium (assembly GCA_041736175.1). Taxonomy (GTDB): domain Bacteria; phylum Bdellovibrionota_B; class Oligoflexia; order Oligoflexales; family CAIYRB01; genus JBGSUI01. Next base: position 9,934 of record JBGSUI010000025.1, on the reverse strand, counting down.
AAGGGAAACTGCGAGAGAGAATGTATAAATTCCATGATGTCCTGACAGGTGACTTTTTTTTAAAATTTAGATTCGTCCACAGGTAGTGATGGACTCCACTGGGGGGTCTGGGCCTCAAAAAGTCCCGTCTCAAGCTTGATTTGATTGGAGCCATCGCGGTTCATCAAATAGAGCTGAGCTGTGCCCTTGATATCCTCGCGGTTAGGTCCTCGGCTGGAATGAAAGACGATCAGCTGGCCATTAGGTGCAAAACTAGGCCGCTCGTTATCTCCCGACCGAAGGGTCAAGCGTTCCAGTTGGGTGCCGTCGGGATTCATCATAAAAAGGTCAAATCGGTTGATCTCCTTGTCATAGCCCGAAAAAACTATTTTTTCTGAATCCGGCGACCAGGTTGGCGTGGCGTTATACCAGCCAGCAAAGGTTAGTCTTTTGTCGCTCAGCACCCGGACTTTGCTGTCGCCGTCCCATTGGAGTTCGCCACGAAAGATATGGGGATTGCCAAACCGCCCTGAGACAAAAGCCAGCCATTTGCCGTTAGGAGAAAACATCGGATCTACGTCGAGACCCGAGCCCCGGATAAGGACTCGTTGTTGGTCGCCGCTCGGTGTCACAAGATAGATGTCGGCGTCACCATCAACGGAGCCGGTGTAGGCTATCAATTGATTACTGTTTGACCAGTTAGCGCCGCTATTAAGGCCCTTGCGGCCCGATAGTTTGCGTTTTTTCTTAGTCTGGGTATCGTATATAAATAAATCCGGGTTTTTGTCTTCGTAAGAAGTGTAGGTGATATAACGCCCGTCCCGACTCCATGAAGGCGATAGATGGGGAGAAGGATCTGAGGTGATAGGATAGGCTCCACTGCCGTCAAAGAGACTCACATAGATCTGTTTGGAGTCGCCCTTGTTTTTGCGTCCCACAAAGACCAGACGGGTGTTAAAAATCCCGGGTTTTCCAGTGTAAGCTTCGAGAATTTTGTCGACGAAATGAGCCACCCGCTCTTTGATCACGCTGCTCGTCATCTTGTTGTATTTTTTGCTGACCAGAAGTTTTCCCTGACGGATATCCACCGCCCGCATTTCTAGAGACCACTGGGATCCGTCGGGGATCCACTGCCCCACGACTAAGCCCTCGACCCCGAGGGCCCGCCATTGGACCACGTCCACGCCGGCCAGATCACCGGTGGTGGGCGTGCCGGGTGTGGCGCCTGTCGTCAGGGTGGAGACGTTAAAGTGTCCCGAAAAGTTAAGCAACCGGCGGAGCTCTTGGGTGGTCTGGTCGGCCCACGGGCCTGCTTGTCCCGCAGGCGCTCCTGGTGCGGCCCCGACGGTGATGCCAGGAACAGCCATGATGAGTTTGCGAAAATTAGGATGGTCGATATTGACCATAAGGGAAGAGGAAGGCCCCGATTGGGCCTGGGTTGGTGAGCTAGGCAGGGACCACAAGGCGACGCTGGCCAATGCAAAGAAGGCACCCCAAAGGAGGTGTCGCATTCTATATAGGTTACTTTTAAAAACGAAAAACAAGGGGTCTAACATCGAGGCTCTCCGTAGGCAGTGGACATCCCGCTGACGGGGGGTGTCTAGGTCTTGTCGCAGGTTTCGACGCGGTCGGCAAGGAAACATTATAGGACTAGGGGGTAAACTGAACCGGGATCTCCACTCCCACGAGCTCCGCCGGAGGCGGTGGAAAAGGCGCTGCTGATTTGATGGCCTCACGGGTCAGATCGTCGTACACCGGGTCCCCCGAACTCTTGGCGATGTTAAGCTGGACGACGTCGCCTTTTTCCGAAAGGGTCATATGGAAAATAACCTCTATTTTGGTTTGGGAATAGTTGTAGACGTCAGGAAGATGGTAGCGCAGCTTGACCATTTTTTTAAAGACCGACAGATAACCTTTGGTGTCGCCTGAGCTGGCACCGGCAGGGCCTGCTGCTTGGATGGGGACGCCTCCCGCTTTGTTTGCCGCGGCAATAATCTCTTCGAGTTTGCTTTGTGCCTGGGGAGCCTCGGCGGTGGGAGCTGTTTTCCCGGCTTTTTGCAGGGCTTCAATGGCCTTGCGTTTCGCCAGTTCCTGGGCGTCCATTTGCTGTTTTTCCGGATCTTCGGGAACCGGTATGGGGGGTGGAGTTTCCTTTGGGGCTTCTTCCGGGGGTTTTTTTGGAGTTTCGGGTGGAGGAGGAATAGCCTCGGGTGGGGGCACGATCTTTGGTTTTTCCGGCTCCTTGGGTTCCGGCTCCTTGGGTTCAGGAGTTTTGGTTTCAGGCTCTTTGGGCGTAGGCACAGGTTCTTCCTGAGGAGGGGTGGCCTCGGGGACGATATGTTTCGGGAGCTGGGGCAATAGCTGCTGGGAAACTTTAACCTCAGGGGCGACGGTGGCCGTGGGTATATTGGCTACAGGGACCGTGGTGATGGGAGCATCGGTGACGATATCCGCATCCATACTCCACTCGTCGGTGATGATAGGGACACGGGGGGCAAACTTCAGAGCCGATAGCACAAAGACCACCCCATGGACAAGCACGGAGGCCAACACAAACCAACGAAGCAGTCGGGTTTCGACGGATCTTTGGTCTAAGGGGTTCCCAAGGTGGTTTGGGGATGGGCGCTCCATCGAGCGGGTCCTTTCCGGTGGTGTGGCCTTGTCTGGATTAGGGGGACGATTTTCCGGGGGCCGGCGGGGCTTGGGTGTTGGTGAGCATACCCAGCTTCCTGACCCCGGCAACCTTGGCAGAACTCATGGCAAAGACCACTTTTCCGTAGGAAACTTTTTGGTCTGCCCGGATAAAAAGCTCCTTTTTTTGGCGAAATTGATAGATGGACTTAAATTTTTCTTCGAGTGTGGCCTCGGGAATCTGCAGCTTTTCGATAAAATACAGACCTTGTGCCGTGATCGAAAGGACAATCCGGTCCTCATCGATCTGGGCACCCTTGCTCTTGCTTAAGGGGAGGTCCACCTGGATGCCCCCGATGGACAAGGGGGCTGTCACCATAAAAATAATCAACAAGACCAACATCACATCCACCAGGGGGATAATGTTGATTTCTGCAATATCTGCGGAGTCTTCGTCCAGGGACTGGGATCCCGTCTTAAATCCAGCCATAGGTGATCCTTGAAGGTTGTGGACTAAAGGGTGGTTTGGCCCGTCACTGGGTTTCCAGATCCAGGGCTATTGCGCGGTCGATCCGTTACCAGGTATCGCTGCACAATATTAAGAAAATCAGCACAAAAGCCGTCAATCTGGCCCACGAGGCCGCGGATTTTGCCCACAAAAATATTGTAACCAATCACCGCTGGAATCGCTGCGGCCAAACCAAAAGCCGTCGCAATCAGTGCCTCGGAGATCCCCGGTGCCACCGCCGCTAAACTTGCACTTCCGGATTGGGCGATCCCTTCAAAGGCTCCCATGATTCCCCACACCGTTCCAAAAAGTCCGATAAAGGGGCTGACCGATGCGGTGATGGAAAGAAAGGACAGGTAGCGTTCGAGTTTACGTCTCTCTTGGAGTTTGGCTTTTTGCAAAGCTCGCCCCAGATTTTCCAGGGCTGCGTGGACCGCAAGCTCCGAAGACTGGGCTTGGTCCCGGATCTGGCTCCCCCGCACCAACTCACCATAACCAATCCGAAACACCTCCCGCGGTGGACTGTAGGCATAGTCTCCCAGGCGGCCGTTAAGATCGTTGAGGGATCTCGAATCCCAAAAGCTCTTGATAAAGGTCTCGGAGGTTCCCTTGAGCCGACCAAGGTAGAAAAACTTAGCAAGGGATACCGCCCAGGAGAGTACAGAAAGCCAAATAAGAATTAAAAGGCAACTAAAGACCACAATGCCGCCCTGGAGGGCACGGGTGAAAATCCCGGGACCTGCAAAATCTACAGCGGGAACCCCACTGTTTGTCCCTTGGCTTTGGGGGTCTGGCGTCCCAGTTGTTGTGGTTGTCCCTGGGGCGGCGGTAGCAGTCGGGTTGCTGGGGGTGGGGAGTATCACCCCTACCGCGAGAAGGGTGGCCAACAGGATCCAAGACACTGCCCGAGACATCTTTTGCAAATCTAAAACCATGCCCATCTTCCTCATCAAAATAAGCTCAGCCCAGACTATAACCTAGGACTAGGGGGATGCAAAGCAAACTGCACCCATTAATTGGAGCTGGGCGGGTCGACGCCAAGGGCGGGTGTAGCTGCCAGCGCTGAAAAAGAAATCTTTATGTTTGGACGGGAAGTCTTGTGTTAGAAATCATAAGCTGAAGGAGGTTTTAGAAAACTCATGGCTCTTGCCCGTTTAGAAAAAGTGTCCGCAGCAGATCTTATGCCCCAAGTGATCTCTTTTGTAGAAAAAGCCAAGGAGCTTCCGGGAGTATTAAAGATATTCTTATTTGGCTCTATGGCAAGGGACGAAATGACAGCAGCATCTGACATTGACCTTGCGATCATTGTTGATTTACAGGCAGACCTTAGAGACCTAAAAACTCAGCTCCGCCTACTCAAAATATCCCATCTCACCTGGCCGACTGATCTTTTTGTGTGTGATGAAAGTTGGTACAAAAGTCGTAAAAAATTTGGCGGGGTTTGTGTATCCATTGCACTTGAAGGTAGATTGCTTTTCGAAAGATCTAAGGAAGGATATTAGATGACACCAAAGGGAAGACTATTTCATCCCGATTATGCTAAAGAGCTTTTGGAAATCGCTGAAGGGGGTCCCGCCTGACCAACCCTTCTAGTCCCGATAGGCTTGACGGACATACGGACCTTTGCCGAATCGCGAGTCGCGAGTGACCACAACAGTGCCGAGAGCCACCGCTGTTGCAAAGATGATCGCATCCGGGAGCTTCACCTTCATTTCCCGTCGAATTTGTGCTGCTCGCTCAGCCACGTCTTTATCGAGAACAATGACCTCGAAATGTGCGAGGAGGGCGAGTGCAGTCCGTTTAGTCTCCGCAGTATCGGCGCCGACCAAGACTTCGGCGTAAGTGATCGCACTAATCATGGGGGTCTCATGGGCCTTGATCTCGATAGCCGCTTTTTTTATACCTTGTAAGTAGTCTATCAAGATACACGTATCAAAAATCATCACCAATCCTCATCACGCATTTGGCGCTGGAAGGCGACGCCATCAAGGGCTTTAGGGGTCTTTTTCCAACTACCAAATGCCTCTTCGAAACTAACCGCTGATTCCGTATCAAGAGCTTTTTGAATGATATTACGGATCACGTCCACGCGTGCCGATTTACGCTTTTTGGCTATCGCATCCAGTGCCTTTACCGATTCGCTAGATAGATCGATTAGTACCTTCATGTCTACCCCCTGTTGCTAAGTATACTATATATCCCAATATTGGGTTAAAAAATGGGCACCGAATTTTAGTTAAAAATTGATTCAAGTAGCTGTTTTGTATTTCTGATAAAAGTAAGAAATCAAATATAAATATCGGCTACTTAAGGACCAAACCAAGGAGCTAAGGGACGAAAACTAGCAAATATGACTTTTTAGTGTCTTTCTTGCATGTGTACTAAAGTAAATGTACATTTGTACCAATATAGGATGGCGAAGGGAAAGTCTATGGACGTAAAGAGACGAGAATGGTCGGTCAGTGAAGCTCGAAGCCAATTGTCGGAGCTTATTGCCCAGGCGTTTGATGAACCCCAAATTATCGTCGATAAAAAAACCCGAGATGAAAAAGCAGTCGTAGTCATACCTTTGGCCATGCTTCAACAAATCAGAGAGTTAGAGTTGCGAGCTCGCAGTGCGCTTCTGGATGGCCTTTTCACAGAAATGCAGCAGTGCGCTGATAGCGAAAGACGTGACAGTGGGGTCGACATACTGCTACCACGTCCTTCCACAAAGCCCATGATCCAATTTTCAGGTGAGGCTTAAATCGTGCGCTTTCTTATTGACTCCAGTATTCTTGCTCAGATTTTTAATAGAGGTGACAACGCTCTTCGCTGCCAGCAATGGTTAAAAGAACATAAGGAGCTATATACCTCTGTGGTCGCGATCCTTGAGATTGAGAGCGGTCTCATTCACGGAAAGATGCTGAAATCCCTGGCCTTATTTGGACGCTTTATCGAGGGGGCGCCCGTCAAAGTTTTAGATGTTAACCGCGAAATTGCTTCGATTGCAGCCTCAAAACGTGCTGAAGCTTTGATGAACGGTCAGACTTTGCACCCCCAGGATCTGCTGATAGGCGCGACTGCGGTCTATCATGGATTAAAAATTGTTACGGCTAACGAAAAAGATTTTCAATGTTGGGGTGAACTAGAAAATCCGACCAAACCGATTTAGGTCTTGGTGGGCAAACACAAGGAGGTAGAGCTTGGCTGTCGTTTTAAAAGCCGTTCGTCGGTGTGATACAGGGGTGCGCTTCGGTCGTGCCAAAGGCTGGTTTCTGATCCTGTGCCTCTTAGTCCCTGTGGTTTCCGGACCAGGCTGCACTTTTTTTAGAGACCAAAAAACGCTCTCTGAGCAGCAAGACCTCGGCAAGGATAGGACTCCCGGTCAGGCGATCCCCCTTGGTCCGAAACCCACCGCCCGGACCCGTTCGAGTTTTGTGGCCCAGGGCCTTAAATCCATGGCGGCGACGGCCCACCCGATGGCGACCGATGCTGCCTACCGGATCTTAAGGAGCGGGGGGCATGGGATCGACGCTGCTGTGGCGGCCTCCTTTGTGATCTCCGTGGTGCGGCCCCAGTCTACGGGGATCGGCGGTGGAGGATTTTTGCTCTACCACGACCACAAAACCAAAGCCAACCACGCCTACGACTTTCGCGAACGAGCACCCCGCAGGGCGACGGCCACTATGTTTGTCGATGCTAAGGGCCAAGACCTCCCCATCACCTACCGGGGCCAAAAAATCACAGATCCCTCCACCACTGGTCCTCTCGCTGTGGGAGTGCCAGGACTGGTCGCGGGACTGGCTGAGGTTCACAGGCGGCATGGGCGACTACCCTGGGCCCAATTATTAGAGCCGGCCATCCGCGCCGCAGAAGACGGCTTTCCCGTCTACCAGGGATTGGCCCAGGCCCTTAAGGAACGGGAAGTGATCCTCCGGAGATTTCCCAACACAGCGAAGATTTTTTTCCCTAACGGCAAGCTTCTCCACGAAGGGGATCTCCTGGTCCAAAAAGACTTGGCCTCTACGCTGAAACTAATCGCCAAAGAGGGGCCTTCAGCCTTTTACCAGGGACCGATCGCCCAGAGGATCGTCAAGGAGATGAGCTACGGCAGCGGGCTTATCGACCAGCAGGACCTGAGCCGCTACCAGGTGATCGAGCGCAAACCCGTGGAAGGGATTTTTATGGGGTCTAAAATCCTATCGATGCCGCCGCCCTCGTCGGGAGGGGTGCATGTGATTCAGATCCTCAATATGCTGGAAGCGAGTCTCCTCGCGGAGCCAGGAGGAGCCCAAGCGAGTCTCCCCCAGCCAGGGTCTGCGGCCTACGGACACCTTTTGGCGGAGATTATGAAGCGGGCTTTTGCGGACCGGGCCGAGTTTCTTGGAGATCCGGATTTTGTGAGAGTTCCTGTTAAGGAGTTGCTCACCAAAAGCTATGCCCGCAAACTGACTGCATCCATCGATGCCGACAAAGCGACGCCATCTAAGGATATCGTCCATGGCCCGACCCTTTGGTCGGAGTCTCCGTCGACGACCCATCTTTCGATCGTCGACTCTGAAGGCAACGGGGTGAGCACCACCCAAACCATCAACTACACCTTTGGGGCTTCCATCGTCGCCGAAGGAACCGGCATCATCCTAAACAACGAAATGGATGACTTTAGCCGTAAACCTGGAGTGCCCAACGCTTTTGGACTCGTGGGCAGCGCGGCCAACAGCATCGCTCCCGGTAAGACCATGCTCTCGTCCATGTCCCCGACCTTTGTCTTTGATCGTCAAGGTGAACTAGACTTGGTGGTCGGATCCCCAGGGGGACCAAGAATCATCACGGCGACCCTGCAAACCCTGGTGAATCGCCTCGCCTTCAGAATGACTCTAGAGGATGCTGTCCACCATAGCCGGATCCACCACCAGTGGATTCCTGATGTGTTGGTTTATGAAGCTGGAGGTTTTACCAAAGAGGTGGCCGATGACCTGAGGGCTAAGGGCCATGTCCTTAAGGAAACCAAGGATCCCCTCGGAGATGTGCAAGCGGTCGGCAGGGAGGCCGGAGTTTGGATCGGTGTTTCCGATCTTCGCTCGGACGGTGCCCCCCGGGGCTATTAAAGGTGACGAATGATGTAAACTAAATCACAATAGATGCTACAGCACATTGACAACCATAAAGGATCACGGCGATGAGTCATACTAAAATCAGTTTAGCAGAAACCCTTGGGATCAAAGTCCCCATGATCGCAGGCCCCATGTATCCTTGTAGCAATCCAGAGCTGGTGGCTGCCGTCTCTAAGGCAGGAGCCATGGGCGTGATCCAGCCAGTCTCCTTGACCTATGTTTATGGCTACGACTTCAAAGAGGGAGTCAAAAAAATCCAAAACGATTGTGGCAACCGACCGGTTGGTCTCAATCTCCTTATCGAGACTTCGTCAGCAGCTTATCTGGAAAAAAACAAAGAGTGGCTGCAACAAGCCCTTGACTTAGGAGTGAGGTTTTTTATCACCGCCCTGGGCGACCCCGAGTGGGTGGTCAAGGTGACGAAACCCTATGGTGCCAAGGTTTTCCATGACGTGACTGATCCCAAGTTTGCTCAAAAGGCCATTAAAGCAGGTGTGGATGGTCTGATCTGCGTTAATAACCAGGCGGGAGGCCACGCGGGACATAGGACCCCTGAGGATTTGTGTGACAGCCTCAAAGACACGGGGCTGCCGCTGATCTGCGCGGGCGGGATCGGCAGCGAGCAGGACTTTAAGCGGGTTTTAGCCTTGGGGTATGCGGGGGTTTCCATGGGGACGCGGTTTATAGCGACCAAAGAGTGTTCGGCCCATGAAGACTATAAACAAGCCATCCTAAAAGCTGAGGCCGCAGATATTATCATGACTAAAAAGATCACCGGGGTTCCGGTGTCTGTCATCAACACTGAGTTTATGAAAAAACGCGGTGCAGAGACGGGATTTTTAGCTGACCTTCTCCTTAAATCGAAGCAGACCAAACATTTGGCGCGGATGTTTTATACCTTGAGATCTCTTTGGCAGCTTAAGAGGTCCCATAAAATGGGCAGTGCCTATCGGGATTACTTTCAGGCCGGAAAAAGCGTCGCCGGGATCTCGCGGGTGGAGTCGGTGGAGGAGATCGTCGGTCGCTTTGAGAAAGTGTATCTTGAAACTCAAAAATTTCGGGACTCTTTAAAAGCTTAAACCTACATCTCATCGGATGCTCGACCTTTCCCATTCTGGATTCCAATTCCCAGGAACCCGTGCGCTCACTGGAACGGAATCCAGAACAGAGGGGTCACGGAAAATTCCAAATTTTAAGCGTGGATTTTCGGTCAGGAGACTGATTCATCAATACCGAGTGTCTGGCGGGAAAAGCGCCAGACACTATTTAGGATGGCAGAAAACAAATCGTCCTAATGTTGCTATTTTTGTTTGGTCGTCAACAAGTGGAGGTATCCCCGGGCTCCATCATGAACGGAAGGTGATTGTAAAATTACCCCCACCAGTGATCTTGACCCAGGAGCTAAGACTTCCCACCTGGACGGGGCTACTGCGGCTAGTCGAGTCCCCTAGGCCCAGCTGGCCATAAGAGTTTCTGCCAAAAGCCCATAAAGTGCCGTCATTGCGGCGGGCCATGGTGTGGCAGTACCCCGCTGCCAGCTCACTCCAACTGCTAAGAGTCCCCACCTGGACTGGGCTAATGCGGTCAGTCGTGGACACAAGGCCCAGCTGGCCGTAAGAGTTCCACCCAAAAGTCCATAAGGTGCCGTCCGTGCGGCGGGCTACGGTGTGGTAGGCTCCCGTCGCTAGCTCACTCCAGCTGCTAAGAGTCCCCACCTGGA
>JBGSUI010000020.1:0-2441 GCA_041736175.1 Oligoflexales bacterium | reverse complement strand
ATTTTAGAGGGAATCAGAAATAAAACAAAAAGGGAGTGTGAGGCATTTCTATCGAGGGTCACATTCGAAGGGACCCTGTTGCCTGGTCAAGAAACCGTTCAAATCACACTGACTTTAACATTACAGGAGATGGCTCTTTTGGACCGTGCCCGCGAGGTCTTGTCCCATGGAGGGCATGTACCAAAGAATGCCGAGGTGGTGATCAGTGCCTTAGGGGATCTCCTAGAACACCGTGATCCTTTGCGCAAGGCTGAAAGGGCCAAGCAGAGACAAGAAAAGAAGGAGCAGGGGAAGAACTCCGAGGAGCGTGTCGTCCCGGGACGAACGCCTACCGAGACAGTTGTCCCGGTAACACCGGTTCCGGATTCAGCGACTCCAGAGGGAACACCTTCTGGAAAAAAACACCGATCTGCAATCCCCATGGCCGTTCGCCACGAGGTGTGGTCCCGGGACGACGGCCGCTGCACTTGGACGGAGGTAGATGGGAGTTGTTGCAAGGAAAAGTTTAACTTAGAGCTCGATCATGTCCAGACGATGCACTGTCATGGGGGTACCCATGACGTTGAAAATCTTGCCCTCACCTGCCGGCGCCATAATCAACTTTCGGCAAGGGAAAGGTTGGGAGAGGAATTTTGGGAGAAAAAGAGACAAGAGTGGGACCTTACTCTCTAGAGGGCGTGTCGTCCCGGGGCGGACGAAAGTACGCCTGCGGGCCGCTCCTTCAGGACTGAGCCAAAATCGTTGTTTGAGGCGGTGTTAGCAAGTGTCGACATGCCAAGACGCCCCAAGTCTCCGCCGAGACTGCAAGTCGTCGAAGGGTGACTTTTGGCCGACGGAGTGGTCGAAGCCAAGTTTTCCCTCGGATGAGCCCAGTACCGCTTTTTGAGATTTCTCCAGTTCTGTAGCTATTACCACACCCCTTTATCGCACAGAGTTAGCGGAATCCATAGTTACCAGTTCCAAATCCACTAAAATCGCTCCACCCTTGCCAGCTGCTCAACGTTCCCACTTGCACCGGGCTAGACCGAGGGACCGCATCTCCTAAACCGAGACTGCCATTACCATTATATCCCCAGCCCCAAAGGGTCCCATCTTGCCTTCGTGCGTAGGTATTAAAAGCGGTCGTATAAAAATCGGTCCATGTGGTGAGGGTTCCGACCTGGACAGGGCTACTCCGATTGCCAGAGGCGATGTTTATCCCGAGCTGGGCTCCAGATGCTCCCCAAGCCCACAGGGTCCCGTCAGAGCGCAGACCCAGGGTATGCATGTCGCCCCCGTCACATTTAATCCAAGTGCTCAGAGTCCCCACTTGGGTTGGATTGCTCCGATTTTGAGTCGAGTTAATTCCTAGCATCCCCCCATTGGTACTATAAGCATTGCATCCCCATGCCCACAGGGTTCCATCAGTCTTAAGGGCCACCGTATGCCAGGCTGCCCCGTTCACCATACTCCAGTTGCTGGCAGTACCGATTTGGGTGGGATTGCTGCGGTGGTTAGTCGCATTTATGCCTAGTTGCCCATGCAAATTTTCTCCAAAAGACCAAAGTGTTCCATCTGATCGAAGGCCAAAGGTTGCAACCTTGTTTAGGGCTATTTGATTCCAAGTGCTAAGGGTCCCGACCTGAACGGGGCTGCTTCGATAGACCACATCTCCTAGTCCAAATTGTCCATAAAAATTGCTACCGTAGGTCCAAAGGGTTCCATCCTGTCTTAAGGCCACAGAAAAATCGGCGGAACATGCAATCTGTTTCCAGTTGGAAAGGCTACCTACCTGCACAGGACTGCTTTTAGAAACCGTATTGCCGATTCCCAGTTGCCCGCTGTCATTGAGGCCCGTTGACCATAGGGTCCCATCTTTCCGGATAAAAGAGGTATGGTAAGTCCCCATAGCCACCTTAGCCCAATCACCGCCCAGTTGGACCGGGCTGCTTCGACTGATGGTATCGCCTAAACCCAATTGGCCTGAGGAATTCAACCCGCTTAGCCATAAATTCAATGAACGACGCTTCATCATCAATGCTGCATTGTTAAAGGCCTCAGCCTGATTCCCTTGGATCCAAAGGCCCGTAGCTGCTGCAATCCGGGCCCCTTCACTTATCAAGGCCCTGCGCGTTAAAGATGGATCGTTTTTGACCTTTTCTTCCGATTTCGGGGGGGGGGGGGCTGGATTGCGGGACGTCGTCTTGAGGGTTTTTAGGATCCATAGAAACTCCTTTATGTGGGGACAGTGAATCAAAATACCATGGCTAGCAATGGAAAAATGTTTAGAGCAGAGAACCCCATTGTAGAGGCTCCTAAGGCAATGCCGGGGCCTTAATCTCAAAAGACAGAAAAATAGGTCAATAATTTTTGATAATTATAAATTATTTTTTTGTTTTTTTAAAAAATCTGGAGGAGATTTTGGGCTGGTGTCGATTTTATTGGCATCTTATCTAAGCATA
>JBGSUI010000019.1:0-56028 GCA_041736175.1 Oligoflexales bacterium | reverse complement strand
GGACGTGGAGCCAAACATAAGCCGCAGGAAGCGATAGCGACCTGCGCATCTGTGGTAGAAGCGTCAAAAAAGAAAAGGAAAGCAGCGAAAGCTGCTTGACCTTGGAAGCCGCACCCCTTTAGGGGTGCTGGTAGTTCACATGGTACAGGTCCCGCCATAACCAGTGGCGCTGGTTCGTGCATTACAAAGTGCAAGGGCCTCTCGAATGGCCTCGCCCGGGGTCCGGCCTTGTTGGGCAAACGACTGGCCATTTTCAGTGCTCCTATCGGTTGCTTTAGCGTTAAAATAAGTTTCTTGAGATTTTTTAAAGGAGCAGAACCTTCCGTCACTATAATTAGCAGCCCATTTAGGATCTTTGCAGACGGAAAGGGTAGGTTCACTGCCTTTTGGCTGCGAGGACTGTGCTTCGGATACATCAGATCCAGATTCGGATGACTTAGAGCCTCCACAGCCAATCAGCAGCCCGAGCATAAGGGCTCCCATGCTAACCGTCGGAACAAACTTACTAAATTTAGCAGCTACTTTCATAACTAAGGCCCTTACTAAAAGTTGTTTACAGTTTATGGAAATCCATAAACATGGTAAAACCCCCAGCAAGAAAGATGCCATCTCTAATAAGTGGTCTAACCCGAACGAAACAGCTCGCCCATTTTTTTACCCAAAAGGACCGATGCCAGCATGATACAGCCGCCCAGGATCCCCATGCTGACCACACCGAGGGCCGAGGCTACCAGCTCGCCTTTGCCATGCTCTAAAAAGAGCGCATAGATGGCTTTTGTCAGAGGATAAAACTGATCTTTCATAGCCAAGATCAAACTGTCGGAGACATCGAGCATGGCGTAGGCAAAGCATAGGAGGCTGCCGGCGATCAGATTGGCCATGACTAATGGGATGGTGATTTTGCGGAGGGTATGCAACCGGGTTGCTCCAAAGGTGGCCGAAGCCTCTTCGAGGGAGGGACTCGTCTGCTGGAGTCCAGCAGAGGCTGAGCGTACCATATAGGGTAGCCGCCGAATTCCATAGGCGATGATCAGCAACGGAATCGGATTGTTCATAGGATCGAGAGGCGTGTTGGTGTAGGTCACCACATATCCAAAGGCCAGGACAATCCCAGGTAGTGCCAGCGGAAGCATGACAAGGCTATCCAAGATCTGCGCCCCTGGGATCAGCTTGCGCACCACCACATAGGCGATCAGCAGCCCCAAGATAAGATCAAAAATCGTGGAGAGGGACGCAAGCATCAGACTGTTTTGGATCCCAATCATGGGTAGGTCGGTTTTAAAAATTTGGCGAAAATGGTCTAGGGTGTATTCTTCGGGCAAGACCGTCATAAACCATTTGTCGCTTAAGGCGGTGATGATCACCGAAAGATGGGGCAGCAAAGCCACAAAGCTCACCGTAAGGATCAGCACCATACAGGGCAGTCCAGAGATCCAACCCAGATTTTTAGTGGTCTCGCCAACATGGCCACGGCCAAGCATGTCGAATTTTTTGCCCGCTAAAAAGTGCTTGCTTGCAATAAAAATGCTAACCGTCAGTAGGATCACGAGGAACACCAAGGCGTATCCTACGGGATTGTCGTTGACATCGGTCACCATATTGAAGATTCGAACCGGCAGGGTCTCATGATATCCCGTCAAGAGGGGTGTCCCTAAATCCGTCAGAGCCCAAATAAAAACAATGATCGCACCGGCAAAATACCCAGGGCGGGCTAATGGCCAGATCACATCTTTAAATCGCTGCCACCGGGTTGTTCCCAGGGTTGCAGCCATCTCTTCGAGGCTTGGGTCGATATTGGCGATTGCGGCGGTGAGGTTTAGATACAAAATAGGATAGAGGTGTAGGGTTTCCAAGACCACTACGGCCCAAAACATCGACTCAGGATTAAGCCACTCGATGGGCGCGTCGATCACTCCCCACTCTAAAAGAAAAAGATTGACCGATCCGCGCCGTGCAAAAAAACGTTGGATGCCGATGGCACCGACAAAGGGAGGCATCACCATAGGGGTCAAGAGAATACCAGATAGTAAGGTCTTCATGGGATAATTATATTTTGTTTGGATAAGCGCAAGGGGTACGCAGAGAACCGTGCATAGGATCGTGGTTGCGAGTCCGATCAAAAGACTATTTTGAATCGCGGTCGTCTGGAGTTCGTTGGCAAAAAGCAGTCTAAAGTAATCCAGGGTAAAACCTTGGGGTCCCATAAACGCCTTGACGACGATCACGGATACTGGGAGCACCAAAAAGAAAAACAAAAAGCCAAGGGTTAACCCCAAAACCAAGAAGCCCAGGATCTGGGCCAGGCGGTGTCGGCTAGCTGGTAAGGCACCGGAGTAGGGCTTCATAAATCGTTAAACCATGGTTTGGAGGTTGTCGGCTAAAGTTCTTTAAGTGTGTCCTGTCTTTTTGATTTAAGTCCCCGAGCTTAGGTTTTCCTCGTGCTTAAGAACTACAACCCTGTCTGGTGGGAAAAAACAGCTCACCGGTTCCCCCACACGAAGGTCTAACTCTGGCGGATTAAAGACGTTGACTCGCACCTTGGTGTTGCCAGGACCATCTAGCTCAAGCTGTTCGCTTTCGCCGTGGTAGGTCAAAAGACTAAGTGTGGTTTTAAAGCGGTTTTCTTGGGTTTGCACCTGTACAGCGGAAGCGTCCTGTCCAAAATCCGCAAACTGCACCTGGATGGCTTCGGGTCTTATGGATAAACTTACGGAATCACCGACTTTAATCCCCGCACAGCGGTGGCCCCTCGCCAGGATGGGGCCAAAGGGCGTCTTGATGATTGCTTGTTTGGGATCGATGGATGCGACGGTTCCATGGTAGAGGTTGGTTTCACCAATAAAGTTAGCAATAAAGGGTGTCAAGGGATGATGGTAGAGTTTGCGTGGAGAATCGGTTTGGATCAGATGTCCTGCCCGCATCACCGAGACCTGGGTCCCCATGGATAGGGCTTCTTTTTGGTCGTGGGTTACGTATATGGTCGTGATCCGTGTCATTTGGTGGATGCGGGTAATGTTGTCGCGCATCTCAAGTCTAAGCTTTGCATCAAGGTTTGACAGGGGCTCGTCCAGGAGCAGAACCGAAGGTTTGATGGCTAGGGCACGGGCTAGGGCAACCCGTTGTTGTTGGCCACCGGAGAGCTGGCCTGGATAGCGGTCTACATAGGAATTAAGCTGGGTGAGTTCGAGGGATTCTTGGAGCAGCTTTTCTTGCTCTTTCTTACCAAGTTTTCTTAGCTTCAGCCCGTATTCGATATTTTCGCGAACGGTCATATGGGGCCAAAGGGCGTAGTTCTGAAAGACCATTCCGATCCCCCTTTGGGCCGCCGGGACGTTTGTCACGTCATGGTCTCCAAAGAGGATACGACCCTCACTAGGGGTCTCTAAGCCTGCTAAAATCCTCAGGGTTGTCGTCTTGCCGCAGCCCGACGGTCCCAGCAGGAAGTGGAGCGCCCCGTCCTCGATATCCAGGCTTAACCGGTGGACGGCAGTCACAGTTCCGTATTTTTTGCTCATGTCGTCGAGAACGACTCTCATTAAGTTAACTCCGGCTAGGGTTCTTGGCCCTCTTATAGGTCGAGTCGATTCGAGAAGATTCAAGGATTCTTAGCTAGTTTTGTGTACTTCTCTTTAGCAAAACCCACCCACTTATTGATGGTCTCGTTGCGGAAGATGCCGTTATCCCACTGAGAGGCAAGTGACATAAGGTCTGCCTCCGAAAGGGGCATCGCTGCTAAGTTCGCAAGGTCTTCCGGTTTTGCGCCTCGCTTGATGACTGAAGCCCAGGCGGCTTTGAGTTGGGGGTGGGTGTCGATCAACACGGCGCCCAGCAGGTCGTTAAAGACCCGCTGAGTTTTTGCGGCCTTTTCGGTATCGAATTTAAAAACAGATTGGGCCTTAAAGGGATCGAAACTCTGAATCCTGCGGCCTTCGGTTTCCTGATAGGCTAGCGGAGTTACAGCCATACGGCCAAGGGATTCCAGTTTAGGGCCGTCAGGCTGGCCTTTAGGAAGGATGAGGAGTTTTTGGGCTGGCACAGAGAGGACCCACTGGATAAACCTCTCGGCCACTTTTCGGTTAGGTGCTCCCTCGATCATCCCCACAGGATCTGGGTCGAGGACAAACATCTCAGGGGGCAAGGTAAAGCTGAGGTTTTGGTCCCCTAGTTCGGCAACTTTAGGGGTGGCATAAAAATCAATGGCTAAGGAGAGAGCTGCCTCCCCTGAGACGACCGCTTTAATGGGATCAGAGCTGGAGTGGGTAAATGTCTTGGTGTTGGCAGCGATCAGGGTCAGCTGTTCCCAACCCTTGGTCCAACCTGCCTTTTGGAGAATAATAGCGTTCAGGGTCCCAGCGCTGCCAGAACGTCGGGGGTCCGCTAGGACGAGTTGGTCTTTATAGACGGGCTTACTGAGGTCGCTCCACTCGACGGGAGGAGGGAGTTTCTCCAGGAGCCCGACTTTTTTGTTGTAGAAGATGCCGAAGCTAGAGAGGGCCGAGCCATACCAGGTGGATGGGGTGGATGGGGTGGACGAAGACGGGGAGTCTCTTAGGGCCACCCCTGCAATAGAGTTGGGGAGTTGGCGACTTAGGTCGGCGGGCAGTTGGACCGGCGCGAGGAGTTTGTCGCGGCTCAGCTCCGTAAAGGCCGATGCCCCGCCACCCCAAAAGATATCGATCCCCGCTGTTTTGGTTTTGGAATCGAACTTTGCCCTCAGAAAACGAATATCATCAGAGGTGCCCCCCTGGTCCAACCAGTCCACATCGACCTCTTGGTTATAGGTCTTTTTATAGTGTTCCTTGAATGCAGGTAAGAATTCGTTTTGAATGGATTTTCGGTGGGGCGAAAGGATGACTAACCTGTCATTTGCAAGGGACTGCGTCGTGGCAAAGCCAAGGATGCCAGCCAACAAGCTCGAAAAAGCCAGGAACTTGGTTTTGACGATCGGTGTTCCCATCGCGGATCCCCCATAGCAAATCACAAAGGTGACAAAGGTGTCGAAGGTGACAAAAGTGACAAAAAATTCAAAGGCATCATCAGGCATCGAAAGCGGGAGGATTGTACATTTTGTTTAAGAATTTGCAATATAGTTTATAGAAAATCCCTAAAACAAAAAAATAGAATAAGGGAGATCGAGGAGTTGCCTCGCTCGTCCCTCATCTTATTTAAGCCAGACACCAGAGTTAGCCTTTTGCGATGACCTGATTGAGATTTGCAGCGATCGCGTCAAGGAACTCTTCGGTGTGGAGGTAAGACCCAGCCGGAACATTGTTTCCATGGATCGTCACGGCAAGATCTTTAGTCATTTTTCCAGACTCTACCGTCGATACGCAGACTTTTTCGAGAGACTGGGCAAACTTGATCAGAGCAGGGGTTTCGTCGAGCTTGCCGCGGTGGGCGAGGCCCTGGGTCCACGCAAAAATCGAGGCAATGGGATTTGTACTGGTTTTTTTGCCCTTCTGGTATTCGCGGTAGTGGCGCGTCACGGTCCCATGGGCGGCCTCGGTCTCAATCGTCCGACCATTGGGACAAACCAGAACCGAAGTCATCAGTCCTAGACTGCCAAAACCCTGGGCCACGGTGTCCGACTGGACATCTCCATCGTAGTTTTTGCATGCCCAAACGATGCCACCTTCCCACTTGAGGACTTGGGCCACCATGTCGTCGATCAGTCGGTGTTCGTAGGTCAGGCCGGCAGTCTTATAACGGTCGGCGAATTCCTTGTCATAGACTTCCTCAAAAATATCTTTGAAGCGACCATCGTAGGTTTTCAAAATCGTGTTTTTGGTGGACAGATACACTGGATAGCCGACGGTGAGACCGTAGTTTAAGCAGCTTCGGGCAAAATCATAGATGGACTCGTCGGTGTTGTACATGCCCATGGCTATTCCAGGGCCTTTGAAGTCGAAGACCTCCCATTCTTCTTTTTTGCCGCCGGCACCCTCGTAAACCATCTTGACCTTACCAGGACCAGGGATCTTAATGTCGGTGGCCTTGTATTGATCGCCATGGGCATGTCGACCAACGATAATTGGTTTAGTCCAACTTTTGACGATCCGGGGGATGTTTTGGCAGATAATGGGCGCGCGAAAAACGGTGCCGCCTAGGATATTGCGCAGAGTTCCATTAGGGCTCTTCCACATCTTTTTAAGCCCAAACTCCTTAACTCTAGCTTCGTCAGGGGTGATGGTAGCGCATTTGATACCCACATCGTACTGTTTGATGGCTTGGGCAGCGTCGATGGTGATCTGGTCGCTGGTACGGTCTCGCGCTTCGATGCCAAGATCAAAATATTTGAGATCGATATCCAGATAAGGGAGGATTAATTTGTCTTTTATTTGACTCCAGATAATCCGAGTCATCTCATCGCCATCAAGTTCTACCACCGGTCTTAATACTTTAATTTTTTTAGGTGCCACTGATTTCTCCTTGTGCAAACATCCCTTGAGACAATAGCAAAGCCATGTCCAACCTCCAACCTATAGCATAGTTGGAGAGGAAAAAGCCATTTTCGAACGGCTGCTTACGAAGCGTCCGCTTTTAATGCGTAAGCATTCATATTGTCTGCAAAAAATGCCACGGAGCGAGTCATCCTGGAAAAGTCCCGCACTTGGTGGTGAATATCGATAAGCGCCATGACTTCGGTCGATTGATGGGGGATTACATTACAGATCAGCGAATGGGAACTATAAAGAATCTTAAACAGACCCAGTCCGGCTCCTCCACGTTTGGTATCTATGAGATTGGCCGAGTCCTGCCTTCTAAGTACTTTTTTGAGATATCGATAGAGGGTGTCCTTGGTCAGTGCCCCAAAGGGATCGGTAACGGAGACTCCAAAAACGGTGCCATCGCAGCCATAACTGAGTTTGGAGTATTCTTCGGGCCTTAGACAGATGGAGGTGGTTCGCGGCATTTCGTTGTAGTGGTGGGCACCTCCGGCGATAGGTGCATCGTAAATGGCATTCATCAAGAGCTCTTCGGTAATCCCAAAGACCAGCTTAGACATATATTGTCCCAAACGATTCTGCTCAGCGAAATTCATAACATTTGCATTGAGTATCTCGCGGTCGGTCGAACCTGTGACGACGGCTTCGACAATGGGCGTCGCGGGAGCAAGATATTTGGCGATGCCGAAATAGTCTTTGCGCAGAAACTTTTGAAGGGTGATTCGCAGTTCGTTAGTGGTCCAGGCACTCGGGCAGCGATTTGCCAGCAAGATGTCCACGAGGATATGCTCTTCACCATCCAGCTTTGCGCTATACTGTTCCATGGTCAGATCGGTGAGGAGTATGGTGCAGCAATAGGGCTGGAGACTCCGACTCGCCTTAAAAAGCTCGATGTGGGGAGCATTGGTGACCATTGCGACCAGGGGGTCAGGTGACTTCAAGGCAGCTAAGGCGGCATTGATATCGGTGACGCTTTCTATAACAGCCCCATCGGCTGCGACGCGGATCACAGCGGAATCAGGTAGTGGTTTGTAACCTGGGATTTCGACAAATAGAATCTTAGGCTTTGCAGTATTGATAGTCGGCTCCACCAGCTTACAATAAGCCAAGACAAGAGAGACAAAAGCCCTCCTTAGGGACGACAGTCCCAGTTATACTAGCTTAACGTAATTTGCAAACGATGCATAGGACCCAAAAAAATAAAGGGATGAAGCCAGGTTTTGAAAAACAATCCTGAATTTAAAATTCGGTATTAATTTTAATATTGATAATTTAGTCACAGACAACAGTTTGTTAACTTAGAAAAATGGTTTTTTCTGGGGATTTTAGCACCCCCTCATAGGAGCTGTTTTTACTGGGAAACTATCGTTGCTTCTTGACAGGTGGGACCTAGGGTTCGTAAAATTTAGTAAAACCCTCATCATAAGCACCGCTGTATCGAGTGGGCCTCAATCCTCGAAAAAATCTTAGGAGATGTAGAAAAATGCTTGATTTCATTGCCAGAAAATTCGAAGAAGGTGGCCAAGAAATTATGGCGTCGATCACCTTTGTGCTGTTCCTATCAATCGTGATCATCATCGAAAGGTCCTACCGATACTGGCTCCAGTATGATTTAGCAAATAGCTCTGGATTTATGGCAGCGGTCCAAAAGATGGTGATGAATAACTCCATTGAAAACGCAATCCGTTTATGCAAAAAGGCGCGACCCAAGATGCTACCCTATGTGATGTCAGAAGGGCTTAAGCGAGCAAATGACTCAACGGAAGAAATAGAACATGCACTCGACACTGCCACACTTACAGCTATGCCACAGATCACTCGGCTCTTGCCCTTTATTGGGACGACCGCAAACGTGGCGACCCTCCTTGGGTTGTTAGGAACCTTGTTTGGGCTGATGAAGTCCTTTGGCGCAGCGGCTAAACTGACCGGATCTGCAAAGCAAACGGCCCTAGCTGCAGGGATTGCGGAAGCACTTACGGCGACTTCCTTTGGGCTTGGCACCGCATTGATGTGCCTCTTAGCTTTCGGGATCTTGCAGATGAAACAAACGGCTATTGTTGATGATATCAATAGAAATGCTGCAAGACTCATCGACCTTTTGTATACCCGCAAAATGAAGATCAAGGGTGGTGGATCTTCCAGTGCAAGTAGCGCTTCCGACATGAGCTGAGCGCCCGTTAGTCGGTAGTTGAGTCAGTGAAGGGGGGGATCTCTGTGAAAAAGAAGAAAAAACAAAAATATCGTGATATAGCCTTGAATATCATGCCTTTTATCGATGTGTTTTCACTTTTGAATACATTCTTGCTTATGTCAGCCGTGTTTCTATCGGTGGGTATTATTGAGGTGCAGATACCTTTTTTAAGCTCGGCTCCTCCCGACAAAAAACAAGACGATAAATCTTGCAGCGTCAAGGTCGATATGAGCAAAGATACCCTAGAAGTGACTGCTGATTTTTGCAGCGTGGAAACGACTCGGAAATTTAAAGCGGATAAGGGCGGAGCTGCTGACATGCACAACCATCTTGTTGCGATCCGTAGGCAAAATTTAGATACCGACAAATTACAGTTTTTCTCAGAGGATGATGTCTTGTGGAAAGATGTGGCGATGGTTTTAGATGCCATCAAGCTTCGCGGTCCTAAGGATCCGGTGCTTGTAAAAAAAGACGCCTCCGATGCTGATAAAGCCGTCGCCACAGAGTCGATTTTTCCGAAAGTTGTGATGGCAAGTGTGATGCTTAAGTAATCGTGTCCGGGTGTTTGGCAATCCTAGGAGGCAAGTATGGCTTCAGTCAGTTCAGATAATGGCGATTCCCTCGAATTAAATCTGATGCCGATGCTTGATATTTTTTCAATTCTCATCACTTTCTTGCTGATGAGTTATTCCACGGATCCGGTGAGTTATGATGTGAATGCTGGCGTAGAGTTGCCCGAGTCCATGACTACGGTGACCTTAGACGAGCTTCCTTCGATCAAAGTGACAAAATCAGAGCTTTTGGTCAACGATAAAAAGGTGTCGACGATCGTGGGTGGAGATGTTCCCGAAAAGGACCGGTCCCAGGGCGCAATTATGCCGGTTTTTCGTGAGTTAGAAAAACTAGCCGAAGCAAACAAGAGGGTGTTTCGAGGACGCGTTGCAGAGCGAGATAAATCCAAGATTTTTGCTTTGACTATGGAGATGGACCAGACTCACAATTTCAAGCTGATGAAGCGCATCATGCTATCGGCACAACAAGCTGAATTTATAACATTTAAACTGATGGTTGCTAGAGAGGGTGAGTAATACAAACAACTATAAATTTTGCAAGCGAGGCGAAGATTGGTTGATTGTTGATATGTTGGTAGAATAGATCTTGATAGATGTTGATGGCATTGACAGAGACGAGGATGACATTGGTTTATACTCACCCAAGATTTTTGGTCCCAGGTCTGTCTCGGAGAGTTGTTGTCCTGTTTTTGTTAGTGAGCAGTCTGCTTTTTCAGGGGTCGGTTAGCTACGCTGAGATAGGGGATTTTAAGGGATACGAAATCAGGGTGATAAGACCCAGGTTTATGTCTAAAAGAAACCGGTTTGAGCTAGGAGCCCAAACAGGTCTAATCATGAATCAAGCATTTATATACACGCTTATGCTTTCGGGTATGATCGATTACCATTTTAGCGAAATGTTTGCCTTCGAGCTGGGCGGTCACTACGGAATCAAAGTCGATAAGGATGATAAAAGCCTCCTCGAATCGGAGTTTGATATCACGACTCAAATCATCCAAACCCAATATATACTTGGGGGTGGTCTGCTATGGACTCCCATCTATGGAAAGACCCAATTGCCTAGCGGCCAAGTCATCTATTTTGATGACTTTATAGTCCTGCAAGCAGGCATGACGGGGGTCTATTATGACTATAAACAATGTGAAAAGGGTAAGAATTCTTCCAGTCAAAATCAAGTGGTTACGCCAGCGCCTAAAGTGGTCACTTACCCGACTCTCGCTCTGGGGTTTGGTCAAAAGTACTTTGTATCACAGGATTTTAGCCTAAGGTGGGACGTGCGAGATTATCTATTCAATTATAATACCGGAGATGGATCCTGTGTGCCCGATTCGGGAGGAGATAGCGAAATTCAAAACAATATCACTTTATCGATTGGTGCTTCGACATTTTTTTAGGATGATCATTTGGCCGTGGTATCAAAAAAGTCTATTATTGCAGTCATCCTCATAGGTAGTTTGGTGTCCACTCCTGTGCTTGCTAATTACCGGGCGGCGATGCAGTTTTATGGTCGTAGGGACTATGCCAATGCGGCGACGGCCTACTTCCAGGCCTACGGATATCCGAAAGCCGCTGGCGAAAAAGAAAAAGCGGAGTGGGGACTGGGGCAGAGCTTGCAAAAGCTCGGGTTTTTTTACTCGGCGTCCAAGTACTATAGTATTATCGTTAGGCGCGGACCCTCCTCCAAAAACGTCTTTTTCCGCAAAGCCATGGAAGAGCTGGGGCGGATTAATTCGACAGTGAGTCTCGGGCAGTCCCATGTGGTGCAGCTTTTCAAGGCCCGCATTGATCCTGTTTACGTACCTGGTCCGGCACGAGGATTCTATTTTTACTACCTGGGTATCGAGTCCTTTAATCGAGAAAAATACGAAGAGGCTTCTAGCTACTTCTCAAGAGTTCCCAGCAGTAGTAGCTATTACCTCAAAGCGATGTTTCACCTTGGGGTCGTGACCAACCTGCGTGGATCCCATAGTCGGGCTATTAGTTATTTTGAGCGGGTCCGTAATAGCGTTCCCGATACAGAAAATGGGGCTTGGATGCGGGAGCAGGCCGACCTCAATATCGCTAGGGTCCACTACGAAGTTAAAAGATATAAAGAGGCTATCCTTGCCTACGGCCAAATACCTCGCAATTCGGACAACTGGCTCCAGGCACTTTTCGAAGCATCATGGACCTTTTTTATGATGCAAAAGCATAACAACACCCTCGGGGTGATCCACACCATCCACTCGCCCTTTTTCGAAAATCGATTTTTTCCTGAAAGCTATATTTTGCAGGCGATCACTTTTTTGAGGCTTTGCCGGTTTAAACAGGTCAAAGCGACCTTAGCTCGTTTTAAAGGCCGCTATGCATCCACCTATAGAGATCTTAGCAAAATCCTCCAGCGCTACGGCGACGATTCAAGAGGATTTTTTAAACTAGTCTACGACTACCGTGCTGGAAACCTCGATAGCTACAAGTCGGTTCACTCCATCCTCGATGCCCTTTCGAGGACCGATGTTTATAAGGACGCTGGAACGACCATTCGATTTGCCGACAGTGAATTGGCGCGGTTGTCTCGCTACCAGGGACGGTGGCAATCCGGCGGTCTTCAGGACGAACTCGAAGCTTTCCTACGCAATAAAAAAGTGGCTGCCATCAAAGATTCGGGCCGTAGGCTTTATTCCAAAGGCGCCGGGTACCACGGCTACCTCAAGGAGCTGTCGGATCAGACTATCGGGATCAACACGGAAATGGTTCTAGGAAAAGTGGATGAATTAAGAGAGCGGCTCAGTCCAGGGACCTCGCCCTCGAAGGCTCAATTTATCGGGGGACTCCAGTCCCTCAATCTAAGCCAAGATCTGGAGTTTTGGCCCTTCGAAGGAGAGTATTGGGAAGATGAGTTAGGTGGATATGTCTACAACCTTGAAAGCATGTGTACCCAAAAAAAGACCGAAGGCAAATAGCTAAGAGTTTTACTGAGTCAAATAAGAGGCAAGTCCCTTGATCCACAAAGACCCTAAAATCCATATGATCAAAAGATGTTGGATGGCGTCTCTATGGATGATGGTATTGATACAGGTTTTTATAGGTGTCGGTTTTGCAGCCGATACGGTCAACAAAACGGATAAGGTAGATCTCTCCGATATTAAAACCGAAAAAAGAGAGGTCAAAAAGCAAGAAAAAGCCAAATCTCGATTTGGTAAGAATGAAGCGATATTGCGGACCACGGAAGTCAGGCTTATTTCGGAGATCAGCAAAGCGATAGGATACCTCACCAAGCAATCAGCTAAAATGCCCCGCAAGAGTCCTACCCGCCTGGAGATGAAAGATCGCCTGGTCAACCTTAGGCTAGAAGCAGCGGTCAATCTCTCTAAACAAGAGCAAAACCGCTATGACCAAGCCTGGGAGGCATGGGACAGAGGCGGGCGAAAAGGGGTTGAGCCAAGGGTCGACGAAACCCGCTCCAAGGAGCAATGGCAGCGGCTTGCGGATGATGCAGCAGAACTCTTAGAAGAGTACCCTAGGAGTAAAAACGCCGATATCACCATGTTTAGCATGGCTATCGCCTATGATTTTTTGCGGAAGGAAAAAGACTCTGCCCGGGTCTTTAGCCAGTTGATTGCAAAGTACCCCAACTCCCAAAAAGCGGGTGATGCCTACTACCAACTTGGTGAGTTCTACTTCAATAGAAACGACTTTAGAAACGCCACCAACAATTACCGCAATGCTCTCAAATTTAGACAGGCTAGCACCTACTCTTGGGCTCTCTTTAGACTCGGGTGGTGCGCCTATAACCTTGGCCAATATCAGCAGGCTTTAGCCTATTGGAAGCAAACGGTCGTGGTCGCCAGTTCGGAAGGTCAAAAAGGCGTTGGACTCAAGGAAGAAGCCCTACGTGATATGGTCTTTGCTTTTGCAGAGCTTCGCCTGATCGACCCAGCCATTGCCTATTATCGTCGCAACGGTGGCCAAAAGTATATCGGCCGGTTTCTTTCGTTGTTGGCAGATACGTTTTCAGACCAAGGCCGCTATGCTGAGGCTATCAGCGTTCTTAAACGCTTTCAGCAGGTTGAACCCTACGATATCGAAGGCCCATCCACCCAGAAAAATATTATCGGCCTCTATTTTGAACTGGGTAAGCTCCCCAATGTTTGGCAAGAACTCGAGCGGTTTCCCCGCCTCTACGGACCTGGGAGCCGGTGGGCCTCCCGCAATGGCAATAAGAAACCTGAATTTCAAGAAGCCCAGCAACTGGTGCAGGACCAGATCCTCTACTATGCTAAGCTGACCCATAAAAATGCCCAAAAAGATGACAATCCTCGCCTTAATGCCGAAGCCATCAGGGGCTATAATCTTTACCTAAAATATTATCCTAAGACAAAAGAAGTGGCGGAAGTTAAGTACAATATGGCTGATATCTATTATTTTACCAAAAATTTCCGTGAAGCTGGGCGGCTATACCGGGAGATTGCCCTCTTGGGCAAAGACAAAGCCATTGTTTACCATGCTAAGGGAAAACCCGAATATGTCCATAAAAAGGCAGCAGACTATATGCTCGATGCCTTTTTTGATCAATTTGAGCCAGAGCTTAAAGTGATGCTTAAGGTTAAGCCCGATTTCAAAAAATCCCCAAGGGTGCTTTCGGCAGATGCTAAAAATGTGATCAATGCCTGTGCGATTCATCAGAAGTTCTATAAAGAAGACAAAAAAGCTGTCAGATCCTGTGATATCTTGCTCACCGAAGTCTATTATAGAAGCGGAAATAAAAATCTTGCCCTTAAATACCTGTGGCACCTAGCCAAGACCTACCCCGGAACCAAAGAAGGGGATGGGGCGGTCGAAAACATCATATCTATGTATGCTGATGATAAGAAGGGACTCGAAAAAGCCATTGCCGAGATCCGAAAGATACCTGCCTATCGCACGGGAAAAATCGGCGGCAAGCTTAAAGAACTGGAATTCGGAGTGGCCGTCGATGTGGCCAAATCTGAAAAAAATGCTTGCAACCGCGCCAAAAAGTACGAAGAACTCTATAAGAAAGATCCGAAAAGCTCAGAAGCCACAGCTCTTATCAACAACGCGGGGGTCGACTATGTCGCCTGTGGTAAGATCGACGAAGGGATCGCGGCATATATGATCGTGATCCGCCAGTTTCCCCAGTCACCAGCTGCCAAGAGCGCCCTTTCCCTGGTGGCGCAGCTCAACGAAAACAAATTTGATCTCGTCAGAGCAGCCGGCTTTTATACAGAGTTTTATAAAAGATACCCTAAAGAAAAAGAGGCCCTGGCAGCCCTGGCTAAAGCCTGCGAGATTCAGGCAGCAGTGGCCATCACAACAGCCGTGGCGACGTGTCTGAATTTTGCCCAGTTTGACCAAGAAAACGCTAAAGTGGTGTTTTTTAGGATGATGCGGGCCGCCTTTGCCACCGCTGACTCAGCTCGCATCGCCAGTTTAATCTCGACGATGGATGCGCGGTTTAAGATGAGTCCGGAGGAAAAAATCCTTGCCTACTCCATGTTGATGCGCGCTGGCAATGGACAAAACTCCTACAGTGCTCAGGCAAGTCAGGTGATCCTCGCCACCTACCAAAAAAGTGGCGGCAACGTCCAGGGCGAGGCCCTTCGCTCGGTAGGTTCGATCTTGTTTAGACAGGCAAACCCCATCATGGCGCGCTTTAAGCAGATTAGATTAAGGGGAGGGACGGTCGACAGCCTCCAGGGTTCGATTAAGGAAAAAGTCGAAGCTTTAGGCGCCGTCCAACAAGCCTTTGATCAGGTGTTGGCAGCGAAAGACGCCTACTGGGGTGTGGCGGCTTTTTACCAACTAGGGTACGCCCGAGAGCTTATCGCCGACGATCTGGAAAACCCGCCCCAAGTCCAAGGGGCCACTAAAGCTGAGGTTGCGGGGGCTCTGGCAAAAGACGCTAAAGAGGCGCGAGAGGGTGCCGCAAAATTTTATCGGCAGGCTCTTGATTCAGTCCAAAAATATATCGTTTATAACGAATGGGCCGCAAAGGCTCTGTCGGGACTCGCTCGCAATGCGGGTAAACCCGTGAGCTTTGATGACCTTATCGTCAAACCTGACTTTATTGGGGCCGAAGTCCCGGGATCGGTTGCAAGTGCGGTCAGATCCAAGGAGAATTGATGGCCAGCCACTTTAAAAAACTATTCTTACCCCTGGCCGTTGGGCTTTGGATCGGTATGGCTGGCTGTTCTGGTGACGACAAAAAGTCCAAGATGAAAGAGGTTTCTGAAGACTCGGGCGACGATAAAGACCAAGAGCGTTTCGAACTCAAGGACACAGATGGTGGTGGTAACCGGACGGTTAGTCGGGGAACCTTAACCCAAAGTCTAAGCAATAATCCCCTGACCTCACAGACGATTGATGTTTCTAAAGCCGCGCAACTCGTGGAAAAAATGCAGTCCGGTAAAGGTAAGGGTTTTTACGAAGAAAAACTTTCTGCGGAGCGTCTTGCTCGCAGGGGGGTCGCCGCGGTCACTTTATCGGCAAAGAAGATCGCTACCTATGAAATGGAAAAGGGTGCTGGAAACACCATCTCAGATGCTGTGAAACTGGAAGTGGCTCTCGCAGCGATCGCTGCGAGGAATTATTATCTTGCTGAGTATCTCTTGCCGCTCTTGATTGAATCAAAAATCCCCCGTATTAAAGCCGCGGCCAACAATGCCCTAGGGGTGATGGCGCTGCAAGCAGATAGGGTCCCCGAGTCGGTGCTGTATTTTAAAGAAGCTCTTAAGGCCGTAGAGAATTATAAACCTGCGATGCTCAATCTGGGTTTAGCGGCGCTTAAGGGTGGCGATCTCAACGTGGCGAAAAGGTATCTTGGAGATTTGCAAAATGATTGGTTTGTTCAGTCTAATCTCATCACCATATCCCGTCTTGAAGGCAACAACGGGAGAGCAAGTGAGCTTTGTTCGAAAGTGTTAGCTAAGGAACCTGATCATAAAACGACGCTTTTTAACTGTGCGTTGTTTGAACTACAAAACAAAGGTTCTTTTGATAAGGCCAGAACCTATGCCGAGAAAGCCAGTAAAGCCCGGCACGGCGAAGTAGGATGGGATGAAAGGACCTTTCAGCTTTCTAACCAGATCGACATGGAAGAAGCAGCCAAAAAACGCAAAGCTTCTCAAAAAGCAGCTGAGGAAAAGGCCAAACAAGCTCCTAAACAACCCCCAAAAGGTGGAACGAGTCCACCGGCTGCTGCGCCCAAGCCCTAAAAGAGTGCTACGGATTTTTTTAATTCTTCGAGGGGCGTGATAATATAATGGATACGACCGTGGGTTTTTGATTTTTGGTAAGACCCCCAAGGAACGGACCCAGATAGACAAGGACTCCTATGGCTCTCGAGTTGCGATTTACTATACCTGGGCAAGCGGAACGGGAAATCCCGATTGACCAAACACCTCTGCGGATTGGTGCACTGCTTTCAAACCAGGTGGTCCTGCGAGCGCCAGGGGTTGAGCCCATCCATGCCCTGATCGAAGAGAATGATCAAGGGGGGTTGGTGGTGACTGACTTGGGGTCCCAAGCGGGGATCAAAGTCAACGGCACGTCGATCACAGTCGAAGCTCCCATCAGTGTCGGTGACGTGATCCAGATCGGGAGCGTCCATCTGCGTGTGCTGGAAGCAGTGCCACAAATTCCAGCTTTACCACAGATAAGGGAAACCCAAGAGTTCGGCCAAATCTTAGCCTCCTCCCAAGGTGGTCCCGCCGTAAAAACCGGCTCAGATACGCGAAAATATGCAAATCCGTCCCGTGACAGTGATACCCGTACGGGAACCGCTGTGCCTGTCCAAGCGACGGAGCACCATCCT
Source organism: Oligoflexales bacterium (assembly GCA_041736175.1). Classification (GTDB taxonomy): domain Bacteria; phylum Bdellovibrionota_B; class Oligoflexia; order Oligoflexales; family CAIYRB01; genus JBGSUI01. The sequence continues at coordinate 39,006 of JBGSUI010000019.1, read as the reverse complement.
CCTTTGGATAAAGAGGCTCGCAAAAAAGATGTTCTTTTTTCGCCGCGAAAAGCTCGTCCTGCAGGGGATGTCCTAGAGTGTGTGGCCTATTGGGGTGATACGGTCCTAGAAGTAGAGCTGTTTCACCCTTCTTTTAAAGGATTTGAACAGGTCACCATCGGCGACCCTACCAAAGCTCATTTGATCGCAGCCGGTAAGTCCCATTTCGAAAAAATGACCTTCGCCCGTGTCTCCAATGATGGCTTTAAGGTTTATACCCGCAATGGCATGCATGGCAGATTGCGCCGTGGTGGCAAGGTGGAGCGTATCAACGACCAGGGCGAATACAGTTTGAGCCGGCGGGATATCGCCCATATTCGATATGGAGCGGTGAGCTATTTTTTGATGTTTGTCCGTCCCCCAGCTTTGGATTTTCCTCGATCAGGACCTAGAGATCCTTTTTTTATTGGGCTCGTTTCACTGGTTATGCTCCTTTACTTTATTTTGGTACCCATCGCCTGGCTCCATAAACCCTCGCCGCTCAAGGCCGAAAAAGACGATATTTACCAAATCGTTGACTTGCCGACTGCTGAGAAAAAGCCAGAGCCACAAAAGAAAGAAAAACCACCAGAGCCAAAGAAAATAGCAAAAATCGAAGAAAAAAAGGTTCCCCCCAAAGTTCCACCTAAACCAGTGGTGAAAGAGCAGCCAAAACCTGCGAAACCCATCGAAAAAGAAAAACCCAAGCAACCTAAACCAGTGGAGAAACCCGTCGAGGCTAAAAAACCTACGGAAGTCCTAGCAGAAAAAACACCGCAAAAACCCCAGGAATCTTCGAAGCCAGCGGGACCTGTTGATAAACCAACCAACAAAGCGCCTGGTGCCTTGAGCAACCTCAACGCTAATCTCAACGGAATGCCGTCGACAGGTGCTAAAAACCCGGATAACAAACTCGCAGGGCCGACCTTACCTAATGTGGCCCTCGGTAAATCCGGCGGACCCGAAGGCAGTGGGATGAACCAAAAAGGCGGGGCCATCAAAGGGACTGCCAACCACAGTGTCCAGGGAGTCGAGGGAGTCAACAACAACAAGGCCAGCGGTGTAAACCTTTCTAAGTTGGGTCTTGGACCGGGAAAAATCAGTTCGCTGACAGGTCCAGGGGCCATTAGTACGCCCTTTAAAGACTCGGCTGGTGGTGCCGGCGGAGGCTCCGGATCTGCTTCAAAAACCTATGGAATGGGTGGGGCCGGGAGCGGCTCAAGCCTTGGCCTCGCGGGTGCCGGTGGCAAAGTCGGCAACTTTGGGAGCGGCTCCGGGGGAATTTTGGGCGGCCAAGGTGGTAGTGGTGGTGCGGGAGGACTAGGGCTCGGTGGTGGCGCGGGTGGCGGCGGTGGCGGAGGCGGCTCTGGTGGCCACGGAAGAGCTAACGTCAGTGTGCCCGCTGGAGACCCCGTGGTTTCCGGTGGTCTCACGTCTCAGGAAATCATGGCAGTTATCAGGGCTAACCTCAACCAGATCCGCCACTGCTATGAAACCCTGCTGCAGCGTTCGCCCAATGCGGCTGGAAAGATGACAGTTAACTTTACCATAGGTACCAACGGACGGGTCACGGATGTAAATGTGGGAGCCTCGACGATTTCGGATTCCACCATGCGCGGCTGCGTCACGGGAGCCGTCCGGCGGTGGCCATTTCCCCAGCCTCGTGGTGGCCAGCCGGTATCGGTCAACTATCCCTTTGTCTTTAACCCCCTGTGACAGGTGTAACGAGCATATCCTTGACCAAGCTGGAGGAGGCCTATAAACATATGGTCTCTCGACTCTTGGAGTCTTTTTGAGGAGCCTGCTCTATGTCCCCTAAACCTCTTTTTTTGATTTGTAACGATGATGGTGTCCATGCACCAGGGATTAAAGCCCTGGTGATGGCTGCTGAACGCTTAGGGGATGTGGTGGTTGTCGCGCCCCACGAAGAGAAATCTGGATTTTCCCAGGCCCTTACCTTGACTAGTCCCCTGAGGATCGATCCTATTGATGGTAGAACTTTTGGGGTGACCGGGACCCCTGCAGATTGTGTGATTCTCGCCGTCAACAAGCTTTTGGATCGCCATCCGGATTTTGTGCTGAGTGGCATCAACCGGGGCTCAAATATCGGCCAGGATACCCTCTATTCTGGAACCATCGCTGCGGCAATGGAAGGTGTGATGCAAGGGAGCCGCGGGGTTGCATTTTCTTTAGACAAGAGACGGGCCTTTGATCTTACTGACTATGCTGATGCCATTAAGGTGGTCCGCGTGGTCTTAGAACGCTTGGTGAGCGAGGTCCCCAAAACCCTCCCTGAAGGGGTGATCAACGTCAATATCCCTGATCTTAGATTTGACGAGATCAAAGGCTTTCGAGTCTGTACGCTAGGGCGCCGGATCTATGACAAACAGGTTGTCGAGCAGATTGACCCTAGGGGACGACCTTATTACTGGATCGGAGGCGGGGGTGAGGACATTGAGGATATCGAAGGATCCGACTGCAAACTCCTCAGGGAAGGTTATGTCACCCTGACGGCCCTAGGTCCAGATCATGTCAGTAGTCACCAACAAACCCATCTTCTAGGCCATTTCCAGCCCTTATTAGACCGTGCTCTGCGTCCTTCCTCTCCTGAGAGATAAACCGGATATCTGTGCAAAAAAAGGTTGTAACACAGAGCGTTACGATCTATTATTAAGAGATCGCTCTTAAAGATCCCGTAAATCCACCCTAGACCTAGGGTCCATGGGCCATTTCCTCAGGATAAACGTTTTGAACCCTTCTAAGACCCACAGATCCTTTTTATATTTGTGCCGAATCTCCTTCATCGCCATGGTGTTTCTAAGCCTCTGGGGGTGTGTGACCACCTCCAAAAGGAATGCTACCCAGCAAAATGGGTCAGGAGGTCGGCGAGTTAAAGCGCCAAGTTATTCCAAGGGATCCCAGGTTGCGGATCCTTCTGAGTTTAAAGAAGGGGATTTTCCAGGGAGACCATCTAAAACCTCACGGAGTCCTGACGAGGACAGCGCCCTCGATCTCGGTGATGGTGATATAGAGCCGAGGGGCGGGCTGGGACCGACCAACTCAGATTCCGTGAGCCCAGAAGAAGGGAGACGCCAAAAGGCAGCTCGTCGCCCTAAAAGGGGGTTGTTTTTTGGCGGCTCCCGCCCAGCAGAATCCTCTAACCTAGAAAAGTCCATTGACGAAGAGTTCGAAATCCAGCGGGACTTTGGTCTGGGTGAGACCGGTGGCCTTGATGCCCTGGCCCTCGAACCCATGCGGTGGCCCCTGCGGGGAGCCATCAGCTCGCACTTTGGTAACCGTCACGGCAAGCTACACCGAGGTGTGGACCTAAAGGCCCCCCATGGATCTCCCATTTGGGCTTCGGCCGAAGGGACTGTGGTGTTTGCTGGATGGAAAAAACGCTATGGTAAAGTAGTGATCATCCAGCACCGTTCCTATCAAACCCTTTATGCTCACCTCAGTGCCATCAGGGTGAAGACGGGGGAATGGGTTGACCTCAAAAAGGTGATCGGTAAAGTAGGGGCCACGGGCAATGCGCGGGGAACCCACCTTCATTTTGAGGTGATGGCGCGCTTTGATCAACCCATGGACCCTGTGATCGTTATGACCAGGTCCCAATCGATTCGGGTTGCTGCTGCAAAAGCAGGAAGATCGGGTCAAACAAGGATCCAGTGAAGTATCGTGCCCTTATCTTTGATTTCGACGGTCTTATCATCGACACCGAATGGGCGGCCTTCGAAGCATGGTCGGCGATCTACCGGGAGCATGGTCAGGTGTTACCCCTGGAACTTTGGGTCCTCTGTGTTGGCTCAGGATATGGGATGTTTGATCCAGTGGTGCACTTGGGGCAGTTGACGGGAGAGTCCTTGGACCGCCAGGCGCTTATCCACGATAAGGAGCAGCGGAAAAAACAGCAGGCCTCCCTCCTTGGACCTATGCCTGGGGTCTTAGACAGAATTCGAGAAGCCCAGCTTTTGGGACTGCATCTCGGGCTTGCGACCAGTTCAGCAGCGGTGTCGGTTCTAGGGCATGCCGAGCGTCTGGGGGTATTGTCGGCGTTTCAGGCGGTGGTCACGGCAGACCAAGTCAAAAACATCAAGCCTCATCCCGAGCTGTACCAGCTATGCGCCCAAAATCTGGGGATTGAGCCTAGGGAATGTATCGTCTTTGAGGACTCTCTCAATGGAGTCAAGGCTGCGAAGGCGGCGGGGATGACCTGTATTGCGGTTCCCAATCGAGTCACCGCAGGGCTTGATTTTTCTCTGGCGGATCTGGTCGTAGAGTCGTTGCTTCACGTGAACTTAGGGCGGGTGGTCCATGGACTTACTCAAAACTAAAACCTGGTTATGGCTCGCCCTTGGTCATCTAGCTTTTGCTGTGGGAGTGGTGGGAATCTTTGTCCCGCTTTTGCCGACGGCTCCCTTTGTGATCGTCGCGGCCTATTGTTACAGCAAAGGATCCAAGCGATTTGAAGCCTGGATCATCAACCACCCCAAGCTAGGTCCAGCGGTGATCCTGTGGCGCAGTCACCGGATGATCCCTCTTAAAGCCAAAATCTTTGCCACATCTATGACAGGAATCAGTGTCCTTTGGGTGGGGTTTTTACCGCAGATTCCAGTGTTCGCTAAAATGGCGATGTTTGCCACCGTGGGGGTGGTGCTGGTGTTTATTTGGCGTTGCCCCTCTAAGATTCCTTAATGGGTGATCAAGGCTGTTTCGTCAAGAGGCGCAGAAAATCAGAGTCCGTGGAAACGATAAAATTTGCCTTTTCCGGAATAGCATTGCGGTAGACCTCAAGGGTTCGCATAAAGCTATAATATTCAGGGTCCTGCTGCATTGCTTTGGCATAGATATTGGTCGCTTTAGCTTCGGCGATACCTTTGATCTCCTGGGCTTTTCGATAGGCCTCAGACTCGATCTCTTTAAGATCACGGTTTAGGGTGCCGCGGATCTTAGCCTCTTCTCCTTTGCCGATGGAGCGGATTTTTTCGGCGATCCGGTTACGCTCAGATATCATCCGCTCATAGACTTTTTGTTCCACACTGTTTTCGTAGGCGATCCGACGTAGCTGGACGTCGATGAGTTCGATCCCAAAGGGCACCAGCTCGGCCCGAGCGCGATCGGCGATCAGGCGACTGAGCTGTTCGCGGCCTTTGCTGATTTTTTCGATATCACCGGTGATCTCTTCTTCGATGGCGGCAGCGACCGCATCGGTTCCGCCTTTGGCTGCGGTGGCGAGAGCGGCGGCTTTTTTGGCAGCGATATTTTCGAAGATCCCGTTAGAATTGCGCACTGCTTCAACCAAATTATGATTAGAGATCGTGTCCCGAGTGACCCCATCAAGGATTCCGTCCAGGCGGTTGCGAGCACCGACCTCGCTCTGCACGGTCTCGGCAAATTTCCGCAGATCTTGGATGCGCCAACGGGCGGTGGTATCCACCCAGATATATTTTTTGTCCTTGGTGGGTATTTGTTCTTGGTCGCCGTCCCAGGTCAACATCCGCTTTTCGAAATAGCGGACGTCGTGGATCATAGGCACTTTGAAGTGGAGGCCAGCCTTGGTGATTGGCTCCCCTTGGATTTGGCCAAACTGGGTGATCAGCGCCTGCTGGCCTTCGGGGAGGATAAAATAGCTACCCCGCAGCCCAATGAGTAGGGCGACAAATATGATTCCGATGGCGATCTTATGATTCATGGGTGGATCCTCTTAAGGTGTCTTGGCTGGAGCGGGTGGAAGGCCCGGGAGTATGGAACCAGCCTGCTGGTTATAGATGGGCATCACCCCCTTGATCTGGTGATCGACGATGGTGAGCTGTTTGGCTTTGGTAAAAACCTCTTCCATAGTGTCCAAATACATCCGGCGACGGGTGATTTCAGGAGCAGTTTTATAGGCTTTTAACACCTCTTCAAAGAGGGTGGCGTTGCCTAAGGCGCGGTTGACCACATCGATGGCATAGCCCTGGGCATCGGCCACCAGACGGTCGGCGTTGCCACGAGCTTCGGGGATGATCTTGTTGTACTCCCGTTCGGCCAGGTTAATGGTCTGCTCTTGTTCTTGTTTTGCGGCGTTTACCTCGTTAAAGGCAGGTTTGACTTTTTCGGGGGGATTGGCTCCCTGGAGGATGATTTTTTCGATTTTGATACCCATATCATACTGGTCGAGCACCTCTTGGCTAAGGGTTTTGGCCTGGTCAGCGATCTCTACCCGTCCCGTGGTCAAAACATCGCCCACGAGGCGGTCGCCCACCACGCGGCGCATGATGGACATGGAAACATCCCGGAGATTCCTTTCCACATCCCTGGCGTGGAAGAGAAACTTCCAGGGGTCGGCGATGCGAAACTGTAGGATCCACTCCACATCAGCAACATTGAGATCCCCCGTCAGCATAAGACTCTCGGGGACGTATTCGGACTTGTCATAGGTAGTACCGCTGCTTGAAAGATCCCGGGTCCTAAACCCAAACTCCTCTTGGAGGATCCGTTTCGACTGCACCTTATAGACATCTTCGATCCCAAAGGGGAGCTTAAACTGCATGCCCGAGGGTGTAGTGCGGTGGTAGGCCCCAAAACGGGTGACGACGGCTTCTTCGCTGATATCCACCGTGTAAAAGGACGAAAGGGCTCCCCAGATGATCAAGAGCCCGATCACCCCGACCACGAGCAGGGTGTTCCTTGGACCATCCCCGCCCTGGGCGCCTTTAAGGCCTCCGCTCCCACCACCCCCTCCGCCCGATCCGCCCGATCCGCCCGATCCGTAGTATGAGGGTGTACCTGTTCTCCCGTTGCCACCATTCCCACCGTTTCTACCTCCAAGTTGCTGCTTGATGGAGTTCAAAAGTTTGGTCCAGGGGTTAGGCTTGGGCCGGCGGGGATTGATCCGAGTCACTTTGAAGTCGTCATCATCACTCATAGCGGAACCTCTTCCTGAGAGCATAGTGCTTTCGCCACTATAGTCACTTGAAGATTTTCTGGCTACATTTACTGATCATAGGTCGATGCGGGGCGGGAGTTAACACACGCCTTGTCCCAAAATTTCTATTGATTTGCTTTCTGCACTTTTAAGCTAGGACTAAAAGGATGAGTGATATCTAAAAAGATCAATTTCAAAGTATCGCTCCATCCCACTCCTCGATCGACCGCCAGGCTTTCGACCTCGGTCCCGCTAAGGATCGATACAGGTAGAGTCCAACCCATATCGTTGGGATCTTGGGATGTTCGCACTTGACGGTCTGCAAGCCATAAAGCTTGGGCTTGTGCGGTGGGGCTTGAGGGATTGCCCATCAAGGTCGGCCACGAGACTTTAACGAGGGGTGTGCTGTCGATCGTGGTTTTTAGCCAATCGTTTCCCGTAAACTGGTGCTCGATGAGTTTAGAGCCTTCGGCAGCGAGCGCCCTGATTTTGCCTTGGTTATAGGCTATTCCAGAGACCCCTTGGGACGATCCAGATCCCATATTGGAGCGTCTGGCAAACCCAATGTTTCCTGTAGGGAGACCGCCGATGGATCCAAAGGTGCCCACGACTACGGCAGCCACTGACCCCCCTGGTGGGAATGGGATGATTTTAGTGACCTTCCCCGAGGTGGCTAGGGAGTGGTTCCAATCGTTTCGAGCGGCAGTCCAGACCCCTACGCCCTGTATGTTACTGTTGAAATCTTTAAGATCTCCCCCTACAAGGAGATTTGCCGCTTCTTCATCCCAAAAGAGAGAGTTGACCAATCCTGAATTGATCCTCGTCGTAGCCGAGGGGGTGATTGCACTCCAAATACCGTTTGTTCCATCCCAATCGACCTGGGCGAGCTTGCTGGTATTGGGAACCCCGTTGATGGATGTGAAACTTCCGCCCACAAAGATGGTATTGTTAGGTCCCAAGGCCACGGTCTGAACAAGCGGAGCATTGGTAGTATCGACTGGAATGAAATTCCAACTGGAGTTCGATAGGTCATAAAGAGGGATTCCAGGTGGCAGTCCGTTTAATCCCGAAGCTCCACCGAAAACCACCAAGCCACCGGGGGTGATTTGGAGTGTCTTAGGTGGAGTGCCACCTGTAGAGGCAAGGTTAGTGGTCCAATTGGTCATAGAGCTGTTTAGCTTTACAAAATTGAATCCCGGAGAGATTGTCCCGACGGCATAGAGATTGCCACTTTGGTCAAATTCCATATCGTTTATGGTTAAGGTGGAGGGTTGGCCAGAGGCGGAAATCTGACTCCAAGTAGGAGTCGCGCTCACATCAAGCTTGGCGATCTTATTGCTGGATACGCCGCTACAGTTGGTAAAGGATCCGGCAACAATCATAAGGTTGGTAAAGGGTTTGTGGGCGATCGAAGTGATCAAATTATTACAACCGGATCCGATAGGCGACCATAGCTGAGTCGTGGGCGACCATTTGGCGATATTTGTGGCAGGCACTCCGCCGATTTTGGTGAAACTGCCGACCACATAGATATCACCGGTTGCAGGATTGATAGCGGCATCGTTTATGACTCCTAAGAGGTCGTAGTTGGTGCTGAATGCCTGGAGGGAGCCGTTATAGCGGCCGAGAAAGGGTGAAGAGATGGACCCCTGAATCGTTGAAAAATCACCACCAAAGTAAAGATTTGTACCGTCGGAAGCAAGGGACTGGACCAGACCGTTGGTGGCGTTGGCGGTTCCCGCGACAGCCCAGGCAGATCCATTCCATTTGGCGAGGTTATTCATAGATGTTCCATTGATGTTTGTAAAAAAACCACCTGCAAAGAGAAACCCGCTATGGGCTTTGAGGGAAGTTACCTGGTGACCCGCAGTTGCACTAACCCCTGACCCACCGGCTGTGGCCCAGATGGGATTGGAGAGGTCGAGTTTAGCCAAATGGACGGCACCGGTCAGCGAAGGGGTAAATTGGTTGGCTTGAAAACTACCACCCATATAAAGCGTGCTGCCTGAGAGGATTTCAAACGCATAGACTTGGCCGTTTACAAGACGCGGGCCGGAGGTTTCGGGGGTCGACCACTGGCTGGTGCTTGTAGACCATTTAGCGACGGGGCCGGTATAGCTAATGTGCGGGAGGGTTAAACCAAATCCACCGACAAAGAGTTCGTTGGCGTAAATTTTTAGGGCGTTTACCCGGCAAAGAGGATTGGTACCGACCCCGTACTCGCCGCCTTGGAATAGCGGCGTAAAATTAGACCCATCCCAGCGGGCCACATGGTTTAGCGGGACGGGAGTCGGGCCTGCGGTGTGATGAAAATGCCCACCCACATAAAGCGCTGCTCCTGGAGATGAGTTTTCAAACTCCAAAGCGAGGACGGAGGTAGTGGTCCCGTCCATGGTCGTAAGTCCAAACCCAAGGGGCTCCCAATGGTCATAAACCCATTGGGCAATCCCTGAGACGGGCATGGACCCTACCAGGGTAAACTCGCCGCCCACGTAGAGTCTGCCGTTATTGACAGCGAGGGCTTTGACGGGTCCATTGAGTCCGTCACCTACCGGACTCCACTGGGATCCGTTCCAGCGGGCGAGAAATGCGGTGCCGGGGATGCCTCCCATATGGGGAAAGGATCCACCCACATAGATATCGGTACCGATGTTGGCAATAGCTGATACCGCGCCTCCAGGAATATCCATGGGCAAGGACTCTGGGGTGTAGTTTTTCCGGGTGTTGGCGTTCACAGGCGACCATGGATCGCCACTGTAGGGGTGTTCCCAAACTCCTAGCTCAGAGCCGTTGACCACCAAGAGGACTCGGTTGAGATTTTTGATGAGTTGTAGGCTATAAATCATGTTTGTTTGGTATCCAGGGGCAGCTCCAAGGACTTCGGCAGTGCCTAGGGGAGTGAGGCTCGTCACCCCAGACGTCGACAGATAATTGATGGCAAATCGCATAGTCTTTGGGCGAAACATAAGTGTCCGCAGATGGGGTCCCATCCCGTGGGCTGCGGCCACCCAAAGCTCGGAGCCAGAACTAGAGACGACCACATCAGGTTTAGTATAGAGGTCAAGGGAGCCTGTACCTGTAAAGACATAGGTCTCAGGGGTAAACTGGATCGAGGATGGACCAACTGTGCCGGTACGCATCACAATGTCCTCGCCGCTCGTTTGGGCCACAAGAAAAATCACGGTATGGTTTCCAAAGGCCATAGAGTCGAGTCTCACATCGTTATAGGTGCCCGAGAGAAACGGACCATCGCTCCAGAGCATATTGTCGGGAGAGTGCTTAAAGAGGAGTCCCCCGCTCGACGGGATCATCGCCCAGTGGCGTTTGGTATGGGGGTCGAAAAACCCCTGGACCCCTGGGTTTTTCATAACAGCACCAACGTCGGGATTGGTGAGCAGGAGCTTAGGTCCGGTGGTGACTTGGATGGATCCAACCAGAAAGGTTTGGTTTGCAGAATCCCGGCCGACTATGGAAAAAACATAGGTTGTATTTGGATTTAGTTGGTCAGGTGGTAACGGTTTGATCGTCGTCTTGGGTTGGTTTCCAGGGATATTTCCAGTTAAGAGGAAACCCTGATTGGTGACTTCGGCGGCGCTGGTCGGAAGTGCCCCAGGCATTCGGTAGACAGCATATGAAGCCAGCGATGGTAGAGTGCTAGAGATATCGCTCCATTCTAGATCAACAGACCGGTCGGACACGAAAGCTGCCCAGACAGAGGTTGCGCCGAGATTTGGAGGGGGCACCATCCCTGGGATGGGGGGGGCTATAGGCACTTGGGCTTGGGTTGTGGTCGCCGATGTGGTACCTGCCGCAGGCGTCGTGGCAAGAGTCGCAGAATTGCTAGCGACGGGAACCGGTTTAAACTCACAGAGGTATGGCGGTGACATGGACCAAAAATAATCTCCTGTCACCAGGCGACGGGGGCGCGGACAAAAAGGTAATTCTGGAACCGTTTGGCAGTAGACCCCAGCAGACTTGCCACCGAGGGCTGCTATAAAGTCGGCGTCACTCAGATCGTCTTTAAATTTATCACGACATTTTGCCATGGAGCCGCTGCCCATGTTGGTCGCTAACTCAGCACCTGTCTCGGCCTGGCTTACCACTTGTTGGTTAAGGGTTGATGTATCGGTCTGGGGAGCAAGAGATACGACAGAAGAGACGATGGAAGTGGCTAAGCTCGTGGTAATCGATGAAATATCGCGAGAGCTTTGGCCACCGATCGCCAGTCCTGTCGTGATCGAGCCTGCTACGGTGGTCGCAAAGTTTGAGAGCACCGTGGTGTTGCTGGTGGTACCACCCATCCGTGCCATGGCTTGATTGACGCCTGCGATGGCGCTGTTAGCCAGGTCTGACATCTGGGTTGCGAGTTTGTCTGATTTTGCCGAAGCCATCCCCGTGGCGGCGCCTTTGGCCATATCGCCAGCCAGACTGATCAATTTGGTGGTGTCTGTTCCCGACATGGTACTGCCTAGGGTGGCGATACCAGTCGACATGATTTGTTTAGTGAGGGTGGAGGTTTCAGACGTTCCGCCAGAGATCTGCGTCACTGCCTCGGTCCCTGCACGGGAGATCCCTTGAATCGCCGATGAGGTCGTGCTGGAGTCTTGGCCCGTCATTTTGGAAAGGGCCGTCACAGTTCCGTTCACCGCAGAGCCAACGGCATCGGAGCGCGCTTGTTGGTCGTTTGCTAAACTGGAATTTGCGAACGCCTTGACAGCCGATCCGGTGACTTCCGATAGCATCGAGACAGCCTCGGAGCTGGACGCTCCTTGGAGGGCTCGAGTGGCGGTTGTCACGACCATTGTCTGCACCAGGCTTGCAGTCCCTTGGCCTGATTTTAGGGCCACAGAGTCTACAGCCGACACGGATCCAGCGACGATACTGGCCGTCATCTTCGAATAAAGGTCCCGATTTTTAGTCGCACTTGCGTCCGCTACAGCCTGGGTAGCGGCACCCATCAACCGTTCCAATCCACTGACAGTATCTCCCGAAGCAGTGACGTTGGCCATCGCCTTGGTGGTGAGATTTGTAAGGTTTTCGATAGACTTGGCAATGTCAGTTTTAGAGTTATCCATATTGACAGCGGCTTTGACCGAAGCCGTCGTCACCGCTTCGATGGCCGTCATGGACTGAGCGCCGCTGGCTTTGGTGGCAGCCAGACCGTTGATAGCCGCAGCAGCGACCGCGCCGATCGTCGATCCTGCATAGGCCGTGTCCTTGGTGATCTCACTGGCCTTGTCGAGGGTGACTTGGGTCATCTGGACGACTGTCCCAGAAGTCGCCTCCGGTGACAGTCCTGCTTCGTCAAGGGAGCCGACAGCACTCTGCATCACTTTAGACATGCTCAGCATCAATTGGTCGCCGGAAAAACCCGCTGATGGAAGGCTTTGGATCAGGGAACCAATCACCGTGTTAGCCACAGAGGTGATCCCCGCGTCCGAGAGCTTTTCTGGAGCCCCACTGATGGCGGTGATGACTGAAGTAGACATAATACCGACAGTATTTTGTTTGATTTCTGCGGGGAGGTTTTTAAGCTCATCGCTGGCGAAGGACTTGAGTGCTCCTCGGGCCACGGCGGCGCCCAGTTTGCCCATGAGTTCGGCGCTGGAGTCTGCAAGGTTTAAACCTGTGGTTTGGTCCTGAGATGATCCTAACCACAATCCATGGAGGGCACTGATCACAATTTTTCCAGCCTCCGCCTGCATCTCGCCTCTCGCTTCTTTGGTCACCGCCGCGATTTGGTTGGAGGTCAGCCCGCCGGCCCTCAGATCAGACTCAAGGCGGCCGATCATCTGTTCGCCTAGGGAGATCGCAAGGCTTCCCGCAGTGCCGCCGGTAGACGCGGTCGTCGTCTTGTCTTTGGGAATCTGTGTTAGATTTCTATTGAAGTTTCGATATGTTAAGTCACCATTAGAGCTGCCAAAAGGGCTCTTAAGACAACTGCTGAGCGTGCCTGTTACGGACGAGAGGATGCACCAAAAAGTTGCTCGTGAAATGATTTTTTGTATAGGGCCCATAAATCACCTTTCCTCAGTTGTTGAGAACAACAGTCATGTTCTTATAAAGGCTTTCGGTAGGGTGTTTAAAATCCTTAGCCAAGTCATATAATCTATTAATATTGAGTGGTTAAAGAGAGCGATTTCTGAAATTCTCAAAGGTGGAAAACCAATTTAAAGAATACGGGTCTCAAATGATTTAGAGGGTGCGGGACCATTGCCAGGCGACGAGTCGGTTGGCAAATGCCCCCAAAAAAGTTAGATTGGCGCGGCCTCTGGGGGAGCGACCTCAGAGAAAGCCCGATCCATCCTAGCTTTTTGGGAGTCTTTTATGGTGCCATTTAACAATCAGGGATCCCCTTCGAGACCTGACAACCAATCACCGGCAACGGCGTTTCAGATGGCGGAGTCTACGATTTGGATGGATGGGGTGTTGACTCCCTATGGGCAGTCCCAAATTCATGTGCTATCCCATAGTCTCCACTACGGCTCGGCAGCTTTCGAAGGGATCCGCGCCTATAAAACCAGTAGTGGTAAACCAGCCATTTTTAGAGCCCGAGACCACGTGGAAAGGCTCTTTCGGTCGATGGCGATTTTGGGTGGATCGGTACCCTACTCCGTGGACCAGGTGATCGCGGCGATTGGCGACGTTATCAAAGCCAACCATCTCGACGAGTGTTATATCCGACCGATCGCCTATTTTGGACCGGAGGTGAAGGGGCTTAAGTTGCCGCTTGCTTCGTCGATGAAACTTGCCATCGCGGTGTGGCCGTGGGGCAAATACCTTGGAGACGGGAGTGCAAACAAAGGGATTCGAGTAAAAATCGCCAGTTTTAGACGACCTGAGGTGGGCAGCTCGCTGCCGTGGGCTAAACTAAGTGGTAACTATCTCAATTCCATTATGGCCCGCAGGGAGGCGACCCTAGCCCAGGTCGATGAGGCTATTTTACTCGACCAGCAGGGGTTTGTGGCAGAAGGCAGCGGAGAAAACATCTTTGTCGTGGCAAACAAAAAAATCCTAACTCCCTTTGCCTGCAACGTTTTGCAGGGCATCACCCGGGAGAGTGTGATTGAGATCGCCAGCAAACTCGGCTATTCCGTCAGCGAAGCTTTGATTTCCCGAAACCAGCTTTACGATGCAGATGAGGTGTTTTTTACCGGTACAGCCGCGGAAATCACGCCGATTGGTGAGGTGGATGGTCGCCTGATCCGTGGTGGCGTGGTTGGGCCTATCACAAAGGAGATTTTAAAGGTTTTTGAAGGTGCGATCCGCGGTACCTCGGATGAGTGGGAAGAATGGTTGTCGTATGTTTGATCTGGAGGACAACCTATCTTATGGAAAATCGCTGGTGACAGGTCTTAGGTATTAAGGGTTTCTAAGTTACTAATCCCAGCCTCCGATGCGGCGGCAGGGACCTGATCCGACTCGCTGGGCCCCGAGGAGGCAGCAAGGGGTTTGCGTGTTATTTTCCGCGTTTTTGCCACATTTTTTAGCTTAAGTTTAAATTCATTAAGGACGTTTGCAAAGACGATAAAGGCATCATAAGGCGATGCATGGGGGTTAAAATAGCTATGGACCTCCCCATCGGTGTAGGGTTTGGTGCACATATAGTAAAAATAATCTGAAGTCTGAAGTTTGCCCCAAGCATGGATCAAATCCTGGTTTTTTGAGGCCAAAACATCTTTTTCCATAGCATAGACTGCGGCAAAGCTAGCGTTTTGGAGATGGTTTCCGAGCCATGCGGAAATGTCTTTTTCGCGGTCTGCCCAACTGGTGTTATGGGCAAAGTTCAGGGGCGCCACCGACTGGTAGTTTTTTATGACTTCGCTGGGTGTCATAAAAGTCAGCGAAGTTTGTTTAAACACCTCGCCTGGAAGATGACGGAGAAATTCAAAGATACCCGTCGATTCCTTATGGTGTTCGCCAAAAGTTTCATAATCAAGAAAAAGATTGATGGTATCCCCTACTTCACCTGCGGTCTTAAGCCACATAGCATATTTGCTGGCGTCTAAGGGCCATTCCTTCCATTGGCGGTCAGAAAACCGAAAAGCGATATCGTCCGAGAGGTGGTAGTCTTTAAGGAGCAGTTTGATCAGGGACGCGCCCTCTGGCTGATAGACAAAATGCGGACTGCGCCAGCCTAAGACGCTTTCGACGCCTTCGGCGATGATGCCGCGAAAGCCCATGGATTCAGCGACAAGGGCTAGGTCGTTTTTATAGATAAGCTCTGTATTTCGAACCACCCGCGGCTCGACCCCAAAGTATTTCATCATGGTTTCCCGGTGCAGACGAACCTGCCGCTTCCACTCTTTTTCCGAGGCGAGACTTGCAAGAGAGTGGTAGTAGGTTTCCGAAAGAAACTCTACCGCTCCTGTATCCCTGAGCTTAGCAAAAGTAACTAGCACCTCAGGGGCCCACTGGGCTAGCTGATCCATAACGATGCCAGAAAGAGAAAAGGCGACGCGAAAAGCACCCTTATGTGTGTTGATAAGATCTAAAAGAATCTGATTGGTTTTAAGGTAACAGTTTTGGGCAACCCTCGTCAGGATCTCTTTGTTGCGATCGTGGTCTTCATAGTCCTGATGGTTACCGATGGCAAAATAATCAAAATCAGGTCTTAAGCGAATGGGTTGATGGACTTGAAAGTAAAGGCATAGACTGGCCATTTTAGAGGACCTCCTGGTAAACACGGTGGACTTGATCGGCAGCCCTAAACCAGCTGATGGTCGAGAGGTCGAGTTTGGAACCTTCGACCAATTGTTTTGCGAGTTCGGGGCTAGTCAGGATATTAATCATCGAGTCGGCTATTTTTCGAACGTCCCAAAAGTCGACTTTTATGGCGTGGCGGAGGATTTCCGATACACCGGACTGTTTGGTGACAATGACCGGGACCCCGTATTGAATCGCTTCGATCGGGGTGATGCCAAAGGGCTCCGAAACAGAGGGCATCACAAAAAGGTCTGTTTCTGAAAGCAAGAGGGCTCGCTGCTTTTCGGAGACAAATCCTGTAAAGTGGAACCGGTCCAGGAGCTTTAACTCGGCCATCCTTGTGATCATCTTAGGGAGTAGATCACCGCTGCCGGCCATCACAAAACGCACGTCGTTGATTTTTTTGGCGACCATATAGGCTGCCTCTAGGAAATATTCAGGTCCTTTTTGCATGGTAATGCGACCTAAAAAGACCACGGTCTTTCCCGGGAGGGGGCGGCGCCTTTTGGGAGCTGCTGCTATGGATGCTTGGTCGTTAAAGGTCCCGTTGTAGACCACATGGATCTTATGGGCAGGAATCCCGTATTTCTGAACGATAAGATCTTTGGTTCTTTGGCTGACAGCGATGATACGGTCGGCAAAATTCATCCCATATTTTTCGATATCAAAGATTCTTTGGTCGATTTGGTTGCCACTACGGTCAAACTCTAAAGCATGAACATGCACAATCAGAGGCAAACCACTCAGTTGTTTAGCCTTGACTCCGGCTAAAAAGGTCATCCAGTCGTGGGCATGGATGATATTAAAGCTCTTTTTTAGGACGACGCGGCCGGCAATATCGCCGTACCGCAGGACTTCTTCGAAAAGGGATTTGCCATAGTCTCCACTAAAACCGAAAATGCTGGGTTCCAGGTGGTGTCTTGCCCGCTCTTGGGCAATCCAGCGGATCTGCTCGTCGTATTCCCATGCCGTGAGGTAGGGCCTTAGGCTCGATTGGATCGAAAAGGTTTCGGTATTGGAAGATAGCCAGTGTTCCGAGCTTTCCACGGAGTCGCGGATATCGGCGGCTCCTATCAGCGTGACTCGTCCCCCTGAAGAGTCGCCGTGGAGGCGGGGGAGAACAAAGGTTATTTCATGGACCAGATGGGATAAGGCCGTCGAGAGTCCATGGCAAGCGGTCCCCAACCCCCCAGTAATATGAGGAGGAAACTCCCAGCCTAACATCAAAACACGCATAAAACGTCCTTTGGCAGGTTATTCTTGGCAGACAATGGATAAACTTTACCGTAACGGGAATCAGTGCTGTAAAATATATCACAACTCAACGTGCCGCATCCCTCAAATCAGTGAGCATGCATGACTCTTTCGTTTAAAATTTAGGATCAGTGCTCAATAGGGAGGTTATCTATGGTTGCTGATTTGGAACAAGATCCCATTAAATGGGTTAAATCCACGGTTTTTTATCAAATCTTTCCCGACCGCTTTGCAAAAAGCCAAAGAGCTCCTGTGACCAACCATCTCGAAACTTGGGATGCACCACCGACGCTCCATGGGTTTAAAGGGGGTGACTTCTACGGAGTGATAGAAAGATTGGACTACATCCAAGGCATGGGGTTTAACGGGATCTATCTCAATCCGGTTTTTGCGTCTACGGCAAACCACCGTTATCACACCTATGATTATTTTGAGATCGACCCGATTTTAGGGGGTCAAGCAGCTTTTGCGGATTTTATGGCTGAGTGCCGTCGGCGGAAAATCCGCGTTCTTCTTGATGGGGTTTTTAACCATGCTAGCCGCGGATTTTATCAGTTTAATCACACCTTGGAAAATGGTCGAGCCTCACCCTATAAAGACTGGTTTTATTTTAACAATGAATGGCTTGAGTCGGGCAGGCCCCTCAGTGCCTACTGTCCAGAGCCCCATCGTTATGCACGGCCACAAAGCGAGTCTAGTTTGGATCTCTACGGCTACCGGGCCTGGTGGGATATCCCAGCACTGCCTAAATTCAACACCCAGATTCCCCAGGTTCGAGAGTTTTTGTGGAAGGTGGCCGCCTACTGGATCGAACAAGGGATCGATGGCTGGCGCCTTGATGTGGCCAACGAAATCGATGACGATAGTTTTTGGCGAGAGTTTCGCCTCCGGGTTAAGACCATCAACCCCCATGCCTATATCGTGGGCGAGATTTGGGACGACGCTCGACGGTGGCTAGCAGGGGATCAGTTTGATGGAGTCACCAATTATCCCCTAGGCCAGTTGCTGTTGGGTTTCTGTCTTAAAGAAACCCTCAATTTCTACGAAATGAATCGGTCGGGACTCAAGTCAACTCGGATGGTCACCGGCGTCGAATGCGCCCAGGGGCTCTCAGAGCTTTTTAGTCGTTATCCTGAACATGCTGTTTACCATCAGCTTAATTTTCTGACGAGTCACGACACCCCAAGGCTGTTATCGATTGCTTCGGGGGATGTGGATGGAATCCGCATGGTCATGACAGGGTTGATGACTCTGCCGGGAGCGCCCTGCATCTATTATGGAGAAGAGGTTGGTATGGCCGGAGGCCACGACCCAGACTGTCGGCGGGGTTTTGAATGGGACCCAAATCTTTGGAATCAATCCATCATGGGCCATTGCCAACGGCTCACAAAGCTAAGGCACCAGGAGGTGGCCCTTCAGGAGGGAGTCTTTCAGACTCTTTTTGCAGACCAAGATGTCCTGGTCTATCGGCGTTTTTGTCCTGGGAGTGAAGTGATCGTGGGGATTAATACCACAAGGGAGTCCGTCTCACATACTCTTGAAGTAACCGACCTCCAGAGATCTGGTATCGCCCCGTTTGAGCTATGGCAGGACGGTCTTGGGGGTCAGAATCCCCTGAAGATCGAGGGGACCCGGTTGTCCTTAAACCTAAATCCAAGGGCGAGCGGGGTGTGGTGTAAAGGTGTTGTCTGATCTAACGTCCCTCGACACCAGTAATGAAGACAATATTGCCCAAAGAACTAAGTGTTCTTACGCCACCCTTTGGACCCCGTGGCTGAGGGCGATGAGGTCTTTGTTGCCGGGAGCTTCGAGAGTTAATAGGTCGAGGAGAGCCCGAGCATCTTTAAGTTGCCGGTCCTCTATAAGAGTTTTGATAAGGGTGATTTTAGCTTTCCAGGGACATACAGGCGACATAACCACTGTTTTAAGCAGACTTGCTGCATAGCGATGCTCTTGGATGCTCGCGAGATATTCACCATAGGCGGCTATAAAGTCCACCCGTCTCGGATCCATGATGACAGCTTTGCCGAAATAACTAGCTGCTTGTGGGTGTTTCTTGAGAGACAATAACAGCCCTCCCACCAGATAGAACTCAGGCTCTTCTCGCCATAGGGGCTGGTCACGCCAGGAGTTTAGGATTTGGAAAAGGTGGTTAGCTTGCCCACACCGATAGGCTAGATTGCCTAACTGTAGTCTTTGGCTGGGGCTGAGGTCGTTGCGGGACAAGATGATTTTTAGTTTAGTATCTGGACTCGACTCTGGATTCGTGGGGTTAGCTGTGGGATGTGCGGTGGCCGCAAGGCTAACTTGGTAGGCAAGAAAACTCGCGATATAGGACGCGGGAAGATTTTGATTTACTAAGTTGACTTTGTCCACTGCCGAGGAAAGTAGGTTTTCTCTTAGTAAGTAGGGGACCATTTCTATGGTGGCCCACAGGGACTTTCCGGGTTTTAAGGCAAGGCGTTGGCAAAGGGTTTCGGCGACTTGGAGAGTCGCTGTCCGTTGGTATTCCGGAGGAGACGAGGGCCGCATGGGACGACGTAGGCGTTCTAAGATTCCACGGGGGGTGTCAGGCTGGTTTTGGGAGACGGCAAGGGTCCTAAGGGATTCATTCAGGGCAATCCGCATCCGCTGGTAGATGGCAATGATATCGAAAAAGACGTCGGAAAGCTGGTTTTTGATCTGCGGCAAGGTATCCTTGTCCGGGATGAGTAGGGCGATGGGTAAAGAAGGAAGCTCTTGGTTTTCAGAAATTAGCCTCAGAAGCAGGGTGTTTTCAGGTATCAGTCCATCAAACCAAAAGACCAGCCCATCCATATCCCGCTTAAAACAGGCGAGGAGTTCCTTGCTGTGACTGATTGGAGTCACGCGATGGGCGGTATCCTTCTCGATAAGATTTGCGATCTCACGGGCGCGATCGGCATCATGGTGAAAAACCACAAGGTGTTTAAAGTGGGCAGAGGTTTCGCTCGGCGGGCCTTTGGGCGCCGTCTTGAGGGGGCTAGGGAGGGCTGGATCTTTAAAGGCCGCAGCCACCATCTGTAAGGGATCCCGTGGGGAAATGTCGGGGATCAGGGGTAAATCACTTTCTTGGAATGGGGGATTGATGGCAGCTCCGATACTGTCTTGAGTGGCGCCGTCGTCTTGGGCCTGTGGTGTGTGTTCAAAGATAAGGCGTTCTATTTGGATATGTTGGTCGGGGAATTTTATCCAACCAGCAATTCCTAATGCCCGTGATTGTCTTTGGTCTAAGATCGTCAGGGGAGTTTTGGGGGTGGGATCTGATTTTTTGGGATTTTCTTTGAATGGTTCGGGCGAGTCGTAGATCATGTGGATGCGCCCCCCTCCCGCAGAAGTCTTTGAACGCAGGCGTCTTAAGGCTGCCAAGCTGGCGCCTTTAACGCCTTCCCAGTAAACAAAAATCAGGACAGATTTCTCCACCCCTTCGACCAGGATGGGGTCAGTATCTAAGGGGGAAAGCTGGAGGAGTTCAAATGTCGAATGATCGAGGGACTTCAGAATCCGTTCGAGGGTTTCCAAATGAACAGGCTTTAGACCGATACCTAGGATATAGGAGATGTTGGGTTTGGTCCCATCTTCCACGGCTTGTTCCTCAATCTAGAAAACTCACGGCGCACTTATTTATGCAAAGATCACCTTCGGTTGATTTTAGCCTAAAATCAAGGCGGTGTCCGTGGAATGGGCCTAGGATAGTCCTTGGGGGATCCCATAGGGTAGCCACAGGTCGCCCAAAAATCCTAGATTTAGTCAAGGGACCAAGGGGAGGTTGCCTATAATTTAGCAATTCTCTTCTTTGGGTTTTGGTTTATGATAGGGTCTACAGGGTCTGCCTTCAGTGTTAGGGAGATCTTCGGGGGCTAAATCTTTTTATATTTGGAAATTTTGTTTTATGAGTCGAGAAGCCGAGGTCTTAAGAACCTCATCCCAAAAAATCCAAAGCGTTATGGCTAGTCTTATCCAACTTCGCACCAGTTTTTGGGAGTCCTTACGGGCACCTAATCAGGAGCCACATCGGGAGTTCCTCCCAGAAGACGAAACGCCACCGCTGGAAAACCAAGGGGACTCCCTGGGGCCGCCACAAATCCATGTTTTGGAAGACCTGATCGTCAAACACCAAGCTTTGCGCTCCCATTCAAGTCCTTTCCGTTCTTTGGCCATCGGTAAACATGCCCGTCCCGAGGCTCGCTTTAAGGAGCTGCCCCAAGCCTCTTTTGGAACCACGGGTGTCACCCTCAGTCTCGCGAGCAAGTGAGACATCTTCCGGAAGACATGACCTTTTCCTTTTTTTTGGAGAAGCCCTAGGCTAATCTATTTGTTCAGCCGGAGCGATCTGGGGGCCGGGACCAGGTGAGGTTGGGCCTAGGTCAAGGATAAAAAACCGCAAAGTGTGTCCCGAAATTTTATGAACCCCGTTCCCCTTTGAGGTCCTAAATTGTTGCCGATCACAGAACCTTCCACCTTGCCCTATCGTGCGGTCCCCTTTGACCGCATCACCGTGGACCAATTCGTCCCGGCCCTCGAACATGGGATTCAAGCGGCTCGGCAAAAGGTGGCAGCGATCAAAGCAGAGACAGGGGAGCCTGATTTTTTTAATACGATCGTTTCTTTGGAAAAGGCTACCGACGAGGCTGACCATATCGCTACGATCTATAGCAATCTCCGGTTGGCCCATGGAAACAAGGAACTCCTCGATCTCTCTAAAGAAATGATGCCTCGGCTGATTCAATTGACCAGTGATATCAACCTCGATGAAGAGCTGTTTGACCGGGTGCGACGGGCTGTGCAACAGATGGACCACCAGGAAAAAAAGGCTGGCTATCAGTGGACGGTCGAACAAAAAACCCTTGCCGACCGTATGTACAAATCTTTTGTCCGCAACGGTGCTTTGCTGGATGGCGAAGGCAAAAAGCGACTCCGGGAGATCGATGGCAAGCTTGGGCTTTTAGGGCCGCAGTTTTCCGAAAATGTCCTCAATGCCACCAATCGGTTTGAGATGCACCTCCTCAAGTCGGAAGAGGTCGAAGGCATCCCCCCATCGGTTTTGGCGACGGCGCAGCAGACGGCGCGGGCGCGCGGCTACCAAGACGGCTGGGTCTTTACCCTCCATGCTCCGAGCTCCCTCCCGTTTCTGAGATACGGGGTCCGGCGGGATCTGCGAGAAAAGCTGTGGCGAGCCTTACAGAGTCGAGGCTTTGCGGAGCCCTTTGACAACCGTCCTATCGTTAAGTCAATCGCCAGCCTTCGTTACGACCGGGCCCAACTCCTGGGTTTTAAAACCTTTGCCCACTATCAGTTGGCGGAGAGAATGGCAGAACATCCCCAGAAAGTCGTCGATTTTCTCGATCACCTCCTTAAAAAGAGCCTGCCAAGAGCCAGACAGGAGTTGGCAGACCTCAAGCTGTTTATGGTTCAGAATAAATGTACCGATTCCATCATGCCCTGGGACTATGCCTACTGGGCCCACAAATTAAAAGAGCAACAGTACAGCTATGATGTGGAGGCTACGCGACCCTATTTTGAGTTGTCCCGGGTTCTAAAGGGAGCCTTTGACCATGCCTCCAAACTTTTCGATCTTAAATTTGAACCCCTTGACTCCGTACCCGTCTACGCTCCTGACGTCCAAGTCTACCGTGTGACAAAAAGCTCCGACCATACGTTTGTGGGTTTATTTTATACTGATTTTTACAGCCGTGCTACCAAAAGTCCTGGTGCTTGGTGTACCCGCTTTAGGTCCCAGTGGGTCGAAGACAATGGGGAGGATGTCCGTCCCCACGTGAGTATTGTCTGCAACTTTGCGGCGCCCACCCCCGATCATCCTTGTCTTCTTAATTTCCAGGAAGTGCTCACGGTCTTTCATGAATTTGGCCATGCCCTCCATGGACTTCTCTCCCGGTGCCGCTATAAATCCCTTTCCTGCACCAATGTCTACCGGGACTTTGTGGAGCTGCCTTCGCAAATGATGGAGAATTGGATCAAGCAAAAGCCAAGTCTGGAGCTTTTTGCACAACACCACAAAAATGGAGAAACCCTACCAGAAAACCTTATGAATGCCATTATCGCGGCTGAGAATTTCCATGCTGGATATATGATGGTGCGGCAGATACGGTTTGGACTCCTTGATTTTGGGTGGTATCACCAAGATCCCCGCCAGGTGGAAGATGTGGCTGCTTTTGAGCAGCAGGTCTTAGAACCAGCAGATCTACTTCCTTCCATTGGGGGGACCAATGTCTCCTGTTCTTTTGAACATATATTTTCGGGGGGGTACGCAGCAGGTTATTATGGATATAAGTGGGCAGAGGTGCTAGATGCTGATGCCTTTGAGTTGTTTTTGGAAGCTGGTATTTTTTCTAGGGATATTGCAGGACGATTTCAAAGAACGATTCTTGAGCGCGGGGGGACTGACCATCCTGCGGTTTTATATCGGGAGTTTAGGGGGCGAGACCCTGATCCTGACGCACTCCTCAGGCGGAGTGGCCTAGGTTAAGGCATAAGCGATGGGGAGTGTAGGACGCTAGAAATTTAAAAATCTCAATGGGGAGGAGTGTTTTTATGGATTATGAAAAAAAAGAGAGCTTAAGGTTGTTGTCGGGTTTGGAGTCAGGCTCTATGACGACGGCTGATGCTTATGCGATTGCTGAAAAACGTGATCCGCTCATCATATACTTTGTACTGAGGTATCTCCGAGAAAAATACCCGCCATCTCTGCCGGCCTCTTCAGGAGTGGTTGGTCGGGTGCTTGAACTTACCAAAACCTATGATTCGTTGGTTAAAAAGTCGAAACAAGGAGAAAATGATAGTCTTAGACAATGGTTTGATGAGACCTATGATCTAAAATCCTATTTTGGCCAACCGGAAAAACTGATTGAGATGCTTATCGACAAGATCGAAAGCTAGCGGCAAGTCCCTTTACCAGCGGCGGGTGTAGAGGATTCCCAGACTGCCTCGCTCTACGTCGCGGATGGCTATTTGGCCTTGGACGCTGATGGTCCGTTTGATCAGACCTGCACGCTGGCCCAAGGTATTGAAGATTAAAAGATAGCCAGGAGCAAAAGTGACAATAAGGAGGATCCCTAGGATGCGGCAAAGTCTAGGTCGGTCTCTTAATAGTCTTGGAAAAAAGCCCTGGAGGCTGAGGGTCAACACCAACAAGGGGATGCCTCCATAGCTCAGGCAAATCAGCCGGTAGGGAGCCGAGTCGTCGACGTATCGGAGATGTCCCCAAAGACCTACGAGACACCAGACCAGGAGCAGGACCCATGGGAACCACTGGGTCACTTGAGTTCCCTGGTTGCCCAGGCTGCTCAGGTTCCCCTGGCTTCCTGTTGATAATTGTCGGTTTGTGTCCATGATCTTAGTATATCCAAGGTCAGTGTCTTTGGGAAAGAGGCCGGATTTTTTCCTTTTTGCCCTTTATTTCCATAGGCACCGTCATAGAAACACATGGGCGGCCAGGTACGGAAAGACCTGAATCTCCTGGATGAGGATGTCTCCGGCGCGGTAGATCTTTTCAGAGCCTATGAAATTCCAGCGAAATCCGATGCCCAATTCGAAGAGAGATCTTTGGGGGGCAGTGACGGCATTAGGCACCACCGGAGCGGAGGCCTGGGAGGCGATATGGGTCGGGGGGACCAGCTCAAATCCATGGCGGGTTTCAAAATAGGCAAATTGTTGTGGATCCCGCGCGCCTCCCCCTGGCCCATCGGGTCCCGAGGTGGCATGGCGGTCGTGTTTGGAGATTCCCCCTAAGAATGCCGAACGCAGCTGGAGCCAGCCGCCGTCGAGACCGATCTGATAGCCTAGGGCTAGGTCGTGGGAATCCACATGCCGCTTTTTGTCTTGAGCATTGATTTCGTAGTAGTTATGGGTACCGAGCAGGGCCCCAAACCTTGCAAATCGAAAGTATCCTGAATCCACAAGATGGGGGCTCCACAGTTCGAGGCTTAAGGAAAACTCCTCAGTCTCCATGGCGGTCACGGAGAGCTGAAAGTCTTTAGGATGGCTCGGACCCTGCTGGCCAAAAGCAGGAGACACTGCCAAAAGAAGAGCCCATAGGCTCCCGAGAGCCTGATGTTTCCAGTGACTGGTCATAGGGAAAGCTTGCATGGATGCCTCATCCAAAATCGTTTGCCTTACTTTTTTTAGGACTTAATGGTGTGAGTCTATCACAAACAGTTCCAATCTTGAGCGCTGTATCCACTGTGGAGGCATGGAAAAGTACTGTGTTGGTGGCCCAAATCCGTATATAAAGTAGCTGCTAAAGGGTCTGTTGTTTCCTAAACTTATTTGATTCCGGAATTTCTATGAAAAACAAAGAACATTGCCTATTGAGTCGAAGACAGGTCTTACAAAAAACCAGCTTGGCGACTGTAAGCCTGACCGCGGGAAGCCTCCTTGCGGCTTCGGGGGCTCAGGGCGTAAGCCTCAAAAAAACCCCTTCCCAAACTGAGGGTCCGTTTTATCCCGTAAAGGACCAACTGGATAAAGACGCCGATATGACCAGGATTGGTGATCGTGAGGAGCGAGCTAAAGGCGAGCGAGTCATGATCTCGGGGCGGGTGGTCCACGGGATCTCCGGGGAGCCCCTTGCGGGAGCGGTCGTGGAGTTTTGGCAGGCCTGTGCCACTGGTCGCTACGATCATCCTGGCGACCCCAATCCCGCAGCGCTCGATCCTTATTTTCAGTACTGGGCCCAAGTCCAAACCGATGTAAACGGGCATTTCGATATCCAAACGATTATCCCCGGCGCTTATCCTGCTGCAAAGGACTGGATCCGTCCACCCCACATTCATGTAAAGGTCCATCAGGTGGGTTTCCCCACATTGACCACCCAGCTCTATTTTGCAGGCCATCCCCTAAACAAAGTCGATAGCATTCTGCAGAGCCTCTCCCGAGTCCAGCAGGAATTGGTCACTGTCCAGGTGGTCGATGGAGTGCTCAGCAAACGCTGGGATATTTTCTTGGTCCCCCGTCCCAGGAGGGGTGTAAACCCTATGGGTATGGGTATGGGTGGAGTGCTGGAGACCCCAGAACTTTAGTTGACGACTCTATCGTCATATTTTGATATAAAATGACGACAGAGTCGTCATTTTTTTAGGGGTACAATTTATTTATGTATATAAAAAGACTGATTAATTTAGATTTCAGGGCTCTTGAAAGGTCAATCTTTATATTAGGTCCTAGGCAGACAGGTAAGTCCAGCTTCCTCCGTCACCAAGGCCCCGAAAAAGCACCCACTTACAACCTCCTCAACACCAAACTCAGACAGCAACTTCAGAAACAACCCTGGATTCTACGGGAACAGATATTAGCTCTTGAGGTACTGCCGGAAATTGTGGTGATTGACGAAATCCAACTTATCCCGGAACTCCTCAACGAAGTCCATTT
Source organism: Oligoflexales bacterium (assembly GCA_041736175.1). Classification (GTDB taxonomy): domain Bacteria; phylum Bdellovibrionota_B; class Oligoflexia; order Oligoflexales; family CAIYRB01; genus JBGSUI01. The sequence goes on along the minus strand of JBGSUI010000019.1, from coordinate 12,713 downwards.
GTTAATAGAAGAAAATGGTGTTAAGTTTATACTCACGGGCTCAAGTGCTCGCAAGTTAAGGCGAACGGGAACCAACCTCTTGGGGGGACGAGCAGATGAATACCACTTTCACCCTTTTTCTGCACTGGAAATTGGGATCGAACGATTTGATTTGCTTAAGGCCCTTCGCTACGGATTGATTCCTTCGGTTTATTTTGCAAAGACACCCAAACGTGTGCTTCAGTCTTATACAAGTCAATATCTTGAGCAGGAAATAAGACTTGAGGGTCTAGTCCGAAGTCTACCTGCTTTTTCTCGCTTTTTGGAAGTAGCAGCCCTTCGCAGTGGGACTCAAGTTAATTACGAATCCATTGCCCAAGATTGCGGGGTCCCACGGACGACCGTTCATGAGTACTTTACGATCCTTTATGACACGTTTTTAGCGGTTGCTCTTGAGCCATGGATCCGCTCTTCCAAGCGCAAACCTGCAAAAGCCAACAAAATCTATTTCTTTGATATTGGAGTTGCACGATATCTTGCTGGTCTTCCACTCGTTGAGTTCAAATCGACAGATATTGGTGAAGCCATGGAGCACTGGATCATGCATGAGATCAAGACCTGGATTGATGCCAATGCTCTCGATATCCCACTTAACTACTGGCGAACAACCACTGGGATAGAAGTCGATTTCGTCCTGGACAACCGTGTGGCCATTGAGGTCAAAGCTAAAAGTCAGATTCATCACGACGATTGCAAGGGTCTCTTAGCCATCGCCGAAGAAGGTGTTACGAGTCTCTATTTAGTTTGCCTTGAAACCACCGCGCGCCAGCATGGTCCTGTGCTGATACTTCCTTGGCAAGATTTTTTAAAAAAACTCTGGGCTGGTGAGATGATCGATTTCTAGTGAGAGCACGAGTTTTTTTAGGAGATTAAGTGACGGCATCAAACAGGTCTTCTAAGGCAATTGTAACGATTTTTTGTGATTTGGCGGACTCTAGGGTTGCTGGACTTACGGTAGGTGAAATGACTAAAAAATTAAGTCGAGACCAGGATTCATCCTTAAGAGTGTAGGTTTTGTTTAAAAGGGATGAAATCATCTGCGGTCCTTCTTTTGAGCTTGGAGGGGATCCCTTCCATTTGGTTTCAAGAATCCTGACGGTTCGATCAGCCAGACAGCTTACGACGATATCGATCTGGGTTTGTAAGGGGATCCAGGATGTACCTACCGTAAAGGGAGCATCACCGAGCTGCAAAATTTCAAAGATTTTGGCTTTTCGCCGTGAAGTATCTGTGGACCCAGCTTCTAAAAGACTAAAAACAAGCAACTCAAAAGCACGCCCTGAAAAATTGGGAATAAAATAGCTGCTTTTTGAGGTCAGCCATTCATTAAGCAGCATACCTCCTGTGCGGTTAGCACGGATACGAGCATCGATTGGAAAGATCAGATTAAAGTAGGTATTAAGGAAAAAATCGTCCATAAAATATCTTAAACCAGATCGGTTTTTTCGCTGTCCCATGGGCTCTCTAGGTCTGACAAGTCCAAAGGTTTCTAGGCGTCCGACGATTGATCGCACTGTCGTTTCACCAAGACCAGTGATTTCTTCGATTTTTGCAAGGGTCCTGCCATCCTGACCTAGAGAAGCTAACACTGTTTTTACATTGGCAAGTGCCCCTTCTCCTGAGGACTCTACTTTCAATATGGCATCGATCTCATCGATAAATATGGCCTGAGCAGTAAAAAGGGCGTCATTTAAACTCCTTAAAAAAGGACTACCTTGCTCGATTTGTTCTAAATAATAAGGGATGCCACCCACAAGCATATAAGTCAAAGCAACCTGTTGGCAATTCCAGCTTGGAAAAAAGTATGTCTGGACCTCTCCTAAACTAAATGGTTTTAACCATAGATCGCCCTTGGTTCGTAAGCCTCGGAGCACTCCTTCGGGATGATCAACCTCGGTTTTAAAAAAACGATTGGAAGAGCCAGCAAGAATGACTTTAATAACGACTTTTGAGTGGAATTTTTCCCAGTATTCTTTGATTGCGCCTAGGACTCCAGATTGCTTTTTGGCCAACCATTGGATTTCGTCTAATACCACTAAAAGGGCCTTGCCCGGATCTCCGGGACTTTTTGCAAAATGAAACACCTCGGTAAAAATGACATCCCAGGTCAAAGCGTCCGAGCGTACAATATGGAGCTTAGTCTGGCCGGTAAAAGTGTCGAAATCGCGCGCAAAGCGCTCCCGGCACCTTTGGTCTGATTCGTCAACCCGTCCCGCAAAAAGGAACGCAGATCCACCCGTGAGGGCCTCTTGTTCTGTCAGTTTTCTTAAGAGTTCAGACTTTCCGACGCGACGCCGGCCGCGTATAAATAAGAGGTCAGACTTAGCTCGGGCCCACATCTGGCGTAGGTAAAGCAACTCATTCGTTCTGCCATAAAACATAGTCTTTTCGCTTTATTATAGGAGATTGTATGAAAACAACATAATAACCTTATAGCTAGCTTATTTGCGGTTTTTTTTCTATTTAAATTTAGTGGTTTAAGATGAGGCTTAAAAGGTTGCTGGTCTAACTTGCTGATATATTTTAAATAAAAAACCGCATTTTTCGTTGGCGCTAGATCATATGCGGTTTTTTGTGGGTGGGAGGAAAACCCGGGGGTCAAGACCTTGGCATCCGAAAAGCTGGGAGCATTCCATTGACAATCCCATGTTTATATTTTACATTGTAATTAAATGCAATGGCATTTGTTTACCATGATTTTTAGTCAAGGGACAAAATCCATTCTTCAAACACTTTTATCAGATGGGGAAAAACCTTTATGAAAAACTTCAATATATTTGGTATTTTATCAGTTTGTTGGCTTTTGAATGCTCCCACACTCCTAGGCACCGAGATTCAAATTTTAGAGGGACGTACTTTTCTTATGGGCAACAAAGCTCGTTTTTTCGAATCGCCTCCCCATAACGTTAAAGTGTCCACCTTTGGGATGATGGTTCATGAAGTGACCGTCAAGGAGTACGCGGCTTGTGTGCAGGCGGGAGCCTGCAAGCCGGCTTTTACGGGACCCTGGTGCAATAGCGGGTTCGAAAAGGCGGAAAACCACCCTATTAACTGCATCAGCTGGACCCAAGCGGATAGTTTCTGTCGCTGGTCGGGAATGCGGCTCCCCAGTGAGGCGGAATGGGAGTTTGCTGCCCGGTCAGGGGGTCGGGATTCCAAGTTTCCTTGGGGAAATGAAGGTGGATCCTGTAACCACGCGGTTGGTTTTGACACAGATTTTGGTTGTGGGCGCAATAGCACTTGGGAGGTTTGCTCTAAGCCCTTAGGGTCAACCCAGCAAGGTCTCTGCGACATGGGTGGCAATGTCTGGGAATGGACAGCAGATGATGCCCATGGAGACTATGAGGGTGCTCCCTCCGACAGCAAGCCTTGGCTTGATACCCCGAGAAACTCTGGAGTAGTCTATCGGGGCGGTGGATTTATGAACTTTATCCCAACCATGGAGACAACCTACCGCCGTTTAGCACGCCGGGATTCCGTGGGGTATGAAATTGGGTTTCGCTGTGCACAATGAGGCCGAAGCTTCTACTTTGCCTTAGTCGCTAATCTCAAGAGAGACATCCAAGGTAAAACGTTCGACACCCTTGGATGAAGATATTTCGGCATAGACATAGTAAATATCGGCATCAAGACCACTTTGATCCCATTCGATCAAGGACTCAAGGGGATCTAGATTCTCAATGATGGGTTGTCCTATGGCCTGGTCCATATCTTTTCTCTGATTTTTCAAATCAGTTTCAGTGACATAATAAAACCCTAGAGTTGAGTTTTTAGGTGGATTGGTGAGATAAATCTCAATCTCTACAATTCCACGACCCACGAGGTCTTCCTGGGGACTCAAGAAAACCAGGTTCATGGGCTTTTCGGCATCGCTTAGACTTGACGACGTACTGGTTTGGGGAGTGACCACATATTGGCGATGGGTGGATTTTGACTCGCTGGTGCAACTGCTTAAGAGCGCCAGAAAAAGGGTCAGTGTGGCCGCCTGCATGCGAGGCGTATGGTCGATGGGATGATTCATAACCAAGGTCTCCTAAGGTGTCACCTTTATGGTCTCGAGGGATCTAGCGACAGCCCACAAGGCTGGCAGGCATCACTCGGTAGGTTGTCTGATAAATTTAAGGAACCAAATGGAATCGCTAGCTGGATTGTCAAACATAATAGGTAACAGGCTATGATTAGGGATATAAATTTACCATTATTACAAACTGACCAAACCAAAATGACTTGTTTTTTAAAATACGGGTCAATGTGTCTTTGAATTCAAGCTCGGATTTCCCAGTCAAAGATCCCGTAATGAAGGCAGAAAGCCAGGACCTAGGAGACCAGTGTTAAGTTGGGCTAGGGGATTCCGAACCATAGGGTGGCACAGGCTGAGGTCGCAAGTGGGTTAGGGAAGACAATCCACATATGGAGATGATTCCACCGGCAGTAAACCGATACCGAGAGTCATTAAAAAAGGATGGTGCGAGATGAATGCATTCACATTAAATGGCTTTTTACTGATGGGAAGCCTTTGCGTGCTTCCAGGCTGTGGTGGCGAGCCCGAAGTGATCGACCGTCGAAAAGACACCTTTGCCTCACCGGTGGCGACTCAAAGAGCTGATGACCTCCAAAAACGGACTCCAGAGGATGAGGAGTTTCTTGCTAAACTCGAAACCCCTGCCTTTATAGAGTGTCGAGAGGCTGGAATGGTGTTTGATCGCCGCAAGGCTGTCTGCTCGACCGAATATAAAATCGGTGATTTTCCCTGTGATCGCAATGGAATTCAACAAAAGTTTGTAGAGACTGGATTCCAAATCGTCGCTATTCTCGATCAAGCCCTGGGGAATCCACAAAATCCAAAGGATCGAGGCGAGGGATTTTTGGTTGACCAGTGTGGTGTTGATCCCACGGGCAGGGTGTTAATCATCCTCGTCAAACCCACGTCAGATGGTAGGATCACCATCCGCGAGATTCAATAGAATCTTGCCTATAGTAACAGTTTCGCGGTCGCCTCCGGCGATCGCGTTCTTGCGTTTAAAGATATCCATGCTTGGCTCAAGCGCAAGGGTCAAAATCAATATTTTTTTACTAAAATTGGCCATCTTTGCCTGTGAAATACCGACTATCTAAAAAACTCCATCTTAGCTCCACCTTTTTCCAGCCTTTTTGAAACCACGATAACTAAACAGCATTGTTTAGGATATAGGTTGTTCCAAAAAAAATATTTATGTTTTTCGTAATAAGTCCGAGTCCCCTCCTGTTGATTTCGACGTCTTAGTTAGACTGTCGGAAAAAAACTGGAAAAAAGCCATTGCTAGCAGGTTCTTTCTTAGAGGGTTTTTGTGACTAACAATTCGATAGAGAGGGGAGTGTATTTATGAGACAGAGAGCTTTCATCAGTGTGGTGCGTTCTATTGGGTATGCCCTTGCGGCCTACCTATCTTGGTCTGAAATCGGCCTTTCGACTCCAAGAGACACAGCGGTTCAGATTTTCAACCGTCTTAACGGTATCCCACCGTCCGCAGAGAGGCTAGACCAACTCGAAGCTCTGGTCGCTGCGGGAGATCTTCGCGGTGCGGCTCTTGCAGCTATCAACGATCCACGGGGGAGTTTCTATAACGTTACCCTAAAAGACGTGGTTTCTCGGTGGACAAATCCCGACAACAGTCCGAGAGTTCCGCTGAATGATTTTACCGCCACAGTGATTGGAATGGTGCGTGATAGCATTCCTTTTAACCAAGTGCTGTCAGGGGATATTCTCTATACAGGGACAACCACCGGAGTCCCGGCCTATTCCTTGGCAAACAACAATCACTACCAGTTTTTGGACACCCAAGCTGCCCCGCTCCAAACGGCTTTAACCCGTCAGACCCAGTCCCAACAAACCGGCGCTTTGCCTGCTGCAGCGATTGCTGGCGTGTTATCCACCCGGGGTTTCGGTGATGCTTTTTACAAAGCTGGTACCAATCGGAGAGCCCTTGCTTTTTCACTGGAGAATTTTTTGTGCAAACCACTCGACACCCTCCAAGATACCACGCGACCAGACTTTAGAATTCGACGCGATGTGACCCGGGCACCTGGTGGAGATAGCAGTTTGTTTAGAAACCGTTGTGCAGGATGTCATTCAGGGATGGACGGTCTTGGCGGAGCTTTTGCCTTTTATGATTTTAATGATGTTAACGGCACCTTGCTCTATACGGCAGGAACCGTGCAACCTAAAATGAACCGGAATGCTACGGAGTTTCCCGATGGATTTGTGACGACCGATGATTCTTGGACCAATCTTTGGACCCAAGGCCAAAACGTCAACGTGGGTTGGGCTGGAGCGAGCGATGGCAAGGGAGCCAAATCCCTTGGCGAGGCTCTTACCAACACCGATGCCTTTGCGACCTGCATGGCTAAAAAAGCAGTGGAAGCCCTGTGTATTCGTCCAGTCGTCAACGCTGACGACATCCTAGCTGTCAGCGAAATTGCCAAATCGTTTAAACAAAACAACTATGACCTTAAAGGCGTCTATGCTGATGCCGCCATTCATTGCAGTAAGTAATAAACACTGAAATAGAGGAAAAAACTATGAAAATCAAGATCAACAAAGAACTCTTAAATGTCATCAAGGTATCAGGTCTGTCCGTAGTCGTCGCCTGCGGCTCAGGTGGTGGAGGCGGCAAGCCCATAGGAGTGGATACTTCGAGCCTCAATCCTAAAAAAGTCTTGGGATCCGAGGCAGAGGCTACTTCTGACCAAGGTGGAGACCCAGAAGATATCGAATCCACCGATGGTGAATCCTCTGGCGAACAATCTCAAACTCCCTCCGATCCATCAGCACCCACTGAGCCTGGAGATCAAGGGTCAACAAGTCCCGACCAGCCACAAGGTAATGGCCAAGGGCCCGGAGATGCTAACGCACCCCAAGCTCCAGGGATGCCTCCCAAAGAGCCTGAAGTCCAAAAAATCTTCGCAAAAACCGGGATTCGAAATTTTGCGCAGATCAATGCAACGATGAGCGCTCTTACGGGAGTGCCCACCACCAACGCCCAGGTGGCAGCGTTTTATACGGCCCAAGCGACCTCTCTCCCCACGGATAATGATGTTAAGGGCTTTATTGGGTCCCACCAAGTCACCATCTTTAAGCTCGCCGTAGAATACTGCGATGTCCTTGTGAAAGATGCGGCCCTAAGGGCGACCGTGTTTGGCACCTTTAACTTTGCAGCAGCTCCTAACGCTGCGTTTACCCCTGATACCAAAAAGGCTCTTGCCGACTCTCTGGTGAGCAAATTTTGGGGAAAAAACCTCTCCAATCTTTCGCCGCACACCGAAAACGTAACTTTGGTAGTCACCCTGATCGATGACCTCCTCACGGGCCGCGATCTTACGGTCGCAACCCAAACCCCTGGGATCGTCACCGGGACCTGTGCCGGTGTGCTTTCCAGTGCTCCTGTAACCCTTTACTAACCATAACCACTTCAAAAACTTGAATCTAAAAAGAAAGGTGCCATTATGTCAGACCAATACAAAAATAAGCCTTATTATCACGAAAATCACGCCAAACCCGTATCGCGCCGCCAGCTTGTCTCCCAAGGATTTATCTCCTCGGCAGGCTACGTTGCCGCCCCAAGTATCCTCGCCATGCTCAGCCGGCATGCAATGGGTGCAGAACCAGTGTGTGCACCTGTGGCCTCCGGTGCTGCGGCGATTCCCGTGATTGTGATCGACCTTGCCGGCGGTGCAAACCTCGCTGGTAGCAATGTGGTCGTCGGTGGCCAAAACGGCCAGCTGGATTTTCTCCCAGCCGGCAGCTATGCAACGATTGGAGTTTCCGCAGCTGCTGAACCCCAAACGGTTGCCCCGGACACCACCTTTGGTCTTGCCTTCCATGCCCGCAGCCAAATGTTGGTCGGAATGAAAGCTGTGACCACTCCAGCCACCCAAGCTAATATCGACGGTGCTCTGTTTGCTGCGACCTCGGGGGATGACAGCCGAGGTAATCCGTTAAACCCCCTTTATTGGGTCGTCAAAGCCGGCGCTCCTGGAGAACTTGTATCATTTGTGGGCACCTCCGATGGCGCCTCTGGAGGAAGATCCGCAGCACCTGCAGCTTCTATCGATCCTTCTAAATCTCCCTCCCGTATCACCACTCCTGCTGACACGGTCGGCCTCGTTAACCCAGGTAAAATGGCAGAGATTCTTGCCGTCGGTGCCAATGCTGACCGTGGTGTTGCTGATGTTAAAAAAATCCTCGCTGCTACCAAATTGATGAGTGATTCCAAACTTAAGATGTTTCAACAGCAAGATCTCCCAACCCAAGTACAAGATTTGATCAAATGCGGCTATATCAATAGCTCTGATTTCCTCAGCAAATTTTCTGCAACCGCCCTTAATCCTAGTGCTGACCCTCTCGTGACCTCGACCTTTACCATGACTAATGCTGACCAGGCCCGGGCAGCTTCGATCGCTAAGTTAGTCCTCGATGGATATGCGGGAGCAGGGGTTATCGAAATGGGCGGCTATGACTACCACGGTCAGGGACGGGCGACCCAAAACACCAAAGACCAAGCTGCTGGACAGATGATTGGCCGAGTTTTAGAGCTAGCTGCAAAAAAACAAAAACCAGTTATGGTTTATGTTTACACGGACGGGGGAGTCAGTGCTAACGCCGGCGGTGCAGCTGATGCCAATGGACTCTTGGCTTTTACCTCAGATAGCGGAGAAAGATCCTCTACGTTTGCGTTGGTCTATAAACCGGGTGCAGCAGGTCGCCCGGCTATGCGCGGCACCAAACGCCAGATAGGTGCTTTTAAGGCAGGTGGGTCTGTTGATGGGACTGCCGCTAAAATCAGCAATGCCCCTGAACTCACCACCAAAGCCTTTATCGCCAACTATCTGGCTCTTACCGGACGTGAAGGTGATCTAGCAAAAATCGTCGGTGACAATCCCTTTGGCTCAGAGTTAGAAAAGCATTTAGCTTTTGCCAAGATTATGTAGTCCATGTGTCGGCCATGATTGGGTCTGACCCAATCATGGCTTGATGAATATCTCTTCACAGAGTGAGGTTTAGTACTATGCAATCTACCCGTTTTTCGGTCATACATATGATATCAAGTTTTAGCTTAATTCTTAGCCTCCCTATCGGATGCGGCGGCTCAAAACAAGGTGGCCCAAAATCTATCAACTTGCGGCAAGTGAGTGTCACCGAACAATCAGGTATCAACGTCGATGACACCTTGGAGGGCGAGGACGCACTGGGAGAAGCAGGTGGTGTCTTAGACCCTACAAAACCAGGTCCCCAGTCCGGTGGAGGGGATTCCTCGGGGTCTAGTGATCAACCGCCAAACACCGATGGCTCCAATGGGAACAACCCTTCACCTGTTCCTCCTCCCCCCCCAACACCGGCGAGTCTTACGGATTCGGTAAAATCCTATGAAAAAACGGTCTATCCATTAGCGCGAAAAGCCTGCGCTCAGGGGTGTCATGATTCGATCGTGGCACCGGTGTTTGCAAGCGAAAATGTGGCTTTAGCCCACGATACTGTGCTTTCTTCCCATAAAGTCGACTTTACAGAGGTGGCCAAATCCCGACTGATCTTAAGGATGCTGCCTGACCAACACCGTTGCCCCGCACAGGGCTGCGATGTCGCTGCAAAAGAGTTTCAAACCGCGATAGAAGCGTGGAGTAAAGAGGTTGGTGACTCCGTTAAGACGGCGCCTGCAGGCCAGCAAACTCTCACGACGGGCACGGTCACTATGGCCAATCCTGAGTCGAAGCGTATGGATTCTGGTCTACCTCCAGGAGTGATGCTTTTTGAGGCAGAAGCAGGGGTTTTAAAGGCTCCGATGGTGGCCCTTGCTGTCCCTGGAACTGGCGGAGGTATGGTGGTTCATACGGCTGCCGGGGCCGGTAACCAAGCTAATATCGCCACTGCAGAAACCCAGGCAACTCTAGGAGGGATCACCTTTGATTTTGATGTGCTCGAAGCCGGTACTTATCAGTTGATCGGCAAAATCAATGCCCCTGCCAATGGCAATAGCTCCTTTTATATCAAGATGGATGCGAATCCTCTCCTGTTGTGGGATTTTCCTGCTTCGGCGGCTAACTACGTCTTTGACGTCGCCGATGCTGCTGCAGCCGTGGGTACGCCCCATGTCTTTAATTTGACCCCTGGTAAACATAAAGTAGAGATCCGGCAGCGCCAGGAACAAACCAAGTTAGACTCTCTTATCTTAACCTCTGATCCTAGTATCGATCCTAATAACGTTAAAATCGCGCCTAAAGAAGTTAAGACACTAGCTTTTGATGTGAGTGAAATGGCAGGAATACCAGGGACAAAGCTCACGGTCGATGTTATTGATTATTCTCCAAATGCATATATGTTTAAAAATCCAAAGCTTGTGTTAGCTTCTGGAGCTGTCAATGTGAAGGGGCTAAAGCTGCTGGTCAATGGCAAATATCTGCCCCAAAACGCCACCTATACCACGGTGGATACGTCCGTGGCCTCGCCGGGATCCGTGCTGTCCACCGCCGCGTTGATCGCCGTAAAAGACAAGGGACCAGATTTGGATCAGTTTAGCTTTTCATTTGAAAAACTGGAGAAAAAGCCATGAATTTTAAGCTCCCCAAGATCGAAGAAGATTGTCCAAGATATAACCCAAATCATCTCGAGAAGGAATCTCAAGATAAGCCCGTGACTTTTAGAGGCTGCGATCTGCGGGGCTTATGGGTGACTCTATGGTTGGGGAGCCCTTTTTTAGCACACTGCGGTACAAAAGACCAGGTCACAGATCAACGATCACCCTATGGGGCTAAGCAAGCGGTGGTCGGTGATAACGGCACCCCATTAGGTGCCGATGCTGATGCCAAAGAAATCGATGGGAAAAAATCTAAAAACACCGCGACGAATACCGGTAAAACCACAGCGTCCAATCAACCCTCAAAAGACGGGACTACCCCGAACACGACGGGCTCCCCAGGGCAGGTCCCGGGGGACCCGACCCAAAGCCAGGGGCCAGGGAGCGGAAGCCCCACTCCAAAACCAAGTCCAGGGCCAAACTCAGACCCGGCGACCAATCCACCTCCTGACGGGACACCGAATCCTGAAAGTTTGTTTACCAACCAGGTCCTCCCGTCTTTTAGGAGTCTCTGCGTGAGCTGCCATGCGGATCCCAGGCAGCCCGCAGAAGTGCGAGCGCCCCTTTCCATCTATTCATATCCCTCTATGAAAGCCATGCTTGATATGGGTGGTGGGCCCGAAGACAATAGGCTGTGGAACCGTGTGCGCAATATCGAAGCCCATACCGGTGGTGACCGATGCCAGGGAGGCAAAACCCAGTCTCCCTGCAAAGAACTTGTTGAATGGTGGATCGCCGAAAAAGGCGCACCACCTCCAGGATCTGTCCAGTTGGGACGGGTCACGGATATCACCTCCCTCGGTCGGGTTTATGGCTATGCCTTTGACCCACAAAATCTAAATATCGCCGTCCAGGTCAATTTTTATGTGGATGGCCCGAAAGGGACTGGCGTGTCTGCTGGTACAACGATGGCCGATAAACCGGGGGACGATGGCAACCAAACAGGGGACCATGCATTTAGTATCGATTTGCCAGAGGCTTTTCGAAACGGTAAACCGCGGGAGATTTTTGCCTACGCCTTGATCGGCACCGAAGAGCGACCCCTCAGCACCCTGGGAACCAAGTACACGGCCTATGCTTTTTCCCAAGCTGGACGGGATTTTTATGCTGCCAACGTCCAAGGGCGTATGGGTGGCTGCGGAGGGTGCCATACCATCAGCTACGAACAACAGTTTTATTCTATGATTGCTCCCTCACCGGCCAAGGGAGGTACCGCTACCAACAACCAGTTGATCAACAAGGCTGCCCAGACCAACGGTGCAGTCCACGGGGGTGGGCAGTCCTGCGCCAACGCAGCCGCGAGTCCCTGTGCGGATTTCCAGCGCTGGTGGCAGGTAGAGTTTGGGACGCCTTAGGGTGGTGCTGTAGTGCCGATCCCGACACATCCGCTCAAAAGATTCCTTTTAAAAATCCTCACCCAGTTTATAGGTCCTTTCAAGAAATCCCAGCATCCAAAGCGGAATTTTTCCGCACTCTCCTTCTCGGCGGAGACTTGGGGCGTCTTGGCATGTCGACACTTGCTAACACAGCCTCAAACAACGATTTTGGCTCAGTCCTGGAAAAGCGGCCCGCAGCCTTACTTTCGTCCGCTCTTCTGATGAGTAGTCACTCGGAGTCGTCCGCCCCGGGGCGAACCGCCCCCTAGAGAGTTAGGTCCCACTCCTGCCTCTTTTTTGCCCAGAACTCTTCTCCTAGCTTTTCCCTTGCAGAAAGCTGATTATGACGCCGGCAGGTAAGGGCAAGATTTTCTACGTCGTGGGTACCCCCATGACAGTGCATCGTCTGGACGTGATCGAGTTCTAAGTTAAACTTTTCCTTGCAACGACTCCCATCCACCTCCGTCCAAGTGCAGCGTCCGTCGTCCCGGGACCACACTTCGTGGCGAACGGCCATGGGGATTGCAGACCTGTGTTTTTTCGTAGCTGGTGTTCCCTCTGGAGTCGCTGAATCCGGGACCGAGGTTACCGGGACCACCGCTTCGGGCGGCGTTCGTCCCGGGGCGACACCCTTGTCGGAGCTCTTCCCCTGCTCCTTCTTTTCCTGTCTCTGTTTAGCCCTTTCAGCCTT
>JBGSUI010000146.1:0-63541 GCA_041736175.1 Oligoflexales bacterium | reverse complement strand
ACTAAAATCACAGATTTCGTGGCTTATAAAACATCTTTAAAAAATAGGTCTATTGAGAGTAAAATATCTGGAAAAGAAGAGATTCGAGAGGTAATCAAAAAAATGAAAGATGAGATATTTAAACAGGCTTCATGAATTAATAGCGGCATTTTGCGGCAAAATGGAGCTGAATTTAAATGAAAAACCCTTATTTTAGGCTCTTATATAGGAAGAAATCTCCCAATTGAGCAAAATCCAAGAAATATCGACTTAGTAGATTGCCATGATAAATTTTCAAAATTTTTACTCCTGTATAGACTTTATACCCAGATCTCCCATAGGCCACTGCACTGGATCGTTGGTGGTGATTTCCCCGGTGGTCATGTTCAAGTCAAAATGATGATTGAAAATGCCGTTATACCGACCTGCATAGATTACGAGGTCGTTCTTCTTTGTCGTCTCAACTGAGCCATAAATAGCCGGATTGGACCCGCGCATCTTGCCTATGAGTCTGCAAGTTTCGTACTTGAATAGCGGACTGCTCAGGTGGACAAATAGCTCATATGTATCGTATCGCCCTGGATTGGGCAGGTTGAGCGGCCGATTGCCGCTATTTTTCATTTGCTGTTCCCTTTGCGCCATTTTCGCGATTGGCGTCATGCCGCTGAAATCTGCGACCTTTCCGGTGCCAGAAGCCATCGCTGCTAGCCGCCTCGGGATGGCGATGCGAATCGGCAGATCCGCCTTTTCTCCATCTCCCACCCAGTGTTGGCCGCCAAAGGCATATTGGTCCGTTTCAACGGCTCAGCCCACGAACGACTTAGGCGTCACGCCGAGATCATTGAGACCAGGAGCCACCTCAAACTGGGGGTGGAACGAACTTAAAAAGCCCACTTTGACCTGGATCGGGGTTCAAGGAATAGAGATCCACCAGAGATCGCTTCCCAAAAAAAGGTGATTGATTGTCCTATCACTTCAAAATTGAAAGTCACCTGACAGCTGGCAAAAGTGATGACCATGAGATTGGGATTGGGCAAGGGTTCGGCTTTGAGGAGGAGATCCCGCCCACTCCAGTTGCCAAAGGAAAACTCTGCTCGACCTTCTTAGTCAACTTATCCCATATATGGCCCGAGGCCCCTTCTGCAATGAACGGTTGGAGATTCTGTCTTCTGGAAACATCTAGCTGGATTACAGGGCAGATCTTTGTGGGCGATGGAGGGATGGGCGCTTTTAAATCAAGGCGTTAGATAAACCGTAAGGTGGACTTTACGGTTAATGTTAAACATCTCACTTTTAGACTTATGCCCGTTTTTGGAAGGAGAGTTCTGGGACTACGCCAATAATATCGGAAACGATGGCTATGGTTTCAAGAGTAACATTCCCATCGCCATGGATAAGTTTGGCGAGGGTGGCTGAACTGATGCCAAGACGGCGCTGAAATTCGTTAAATCCAATCTCTTCATTGGCCATATAATCAGCGATCACTTTGCTTAAATGTGACGCGAGTTTTCGTCTAATCGCGGCTCTTTGGCGGGCATGTTTGTGAATCTCACTTATCTCTTCTTTGGTGAAGATCTCTTTTTCGACGTCGTCAAGTCTAGCCATCTTTTTAATTTTTTTCTTATCAAATCCCATAATCAATCCTCAAGTTGTCTTAGTCTTACTTTAGCCAATTTAATGTCGCGAGCTTGACTTGATTTCTCGCCAGCATGAACGACGATACAGATGGTTTTTCCATCAAATCCAAAATAGATGCGAAACCCGGCACCTTTTCGCAGATCACGAATTTCCCAAAGTTGTTCATTCAGATGTTTAAAAAACTTTGGTCGGGACAGCGGACCGTCATAAGCAAGATCTCTTAGCAAGCCTCCAAGATATTTGCGATCTTCGGTTGAAAGGGTCTTCATCCAGTCAGCGACTGGCTTTCTCCCCTTATCAGTAATCCAAAAAAAGACCTCATACCCTGGTTTTGGCAGTCCCTGCCGCATTAATTATGCCCCTCACCTATCGGCATTATCGCCGAATAACTTTAGTATAGTAAAGTATTTTGCAGAAGTAAATAAAAAATACAGTTCTTTTTGGTATCAAGCCAAATCGATGGGATAGACGACTCGCTTCTTGCCGTAGATAACATGCAAACAGGGACTCCACGGAAAATACCCCTCTATTTGTTTGGGTTTCTCTACTGACCTTGACCCACTCAACCCAGTTCCATCAATTTGTTTTCAAAAAATATTATTGTTTACAAAAAAATAAACCCATCAAAAATCGCTCTCAGAGTCGTTTTAGTGGCGGTCGGAAGGTTTCCCCACTAAAACAGCATACTGGTGTTCCCACACCGTGGTGTTTTTGCGAAACACAAACTCGCTACGGTTGCCCTGGAGCACGAGTGCGGAGACAAAACGGTCGATGCCAAGACCTTGGCCTAGACTCGCCATCGGATAGAGGATGGCGTCGCCAAGATGCTGTCCCTGAAAAGGCTTGTCGATAGCCATGGACTTTAGGACCAGCTCCTGGTCGTCAAGGTATCCAAACAAAAAACCAGCGATGGTGTGATGGGCATCTAGACAGATGGTATTGAGGGATTTTAGATTGTTCCGCCCAATCCCGCCCAGGTAATAGGTGCTAAAATCGCCGAACGTGATCGGTGCAAAATAAGGTGCTTTTTGAAAGGCCCGGTGGCATAGGCTCCAAAGGGTTTTAAGGGCCTCTAACTTTTGAGCTTCGGTCTTGAAGTCATCTAGGGATTGGTAGATAAATCCCTTGCTGAGACTCTCCACATAGGCTGGTTTGACCCGCTCGACCAGCGCGCCCAGGCCCGTGGATCCGACGGAGCGGTAGCGTTCACCTAAAGAAAATTCACAATTGTTTAATGAATCCATAAGCCCCGGATAGCGACGAGGCTCCCACGGATAATTCAAAGAGTCCTCTAACGTTGGTTCGTCCAGGCGCACCCGGTAGCCAAACCAGCTGGATTCGTTGAGGGGGGCTGTCAGGGATGTGGCTGTTGCCAGGCCCGCGATGTTTAAAGCCTCTTGAAGGAGAGCCGTCCAGAGAGGGCTCCAAAGGGAGTCCCCCACATTGTGTAGTGAGTTTGCATCTGGTTCGCTCCCAAATTCTAAAAGTCCACAGTACCAATCCTGTGCCAATAAGGGCCTCGGGCCCACCACGGCGCGGACCCAAAGGGGGCCTTGCTCGACGATGATGAGAGTCCCGCCTCGAGCTAGCAAATCTGAAATCATTTGCTGGGGAAACTGAGACTGTGTCCATCGACCCTCTAGGACGGGACGCGAGGCCGTGAAGGTTGAGGTCTTAAAAGGGTTCGGGTTCATGAATGGCTTTCTGACTGGGGCTCCCCAGATCCAAGAATCTCGATGACTCCATTAGTGGCATCGACGCGGACCCGGTCGCCGGTCTTAAGTCTCTCCATAAGGCCGCCGGAAATCCCGACGATGGTCGGCAGTCCTAACTCCCGCGCCACCACAGCGGAGTGGGATAGGAGGCTTCCCCGCTCCACAAGCAAAGCAGAACAGGAAGGAAACAGGGGCACCCAACCAGGGTCCGTTCTCGACGTCACCAGGATCTGCCCGTCCAGACCTTGGGCGTCTTGGAGGTTTTTAACGATCCGGACCACACCCTCGACCACTCCGGGGCTACAGGAAGTTCCATACATTTTGTTTGGGTCCAGGGACGCCATGTCCAGGTCTTTTTTAAGGAGGTCCGACTCTAGAAAAACCTGAATATAAGGTAACGATGCCCCCACAGCTCCATAGGTCAAAAGCCGGTCCGGTAAAGATGAGGTGTTGTTATAGCCTTCAAACTCCTGGCGTCGCAGACTTGTCAAACTTTTGATGCCGCTGGACGCAGCTCGACCTTCGATAAACTGGATGATCTCATCGACCGTCAGATAAAAGATATCGTTAGGATCAGACAGAAAGTCCAGGAGGTGAAGTTTTTGGCCCATCGCCCTAAAGATATGACGGGAGATACCAAAGACTTTAGTCCGGGCAAAGCGGAGATTTTCGCGGTTTTTCACTGCTTTTCGAGTGTGTTTAAGGACAAACTGAAACACGGCAAGCCGCAAGCCCGAAAGCTCGGCGCGGATCACTCCTTCGGCTTGGGCGCGGATTTTCTGTTCCCGCGCGCTAAAGTCGGTGTCCCGGTAGCTTTTGGTCTTGATGTAGCTTTGGACGCTGGAAAAGACAAATTCAGGATCGTCGTGGAGGTCAAGTTCTTCCAGCTTGAGTTCATTGATGCAGCGGAATCCATAGAGATCGAGAAACTGTTCGAATTCTTTTTGAAGGTCCGCTGGCAAACCCGTCGTCCGAAAGACGGCCTTAAGCTCCTTGGGGCTCTGGCGGAGAAACTCATCCCGGTAGGGATGGGGACCGCCATCGATCTTAGCGGCGATGGCCATAAGTCTTTTGGTTGGTTCCGTAGAGTCTAAGCCACCTTCGCCACAGAGCAAGTCGTTTTGGAGGGTGGGGTTGGTGGAGGAGAGCCATTTTTCTGTAAGCTTTTTAATAAGACCGAAAAATATCATACACAAATAATCGTTGATGATTGGAGCTTTCCATCTCTTGAGCATGGAGTCTTCTAGGTCCAGATACTCTTTAGCCAGTTGTGGCAACGAAAGTTTAGAGTAGTCTTTACTGCGGGCTTCTTGATAGCCTCGGTTAAACTCAGCAAAAAATCCAGTGACGATTGAGTCGATCCGCCAAAATCGCATCAGGGTCTTAAGGGTGAGCTTGGTCTTTTGGGGCAAGCTATAGATCGGCGGTCGGGCTGCAAATGCAAACAGATCTTCTTGATCTGGTTTGAGTTGCTGTTTGACCCCCATCATGGTTTCCATAAATGATTTATTGTTTGACGAACCGGGGAGCAATAAAACCAAAGCGTACCAGTTTGGCAGATTGTAGTAGATCCTCCCCCTTAGGAGGCCAAGGAGGTTACGGAAAGTGCCGGAGTTTTGGGTGATCAAGGTTTCGGGGACGCCCATGACATGGCAAAACTGAATATAAACTTCGTTATAGGCGCGGCTGGCAAAGGAAAAGGTAAGAGGAGTGGTCACGCCACTGTAGCTTTCGATGATATTGGAGTTATCCCAGAGATTGACTTGGGTCCCGTTGACGTTGGGGTCATAGTAGGATGGAGGAGGAACCGTCGTGATCGGTCGGGTTTGGACCACATAGAGGCTGCGGGTCTGGTCACCTTCGGGGCCTAGGACCCATTCCATATCTTGGGGATTGCCGAGCCGCTTTTGGAGATCCATCACGGTGGCGGTGATCTGATGAATCTCGTCATCCCCGAGCACAGGACTTTTGCTAAGGGACGGGGCTACGGGACGGTGGACCAAGGTGCCGGTTTTTTCGTCCAGACCCAAAAACTCAGTTTTGTTGGCAATCTGTGATTCAATCTTACGGGTCTTAGTGTCGACCACATAGGCATCAGCATCCAGGAGTCCGCTGACCAGTCCTTCGCCAGCGCCATAGACTGCGCTGATCAAGGCAGTCCCAGGTTCGAGGACCTTGAGGGGATGCTGGGAAAAAGCCACCCCTGCAGCACTGGCATCGATCATCTGTTGGATCACCACGGCCACGCCACCTCCCACCAGGGGCAGGTCATGGCTCGCCCGGTAGGAGAGGATCCGTGCTGAAAAGGCCGAAGCCCAGCAGCGTTTGATGGATTCCTCGACCGCCGGACGTCCCCTCTGAAACAAGAAAGAACTGAACTGGCCTGCAAAAGAATGGGCTACACCGTCTTCGTCGATGCCACTGGATCTGACGGCAAGGGGTGTGTCGTGGGTCAACCATGGCGTCAAGGTCGAAGCCGGAGATTGGTTATCTGTGGGCACGAGGGCTTGTAACTCTTCGACCAAGGCTTTAGGAAGCGACGATGCTAGAAACCTTGCGAGCACTTCGTCTTCATAGTGTTGGGTCGGTTGCGCACGGGCGAGGAGGGGGCCCAGCTTATTTTCTTCCACAAACTCTAGCCACGCGGTCTGGCGGAGCACCAGCCAGGGAGGGACGGGTAGGCCGAGGTCGGTCATCCGTGCCAGGTTTGCTGCCTTTCCTCCGACGAGGCTTGAGTCAAAGGGGCCGGTTTTCATAAACGAGAAAAAGTTCATTTTGCGATCCATTTTGTGTGAGGGTTTTTTTGTCACCAGTTTATGAGAATCCATAAAAAGCCAGGATAGGGGCGTATACAGCTAACATGAGGTTGATCGTCGTGGCATGGCCGATCCATTTGTAGCCCCGGTCGCCTGCAAACCATGTAGCGACAAAACTTAAGGCTATCCCGAGGGTTCCTAGGCCAAACCAGCTATAGAGGCCAGCTTCGCTGATAAACGAGGTCGTGATGACTCCCCAATAAAGTCCAAGAGCTCCAAGTAAGAGGAGTCCAGATAGGATCAGGCGACATCCAAAGAGGCCGTAGGTCTGGCGGTAGTAGCCCAGGTTGGGATGGGCGTCGGGATTCATCTTGCGGCCTATTTCATAGGCAAAAAACGCCGGAAAAATCTGCAACCCAGCCATCAAAAGACCTGCTTCGGGCATTTTCCATTGGGTCCAAGATCCCGGTCCAGCGGGTGTCCCGGCACAGGCCGCAGCGGTCGCACATAGGAGAAAAAGAATTGCTTGATGGGATCCAGCATAAACAAGCGGGTATCTTTCTAGTTGGGGTCCACAATAAAATTCACGGTACATCAGATAGAGATAAAGGATGGTCACCCCATAGAGGACTGCGGGAGTCAAACCCCAGAGGGCAAAGGTTAGGGCGCAGAAAACCCCCATCACGGCGAGGCCTATTTGTACTGCACGTTTAGCGGCGTCGTAGGATATGAGCCCACGGGGGAGAGGGCGGTCGGGATGGGCGATTTGGTCCTTTTTATAGTCTTTAACTTCGTCCATCATTCTTAGCACGACAAAGAAACAAAACATCAGGAGGGCACTCCACAGAGCGCTGCCAAGAGACACCGACGCCCCACTTAGGACCTGGGGACCGAGGCCAATTCCAACAGACAAGAGTACGTAGGACCCTAGAGGGCAGCGTTCTTTAAAGTAGATCAACCATGGGTGGGTGGGAGTTGTAGTGGCTGTCATTGTCATAGCGATAAGGTTCTCACTTTTAGATTGATGGTTTATGGGCTGATTGTTTGGACCGCACCCGGTCGATCCGAGCGCGGTGGCGTTTGTCTTTTGTTATGGAGGTTGTGTAAAAATCCAAGATCTCTGGAAGACTAGCCTTGATCATGGCCCCTAGGGTCGTGGATTTAAGGTCCGGAGTTTTGCTAGGGTCCACATAGACGGCATATCGCTGGGGAGCGAGTTCGTCCACAAAAGCCTCTCCATGGCCCAAAAGGGTGTAGAGCTTTTGCTCTAGGTCAAAAGACTCGCGGGATTGGTGTTCGCGGCCTAAGTAAAACCATTGATCGTTTATGGGGAGTATCCGGTCTCCCATCCGGTGCCAAAGATTTCCTTCTTGGTCCCTGGATTTGTGGACTCGATTGGCCTCGGGGTTGCCGAGATACTCAGGGCTTACGTGGGGGCCGCTGACCCAAAGGCTTTCCCCTTGGATTTTGGTTTTAAGGCTTTTTAAAGGATTTCCCACACAAAGGGTGTGAAAAAAACCATGACCTCGGCTGAGGTTGACAGCCTTACGAGCATCGATCAGGGCGACGGGTTCTACCTCGCTGCTGCCATAGATATGACTGATGTGGGCTGATGAAAATCTTACAAAGAGTTTTTCAAAAAAACTATTTTCAGTCAGAGCACCACCGATATGGATGTGCCTTAAGCTCGATAGCTGGGATTCTTGTAAGAGAGCCTGCATATAGGCTGGTCCCGTGGTAACGGAGACCGGCTTAAGGGGGGCGGGAAGCAGATCAAGGCATCTGATATGGTCATGTGACCAACGAGCAGGCATGATAAGGGAGGTCCGACCGTTGGCGAGGTTGGCGAGGGTAAAGTTGGCAAAAATCACTAGATCTGGACCTTGGATTTGGTTGAACCCAAGGCTGGTATTGAGTGTATCGAGTGCAGCGTTGAGGTACCGATGGGTCCTTACGAGACCTTTAGGGTCTCCGGTAGTCCCCGAAGTAAAGGCGATCAAACAGGGAGTGTCCATATCTAAATCTAGGGTGCGGTGGGAATCCGCAGGACTCTGTTCCAGTGACCTGGCGTTGATTTTATGGGGGATCGACCGAACCCCCTTGATTCTAAGTCCCCACAGGCTCCCCAGGGGGCCCGCCACAAAAAACTTGGGTTTTTGGTCATTCAATATTTTTTCGATACGGCCTAGTTTAAGCCAAGGCTCGACAAGGAGGATGGTGGCGCCGAGCCTTGCTGCGGCAACCACCCAGGCATACAGATCATAGGAGAGATCGATCGCAAGCAGCACCTGATCGAGGGGCTTGATGCCTCTCGCCTGGAGGAGTGCTGCCGCCCTACGGGCCTTTAGGTCTAAATCCCCAAAGCTTAAGGCGCCACTCGTCCATTGTGGCGAACCAAGGCTGCGATGACTACCTGGAAGCCAAAGAGCAGGCTGATTTTTGTTTTCCTGGATGGCTAAATCGATTTTGTGGGCAGCATTGGAGAGGTTTGACATAAGGTGCTTTCTTTTAGCCTTCAAATCTATAGACAAAAATCTTATACATATGGGTTTTTTCCACCTCGATGGCTTCCTTCCAATCATTGGTGATATCAGTAAACCCATTTATGTTTGTTTCTTCTGGAATCCTTAGGTAACATCGACTTACGACAACTGCTCCTGGACACAAGATAGGGCGGAGCCGCTGGAGATACTCTTGTTCTAGGTCCCCTTTAAAATAGGAAGGAACATCGCTTAGAGAGACGAAATCAAAGGGGCCAGACTCCCTGAGCTGGCCTGAAACCTTTGAGTCACCCTTTGAGTCACCCTTTGAGTCACCTTTTGAGTCACCCATGGTATTTTCAGGTTCTGGTATCACGCCGGAGTTGATATAGCGTAGATCGACCACTGGCAAGGCCTTTTTGGATCCAGTATAGACGTCTGGATGTGCTTCGGGAGGGTTAGCCTCTGGGAAGACGATTTTTCCAAAAAAACTTAGCTGTAGAAAAAAGTTTTCCCGTGCCAAACTGTTCCACATCGCTCCCCGAAAAGCCTGTCGATAAAAATCAAAGGACGTTTGGGGAATGTTTTTGGTGACCATGGCTCCTTTATAAATAAAGGTATTAAAAAAGTGGGCATTGCCAATTCCAAAAATAAGGGCTCGCGGTAAGGCTTTCCATAGGGGGTTTTGCAGGATTTTTTCCAAGTACTGCCGCTGGCTATCTAAATCTCTAAACTCAAAAATATCATCATAGAAACGTGCGAGCACAGGTCCTATCACCTGCCTAAGCAGACGCGGGGTAGCCGTATAGCGCTGTTCCCAGCGTCCTTGGTAGATCAGCCCCTCGTCTCTATGAAACCGCATGATGTGGTCGAGCCTCTCTCGCAGATCGTGGTCTAAGGCCAGGCTCTCGAAAATCTTGCGACGGGCAAGGGTGTTTTCCAGAGGATCGTAAGGAGGAAAGCCCCAAAAAAGACAATAGGCCTCAAAATCCAGTTGGCTGAGCGTGGCGGCTTTAAAACGCGCTAAATCCAGTTGGGCTGTTGAAAGATCCACCAGCGTTAAAGTCTCTGGGTTTAGGCTTAAAAAGGGGAGGGACCGTCCGCCACTGCCGCAGACCGTCAGAATCTTGCGGGACCCCAACTTCTTGGCCATATTAAGCTCCAGCCACGAATCTTCGTTGGCTAGGGTGTAATTAAGACCCGTAAAGTATTGGGAGCTTTTGTCTAGGTGTTTTTGTTTTCTAAAAAAACTCATGTTCCTGATTCCAAGTTTACCAAGTTTACTAAGTTAGTCGATTGACGATGGGACAGATCGTTACGCTTTTTATCGGATTTTCGGGGTTTATCCGAAGGGGGCATCGCGATCTTTTCTGTGAGCGATTCAGGGTTTTCCTGCATTTTCTTAAGGGCATGTTCCCGACAAAGGTCGATATCAAGGTCGGTGATGATGCCGTTAGGACCACGGATCGCTGCCAGCCGACCGCCGTGTTTTTTGGTCATTTTGTAGATTTCAATCACCTTGTTTGTGGCGATGTCTCGGGAAAGGGTGAAAGTCTCATACCTACCTTCTAGGGCGAGGATCGCAGTTTCTGCTAAACACGCATAGACGATAGCATCCGGCAGACCAATATCGCAGTCCATCTTGATGTTTCCAGGGAGTTCGATTTCACCGCTTTCGATGACTAAAACATCGGGGCGTTTGATGACTTCTGCGGCTTTAAAGGTGAGCGGCCGGCTGACATCGCAGATCACGCATCCCGGCTTAACCTTGTCTAGGTCGAGCACTCCTCCTGCAATCGCGCTCGTCGAGATGACGATGACATCGGCATTATGGGCAAACTTAGATGGCTGGGTGGTGACATGGACCACGGTCTCTGGGGATTCTTCTGCGATTTCTTCTTTGAGCTGAAAGAGTCGGGGGCCATTAGTGGCTGTGATAACCACTTCCGAAAAGAGTTTACTAAGTATTTTTGCACAGGCCTTGCCGATGCTTCCTGTAGCTCCAATAACCATGGCGCGACCTTGGATGACTGATCCTTGGGAGCGGTCGAAAGTTACAAACCCTAGTTTGCGGCAGGCATCCCTGGCTGCCCACAGAGTGGCCGCCGCAGAGAGGCTATTGCCCGTGGTGACGGGAATGGGGCTTCTTGCAGCTACTGTGATGCCCGCATCGCCAACGATTTTAGTAAAGGCTCCTAAACCGATGATCTGAGCACCTTGTTGGGCTGCATGTTCCGCAATCTTCACCAGCTGTTTATAAATAAGCTCTGGGTCAGACGCTAAGAGTTTTTTGGGAGTTCCAAATAATGTGTAGATTAGACCTTCCGTATGCACACCCGTACTCTCGCTGACGATTCCAGAGATGGTGCCATACCGGATGCCAGGTGCATGGTTGATCCACTGTTCTAGTTGGTTTTTCACAAATTTTGGCAGTGGTTTAACCATTGCAGCCATTGGATGGTCAAAGAGATGATCCTGACTTAGGGGGTGAATCACAAATGCGAATTTTCGCAAAGGCTTTTGCCGCTCTGGGTAGAGGACTTCGATTTGGGGTTTCAGTCCGATGCGGTCCACAAACTCAATCACGTCCGCGAGCACAAGTGATTTTCCAGTCCCGGTATGGGTCCCTAAATCCCCTGGACTGCAGTCGTCTTGTTGGAGATCAAGCATGGCTAGGGCCTCCACCTCACACCATTTAAGGGAGGTGGTGGAGTGGGAGGTCAGCTCAAAGCGGCTGGCATAGGCGTTATAAACACCAATATTTTTTAGGTATCCTGCGATCTCTGGAGTCATTTCGTCGATAAATATAGTCTTATTTTTCAGGATGCGTGGCTCTATTTTGGGTAAAAGGGTGGCACAGCATACCAGGATTTCGGCATCAAGGGCGGGCTTCATCCATGGAACCAGCGTAGGACTGAGGCTGCCACGGTGTTCCTTAATCCATTGATGCTTAAAGTGAGTCAGGGAAGGACAGGTCACCTGTGCCCACCTGTCAAAGGTTTTTGAGCCTTTAATTGCGGCGCTGACTCCAAACAAAAACCAGGGGTCTAAAAAATAAAGGTTTTGAGTTTGGGACGCTAAAACCCTTTTAATGTCTTGTTGCCAGAGACCCGATACCATGGTGACTGCACTGCTTTGAATGTCGATGGATCCAGACTTAAGGCAATGCTCAAAGGCCCAGGTTCCGTAAATATTTTCTGCGAGAAAACCCAGGGTATGGGGCTGGGTTCCAAGAGCTTTTAAAACTTGGCTTAAGGTGTCATGCTGATAGGTTTTTGTAGCAGTTCGAACGGGAGGGGGCAAGTGTGACAGTGCAATCACATCACACCGACCTGAGTGCTCCTTGATCCATTCTAAGAGCAGTTCAAACCGATGATCGACCCCGAGTCGGGTCAGGCGGATGGTTTCGCCTTCCTTTTCGAGGAGATGCTCGCCATTGATCGCCGAACTTCCAAAGCTTAAGTGGACGATATGTTTCATAGGACAGATTCTCCTAGCGGTTTTTTATGGAGCAGATGTTTTTGGGCATAGGCTAGGAGTGTCGGATAGTATTCGAGCATTGGTTTGAGGGTGAAATGCGGCACTTCAGCCTTAAATTGCGTAGCACTACAGGTGACATCAAAAGACATGAGCTTGAAAAGGTTGGTATCGAGTCCGAGTTTTTGAAAGATCGGTTCGAAAAGTGGAGTCGCGCCCACGGCCAGGGGCGGTATTTCGAGCCCGGAATGGCGCATATTGATGGCAAAAAACCTACGGACCGACACATCCCGGTCAGGATCTGCGAGATGTCGATACTCTGTTTTGCCCGAAGAGGATGGGACAGGGGGAGCAACTATAGCCAAATCTAAGAGGGCCCTTGCAGCGAGGTCCACAGGTAATAAACACAAACGGGATCGTTCATGAAATGGCAGTGGTAAGAAAGGAAGCTTGTTTATAAAAGATTCACCGCGGGCCAGTTGATGACAAAAAGGAACAACCGAGTATAGGCCATTGAGGTTTGGATACGCACCAGTTATGGAATCTCCGATCAGAGTCCCTAAGCGTACTATTGTTTTCTTTATAGTCGGTGATTTCCAGCCATGACTTCCTTCTAAACTCCGCTCAAAAGCCAAAGCCGCAAGACCTAGAGGATGGGTCATTGGTTTGTGTTCGAGAGCCTTAAAGTCCGGATAGTGATCGGTGCGGATGGGGGCTTCTAGTAGGACGATGGGGTTTTTCTTTGAAGAGTTCGCTTTTGCTTTGTTTTTGAGTCCTTGTTTAGATAAAAATCGGGTACCGAACTTAGTGCCGACGGACAAAGAACTCAGACCGATCAGGTGCTTTAAGTTTGGGAGTTGCAAAGCGAGGCCTAGGATCACTTCGGTGATATGGCTATAGAAACATTCCAGTTCAAGTGGAGAATCAACGGCAACCTCTTCCTGTCGGCCTCGGGGACCGACGGGTTGGGTATCAAGCAATGAGAGATCAAGGGTGTAAGGGCCGCCGGCGTGGATCAATATTTCCACGTCCTTTAGTTCCGTCCTAGCGAGGTCCAATGGGCACTTACTTTGGGCGCCTTCTATCGAAACATAACGAACACCTTCGATATTAAAAGGGCTTGCTTCGCTGCCAAAGACGAGACCATAGACGCAATGGCCTTGGGACAGAGCGAGCTTACAAAGCTGTTCTCCTAAAAATCCACGGGCATGAGATATTGCGATGGTCGTCATATATGCAGGTCTCGGGGGGTTGAATGGGTTGGAGGATTGCCACAGGAAGGTCTAAAAACCATAGAATCAGAGGCTGGGTTATGGAGTGGGTCCACAAAGACCCGAAGAGCTTGGGGTCGCACGGTCATGCGATAAAAATCGCTGCTGCCCATCGCCTCCCCGTCTCCAAAAAAAGGGCACGGTCCTTGGGAAGGTGGACTTATGACCTCTAGCTCGCTGGTTTCAAAGGAAACAATATTTGGATCATAAACCGGAGGAATATGCCGCCTGACCCGGTCGATAGCCATGGCTAAGTCCAGCATTTTTTGATGAAAAAACACGGTTACATTAAAAGATCCGTCTTGATTAGATGTGGTTGGTGCCACAGGAAAGCTACCAGCCAAGTAGGGCTGATTATTGATCAAGAGGATTGGTGTTTCAATGGTTCCAGAAAACTCTTTTGACCGGAGGTTAAACTCATAGGGGACTGTCGGACCCGTCAATAATTGGACTCCAAGAACCGTCGAGTAGATCCGGTGTCCAAGGTGCGACATCAGTTGAACAAAGGGAGGGAGACGATTGCGATATCGTTCGACGCTCGCGGCGACATCGCCGACCAGGCCGATACCCCCGTTGGTAGCCATAAGGACACCATTGACATCGATCAAATCGATAGACTGCCACCGATCACAGCGCACCAGTTCTAGGCTTTTGTCTAGAGATCCGTGGTGGTTTAGTTGGCGGGACAGGTCATTGGCCGTTCCACCGGGGAGGACTAGAAACCGGGTTTCGGTCCCTGCTGCAGCTTGAATAACCCCATGGAGTGTGCCATCTCCACCGACGGTAATCACAGCATCATACTGATTATCTTTGATTTTTTTAAGTGCTTCTTGGACTTGGGTCGGTTCGCTCATGGAGATAAACGTTAGCTCAGACCGAAACAAAGCCAATTCAATTGATTTTTTCCAATTGGTTCGTTGGTGCTGTCCCGCACGATGGTTAAGAAAGATGGCCGCCCGATGCAATGTTAAACCCATCATTTTAGCAAGTTAAAAAAAGCAAGTCTATGGAAGACCCTGCTATCATGGAAAATTATAACATATATTATCTAAAATACAAGTAAGTTTAATTTAATTATCAATATTATATAAATTCAACTTATATAATATTGTTAATCCTTAACTTTTCCTGCTCGCATTAGGAAGATGTGACGGGCCAAGTTTCATGGATGACTTAAGCTGCGGGGGCTGCTGGTGGTTTTAGCGCAGCTTTTTCCTTGCGACACTCTTCGAGCTTAGTTTTAGCCAGAGTAAAGGTCGGGTCTTTTTTAATCACCCGCTCAAAAAGCTTGATAGCTTCGTCATAGTCGTGTTTGGATTTAACTAAGACCGCTTTGTTATAAAGCGAGTCAATGTTATTCGGATCGATCTTAATGGCTTGGTTATAGACCTTAAGGGCCTCGTCTACCTGGTTGGTTTCTTTAAGACAGATCCCTAATTGGTTTAAGTAATCGACGTTTTCTGGATTTGCTTGGAGAGCTTGTTTGATATATTTTTGGGCCAGTTTGTAGTCTTTGAGGGCGAATTTAGCCTGGCATAGATATTTGTAGAGGTCTGGAAAATCAAGATTGTATTTAAGGGCAGACTCCAAGAGTTCGCAAGCCTCAGCATATTTCTTAGTCGGAAACAGGATGTCGGCAGCCATCTTATAGCGGTGGGCATTGAGGGGGGAGAGTTCGATCGCTTTTTTAAAGCATAGGACTGCCTGGTCCCACTCGGACTGCTTGGAATAGATAACCCCTCGTTCGACGTAGGTATGTACAAAGTTTGGGTTTTTGCCTTCTGCCTCTACCAGGAGTTTAAGGGCCTCGGCCATATTGCCTTTTTTGATTTCGATCCTTGCGAGGCCGACAAGGGGGCGCGCCGCCTTGGGAGCGTGGAGTCCTAGGTCTTTGTAGATGGCTGCTGATAGGTCGAGCTTGTTGTCCCGCATCATTTGTTTGGCTAGCTCATAAACTTTTTCTGGATTATTAGGTAGATGAAACTTGGAAAAAGCAGCTCGTAGTTTGGGACCGATATCTCCGAGGGTAAAAGGCTTGACTAGGATTTCGTCGGTGCCGTTTTCCACGGCGAGCATCATCTTTTCTTTGGTGACGTTATCCATCGTGATGCAGAAGGGCGCCACGTCAAAATCTGGGTTTTCCCTTAACTCGGAAAGGAAATCGATCCCGCCCATCACCGGCATTTCCATATCGCAGATAATAGCCCCTAGTTTGAGCTTTTCTTCGCGAATGATCTCCAGGGCTTCGTAGCCATTGGAGGCTTGGCGTGCTGAGGTAAAACTGAGTTTTTGGAGCTGGTGGGTGACGATAAGCCTTAGTTCCACCTGGTCCTCAATCACCATAATCGCTGACTTAGGGTCTAAGGTCGTCGGGCTTTGTATTTTATACTTTGCGGCTAGGTTTTTAGGATCAGTGGACATGCCTCAGTCGCTCCTTATGGGAGTTGGAATGGTCGATAGAAACCTCGTTCTTATGGTATCGGAAGAATATCCCAGGGCTTGAGGGGGGGGATTTTGTGGTGGTCGGAAGAATCATAGCAGAATTCTTTCCAACCTGTATGATCCCTACCAGGGATAATGAGCCCCTCATTCCCTAAGGCCAATTAAGGATGAGTTTAAGGCCATACCCCCAAAACCCCCCACCAATCGACCTCTTGGATGTGGCGTAAAACCGGTCCATGCCATCCACGGTTTTTGGATAAAATCGGGTGCCTTTGCCCCCGTGGGTGTTGTCGGTCGAGGTAAAGAGCGAAAACGCACCGTCACCAAAACGGACTAAAACGATTTCCACCTCGAAAAAGCCGAAAAAATAAGAATCCGATGTGGTGGCCATGGCCACATATTGTTTTTCGTCATTGACACCCACCTGACCGAGGGCCACCTGCATGGCCGGACCAAGGCTTAACAGCAGGTCAGGCCACCGGCTTTTAGGAGTGATACCTATTTGGATATAAGGTTTCACCACAAGAGCAGCCAAAGAGTAGCTCAAGCTCTTGAGGGGAAGTCCCAGGGAAACCTGTTTTTGCCCTTCGTTTTTTGTTAATTCTCCCGTCAAATACCGCACCCCGAGACTCAAGTCAGGCTTAAAGTAAAAGTTGCCCTGGCGGCGAAAGGCTTGTTGTAAGACAAAACCAGTACCACTGGAAGGGGTGGACCGGCGGATCTCGACGTTACAGGTGCTATAGCCAGGTCGATCCACCGCAGAGCTACAGGCTGAGCGATTGGCCCCCTCCACATCATAGGTGACGGCCATGGAGTCGTTGGTCGAGGCGTAGTCCACGCCGAATTGGTACTGCTTGAGGTAGTTCCAAACACTGGATACAAAGGCATGGGAATCCCTGGAACCTAGGCCAAAACTCGCCGTCAAAACTCCTAACAACAGTGCCAAGTTTTGCGAAATTTTGACAATTGACAATTTAAGCCAGCTAGAGGCCCACCGGCTATGACTTTTGAAAGGCCACCGTTCCATTCGTTCCTCCAAACCCAAAGGAGTTTGAACGAGCATAGCGCAATTCCTGCTCACTGGGAATCAGCTAAGGCTTGTCATCCTAGCAAGAACTTACCTGCGGAAGTCACTCCATTAAAATAGACTCCGCAAAGGGAACCACCAGCGGCTTGACGGCTTCAAAATCCAGATCATCGACGGGGAGTCCCTTAGAAGCAATAAAGTCCTCGATATCATCCTGGATTTTTCGATCTTCGAGGAGTTCGAGGAGTGCGTCACAGATTAGATCTTTGTTAAAATTATGCTTACGCTTTTTTCCTTTGTCATACCGCCTTAAGGCACTTACAAATCCATCCAGCTCGCTTTGCCAATGTCTCACGGCTTGATGGCTTGAAAAAAAAGTCACCAAAGCTAAATGAACCACTATAATAAACGATAAATTTTCCAGTGCTTCGATGGCTTCCGATCGGCTCCTAGCATTCATACTAATACCCTTTCGATTTTCAAGCCTCTCTGCTGCATGTTCACCACTGTCAGCTAAACCTTTTAAAGGCCACCGTTCCATTGGTTCCCCCAAACCCAAAGGAGTTTGAGAGGGCATAGTGTAGCTCCCGCTCTCTTGGGATCAGTGGGGTGTAATCAAGGTCGCAGTGGGGATCTGGGGTTCGCAGATTAGCTGTCGGTGGAACCACCCCATGGTGGAGGGCGAGGACGCTAAGGACCGCTTCGATACCGCCAGCCGCTCCTAGGCAGTGGCCCGTTACCCCTTTTGTGGACGAGATGGAGATTTTTTTGGCGTGGTTGCCAAACACATGTCTGATGGCCGCGGATTCGTATTTGTCGTTTAGCTCTGTCGACGTCCCGTGGGCATTGATATAGTCGATCTTTTCGGGAGAGATTTGGGCTACCTTAAGAGCCTGGCGCATACAGCGCTGGGCGCCTTCACCCTCGGGTGCCGGTGCGGTGATGTGATGGGCATCCCCTGACATACCGTAACCAACCATCTCGGCATAGATCGTCGCCCCGCGCTTTTTGGCATGCTCGTACTCTTCGAGGACCAGAATCCCTGAGCCTTCTCCCATCACAAAACCATCTCGGTTAAGGTCAAAGGGCCGAGAGGCGCTCGCCGGATCCTCGTGGTGGGTGCTCAGGGCTTTCATGGATGCAAAAGCAGCTATGGACAGGGGGCTGATAGCAGCCTCGGCACCACCGACCACCATGACGTCAGCCATATGGTTTCGGATATATAAAAAACCTTCGCCGACGCCGTGGGTGCCGCTCGTGCATGCTGTGGTCGTGCAGATATTGGGGCCCTTTAGATCAAAAAGCCGCGAGACCACTCCTGCCGCCATATTGGAAATGGAGTAGGGCATAAAAAAGGGCGAAACCCTGCGGGGCCCGCTTTGGTTTAAGGTCAGGGTCGAAGCCTCGATATCGCCGATACCGCCGATCCCCACTCCGATGGAGGTGCCAAACTGGCTGCGGTCTTCGTCGGGATTGTTCCGGAGGAGGCCCGCATCTTCCAACGCTTCATGGGAGGCTTTGACCGCATATTTTACAAAATCCGTGGTCCGCCGAGCTTCTTTGCTGTCAAGGATATCTCCCAAGGAAAACGGGTCCACTTCGGCAGCGATTTTTACGGGATAGTCGGTGACTGGGAACTTGGTGATAAGCCGCACTCCTGAGCGAGCCTCTAGGACTGCCTTCCAGGTGTCTGGTACGGAGGTTCCACAGGGGGTGACGAGACCAAGTCCGGTGACGACAACTCGACGCATGGTGAATATCCTTGTCGCTAGTGTGGAAGCGGGTTTAGCCCTCGGTGCTGTTTCCTACGAGGCTTGTTCAGTCCTGGGGATTATAGGCACAACACTCTAAGGCGGCAATCTGTTTCCCAGATTCCTATGGAACTCAGTGGACATCTATTTAAGGAATGTCAAAGAGTCAGTCACACGACCCAGCGAGTTAAATTGATTAACTATTTTAAATTATTGAATATTTATTAAAACTGTGAACGGTTCACTTTTTGCACTGAATATGATACCATGTCCCAAGCCGAGGGAGTGGAATGAAAAAACGACCTAAAAAAATTGGCAATGTCCTAGAAGTAGTCTCAAATGCAATCGAAACACAAAAAATCCGCTATAGCGTCCATGCCTTGGAAAGGATGGCAGAGCGAGAAGTTATTGACTCTGAAGTCCTTTATATCCTGAAAAATGGATTTCATGAAAAAAAGAAGGATGACTTTGATCTAAATCTTGGCTGGAAGTATTCAATAAGGGGCCAAACTTTCGATGAACGAGACCTCAGAATCATAATTGCCGTTTTTGGCGACGTTATTGTTGTCACTGTTATAGATAAGGAAGCATAATGAATAAAACCATTTACCACAAAGACATAGTCTTCAAGGGCTTTGGCTTTCCTATGATCATCAAAAGCGCACCTTTTTATAAGCTAGGTAGCACAGAAATTCTTGATCTTGATCCCGCATCGATCAGAGACCAGGTTTTTCTCAAAGTAGTCAGAAAACCAGCTCGACTGACCGGAGCCGAAGTTAAATTTATTCGTTTAACTATGGAGCAAACTCAAGCTGCCTTTGCCAAAAGAATTGGGATTAAAGATCGAAGCTTGATCTCAAAGTGGGAAGCTCAAAAAAACGAATCCACGGGCATGGATCAGCATTCCGAAGTATTGATCCGCTTAAAAGCAATGTTCTTTCATAATAGCAAGATCAAGTTATCTGAAGCTGATATTAATCACGTCCTAGATCTTGCCAGTGGTGATGATAAAGGCTTCTCAATCTCGATTGATTACGATGCTGCTTAGTGGTCTTTCTACAGATTTCAGTGGGTACCCGGCGGGACCTTTGAGGCAGACCGGCGTATAAAAGGCAGATTGCGCCAGTCCAGGGTGCTCTCGGAGGGGGGGAGTCGATTTTTTTGGTATACCAAGAAAAACCCTAAGATTCCGATACCTAGATTGGGCAGCCAAGCACCGACAACGACGGGCACATAGGCGTTTTCTGCAAGCCACTTACAGCCCATTAAAATCACATAGCCACCTATGATGGTAACGATGGCCCCCACATAGGCAGAGCTTTTGCCCCGTCGCGGGTCGCTGACCCCGAGGACCATACCAAAGAGAGCAAAGGTCAACGCAGCAAAGGGAGAGGCAATCCGTTGGTGAAAGAGGTAGCTGGCTCTTCTGATCAGTCCCTGATCGGGATTGGCCTGGGTTTTAAGATTGCGGATAAAGTGCCAAAGCTCAAGGGGCCGGTAGCTACGGTAATCGTCTTCTTTGTTGTCTGGACCCAAGATCTGTTCTTGAAAAACCCTAAGCAGGTCTATTTCCGCATGGTTGAACTTTGTCAAGGAGATCTTATGGGAGTTGGGTTTGCGGGAGTAGGCCATACCCCGCTCTAATTTAAGCCGCAGTTCTCCTGTCTCGACCGTGCCGACGATGCTTCCGGACGGTGCAGCCACAAAAAAATTGCTGTTTTTGGCGTCGTTTCTGGGGGCGATGAGGATATTTTCGAAATTGGTCCGGTTGGACGCGATTTTTTCTGTGTACAGGACGTATCCGAGAAAGTTTTCAAGAAAGACTCCCGGTTGGAGTTTGTATTTGACAAGGTTATCAAGTTCTGTCTGAGTCTTACGGTAGAGGAATTGAATCATCTCCCGGCGTCCCCAGGACTCTAGATTCATAGCGGCGGCAACACCGACCCCATACAGGACGACGCCTAGGGCGAGGACCGTCCTAGCGGCGCGCTTGAGGGGGAAACCCGCCGCTAAAAGCGCAGCATACTCACCATCGGCACTTAGCCGGCCAAAACAAAGCAACACGGCAAACAGATAGGCGATAGGTATGGTGATTGAGATAAACGGTAAGATGATATAGAGAAAAGGCAAAAACAAGTTTTCGAGGGACAACCCAAAGGTCACCAAGACCTCGGACAGCCTGACCAACTGGGAGATCACGATGATCGAACAAATCACAACCATGGCCGATAAAAACTGAGGAAGGAGCTCTCGCAGCAAGTAACGATGGATCAGATGAAGAGAGGGAATAGCGGTCTTCCTTTTGGTGATCGAGTCGCGGACTACCTACCAAACTTGACCCAGCGTTTTCGGCCAGGGTTTCCAACAGGACTCCTTGAATCAACCAAAGTGCTGACTCTTAAAAGAATTTTAACTATGATGGTCCCTTATCACAACCTCAAAATTCCTGAGGGACTTTAGCCCGAGCCTTTTCCGGGGCTTTTAAGTTAGGCCAAAAGATCCCAACTTCACAGATACAGAGGTATAATGGAATCATCCTACGGACCGCTTTGGTACAACCTCAGCACACAATATTTTCCAATTAAGACCAGGGGATCATGCGCCAAAACTCCATATCGAGGAGGTTCCTTTTGAATTTGTCCCCATGCAGAAGATTTCACATTCCCCCTGGTCGACAGGGTTCCGTCTCGGTAGCATGGTTTCTTTGGGTTTTGGGCGTGATAAATGTAGCTTTGCCTGGGAGGACTGGCTTTGCCCAAGGCGAGCCAACGTTTGAGGGCCCCCTAGCTCCTCCTTTTTACTCTGCAAAGTCAGCCTCCACGGGGGTAGCCCCTCACTTGCCTGGTATACCCACTAAGATTCCGCCGCCAGCAGCCGACGGGGTTATCTACATCGCTGACTCCCATGGCGTGCCCCAGGCGACGACCCTTGTACCTAATCTCCAAAATCATCTTTCAGCATTTCTGATCGACGCCCGCAGCCCCATTGCTGCCGTCGTTGTGGCTGAGGTTAAAACCGGCAACATCCTAGCCATGGCCCAGGGCAAATCCCCAGAAGATTGGGGGGCTAAAGTCCATACGGCACTGCATGGTGGTTTTCCTGCGGCGTCGGTTTTTAAGACTGTGGTGACCGCGGCAGCCTTGGATGTCGCTCAGTGGGATCCCTATGCGACCCAGGATCTCCAAGGGGGGTGTTCGCGGGTAGGGGAGTCCGGTGCCTGGATGATGGATAGTGGTGCGCGCCGAGCGGGAGCCGAAATTTCTTTACGGAAAGCATTTGGCTCTTCCTGCAACGGCTACTATGCAAAAATGGCGGTTAATAACCTGGGAATCGGTGCGATTAACCAATATGCAAAAAAACTAGGTTGGACGACCCATCTGGCCACTGATTTTGCCTTGGAGAAAGCGCCTTATCGGCCACCAACCCCCCAGAGTTCCAGTGCCCATACGGTTGGAAAATTTGCAGCAGGATTTGGCAATGTAGGTCTCAGTGCAGTCCATGGAGCCCATCTGATGATGACCATTGCCCACCGAGGGCATCCCATACCACTTCGTATATTTCGAAACTCCGCCATCTCTTCAGCGCCCGCCAGTGACGGGATCTACAGCGAATCTACGGCGGACCATCTTCTAGATATCTTGGACGCTAGCGTCCTTGGTGGCACCGCTTCCTTTGCTTTTAGACGGGGGAAATACACCAAGCTACGGGGTCTGGTCGGTGGGAAAACCGGGACTCTCACCGGCAGCTCCCCAAAGGGACTAACCACCTGGTTTGCTGGTTTAGCGCCAACAGAAAATCCCGAGGTGGTGGTGGCAAGCGTTGTGATGCTCGAAGGGCGTTGGGTGGTCAAAGGACCTAGTCTTGCTGCTGAGGCTTTTTGGGCCTATTACGACTACGCAGGGATGTCGGCCTCGGTCCCTTCGAATGGACCCGGTCCCTATGACAAGGCTGCTCCAATTGTTCCTAAAATCTCCAAAGCGACTCGGAAGACAAGGTTCCTACGTTAGTGAGATGACGGCTGGATAAGCTGTTAAAATTTAAACAAAAAACTGGTGTGTCGTAAAAGTCTGCAACACGCTTTTTTTTAGTGTCGGTAAAGCCATCCGACGAGCCATCCTTTTAGGTAAAGGGATTGAGGAGTTATATAAAAATATAAAAAAACCTCAAGGTTCTAATAAAAACACCGATGTTGATATTATCTCGAGGTTGTTGCTTAACGAGTGATTAGGCTGCAGATCTTGAGCATATCCACCATCGATCAACATTTTAGGAGGTTTCTATGAAATTAATCGGTCATCCATTTACAAGATCCACGATAAATCAAAAAGGATTTAGCCTTGTCGAGCTTATGGTCGTCGTGGCGATCATCGGCATCCTAGCAGCATTAGCCGTCCCAAGATTTCAGACCTTTCAGGCTAAGGCCCGGCAGTCTGAGGCTAAGGTCAATTTGGCCCATATGTACACTCTTCAGTCGTCCTACTATGGGGATAATACGACCTATGCTGCCCTAGGTACCACCATTGGGCCCGGAGCATGTACCGCAGACAATCCCCTAGGCTTCAAGCTAACGGATTGCAGCAAAGTTAGGTACAGTTACACCACCACTTTAGCCAATGCGACAGCCTTTACTGCTCAGGCTGTAAACTCATCGGCTACGGCTCGAGTCAATCCATCGTGCGCCGTCAACGACACCTGGACGATCGACCAGGTCAAGAATTTACAGAACACTGTCAATGCCATCACGTCACCCGGTTGCTAAGAGTTTAGTAACCAGCACGGTCACCTTTTTTCCCGATCACTTCAGCTTGCTGAAAGGTTCGGGAAAAATCTTTTTTAGCTTCGACCCCACGGAGGCAAGAGCTGGGGGCCTGCCTCATGGTACTGGTCAAAACGCTGGATCCAAGCCTCGCTGTTTTCTCGGAAGAATTGCTGAAAATCCTGGAGCAGCTTTTCTACGGCGATGGACCCATCGGCGTTGATGTACTATTGGCGGGTAACGACGCTTTTGAGTTGGGTTTGATTCAGCCAGGTGAGCTGTCTTGGGATCACCTCTTTATAAATCGGATTGGCAATCTGCAAGCCAGTGGGGGTATCGATCACAAGACCTAAATCCATAATATAATCGACATCATCCTGAACCAAATGATCAGCCAACCCCCCAAGGACCTGACCGCGACTCTACCGATATAAGTCCCCTCTTTTTTGCCCTTAGTCACAACAGCTCTGACCAGATCTCCGGTTTGAAAACCGAAAACCCTTTTTTCGGCCTTAGCAGCCGTGCGTGGAAAGCCGTATCGATCCATGCGACACTTTTGCCTCGAACCTCGGCCCTGTGCTTTGATGAGGAGAGGGCAAAGGTTGGATGGAATATAGACTTGCTCCCCAGTCTCACCAACGCAGGCGGCATCGATCCAGTGATCTTTGGCATAGCCTTGGGAGGTTCTGTTTTTTTTAGTTCTGCCACCAGACCAAAAAGAGACTGGTAGGCCGAGGTTTTTAAGTGAATTTCCTATAGCATAGCGGGTGGCATTTACCGCCGCAGCATCTTTAAGGGGGGCTTTGGCCTGGGCCAGAAGGGTCTTTAATTTTGCCTCACCCTTTACGGATTCTTTTAGGAAATCTTTTGCAGGTTGATTACCTTTACGTCGGTTGCAAGGCGAGCAAGCGAGAGTTAAATTCGTGACGCTGTCCGTCCCTCCCCGACTTTTGGGATGGATATGATCGATCTCAAGGGGCTGATCTTTTTTTCCACAGTAAGAACAGGTTCTTTGCCATTTTTCCAGCAAATACTCCCTGATTTCGTAACCGAGTAGCTCCCCTTGTTGGTACTCAACGCCAGAAATTTCGGGATCTCTTAGTTTTTGGGTGTCAAAGCGCACCGTTTCGACGGCGATTGTGTCGACTGGGGAGACTGAGCTGATTTTTTTGACCTGGTGGCGCACGTTGTCAACTCTCGACTTGAGAGATGGCGGAAGCCAGCCCTCCTCCCTTCTTCTATTGTCAAAACGTGGAGCACGGTAGCGGGTCTTACGGGCTCTTCTTGATCGTCTGATCCCACGTCTTTGGTCCAAAGATTCTTTGATGGCGTGACCTCGATGTTCGAGGTTGAAGGCAAACACGACCTTTTTGCCTCTCTTGGCATCAGCGACCAAGGCGACACCGCTCGTCTTGCTGCCAGGATCAACCTTGACTTGGGTAGGCTGTACTTCGCCCCCTTGTCGATCGATAAGGATAATCGTAAAGGGGAACCTTCTAATCTCTTTGGCTTTGCCTGAGCTTAGTATCTCCCTTGCTCGGGCAGGGTGACAGGGCATGAGGGGATTTTGATTCTGATCTAATACGAACACTCTTAGCATAAGGGGGAGTTACCTCCCCGTTCTCTGGTTTCCCAGGTAAAGGTCACCTTGGCAATGTTATGAAACCGTTTTAAATGCAAAGAGCACTGGCTTAACCCCTTAAACCTGTTTAACCCTTTGCCGCAGAGCCTGGGACTGGTGAAGCATCCCAAGGTGCCTATGTATTGGTTTCTAACGTAGCTCAAAAAGTAGTTATCCTTTCTTGCTTAGCCGGGTCAACATGAGAGCCTGTAGAATTTCTTCCAGCAAGCTCCGCCCTTTAGGGCGGGGTAGTTGACGGGGTAGGTAGATTTTTTCTCTTCGCACCAGATCTTGGGTGATGATGCGCATGGCCTGTTCTACATTTCCACGGGCTGTTTGCGCGCTCTCCACATTGATGCACAGACATTTATAACTGCCTGTTTTGTTTAGGATTTTGCAGAGTTCGAGCAGTGTGGTGGTCTTACCACTTTGGCGCGGAGCATGGAGGACAAAGTATTTTTCTTGGTCTATGAGGGTAAAAATCTCTTCTAAGTCGATTCTTTCGGCGACCGGAATAAAATAGTGCTTGTCTTCTCGAATAGGGCCAGCAGTGCTGAAAAATTTTGCCATGGTAATCACTTTGCTCGATAAAATGGTGGACTGCCCCTCTCTTTGGGCCAAGGGCACGCTCTTAGCTCTGGGCCTTCTTATAGCTTAGGTAGGCGGATTGACGTCCTCCCCGCCGTGAACGACTGACTTTTACCCACAAGTTCTTTAAGTAGCTGATATCATTGATTCCGACCATTTTTCTCGCGTTAATGATTTCGGACTCTTACAGACTTATGGGTGAAAGTCAGCCGTGAACGACGGGGATTCCCTATGCCCCGGCAACCTTACGGTCGCCAGGGTGGGTTAGCGCCTCACGTCCGAGGCGGAGAAGGTTTCGCGAGGCATTTAAATCCCTGTCGTGAGACGTATTACAAGTGCCACACTTCCAATCTCTTACTCGCAGCCCGATCCGCGGATGTACAGTTAAGCACACCGAACACGTCCGAGACGAGTCCCTTTCATTTATTTCAATCTCGCCAACCCCCCCAGTTCCAATAGATCTGGGTGGCTTTGTAAGAGACCTGCGTTTTAAATGCACCAAGGCCATTGTCTAGACTGACGCCAGCCATATTTCTTGAACGGTTCATGAGACGACACGGGACATTGCCAATGAAAATATCTTTATGAGCTTCGACAACCTTAGTCGAAGCCTTGTGGAGGTAGTCGGCCCTTGCATGGGCTATACGAGCATGGAGCCTAGTCATCCGTTTCTTCTTAGGCAAGGGTCCGAATGTCTGGTTTTTCGCCTGCTGGCGTCTAGCGTGGAGGCGTGTGCGCTCAAGGTGCCTTACCTGAGACAAATAGCGCTCTCGAAGCTTTGGTCCTTCAAATGTAATGCCTGTCGAAAGAGTGGCCATGGTGATCACTCCTGGATCGATACCAACAGGAGTCTCTCCACCACGGAATTCCAAACTAAAGCTTTCAAAGGTTATGTTAACATACCAATGACCCATGGCATCCTGGTTGAAGGACCCAGTCTTAATGACTGCATCCGCCGGCAGCTCTCGGGACGCCCAGAATTCATAGGTTTCCCCGCAGTAGGAAATTAAGCCACGACCTCTCGCCCGGCTCTTCCGACTTTCGAGTGCCGTCCATGCTCGCATATCTGAAAAAGTAACGTTTATACCCAGGGCTTTAAACGGTATCCAACCAAGTGAACCAAGCACAAGACGTGGGAACAGATGGGGAAGCCCAAGCCTTTATAGTCCTTAGGGGTGGGACTGCAGGTCTCCAGCGGTGGACGAGCTTCTACCTGACGAGGCATCTGTTCAAAGTTTCTTGGTCAAGATCTAAGGACGATCACATTCTTTATAGCAGCAAAATCGTTATCCAAGGTAATAAGTTGTGCGTTTTCCCGTTGGGCATGGGCAAGTACCAGACTGTCAGCCATCCCCAGTTTCAAACTGAGTGAGAGGTCGACTGCATACAGTGCGATCTCATCTGTCAAATTGAGTATTCCAAACGTTCTAAACCACGCTGCTACTCGAAGAGCTTCGTCTTCTGAGACTTTAGCCGCCACCTTACGACACACTTCGAAAACGACAATCGATGGCACACCAACATTTTTGTATTTATCCATGTATTTTTGGCAGGAACTTAGACGTTTACCGCGAGTAAGCCATTCGATCCAAACCGAAGAATCAAGTAAAACACTAGAAGTCATATTTTACGGTCCTTCTTATCTCGGACCTGAATTTGATCGAGTTTTCCAGCAAGAGCGGATTGCAATTCGGTCCCTTCGGGAACAGGTACGAGGTATGCCACCTTGCCTTTAGCGATAACTTCCATACGACTACCAGCCACAATTCCAATTGCCGACCTTACAGCTTCAGGAATGACCACTTGAAATTTTGGCGAAACCTTAACGGCCATCGACACCTCCCGAAAAAAATCAATGGGGCAATCGTAACCCAGTACCGAGATCGATGTCAATTCCGTTAAACTGAATCTACGGGCGACCAAATTGCCAGAAAGCGATCGAAACAACCAAAGTTTTTAGGCATGGTTTGGTTTCTCGTACTGCCTGCTTAAGGAGAGGCAGATAAAAATCTTAAACACTGCATCAAAGCTGCTGTAGTCATTGTACTAATCCATTAGAATTATCATTTGGTCAATGTCCTCCAGCGCAAACCCGAAAGTGTTTTCCAGTTGCACCTGACCCGTAAAACGGAGGTAGCAACCCTTGGAGGAACAAATATGAAACGATTTTGCTCGATGTTATCAAGTTTAGTGGGACCCAAACCTTTGTTGTCCTTAGGGATAGGACTGCAGGTCTCCTGCGGCGGACAAGCCCTCGACACAAGAGGTTCCTCCCAGCTGGCGGCGGGGAGCGGGGCCAACAGCATGGCCAAGATCGATACCTCTGCAGCTAAACCCAGTCAGGATGCCGTCAAGGTTCCCTCTGGAGATGCTATAAACCAAATCCCCGTCGGCGATCTGGGGGGACTTACCCATCTTGTCCTGAAGGGGCTGAGCCATGTGGCAGCCTATGCGGGGGCCGAGATCGTCCTGACCGGCACGGGTTTTAAGCCCGGAATGTGGTTGGAGTGGAGCGTTCCATCCCCCAATGTCCAGACTCCTCTTCCACTAAAATCTGTTTTAGTCATAAATACTGAAGGCACCACCGGTCGGTTTCAGATGCCCCGCGGGCTTAACCAAGGACCAGTCAGTGGTACGATCCGCACTTTGGAGTCCGATAAATCCTCCGCGCTCGACCTGGATGTTTTGCGCCTAGCCACACCTGAAACCACGGACTCCGGTAACACGGTGATCACTGTTTTTTATTTAGGCGAGACTTCCG
Source organism: Oligoflexales bacterium (assembly GCA_041736175.1). Lineage (GTDB taxonomy): Bacteria > Bdellovibrionota_B > Oligoflexia > Oligoflexales > CAIYRB01 > JBGSUI01. The sequence goes on along the minus strand of JBGSUI010000146.1, from coordinate 35,279 downwards.
GTGACAGCGAGATTCCGATCTTTACCGGTGGACCCCATCAGATCTGTAGCGACCAGCGGTTCCGCCAGCCCACAGGAGAGGTCGTCCAAGGGTCCAAGGACTGCGCCCCAAAACTCTCAGATACGGATAAGAGTCAGGGTGGAGGTTCGGGGAACTATTGCCAACGTGATGGGGACCAAAACTGTCTGGTGGGTCCAGGGTTTCGCGCAGCAGAAGTCTCCCGGCTGGTGCCACAAAAAATCCGTTCGGGGCACTGGGTGGGTGGCGTCGCCGGTCAGGAGCCCGTATGTCTTAAGGATGGCGGGCGAGACTGCTATATGTCACTCGATAATGTTTACGCGGCTGCTCGACTCGATCAGTTTGGACCGCAAGATATCCGCCAAGGGGTGGTGATTGCCGGTGTGACAGGGACTCTTACGCCGCCTCCGCCTCCTCCCCCACCTCCTTTCTGTGGTACGGGGAACCCCCAGATCACCGACAACTGTTTGGTCGGTCCGGGATGGGTTGGAGTGCCCCGCAGTCTGATAAACGCCGGTGACCTGAGGGTCGGCGTGGTGATTGCCGGCGTCACAGGCAACGTTATCCCAACCCCCGCCTCCTGCGGTGCGGATGGCCAGATGGAGTGTGTTGTCCGCAATTCTTGGACAGCTGCGGCGGTGAGTCAACTCCAACCAGGAAATATCCGCCAAGGGGTGAGCCTTGGGGGTGTCGCAGGCAACGTCGTCCCAACCCCCGCCTCCTGCGGTGCAGACGGCCAGATGGAGTGTGTTGTCCGTAATGCCTGGACGGCTGCGGCGGTGAGTCAACTCCAACCAGGAAATATCCGCCAAGGGATAAGCCTTGGGGGTGTCGCAGGCAACGTCATCCCAACCCCCGCCTCCTGCGGTGCAGACGGCCAACAGAGCTGTGTGGTCCAAGGGGCTTTTATAGCTTTGACCGGATCAGTCTTAACTCCCGGAGTGATCAAGGCGGGAGTGTCCATTGCAGGGGTCGTGGGATCCTATCCCTCGGCAGCCTTTCCCTTAGCCGGTGCGACTTCGGTTCCGGATCTCGACAATGCTAGCTTTGATGCTAAGATTAAGAGCCTCGCCGATTTTGAATGGTTTGACTCCTTTGGGAGTCGCTATGTTCGGCAAGGTGATGGAGATATGATCCCCGAAAATATCAAACAAGGGGTGACGGTCTTTGGGAGCACGGGGCTTTTGGTCGGAGGATTGCCCTGTGCAGCGGATGGTGGCGTCGGCTGCGTGACCGGTGCGCGTTACGTCGCTGCTGATACCCAAGGTTTCGGACCATGGGATTTGCGGCACGGCACCCAGGCTGCTGGTGTTATAGGGCAGCTGGTATTTTATAAAAACATGGCAAAGGTCGACCTCTATGACCGCTTTGTCGGGACCGCAGCTATAGACGGCCTCGATGTTTACGATACCACCGATGACCATGCTAATATTGGCCAATTCCCTACCGAAAATCCCAGTGGCTGGCCCCAAGCGACGGGAGCTAACTGGGTCCGGGAAGCCTCGACCGACAACGGCAGCGGCGGCGGGACTCCAGCCAATGGGATCTGCGACGGGACCGAAGCGTGCCTCTATAGCGACCGTCTGACAGGGATGACTTGGGCCAAGGGGGACGGCGTGCAGCGGACTTTTGAGGGGGCGATCACCCATTGCGACGGTCTAATCAAAGGAGGGTTTAGTGACTTTAGGCTTCCGACCCAAAAAGAACTGCTCCAAGCCTATGTCAATGGCATCTGGAGCCTAAAAGGTGACGCTCAGCTCAATATCATGGCGTTTAACTGGTCGTCTTCGACCGTGTCCTATGCCTTTGACTCTGGATGGCTGGTCTACCTTAACTACGGCTACTCGGTCGCGACTCTGAAGACGAGTCTGGCTGCGAATATATGCGTCCGAGGGATATGATGATTAGAGTAAACCCCCACATGAAAGCAAGATTTAGGACCCGAAGTCCTTAGAAAGGCGGCGGCGGGCAGTTGCGGACCACTTCATCAAGGGTAGTTAAACCATTGATGGCCAGTTGTAGGCCAGCTTCCATAAGACTTTGGAAGCCTTCTCTTCGGAGCTCGTCGATAATCTGCGGCATTTTGCAGTCACTTAAAAGGAGCTGGTGGATCTTAGGGGATTTTTGCCAGAGTTCGAAAACAGCAATCCGGTCATAGTACCCAGAATGGCGGCAGTGTTCACAGCCATTGCCAATAGCGAGCTGTTTGGGAATCTTCAGTTGGGTGCCATAACGTTGGAACAATCTATGGTCCCGGGCGGTGAGGCTGCGGTTTACCTTGCATTCGGTGCAGATGGAACGCAGGAGGCGTTGGGAAATCACTGAGCTCAGTCCAGAGCTGAGCATATGCTGGGGGACTCCAAGCTCAAGGATCCTCGGTAGGGTGTTAAGGGAATCCGTAGCATGAACCGTTGTCAGCACCAGGTGACCCGTCACGGCAGCTTCGAAGGCGATTTGGGCTGACGAAGCGTCTCTGATTTCTCCTATCATGATAATATCGGGATCTTGTCTTAGGATATGCTTGAGGATGGCGTGATAGGTGCGCCCAATGTCTTCATTGACGGGAATTTGGGTGATCCCTGGAATAATCGTCTCGACCGGATCTTCGACCGCAATAATATTAGTCTCACTGTGGTTGAGACTCGCGAGCATCCCGTAAAGGGTCGATGTTTTCCCTGATCCCGTGGGACCCGCGACGAGGACTACGCCTTCGCCCGCAGCAACAACCTCGCGCAATTTGAGGATCGTGTGCCGATTGGGAGTCAAAAGGTCGAGGGGCAAGAGAGCATTGTCGCTCTTGTGGAGCCTTAAAACGGCCTTTTCGCCAAAAACAGTTGGTATCAAGGAAAGGCGCATGGCCGACAGGGATGTGCCTGTTAATGAGTCCATGATCATTTGTCCATCCTGGGGCATACGGCTTTCAGCAATATCTAGTTTAGAAAGAATTTTAAGCCTATTGATAATCTGTCGTCCTGTTTCCAGGCTCACTTTATCGACGGCCTCTTGGAGCTGCCCATCGATGCGAAACCGAAAGATCATCCCTTCTTTTTGCATCTCAAGATGGATATCTGATGCCCGCAGGCGCGTGGCTGCATGGATCAAGCCCTCGATCTCTCGCACAGCGTCGCTCGGTAGGCTGCGTTCCGAGTCGTTTTGGGATCGTGGTAAAGTAGTGACGGCCGTGACGGTCTGTTTTTGCGGTGTGTTGAGCATCACTCGCAGGCAGTCTTGAAACATGGGCTCAGTGATGGAGACCAGTTCGACCCGCAGGTGGCTGAGGTACCGTTGCAGGATAGGAAAAAGGCTTTCGCCATCGGAATCGACACAGCCGATGGTGAGGACATGGTCATTGAGTTCTAAGGGGATCATTTTGTAGCGGCGGAGCAGATGGTGAGGCAGGAGGTCGGCGAGTCGTGGTAGACGGTCAAAATGGACCTTCTGTTCCTGATGATTCCGGGCCAAATAATTGCTACGTTGGAGTCTTTTGGCCAGACGATGGGCGAGAGCCAGTACAAAATGCGGCAGCCCCAACAGCTGCAAAAAATGCTCTTTGCTAAGCAAGAGGATCTGGCAGTCTTGGACAGCCTGGGCGGTGAGATTGTGGGGTGTGGCTAATAATAGGGAGATCTCAGCCATAAATTCACCAGTCCCGTAGTGAGTGACATGGCGACTGCCGCCCCCTGGCTTTTGGGCTCGTAGGGCCACCTCGCCTTGAAGGATCACAAAAAGATGGCGGCTCTCTTGACCAGCTTGAAAGACAATTTCGCCCGATTTGTAGGTTTTTTGGACTGAGAGTTCGACTAATTTTTTTAAGAGTTCTTCGCTAAACAATCCAAAATTCTTTGTGTTTTGCAATTGACCCACAACACTTGATTCGAGCAAGGGGGGAGCGACTTCTCGCATGGGAGCCCGTTCAAATTGCAAAACCACATGGTGTCCCGAATAAAAGCCACTTATAAATTTTTTAAGCTGGTGAAAGTCCTTGTCACTGATGATACAGATCTTGAGGTTGATGTCGGGATTTTGGGTGTGAAAGGCTTTAAAAAAGGCTGGATTATGGGGGTTACGCAGTCCGACTAAGAGCACATCATGCTGGTAGCGAAGGGGCACCACTTGAAACTGTTCGATAAAAGCAAAGGGAATCAAGCGTGTCAACTGGGGATGGGGCTGCAAAAAGCCTTCCCGGTAGCTTTCGAAGGGATCTTTGTCCTGTAAGACCTGGCGGTTGAGGAGAGCTAGATTGCGAAGCAGATTAAACCCTACTTTTGGAAACTTTTTGAGAATCTCGAGAAAAACCTCACGATTAAGCTGCATCAATTGGGTGTCTTCGAGGGCAAAAGCGGAAGTCGAGTGATTGGACTGGGTGAGGAGCGATAGTTCCGAAAAACTCTCGCTGCTACAAAAGACGATGATGCGATGCATCCGACTGGGCTGGGTTGAGTATTTGACGATCTCCACGGACCCGTTGATAATGACATAGACGTGATCGCTTTTTTCTTGTTCTAAAAAAACCGGTTCACCCGCTAGGTAGCTGGTCACTTCGAAATAGCTGAGGAGTTGCTGGAGCACGTCCTCAGGAACATCTCGAAACAAGAAGGAGACTTTTAAAAGACTGAGGGCCTCGGCGGTCGAGGCGAAGGCAGCGGGATTGGCTAATTCTTTGGCTGCGGGCATTTTTGGCGAACTCCAGAAGGTTAATCTCCTGAAGGTCTATCGGACTGAGATAAAAAATCTTGGGTTTCACGGCTTATTTCTGGGGTGTGGATGGGATATCTACCTAACATAATTGATAATCCCATGAGAACGGGGGGTATTTCTATGAACCCCCCCCTAAATCGAAGTCGTAGGGTGCCCTAAACCCTCTAAATATCGCAATCGCACTTTGATGAAACCCCCCTGGACACCGCAATCGATTAGGTGTACTCTTTTGAAATTCCTTGTATACTTGTTATAAGGAAAATGACGCCACCCAAAGGGGGGGGGGGGGGGGATGCGTAGAAAAGTAGACGAGTTCTTGCGGGTCTGGGAAAGCCAATCTGATGACCAGCGCTTGGTTTTAATCGTTCGTGGAGTAAGACAGTGTGGAAAATCATACTCTGTCACCCACTTCCTAGAGGAGGCATTTTCAAATTCCTATCGTGTGTTTAATTTTGAAGCAGAAGAACGTCTCGCAAAAACCATTGAATCATCCGAAGATTTTAATGATCTCGTTGATCTGTTGTCCTTAGAATTAAGAACGGATTTACGGCAAACACAAAGGTTAGCTCTCTTTTTTGATGAGATTCAGGTTACGCCTAAGCTTATTGAAAAACTGAGGTTTTTTAAGGAAAAGCTCCCGTACCTGCATGTCGTCGCTGCAGGCAGCTACCTAGAAATGGTGCTGGGCGAGGTCGGTTCGTTTCCTGTGGGACGAGTGGAAAACTTTTTTATGAGGCCCATGGATTTTGAGGAGTTCTTGTGGGCTATGGGCGAGGAATTTTATACAGAAAAATTAAAAGCTGCTGCAGGAATCCTCTCTGTTGATCATCGGGATAAAAATATCGAGTCGGTGGCGAAGCTTTGCGAACCGATTCACAAGACGATGACTATCCATGCCATAACCTTTGAGCTATGTGGTGGAATGCCACAGTGCGTAGCCAGGTTTATCAAAAACAGGGATATTCACGAGGTGCGTCGGGTACAAAATAATCTATTAGCTTCGTTTCGCGATGATTTTATAAAGCACCGAACCTTAGGCAGGATTTCCAAAGAGGCCCTAGAAGTGATCGATGCTATATTCGATCAAATTGAGATTCTTGCAAAACGGGTGCAATACAATACTATATCACATCATGCGGGCTCAACGATCAAATCTGCAATCCAAATCCTGGTCGGGGTCGGTCTTGTTTATAAGGTTTATTTTACTTCGGCCATAAACAGTCCTCTCTCAAGTGGCAAAAATCAAAGGGACTTTCGTCTTTACATGTGCGATATGGGTCTTTTTCATGCTCTTGTTAAAACCAGTCTGCCGTCCTTGCTCAATGGGCGGATTGTTTATTCTAATGATGGGATTTTGGGAGAGTACTTCCTAAATTTAAGTCTCATCCATGCTACGGATCCAAGCCAAAAAACCCCGGACGTCTATTTTTGGGAGAACAAAAAAAGCTCAGAAGGCGCCGAGCTTGATGCCATATTCTTTTATAAAGAAACCTTGTGTGTCTTTGATGCCAAACGAAAAAAACAAAAGGTGTCCCATAGTTTGCGCTTTTTTACCGACCGATTTAATGCAGTAGGAGCGGTGCATCCAGCTTTTTTAGCGGCCGTTGTTTCTAGCAATGAATTGGGAAAACCTAATCCCCAACAAATCTTTATCAACATTCCGTTTTATCTTCTGGGGTTCGTATTTTCGCAACATTCAGGTGGGTTATAAGGGCCTGTTTGCCAGGCCCCGGAGCAGTGCTGAGACCTTAAGGACGGAAGAGGCCCGCGGGTCTGGTAAAGTTGACCCTCTTGGCCCCCTGGCCTTCCTGGTGATCATGCCAACCCATCATGCACCAGTTTGAATACCCACCATCACCCTTGTTTTCAAAGGCCCCGTCTTCAAAGGCCCAGACTCCATAGGTGGTTCCATCATAGGTAAAGGTTTGCATATACTGGACGCCGCGGAGTTCCTGTTTGTAGGCAAGACCCATATTAAAGACCATGATGTTATAGGGACTGACTTTTTGTTTATAGGCAGCACCATTGACTGCGTAAAAACTACTCTCACAAAGACCCTTGATATAGGAGTCGCGTTTTTGCGGCCCCTCGACGGCCTGGCGGATTTCTTTGGTGATGGCCATAGGGTCGATCGCGACATTGACACCCGGGGCCCATTCGAGTTGGGAGTCTGTGGCAGGGTGGCTCCTGGGACTTCCGCAGGCTGACAAGACGAGGGGTAAGATTGTTAAGGTCGCTAAGATGCGAAAGGGCGGTGACACGAACTTAGCAAGAAAAGACATGAGTTCCTCCAGTGACAACTTTGAGACGACAAAAGCAGCGCGAACTGACACCGGCTCCTCCTCAGGAACTGGCGTTTATGAAAATTATAGCATATAATTAAACAAAAATCAGTATATATATTATTTAGGAATTTACTCCAGCAAACGTTTCCTCGATCTATCACAATTGTTTTAGTTAGTTAGGAGGAAATCGCTTAAGTCTAACAGATTTTTCCCGAACGAGAGGATGAGCCTTACCCAGGTGCAAGGCAACGGTCATGATGGAGGAACAAAGTTGAAACAAAGAATTGGTCTGATCATACTGGTAATGACATCTTTTTTTTCAGGCAACCAGGTGCTTTGGGCGCGCTGGCAAAAGATAGAAGAAGCTCCCGCTGCAGTCTCAGTCAGTATGGTGGTGACCATCGAAGCAGATGGCACCTGGACCGAAGACATTGACGAGTTTACACAAATCAATACACCAGACGGTCGTGACCAAAATGGGACCTGGCGCAAGTCCTATAATGCGGGAGCAGCTAAGTTTACCCTGCATAAAGCCGAGATCACCAATGGAAGTAAAGTCACGAAGGTGCCACCGTCTGCAATCGAAGACAAGTCAGAGGTGGCATCCGATGTTGGCTATGATGAAATCCATAACGTGCGCATAGCATACCCCGATGTCCAAGTTGGATCGAGACTTTATAATAAAACGACGCTCAACACCATAAACGTGCCGGTGAAAGGCCAGTACTCGTCGCAGGTCTCCTTTGGTTGTACCAGTCCTGTGCTTGAGCCAAGCCATGTTGTTTATAGATCAAAATTGCCACTGACCACACATATCGTCGATCCTGACGGCTATCTTGATGTGTCTACGTCTCAAGAATACGGTTACCAAGTCACAACGATCAAACTGAAACGGGCGGTGTTTTTCCAAGTGGTTAACGAAGGCAATCAGACATACTTCGAAGATCAACCATGCCCCAAAGTGTTCTTGTCGTCGGTTCGGGACTGGCGCGAAATTGGGCAAAAACTTTCCTCCGAATATGAAAAAGAGTTGGCCAAGTCCTATCCACCCGTCTTTGCGGATCTTGCGCGCAAGGCTAAGGCATCGCACACAGGGTTTTTTGACCGTATCAACGACTTGACTTCGGCCCTGGCCACCGCGGTTCGCTATCATGGAAACTGGCGTACCGTGCGCGGTGGGTTTGTCGCTAGACCTCTGACAGAGATAGCAACCACTCAATACGGCGACTGTAAAGATTTCTCCCTGATCACCGTCGCAGGGCTACGAGCCATGGGCTACAAGGCTCATGTGGCCTTTGTTTCCCGTGGGGATATACCATCCTATCCGCAGCCGCTACCATCGCTAGTGTTCAACCATGCCATTGTGCGAGTGATCGATGATGCTGGAAAAGGCTGGTATATTGATCCCACCAATTTCAGCAGTCGCGCCCAGGGCATTCGCCCTGATATCGCTGGACGCCTGACCCTCATTCTAGCGGGTCAAGAATCCCGCAAGGATGCTACACCAGCGCTCTTGCCCCAGGACAATCGCGAACTCATCGAGATCCAACTGGATGCAGATCCCGAACGAAAACTGACCACATCACATTATGTTTACCAAGCTTTTGGCGCCAGCGCTGAGAACCTGACAGGAGCAGAGCTGCGCTTTAGCAAAAATCAGCTAGATGAAATGATTTTACGCTACGCTGCCAACGAGGCTGAGATCATCTCCGGACAAGTTGAGCCTTATAGCCTCAATTCGCGCATTGTGAAGGATCTGCGTTTGGCAGCGTCAGTACAAGACAAGCGAGAGATTCCCCGGTCTACGGCGGGGCCTGGTTATCCGATTTTCAATGTAGGAAGTCAATTCCTGAAAATCGACCTAAGCAACAGGGTTTCTGGTTTAGCCTTGGGCAAACCACAACGACGCGAGTCCCGTACCAAGCTGGTCAATACCAAAATCATTGGTGATCCGGTGCCACCCTGTAGCGTGGATAGCCGATGGTTCAAAGCTTCGAGGTCGGTCGAGGAGACCGAAAGCGGTATTGTCATCTTGGAACGGGAGGAAGTCCAAACATACGGGGTTACGGCAAAAGATTTGCAATCTGACGCCTTCAAGGACTTGCAAAAATCGGTGTCAAACTGCCTTGGTTCCCTTATGGTGGTTTACGAGAAAACCCAAGGTAAACCCCTAGCCCATTAAGACGCCTTACCTCACCAAGATTCGCCTTAAGCCAGATCAGTGGTCCTTCGCGGTATCGCTGGATGAAGCCCCGTGACCACCTCGTAGTGGATGGTTTTAGCCCAACTCGCCACATCTCCAGCCGATATCGTCTCACCACCATCCCGGCCGATCAGCGTAACGGTAGTGCCGACCTTGATATGATCCACATGGGTGACGTCGACCATCATCATGTTCATACAGATTCGCCCGACAACAGGGCATCTTTGGCCTTCGATCAGGACAAAACTAGAGCTTTCCCCAGCGATCCGCGGGTAACCTTCAAAATACCCCACAGGGAGCACGGCCACTTTCATATCCCTGACAGCCCGGTAGCTGCAGCCATAGCCGATAAACTGTCCTTTGGGGATCTGTTTAAGGGTAGTGATCTGGGTATACCAAGAAAGGACTGGGTTCAGGTCTAATAGCTGCTGATGCTGCTGGAGAAAAGACACCCTGGTGAGTGAAGACGGCCAGAGACCGTAGAGGGAGATGCCGACCCGCACCAAATCCATATGACTGATGTCGAGGATCAGCGTGGAAGCACTGGCCGCACAATGGTAAAGGATCGGCAACCCAGTCTGCTTAAACACCTCCTGGGCGGTTTTAAAGCGGGCCATCTGGGTCAGGGCATAGGACTGGTCGGTGACATCTTCTACATTGGCAAAATGGGTGCAGACTCCGGCGATTTTGTGGAGGGCCTGATGATCACTAAGGGTGTCCCTAAGATTGGAAGCGTCCACTGGAGCGAAACCCTGGCGTCCCATGCCGGTATCAAACTTAAGATGGAGGAGCGGTTTTGTCTGCAGTCCGAGCCAGCTTGACAGCAGATCCTGATTGCCGATGACCAGCTCGGCATTAAGGCTCAGGGCCTCCTCCCAGCCATCTGGGGTGGCAGGTCCCACCACAAGAATCCGGCCCTTAAAACCTAATTTTCGTAGCTCACAGGCTTCAAATAGATAGTTAACACAGATCCAAGTCAGATCTTCGCTGGTTAAAATCCGGTAGACTTCGGCGAGACCATGCCCGTAGGCATTGGACTTGAGCACCGGCGCGAGGAAGGCGGTGCCCGCGCGCATCCTAAAGCTTTTGAAGTTTTCCCTCAGGGCCTGTGAGTTGAGTTGGATCCAGCTGAGCATGCCACCCATGGACTGTTACCTCGTTTTTAAGTGTTGACTCTAGTGGAGTGTGGATCCTTGAGGGGTCGAGGGATCGCTTTTTCTAAAAAGGCCTGCTCCACACGGAGGACCGTATCAGATTGGAAGGCTTTTTCAAACTTGACGTCTAAGACATAGGCTTTGGCCTTTAGCTCGATGGCCAGTCGCTCGGCCAGGAATTTTTCGGTGACGGTGACTTCAACGGGTTTTTTGAGATAGATATAGCGGCTGGTCACCAAGATTTCATAAACAAGATCTCTGGCTAGCCGGAGATCCGCATCAAGAGCCACATAAAAGTCGGTGCAGACCATCATATCCAGGGCCCCAGCATTTCCAGAGGCCACCACGTCTGTCATAAACCTCGCATTTGGGATGGTGACGATATTGTCGTCGAGGGTCACTAGGCGTACCGCTCGCAGTCCAATGCTGCGGATTTCGCCATAGGTGCTGCCAAAGGTCACCCGGTCTCCTACCTGAAAGGGGCGATCAAATAACAGTATAAGGCCGGCCACAAGGGACGACACCAGGTCTTTAAGGGACAAACCGACGGCGACGGCAGCGCTGCCGCCTAGGGCGATCAAGAGTTCTTTGGTTGGATCTAACACCCCGTAAATAATGGTAGCGCCACCAATGATATAAATCATAAACGAAACCACTGTGACCACTTGGAGCACTAAAAGCCGGCGAGATGGGAATCTTTCGCTAAACCTTTTGGAGGTTTTGTTGATCACATGGACCACAAACCATAAGAGAGATATTCCCAGGATCAGCAGAAATATCTTGCCAAAGTTAATTAGATCGCCGATTTTTGCCAAACTTTGAAGGTCAGATTCCATCGGTCACTCGTAGACAAAGTTTTTGTTGATCAGTAGTTGGGTTAAAGCAGCTTGCCACAGGGGGCGCATGCGGTAACGCCGGAGTACATCAACGGTTATGGTCTCATCCTCTAAAGCAGCAGCCAAGGCCCTTCGGACCGTACTTTCTGGGAGATTGGTCGCCTTTTGGGCTTCTTGTAAGGTCAGATTTTCGTGGCGTATCAGTGCAGCGTAGACAAATAGATCGTCGTCGAGTAGGGCATCCCCATGGCGCAGACCTGTGGGAGCAGGCAGGCTTACCTCAAGTCTGTTTTTTGCTCGGACACCGAGGGCCGATAGCCAAAGGTCGATAGCCGTCCGTGGATTTCCCTTAGATTGCTCCCAGAGGATTTGGAAAAACCGGTCTTGGAAATCCTTGTACTGGTCCAACCTGGGAAATCTTTCGGCCCTAAAAAGCAGTGGGTCGTAGTCAAGGGCATATCCCGATGCCTGGTGACGCATAAGGATCATTTTTTGGATATCTCGATCACACCAATGATTCAAAGATACGACCGATCTAAAACTCCCCGAGCCCTTGGAGACCGCATTGAGGTAGGACCAGGAGTAGCGATTAAAAGCAGCACACCAAAACAGGTTTTTGGTCTCGCTACGGACTAGGGAGATAAATTCTCCAAAGGCAGCAAAGCCACCTTGTTCTGCTAAAAACAGATTTTGACAGTTGTCTAGGAGGATCAGAGTCTTGCTCACCCCACGGTCAAAAGCTTTAAGGCTTGACTCCCCTTGGGACAGGTCTGTACCCAGGGTTTTCCCGAGGATGGTTCGCAGCGTCGATGGATCGAGGATTTTGTCGGGGATCTCCAGGCGGCGCACGGTGAGGTGAGGGCATTTGGTTTCGATAAGGTCTAGTACGGATGATTTGCCGCTCCCTTTGATCCCTTGGATGATCATCGTGTGCTCTTCGCAAACCTCGGACTCCCAGTCGGTGATCGTCTGACAGATTTTGGTAAGGTTAAGACCTTGGGGGACCATCAGGAGCTCGTTGCTCTTAGGGCTTCCAGCTCCTGGTTTAAAGAAGCGTGCATAGGTCCCAAGGGACTGTTGGGCCGCCGTGCCCGTGATCAAGGGATCAGCGGTGCCCTCGCGCGCGGCAGCGGCTTCGAGCCTACGTCGGTAGATCTGCGCCGAGAGTTTTTTGGTCGTTTCAAGCTGGGAAGCGTCGCGGTATAGCCGCAAAAAGGCCATATTTCCAGCGATCGCTAGGGCCGTAGCAGGGCTGGCGAAGAGACCCTTAAACCGTGACTGGCACCAATCGTTTAGAGTCTGTCCCACCTTGTGGGGAAACAGCTCCACCGCCCTCTGTCCCAGCTCTACACGCCAGCGGTAGGTTGCCAGGACCAAGAGCATAGGCCCTAAAAAGCGAATAAGATCCCAGACCAGATGGTACACTAACCCCGTCAGGGCGACCGACTGGGTGGCATGCATGACGGAGGCTGCCACCAGTAGAAACCGGCCGATCAACCGGGCAGTGCTAGCGAGGAGTTGGGCCGTCTCGCCATTGGTACCATCTCGCGCCATTGAGGTGCTGAGGGCCACCATCCATAGATCCACGATAAGGAAAAATATTTTATAAACAAAGTAATAGTATAGGAAGGGCAGCAGCTCTACCAGCCCGGCCAGGTCAGTCCCCGTGACGACCCAGGCGGCTACGTGGGCCCCCAGTCCCAGGATGATCCATGGCAAAAAAGGATTGACGCGGCGAATCCAAAGAGCTGTCCTCAGGCTGTAGGGGCCTCGGTGCTGGGGGTCTAAGAGCCAGGTCCTTAGCCGGTCTAGGCCCAAGGATAACCGTGTTAAAAACCAGTAGGACAAAAACGGAGTCACCACAAACACAATGAACAACAAAAATCTGTTGACTAGGGTCAAAACCCCACTAATTCCAGACTCCAAGAGTGCTCGGTTTTCTAGCAGTCGTATATGGAGTGACACCCAAGGGCGGTAAGGGATCAGACGTAGCTCTCGCAGGAGGTCTGCGAAATACTCGTTGCTTAGATCAAAGGCAAAGGGAGCTTTTTTCGGCCCCCATTCATATAGAGTACGGGCGCGGATTCGTCCCACATTTAGTAAAAGTCTGTCATGGAGACCAATCCTTTCTTCGTCAAAGTGGGACTTGGCCAGCCTAAGTTTTTGCTCATCGTTAAGGGCATCTTGATAAGCAGTGCGGTAGTCCTGTGCCTCTTTTTGGTCGCCCATCAGTTGTAAAAGCGGTTCGGGAAAGGGGGGCAAGGCCTGGATTGTGACGCTTTCCGTTACAGTCCTCAGAAAAGTGTGATCGGCAAGCTCCCTCCAGAGGGTGATGACCTGTTTGTAGGCAGCTAACACCTCCTCCTGGGAAGGGGAGGCACCGGGACCAGCGAGAACTGTAGCAGCTTTGGTAAGCCCGGCTGATTGCTGTTTAGACTCTTCGGTGATCTTCGAGAGCTTTTGGTTGATTTCGATGTTCGATGCGGCCACATCTTGGCGATACTGTTCCAAGAGAGCGCGGTCCGTGGCGAGGTCGGCCACAGACTGGGCCTGCACTGTCCCCGGAAGGCACAGGTATGAGAAAAACAAAGAGTTTAGCAGCAACACCCAACGATAGTTCACGACGGCCTTTTACGATCAGGGTAAGACGACTTGGGGCTTTTAGGCTTGTTTAAGCTCCTGTTAACGATCCCGTAAGGTGGGTTGGTTGTCCAGTCATTTCGAGGACGTTAAACCATAGCTCACCTTTGGGGTTGATCCTCTGGTTGATTCCATTCAAGGCTTTGGTCGGCACATGGGTCATGAGTCCGTGCCAGTAGCCGATCAAAAGACCGGACTTTCCAGCCATGGCGGCGTGGACGGCGTTTTGGGCGAGTCGAGCACAGTGCAACTGATCGTTAGGGTGGGCCGCAGCAGAGCGGATCATATAACTCGGATCGATATACTTAAGGGTAACATCCATCTTTTTTTCGGCGAAATGTCGGTTGATGCGGTCCCTGAGGAAATGGCCGATATCTCCCAATTTGGCGTTGCCTGAGGCGTCTTTTAGGTTGGCTCCCGGTAGGACGTACTTTTGCCCCGCTCCCTCCGCCACCACGACGACCGCATGGCGGCGTTGGTTGACTCGGTTTTCCAGGAGGGCCAGGATACCGTTGTCTCCTTCTAGATCAAAAGGGACCTCAGGGATCAGGCATAGATTGGCATGACCGGTCGCTAGGCAGGCTGTTGCCGCAATATAACCGGCATGTCGCCCCATAAGTTTGACTAGACCGATCCCCATAGGGACCCCCGTCGCTTCCACATGGGCCGAGTGGATCGCGTGGGTAGCGGTGGCGACGGCGGTTTCAAAACCAAAACTACGGCGCACAAAGGGGATGTCATTGTCTATGGTCTTTGGGAGGCTGACGATAGCGATTTTGAGTCCGCGGCGTTTGACCTCTTCCCAAAGGAGTGAGGCTCCACGCATGGTGCCATCACCGCCGATCGTAAAGAGCATGTGGATCCCGTTTTTTTCCAGGTAGTCCACCATGGTCTCGACCGAGGGAGCCCCTCGGGAGGAGCCAAGAATCGTCCCACCATCATGGTGGATGGCCGAGACGACTTCGGGGTTTAAGTCGATGGGTGGTTCTGCATCATCGCTTAGACCATTGTATCCATAGCGAATCCCAATAACCTGCCGGCAGTTATAGCGATACCAAAGGAGCAGGACGAGACTGCGCACCACGGCATTAATCCCTGGGCAGAGGCCCCCACAGGTGACGATGGCGGCTTTACACTTGGGAGGGTTAAAAAAGATTTTGGACCGCGGCCCTGCAATTTCAAAGCTCTCATCATCCAAGATGGGACTGGCGGTGCCACCACCCAGACTTAGGGGGTGGGTTTTGCCAACGATGGGAGACATGGCAATTCGATCCTGGTCGCGGACAAAGGAAAACTCCACTGCCCGTTCGAGGGGGGAGGGGTATTGGGGCGTCCCGAGTTGTTCAATAGAAAACCGACCTGCAGACGAGGCCTCACTTGTCTGGTTTTTGCCCATTGTCTCCACCCTTCCCACGATCTCTGACTGGTCCTTAGATACCCCCACCCAGGGGTTTTCCCCGTCTATCTTCTCACGGTCATCACGGCTCGCAAAGGCAAAATGCAAATCCCTTTCGGAATACCGCAAGAAACATAAGGCTGGTATTGTGATATTTGCCGATTTGATCGGAGCGCGTTCTCTTGATGACATATCGCAACGAATCATGCTTGGTATAAGTCAAGCCCTGGCCGAACAATTTCCTACTCAAACAAAAATTAAGACTATTGTAAAAGGGCTTTTAAATCTTCAGCCCAAAATTGCTCTTGATCCGTTAACTGGAGAAATCGGTCTCATGCTATCGTCCAAGGCCACCGGAACATCGGGTTTGCACGAGGTGTTTAAAGAGATCAGCTATCTTCATAAAAAATCCGGAGTCGTTGTGGCTTTTGATGAATTTCAAGATGTCGCATTCGTTGAGGGTGCTGAGGCAGCGTTGCGTTCATGTTTACAAGAAGTTGCGAAAAACCTTCCGGTTATCGTGTTGGGCTCAAAAAAGCATATGTTGTCACAAATTTTCGCGGCTCCGGGTGCTCCACTCGCAAATTGGGGAGTTGATGTTGAGATTCCTGATATTGAGACTTCGGAGTATCGAGAATACATTAATGAAAGATTGCAGCCACATGGTATAACCATTGGCTTAGAAGAAACACTTTGGCTCCAACAAAAGATGCGATTTATCCCAGAAGCCATAAACATGACATGCATAAGTTTGATAGACGTCAAAGGTGATCAAACCCAAGTGACTCGTGAGCTGTTAGCTCTCGCGCTGCATAACTTGTTGGACACAAGACGCAGTCGATTTGAGGAGTACCTTTTACATTTTTCCAATGCTGAAATTAGCTTTTTACGCACCTTGGCCCATGGAGGGCCTCATAACAAACTTACAGGGGTTGATTTTCTAAGGAGCACGCGGCTATCTTCAGGAGGCGTTATCAAAATCATAAAGAAGATGGAAAATGCTGGCGTGATCTACCGAGGTTATGAAGGGTATTTTCTCAGTGATCCTTTGCTCGCTGAATATTTGATTCGATATAAACTCTAAAGTTTTGAAGTTCAGAAAACTCCTACCTCAACTAATCAATCACCTTAAGCCCAAAATTTTTGACCAATCCCGCAAGGGGGCTTCGATCGGTGACGTTGGTGCCGGTGAGTTTTAAAACCCTTAAGGACTCAAGACCCTGCAAAGGTGTTAGATCAGTGAGATCTGGATTTCCAGAAAGATCGAGGGATTTTAGGTGCGCCCAATCAGCGAGGGGGCGCAGGTCTGTGATTCCTCTTTTTTTTAAGATTAGGTTTTCGGTCATCCGCATCCGTCGCCAAGCTTGAGTGCAGCTGAGAGCCATGGTCCGGGCCATAATCCCTTGGAGGGTTTTCTGCAAGGCAGGGTCTGGAGCAGGATCGCTACAGAGCTTAAGAAACCGGTCTTCCCAGATCTGCTGGTATTGACGATGGGACCCAATTACAAGTGGTGGGCTTTTGGTCCCGTGGATGTGAGTCCATTGGGCATCAAAGACTGGCAAATCCTCGATGCTATTGGCCGTGATGTCTAGGGTCTGCAAGTCACCGAGGCTGGCAAGGGGCGCGACTTTGACAACATGGTTCCGTTTGATGGAGATTTTTTTCAAGCCCGTAAGCCAGCGGAGGGGGCGGATATCGGAGATCCCTAGACCTTCGAGGGAGACCTCGTGGAGTTGCAAAAGAGCGGCGACGAGTTTGGGGCAATCGATCTGGGTGGTCTGGGGTCCATAGCGTTCGGCCAATCGCACTAATGTGGCGTAGGAGCTGGCGGGTTCTCTGGTCAAACAGAGGTCTAATAGGGTTTTCGATGGAGGGAGGTCTTCGGTAAGCTGTTGATGGCACTGTCCAGTGGTCGGGTCAGCAGACCAGGGAGCTTGGGGGTTATCCTCAAAGCTCTGAGCAATTCCCAAAGACTCTTGAATCCAGCACCGCCCTTGAAACACGCTTTGATAATAGGCCCCCGTTCCGCATTCGAGCTGGGTGCCACGGGATGATACGCCCCAGAGGAGCAGGGAATTGACCGAACCCCCGTCTGGAGTCAGAAAGAGCGGCCCTCCACTATCCCCGTCGCAGGTATCTCGGCCCTGGCCTCCTAAGATGGCTTCGTAACCCGAGCGCCGAACAAAGCTGACAGGAGCTTGGTATTTGACCCCAAGCCCCCCATCCTCCCGTCGCCCAAAACCCACGATCGTGGCCGGCGAGGGCTCGACCAGACTTTCTAAGGGCAGAGTATCAGCCCACGGAGTCCTTTCTGTTAGCGGGTAGGGGGAATCGAGTTTTAGGAGGCCCAGGTCCCCATGACCCTGGAGGTCGACCCAGAGGGTCGGGAAAAGACGAGCATGGGTTACAGTCCTAACCTGTCCTGCACTTTGGGCTTCTTGGAGATCAAACCTGCCGCCTTCGGTGCCCGGACCCTGGTACACCCAAAGGGTGCCGTCGACTTTAAGATGATCTACCGGGAGCCATCCTCCGGAGGGTTGGGGCATGGTTTCGGGGCTGTCTGCGAGGCTCGCTTCGGGGTGGAGGCAGTGACCGGCAGTCAGGACGATGTCGGGTTGAATGAGCGTTCCGGTACAGAGGAGGTTGGCCCAAGGCGACGGTGTCGAGGAGCCACCTCGTTCTTTTGGTTTTTCGATTGATTCAACCAGAATAGCCACCACTTGGGTAAACATTCCTGGTGCTACTGGGCTCCCACCATAGATTAAAGGCGAGTGATCGCGGTCGAAGCGTCCTGGGCCCTCTGGGTGACAACCCCCCATTGAAAGGAACCCGAGCGTGAGGACCACCGCTTGGAGCCGGCCTAGGATGGATGGGTCTTGTGGGGTCAGGGACGGGCTCCTGTCAGTCTTTTTTCTACATAAATCTCTGAAACCTCTCTCTCTAGATGACTTCGCTCCCCTTTTCAAGCGCCTTTTGTCTCTAGAGAGTCCTTTAGGTTGGCAGAGGACTACAGAGCCCTCCGAGACTATGCTAGACTAAAAATCTTAAGATCAAACACTTTACTTGACGAGGCTGCTACCGTGGAACTAGGTCCTGCCAAACCTGATCAGTCGACGATTCTCGTCGTCGATGACGAAGAGGACATCCTTGATCTCTTAGACTGGCGTCTAACGAGCGAGGGTTTTGTAGTCAAGCAGGCTTCTAACGTCGAACATGCCCATGCTATCCTTAAAGCTAATGATATCGACTTGATCCTAAGTGATATGCGCATGCCAGGTCAGGACGGGTTGGATCTTTTGAATTTCGTTAAAAACAGAAATTTAGAAAAGCCTGTGATGCTGATTCTGACCGGTCAGACTAATATAGCCGTCGAAGACATCTTCCATAAGGGTGCCGAAGGGATCGTTTATAAACCTATGGAATTGGATGTCTTGGTTGCCACCATCAGGGAATACCTGATCAAAAGATCCCATCAATGGTTGGAGATAAGTGCAAAACCTGACATATCTCTAAAGTCTCCTCAACCACTAAATCAGGAGGTCTCTAAGTTCTCCTGCTTAAACACAGGCTGTGCTGATGACTTAAATCTTAGTTTCGGTAGGGGAGGGATGTTTGTGCCGGTGCCTTTGCCGACGATCCTTCCAACTCTCAATAAGGAATTCTCCTTTGAAATCAATTTAGGAGCCCAAAGGCTTTATGGTAAAGGGCTAGCTCGCTGGGTGCGGGAAACCCCGGTCAATGACACTAAAATACGTGGTTTTGGTCTTGAGTTTTCAGCACTTACTCCCAACTCTAGGGAGATGGTTTTACAGAGACTAAAGGCAAATAAAACCCTTGCTTTTATACCAGCCTACTAAAGAATCAAAGGGAAGCAAAGATCAATGACGAAGCTGACTTCCTTGCATCGTCGACTGGTAATGTGGGTGCTCCTAACAAGCACCCTGGTGACGACTCTTATCACCAGTGTGCAATTAGTCACGGAATACTCCCGCCAATCATCACAGCTTGAACGTCTTACAGAAGGTATTGTTTTTACTCTAAAACCCATGGTTGCCGATCTTATTTGGAACCTTGATACCAAACGCCTCTCCCAGCTTTTAAAGATTATGATGACAGTCGATGAGATAACAGCAATTGCTGTGCGGGATAGCAGCGGTGCAGTCTTATTTGAAGATAGTAAACAAACTAAAAGTGATATGGTTTGGAGTCGGGAAACCCAATTTAATTGGGAAACAAGCGACAAGCGGCAAACAAATATTGGTTCGATGGTGTTGACTTTTAGCAAACAAAGGGCTTTTCAGGCGATCGTCTACCAGTTTTCCTATATTATTATCGGGAATATCATAAAAACGGCAATCGTCGCTTGTGTCCTGATGTGGGTCTTTTCCCAAGTGGTGACTCATAGGCTTAAGGATCTATTGACTTATGTCAGGAGTTCGAAAAACTTTGACCAAAAGCCAAAGTTTACCCCTTCTAAAGGATTTCACAAAAATGTTAATGACGAAATCTCAGAGCTAAACGATTACGTACTCGCCCGCGACGAGGCCTTATGGGAAATTCTAAGCGACAAAAGCCACCTGATTTTTGCCCAGGCTGCCGAACTCACCCGTAAAGAAGGCGAAAGGACTTCCGCATTAGGGCGGTTGTCAGAGTTGCAAGATAAACTCAGGGAAGAAAGAAGTCAGAGCGAAGCATCGGCAAGGCTGGCCCAACTCGGCGTCATGGCCAGTGGAGTCGCACATGAGATCAACAATCCATTATTTGTTATCAATGGTTTGTGTGACTTTTTGGCAAAAATCCTGGCAGAACCAGAAATCAAAAAAATGGAATCTGCGCTGAATGCAGTAGCAAAGCTTAAGAAGATGGTTAAAAGGATATCGGGAATTGTCTCTGGGCTAAAAGTGTTTGCAAGAGATGCCAGTACAGATCCACTTGAGGTGGTCAAAGCGGTCACTTTAATCGAAGACATCAGGGAGTTGTGTGAGGGCAATCTGGTCACCCATGGGGTAGCATTTCATGTGGAGGTCGACGAGTCTATCACTTGCCTTTGTCGTCGAGCCCAGATTTCTCAGGTTTTCGTTAATCTTATTTACAACGGAGTCGACTCCATCGAAAAGCTTGCGGAAAAATGGATTCGGATCAAAGCCCGTGTCGACGGACGATTTGTGGTGTTTCAGGTCATCGATTCTGGTAGGGGAATATCAAAGGAAATAGCTGAAAAAATATTTCAGCCATTCTTTACCACAAAAGCGGTGGGTAAGGGGACGGGACTCGGTTTGTCCATCGTACATGGTATTATTGAAAATCATGGGGGTGAGGTAAAAATCGATCACCAACATCCCCATACTTGCTTTGTAGTAACGATTCCAGTCGGAACCAACCAGCCAATTTAGGAGGTTTTTTATGTTGAAACGAGTTTTTATGGTTGTCTTATTTTCCACATCCTTTACAGCGAAGGGGGTCGAGGTGATCGCGATGGAAATCGCAGGTGTTTTGGATGTAAACGGTACTGGTCTTTACGATGTGATGATCAAACAGGAACCGACTGCAAAATTAAACTGTTTACCAAACAAACGTGCCTTTCAAGAGTTTGAAAAATGCAGTAGCTGCTGTATGGCTCCTCTTAATACTAACCCCGAGTTTTATGAATACACCCCAAAGGATTATATTGAAAGCAAACCCCTGGGAGTTGCTAAAGTATATATATTTACTAAACCAGGAACCCCAGCCATTGCTGATTTAAAACAACTGAAGGGCAAAAAAGTCGGTGCGACTTTGGGCATGAACTACGGAAAAACCATCGGAAAATCTGGAGTTGACCTAGAATTGGTCAGCGATTTAAAACTTAATATCAAGAAACTCCAGGCAGGACGAATCGATGCCTTTATTGAGTATATTCCTGATGCCTATGTAGCATTTGAAAAGCTAAAGCTCGAGCCCTTTCCTCATGTTAAAGACAAGCCCCTTGTGATTCACAATGATACAGTGTTATGCAAAAAATCGGCGGACACAGAAAAATTTGTGGGTCGTCTCAATAAATTTATTAAAGACGTCGAATAGGACTTTTATATACGAGTCTGGGCACAAATTATAGAGGCAGCTACTGGGATTCTGATATAGTGTGCTGACTTCGGTCTAGAATAGCCTTAAGTTGCCAAAAGCCTTAGCCTAAGATTCGATAAGGAAAGTCCCGTGGATTTAGACCAACCTCCTGACTTTAAGATCCCTCAGTCCGGCCCTCCTGCGGACGGGAGTTTATCAGCGATCTTTGAGCGTAGACTGGTGCTCGTGACCGGCAAAGGAGGGATCGGCAAATCCTTGGTGTCAGCTGCCCTCGGCCAGGCGGCTGCTGCACAGGGCAAACGGGTGCTTCTTTTGGAATTTGGGGCGGTTGATCAGCTGGCGCCACTCTTTGGAGTCGAGTCCATTGGCCACGAGCGCCGTGAGGTTTCCCCAGGGCTTTTTTGTGCCAACATCAATCCACAGGCCAACTTTAAAGATTTTATCGTCAAATACCTGGGGCAACAAAAATTATTTGACCGAGTGATTTCCCACCGGATGATTCAAACTTTTATAAAGACGATTCCTGGCCTTGCGGAGTTGATGCTGCTGGGTCGCCTTTATTTTGAAGGTACCGTTGCACCGGGACCTCGGTTTGACCTGATCGTTTTTGATGGTCCCGCATCGGGGCATTTTCTTAATATGATGATGACTCCTGATGCGGTCCTGCGGAGCAATATCGCTGGACCACTGCGAAAAGAAACTCTTAAAGTTCGCGAGTTTTTGACGGATTCACAAAAGGTAGGCTGCCTCTACGTGACCATCCCCGAAGATTTGGTGGTGAGTGAGACCCTCGAGTTTTTGCCAAAACTAGCCGAGCAGTCCCCCGCATCCCTGTTGGGGGTCATGATGAACCGCATCCCACCCCATCTAATCCCCCAATATGCAGACCCAGAGAGGAAGGGGTTTCAACCTGGGCAGATCGTAGGACCGACGGATAAAAGGTTTGAACATGCCTGGCGAGCCCACGAGCGAAGGGCCATTCAGGCTTTGGAGCACTTTAAAGGGGCCATCAAAGGGATTCAAAAAGATGCTGGGTTTCAGACTTGGACTCTCCCCGACCTGTTTGCTGTCGAAGAACCCTTGGCTCCTGACTTTTGGAAAAAACTCCTGGACGGGACTCAAGTGAGAGGATCTTAACCCACCATGGTACAGAATTTACTGGACTCAAAGCGGATTGTTCTTATTCTTGGTGCTGGTGGAGTCGGTAAGACCACCTCCTCGATTGCCCTAGCTTTTGTCGCGGCCATGGAAGGCAAGACCGTGGCTCTGCTCAGCATCGACCCAGCCCGTCGGCTTGCGGCAGCTCTCGGGATACCCCTTGGGTACCAACTCCAAGAGATTCACGGCCCAGACGGGGCGCTCCGTGGCAAGGTGTTTGCCGGCATGCTTGACCAAAAGGCTGTCTTCGACCGGATGGTGACCAAACATGCTCCCAATCCTGAGGTGGCCCAGAAAATCCTAAACCACCCCATTTACCAATCGGCTTCGAGCCATATCAGTGGACCCATCGAGTATATGGCCCTGGCTAAGCTCCAAGAGCTCGCCGAAAACCCGCTCTATGATCTCATCATTGTGGACACACCACCTGATACCCATGCCCTGGATTTTTTGGCCCGGCCCAATGTGCTTGCGGGTTTTATGGATCAGGGGGTCCTTAGCTGGCTGATCAAACCTTTTTTATTTGCCAGTCGGATTGGGCTCAGCCGTTTTCTGAACACCTCAGAAAAGTTGATGGGTGGGTTGGCAAAGGTGACGGGACTGCAGGCGCTCACGAGTTTTGCAGAGTTTTTGGTGTTGACCCAAGAGATCATCGAAGGGTTTCACCGGACAGGAGAAAAGATCGTAAGCCTCCTTCATCAGCCGGATACCGGGTTTGTGTTGGTGATTGTCCCCACCGGTGCGGCATCGCGATCGGCCCGCAATATCAACCGGGAGCTCCAACCTCTGGGATACCGCGTCGACCTGGTTGTGATCAACCGAGTGATGCCCGAGGGGCTGGTCCAATCATTGGAAGGGCTTCATCTAAAGGAGCAACAGATGGACCTAGAGGGGACTGATACGATCCCGAAGGACCAGCAAACATGGTATCCATGGTGGCGCAAAGCTTTTGTTCAGGAGCAGATCATCGAGGCGACTTTACGGGCACTTCCAGAGGGGGTTGAGTGCTTGAGGGTTGAGGAACAAGAACGGGAACTCGGAGACTTTCAAGCCACCTACCAACTCGCTTTGGAGTTTAAGAAAAAGCTAAACCCAGTTCAATGACACTAAAAAACAGCACCCTGCTCCCCGATTCATTAAACATAGATTTGATGCCAAATGTTTGACTCCTGACAAGTCCCATAAGTCAAGGATACAATAGAAATATGAACCAACTTGCCATCAGTCCATTCCTCAAAATAGTCCAAATGCCTATGGTTTGGATTGGAGCGTCTCTCATAAGAAGATATCGCTCGACGGTGGGATTTTTCCACTTTTGGATCGAAGTGGTGCGGTGGACGTTTCGCAAACCCTTCCGAGGCCACTTAATCTTTCAACAGTTAGAATTTATTGGCAACCAGTCCCTACCCATCATCGTCGTCTCAGCCCTGGCGGTGGGTGCGGTGTTTGGCTTGCTTGTGGGTGGCGTGTTCCAAGTCTTTCGTGCCGAAAATCTCTTGGGGGGCGTGACCGCAAAAGCCTTATGTATGGAGATGGCGCCGATCACGACATTGATCCTTTTAGCCGGTCGAGCCGGGTCGTCCATGTGTGCCGAGATCGCCATTATGAAAGTCAACGAACAGGTGGACGCCCTCGAAGCCATGGCGGTAGACCCGGTGAGCTACCTGGTCGTGCCACGGGTGATCGCCTCGCTTGTGATCGGACCGCTTTTATGCGCAGTCTTTGTGTTTGTAGGGATCATCGGTGCCTATTTTGTCGGAGTGGCCTTATTTCATGTGGATCACGGGCTTTTTCTAGAAAAAATCACTCGGATCGTCGAGACCAAAGACCTATGGCGTGGTTTGATTAAGTCGACTATATTTATGGGGATTATGGCCCTTGTCTGCTGCCGGTTTGGGCTGACGGCCAGTGGGGGGGCTAAGGGTGTGGGGATTGCGACCACCACCTCTGTTGTGACAACCCTCCTGGCCGTGTTAGCGGTCGATGTTGTAATCACCTATTTTCAAATCATTTGGTAAGACCTAGGACTAAGGATGATCAAGTTTAAAGAGATTACCAAAATATTTGGCAAACATGTGGTCCTAGACCATTTGGATCTGCATATACCCGAAGGTAAAATCACTTTTATCATCGGCAAGTCGGGCGAAGGAAAATCTGTCACCATCAAACACATCATGGGCCTATTAAAGCCTAATTCAGGGCGCATCGTTGTAGATGGAGAGGATATCACGGACTTTGACCCCGAACTCCTTAGGGTTTACCGGCGCAAATTTGGGATGTTGTTTCAACAAGCAGCCCTGTTTGATAGTTTAAGCGTTGGCGAAAATGTGATTTTTCCACTGCGAGAGCATACCAAAATGCCCCTTAGCCAGATGCTTAAAAGGGTGGAAGAGGTGCTGAGCCAGGTTGGGTTACCAAATATTCAACATAAGTTTCCTACCCAGCTTTCCACGGGCGAAAAAAAACGGGTTGGGCTGGCAAGGGCTTTAGTGGGCAAACCCAAAATTATTCTATATGATGAGCCGACAACAGGTATGGATCCCCTGGTTTCTGAGATGATTGATGACTTGATCGTACAGCTTTCGAGGGACGAGAATTCGCTGACCTCCGTCGTGATCAGCCATGACCTTAAGGCAGCGATGGCCACTGCGGAAAATATTATTTTTCTCTATAAAGGCAAGTTAGCTTTAGCCGGCTCTCCCAAGGATTTTAGCCTGTCCAAAGATCCCATAGTCAGGCAGTTTTTTGCAGGTAAGGTCGAAGGACCCATGGAGTTTCTGTGAATCTTTTGCCAAAGCATAATCTAGATCCCCTCAAGCTCTCGGGAGTCGGTCCGATAGGCGGTAGTAGGAGACACAAATGCTAAAGACCCTAGGTACAGAATTTAAAGTAGGTCTATTCGCTGTGGTAGCGGTTGCGACCTTGGTCTATATGTTTTTTGTACTCAACCCCGAATCATTTAAGTCCCGAGACTATGTGACCTACTATACCGTCCTTAAAAATGCTGCGGGGATCGTCACCAAGACCCACGTAAAGACCAGTGGTGTATCTATCGGCAAAGTCAAACAAGTCAGCCTTGATGGGGCCACCACCAAGGTTTTGATTGATCTCGACAAAACCGTGAAAATTCCCGTGGGATCACGGATCGAAATCCGCAGCGTCGGACTTTTAGGTGATAAACATCTAGAGGTTGTCCGCCCAGAGGACTTGGGCCAATACATCGAAGGAAACGGCTTTATTCCCCAGTCTGACGACTCGGTCGATATGGAAGCTTTGATTGGTTTGGTGGGTGATATCGCAAAGGATGTCAAAAAAGTCACCAACAGTTTGGCCAATGTCTTGGGCACCAAAAAGGGCGAGCAGTCCATGGCCAATATCGTCGACAATATCGAAAAATTCACCAAGGATCTTAAAGAAACCACCGAAACCCTTAAAAAAGTTGTTGGGGATCGGGAAGAGGATCTCCAAGATATCGTCACCAATGTCCGTGACGGCGTGCGTGATGTACGGGCCTTTGCAGCAAATTTAAGAGACGTCCTAGATGACGAAAACAGAGCTAAAATCGACCGAATTCTTGCCTCCTTTGATGAAACCATGGTGGATGTTAAGGGGTCTGCCCGAAATATCAATCTCATCGCCCAAAAAGTGGAAAAAGGCGAGGGCACCCTTGGCAAGTTAGTCAACGACGATACCACGATCACCGAAATCGAAGGTGCGATCAGAGATATCCGCAAGGTGATCGCTCCAGCGACCAAACTGCAGATCGAAGTTGATGGGCATGTGGAGGTTCGTAAAGACCAAAATTCACAAACATACTTTAATTTGCTATTTAGAACCCGCCCTGACCGGTTTTATCTCGTGGGTATCAGCGACACCCACTACCGCAACCGCGAGACCACCACCGAAACCCAGACCGCAACCGATAATGACAAGGACGGTCTCCCCGACGTGACCGTTAAGGAAAAAATCCGTGACGAACAGGCCCTCCGCATCAACCTCCAAATGGGTAAACGCTGGTATTATGCGACCCTAAGAGCAGGTCTCTTTGAGACGACGGGCGGCGTCGCCGGAGATCTCCACTTTTTTAACGACCGTTTAAAGCTCACTTTGGAAGCCTTCGACTTTAACAGCCAGGATAAAACCATCCGGCGGACGGCCCATGTTAAGACCTATGCGAGCGCTCTGTTTTATAATCATGTTTATGCGATGATTGGGATCGATGACCCCAGCCGGACGGATCCAAAAACCAACAAAGCTGACAAAGATATCAACTTCTTTGTAGGCGGTGGCTTGACCTTTAACGACCAGGACCTAAAAGCCTTGTTTGGGGCGGCAGCCCTTGCCAGTGCGGCCAAATAACACGCTTGCGATGATCTTTGCATATGTCATACCAAGGGCCGAGCGCCGCGAGGTTTGGTCCCGGAACGTAGGACGGTAGCTCAGGCAGTATTTGATATCTGTCATGGGTTAACCCATATCCTTGTGGATCACGTGGATCCAACAGAGGATGATGAACGGCTTTGTAACTTAGTCGCCCAAGATCTGATCTACCCCCAAAAATTTATAGAGATGGCTCCGATCGCACCTTTTTTAGATGCGAAAAAATACACCTGGACCCAGGCATTGGAACAATTCAGAACCTAAATCGTACTCTCGATTGGAGTCCCAAAGGTCTAGGTGCAGTATTGAGCGGTCGTGGGCTGATCAAGAAGGATAGCCTTGAGCACAAGCGTTTGATGGAGATGGAGAATGCATTTAGCCAGTTTCAACGGAGCATCGAAGAACTTTGGTTTTGCCGGTTTGTCCCGGAACAATTTGAAGCACTCGTTGATTTTTTTAAGGAAGACCTTCAAAAAAACAAGACTATTTTGCTGCCGATGATCGACGAGATCGAGTCGTGGCACAAGCCGGGGCACCAGAAGCTCAAGAAGTTTAGCCAACAGGTTCCCAATGACATCCTGGAGTATTGGAACAGCTCCGACTGAACGTCTCTCTGACACTTCCAAAAGATGGTGAAAAAGTCCGAGTATCTGAATTTTCTTCAATAATATCAATATACTGAAATAGCTATTAATAAATTATTAATATTCTTTATTAAATATCCGATATATTTATGATTAATTGGAGGTCGAGTTATGCTTGAACCAATAGATCTGCTAAAAAAATTGGATGACTCCCTCGATGAACTGACTTCGGTGATAGTCTGTGGAGGCCTTGTTATCCACCTGCGTTACGGAGGGGTGCGTTCTCTAGATATCGATTCAATGACCTACTTGCAACAAAGGCTCGGAGTGGCCATAAGGAGCATCGCCGAGAAGACCGGGGAAGATGAAAATTGGTTCAACGACGATGCTGTGAAATTCTATAACTTCGATCAAACGCTTCCTGAAGGTTGGGAAGATCGTTCATGGCAAGAGGAGCCCATTTTCGCGGGTAAATTTTTAAAACTCTATCCCTTGGCCAAACGTGACCTGATTTTAACCAAACTTTTTGGAGTCTTTTCACGGGGAGGGTGGCTCTTTCTCAAGGATCTGCATGCAATTAAAAAGAACATTGGAGCTAGTGAGGATGACATAATTAAATGTGTGGACGACCTTTATCGAATGCTTAAAGGAACCAGGTGGGAGGCGACTAAGGAGAAAATAGTCGATTTTCTAAAGAAAAGTTATCATATATGAACGAACTTATATTGCGTGAACTAAACTCTATAGGGGCCGGTTTCGATGTCCCCATGAAAATGTCTAGGAGGCTTCCGGAGAAGATCCTTGTCGAAGCACTTACGTACGCGTATCAGGATACACTCATTGGCGAGATGGTTCTTGCACTCGTTGATCAACATAAAGACTTTTACAATCCGGTTCTTATCAATAATGAATTGAAAAGACTTATGTTACGAGGAGATCAATTGGCCATTCAAGGATTGATTTTCGCCTACAGCATTTTTTCGCAGGTTGGGGTTTTAGATGCTGATACCAAACGAAATATCGGTGCCTATTTATCTAGACAAAAAATTGAGGATGTATTTCCCGCGTATGAAACCTTGAGTTTTTACGCACTCAACATAGGGGAGGTCGATCCGGTTCTCAAAGAGTTAGGTTTGTGTTTACCAATCGTCAAGCGAGCACCCAATAAAAAAATAAAACTTAATCCAGCCAACTTCAGAAATCAAAATGTGATTATGAGAAGAAGAATCTGCGAATTTTGTTCGGCTCCAACTGAGAAAGTCATGATACGAGATGATGTGGTCGGGATTGACTCGGTAAATATGGTCGATTTAGCGGAAGCTAACCTAGTAAAAATGGAAATTCGGCCTTTCTATGGTCAAAAATTCAATAAATCTTCGAAAATATTTTTTTATCGATGCAGTAAATGCGGGTGTGTATCGAAATTAGATCGAGCAATGCTCGGGAAACAGAGGGAATCTCGCGGAAGAAAAGTCAAGGCCATGACATCTAAGTGACTGATCGGCTTTATGAAAAATTATTTTTGGCAAGCACCATAAAATTCGGATGCGTAGGTCTTGACAGATGATGACGTAGTATTAGATTTGGTATTAACGAGGCGACAAAAGCTCGACCTCGATGTTTCTTTCTGGAATTTTACGATCACTGAGCCATTTTTTGTGAATGAGAACTGTTTAACGGGATTAATGTAATTTTAATTAGTTTCACAAAGTATGAGGAATGTTTAAGTTAAAATTCTTTGATGTGAGGTGTATCCATGCAAATTCTACGCCAATCAAACCATTTAGATAGGGCCGTGGACAATGACCTGGTAAGCAACGGAATCGTTATGTTGACGCCCGATCGTCAAGTGGTATCGGTAAACTTGGCGGCAGCAATGTTGTTGAAACAACCTAAATCGGAACTCATTGGAAAGGATTTTCCCTACAAAATTGAGCCAGATTCGATCTACGAGACCGAGAGAGATTTGGACGGCAAAAGAGAAGTCTTGCAGTTCCAATGCAAACTGATTAAGAAAAACGGACAGGTAAAAGGATTTTTAATCGAGATATCTTCCATCACAGCCTTGAAGAACGCAGAAGGAGCACATTCCATTGGTACTTGTTAGCAGCCAGCAAAGGGATCGATTGGTGCCCAAAACATGGCCGACAACAGTGAAAGGATTTGTCCCAAAGCAAGAGGGATTTGAAGCAATTTTTGCGAAAACAATGGAATGCTTGCCCGATAGTGTTAACGACCAATCATACAGGTATGTGTCTGCATAACAAATGGTGCGTAAGGATGATGATTTGTAATGGCCTACAAGTACTGACGGGCCACCAGGAGTTTTTTGTCGGCAGGTGAATACCACCTTGCGAGCGCGGCCACAAAAGAGGCCAGTCGCTAGTTCTAAAATTCTAGGTTTTTAGACGATTGTTAGGTTGGTGCTACTATGTTTCGTTGGCCGTCGAGTTGGACGCGGTCGTCAAAGACAAAGCAATGACCATCGTATTGTTTGGTGCCAAATTCCTCAAAATACTTAAGAATCCCACCATCCAGTTGGGTGGCTCCCGTAAATCCCTGGTCCACGGCCCAGGGCACCACCTTTTCGCAGCGGACTCCACCGGTACAGTAAAAGAGGAAGGTTTTGTCCTTAGCATCAGCAAATGTCTTGAGAAAGGTCTCCGGAAATTCGGTAAAATTTTTGATGGGCAGGCGGACCGCCCCGGCAAACATACCGCATTCGGTCTCGTAGTCGTTGCGGGTATCGACCACGATAAAGTCGTCAGGCCGGTCCTCGAGGTTTCGTAGCACCTCAGCGGGGCTCATGCGGGGAGCCGTGTTTATTTTTTGAACCTCGGGGTCTCCCTCTTCTGCAAACCGTATAATCCAGCGCTTAACTTTGACTTCGAGCCGCTTAAAAGGTGGTGACGGGGCCTCACTCCATTTTGGAGAAAGGGATGTAAACAGCGGATCAGATTTAAGAAACTCTAGAAAGGTGACTAGAGCATCAGCGGGACCGGCCAGAGCTCCGTTGACTCCCTCGGGGGCTAGGAGGATGGTTCCGAGCAGCCCCAGCTGCAGCACCTCCCGTTTCCAGTTGTCACGAAGGAGGCTCGGATGGGGGAGTTCGACAAATTTATAAAAGTTTACGATCGAAACGCTCTTGGATTGCATGGGGGGGTACCTCCGTCCCTTTGACTTAGAGGTGCAGAGGTACCACAAACTGGATGTTAAGCCAAATAGTCGCGAAAACTAACAGCGACTCCTGGCTGGCGGCAAGGGATCAAGGCCCACATGGGTCAGGTATCTTCTTTTAAATGGAAATATAAATTATTACAGAAATTTATCAAGTTATAAATTGACTTTGCCGATAAGAGAAATATACTTGTTGCTGTGGAGCGGGGAGGCGGCGTTGAGCAGGATTTTCGGCATTGGCAGATATGTTATCCACGTATGGCCTAACGATCATAGGCCGATTCACTGCCGCGTCACTGTAGGCGATGGTGAAAGCGAATACCGGGTTTTTGTGCCGAGCTTTGAAGTCGAATATGTATCCGGCAAACCCTTGAGATCTGCTGAACTCAAAGAGATCATAGGTCTCGTTCGAGATCAAAAGAACCTGATCGGCAAAGAATTGAGGCGTCTACATGGAAATTAAGAAGACCAACAAGGGTTGGGAATATGACGGAATCCTGTTCAAGGACAAGCGTTCGGCCCTGCTGACCAAAAAGGCCAGCGAAGGCGTCAAGTCGGCCAAGAAGAAATCCACATCGAAAGACGCCGAATTGCTATATGATGGTACGCGCAATCTATCATTTGGCAAGTTCATTGAGGAAGTGCTCAAGGCCCAGGATAAAAGCATTGTGCAGCTCGCAGCGGACATTGGCGTGAGCAAGCAGACCTTGTTTTCGTGGATGAATGGAGACAGTATTCCGACTCTTAGGCACCTTGAGACAATTCTCGATGTGACGCAGTGCCCGGTTCGAAAAATCAGAGCGGCGCTACATGACAATTTCAAGATGCAGGAAATAAGGCTTTTCGAAAGCCTCCAGAAGAGGGCCTAGAGTGTACCCGCGTCATGTACGGTATCGCGGTGGAACCCCGCTACAAAGAAGTCATGACCTAACTTTTCGTAAAATTTATCCGCTACAGACATAACTAATACTGCCGGCCCATGATAGGAGATGCCCTGCTGTTGCAAAGCGAGACATGTCCACCCCGATCTGTAATAGGCTACGAGTACTGACGGGCCACCACGAGTTTTTTGTCGGCGGGCGAATACCAGGAGTCTGGCCGAGCCGCATAAAAAGCCCGGGCGTAGTCGGGGGGGATCTCCTTGCCAAGCAGCGCACCGGGTTCGAGGTATTGGTAGAGTTCGCCATAGTGGAGTGTCTTGGTTTGGGTGATACGGGTTAAAACATGCCACGGCCTGATGTCTCGGGAGTGGCTAAGCCCCATGGCTCCGATGATTTCCGCTACATTTTTTACGTTTTGTTGGTGGTAGTTAAAGACTCTGGTGGCTTTGTCGTCGACCACGAGCCCCTTAACCAGTGCGGCATCTTGGGTGGCGACCCCTGTGGGGCAGCGATTGGTTTGGCACCTCAAAGCCTGGATGCAGCCTAGGGCCATCATCATAGCCCGTGCAGCATTGCAGATATCGGCGCCAAGGGCTATTTTATCGACGATATCAAATCCCGTGACGATCTTGCCTGAGACCACCAGACGGATATCTTTGCGCAGATCAAACCCCACTAAACACTTATGGACAAAGACCAGCGCATCACGGAGGGGGGAGCCCACATAGTTCGAAAACTCCAGGGGTGCAGCCCCCGTACCGCCCTCGCCGCCATCGATAACGATAAAGTCAGGTGTTATTTTAGTGGCCACCATCGCTTTGCAGATTGCGATAAATTCACGGCGCTTTCCTAAACAAAACTTTATACCGACCGGTTTGCCATCGGCGAGCTCTCGCAGTTTTTGGACAAATTCAACCAGGCCTTGGGGCGTCGAGAAAGCTGTGTGGGCAGGGGGCGAAAGGACATCTTGGCCCATGTCGACGCCGCGAATCTCAGCGATCTCTCGGGTGAGTTTGGCCGCGGGGAGGATCCCACCATGGCCAGGTTTGGCACCCTGGGACAGCTTGATTTCGAGCATTTTGACTTGGGGCAACTGAGCTTTGTCGCGGAATTTTAGGGGATCAAAGGTGCCGTCCTTGTGCCTACAGCCAAAATAGCCGGTTCCCACCTCCCAAATAATATCGGCACCATGCTCCAGATGATAGGGAGACAAACCTCCTTCGCCGGTGTCCTGGGCGAAGCCGCCTCTTTTGGCGCCGAGATTAAGTGCTAGGATGGCGTTTTTACTCAGGGCTCCATAGCTCATGGCAGATACATTAAAAATGCTGGATGAATAAGGCTTTTTACAAAGGGGTCCACCTATAGACACTCGGAGATCAGAAGGGTTTACAGGTTGGGGGGCGAGGGAGTGGTTGACCCATTTGTAACCCGGTGCGTACACATCCAATTTGGTGCCAAAGGGCACAGTATCGTTGACAGCTTTGGCCCTTTGATAAACAACAGAACGCATCACCCGAGAAAACGGCATTCCATCGGTATCGGACTCAATAAAATATTGATTGATCTCGGGCCTTATCTGCTCTAGCAAATAGCGAAAATGGCCGATGACCGGGAAATTACGCCTGATAGCCTGCTTTGTTTGCATCGCATCAACGACACCAATGCCGATCACGGGGGCGATAAAGGCGAGCATCCACAAGGCTGTAGGAAAGAAGTAGCCTATTGCCAAAACAAGAATCGTGAGCAAAATCGCTCCGTAAAAAAACTGTCGTCGCACGGCTACGCCCCCAGGTGATGGATTGGGTTTCGAAAGGTCATCTAAACCTGTAACTCACTATTCTATCTTAGTTCATCCACCCCACAAGGGGTATCTATAGGTAGGTTCATTGCGAAAGCAGTTTTTAACATCGGGTAGCATTTCTTCCGGTGCCGGCTAGGTCCATCTATTTATTTATTTGCTTTATCAGGCCATTAATTGTTTTATTATAGAAATTTAAATATTTTTAACAACTCAAGGTCGAACAGCAGCGATTCAGCGCCTAAAAATTAGGCATCCTATATCCAATTGACAGTATTGGTTAATTTTGGCACGGTTTTCCACAAGTACCAAGAGTCCATTCTTCTGGTTCGTTTGTGGGTGTGTCTACAAGCAAAAAAATCTTTGCGTTGATGATGCCTTCACACGGACACAGCAACACAAAGGAAAAAAAACATGAAGCGATTCAACCGCAGAGTTACGTTTAAGTCAACGAAAAAGAAGGGCTTAAAAACGTTAGTAAGGTTGAAAGCAATCAAAAAACGTAATAAGATGCGGCTAAATCGTTCAAATGCTCAAAAGGGACAAGAGGCCGCAAAATTACTAGCAACTACGATTAAGAAATTTTTTCCAGATCTTGCTACGCGCCTCAGTCAAATAACAGACCCAAGAAATATTAAAAAATATTCGATAGATGAGATTATTTTCGCCGCTATTGCAATGTTTATCTTGAAGCAAGGGTCTCGGAACCAAATGAATGAATTGATGGACGAAAATCTCGGGCGTAATTTCAAATACCTATTTGGCTTTAGGTTGCCGCATATGGATAGCGTAGATGAAGTCTTAAACGCCTTGAATACAGAAGAGCTGGATCAATTGCGGGTTTCGATGGTTCGCACTCTAATAGAGAAGAAGGTCTTAAAACCAGTCGACTTGGATGGCAAACTTTACCCGGTTGCGATTGACGCAACTGGATTAATGTCTGCCAACGCGGACGATGAAGGAACCTTGAAAAAGGAGTCCAAAAATGGCGTCGTCTCATATTCCCGGATGGTGCTCGAAGCCAAAATTATTATGCCAGGTGGCTTTGCGATTTCGATAGCAACTGAGTGGATAGCAACCGACCAACAAGATACCGGAACAAAAGAAGACTGTGAAATTAACGCATTTAAGAGACTTTCTGAGAAACTACATAATTATTTCCCAAAGCTTCCAATCTGTATTTTGGTAGACGGCCTATACCCTAGCGAACCATTTATTAAAATTTGTCAGGAAAATAACTGGAGATATTGTGCTGTTTTGAAGGATAAAAAGCTGGCCACTATCTGGGAGCAAGTTGACAATAGTTTAAACGAAAGTGAAAATTCCGGTCAGGTAGAAAACATGATATTGACTGATGACGGAGGTGTGGTCGAATGGGTTAATGGAATAAAATACCGCAAAAATGAGCTGTCATGGCTCGAATTTGACATTATGACGGATAAAGGAAAGAGAAGGTTTGTAAACATAACTGACATCAAAATATCCAATAGAATCGCAGTATTTTTGGTGAGAGTGGGAAGAAGTCGATGGGGTATAGAGGATGCATTTAACACGCAAAAAAATAGGGGCTATGCCCTATCACATAGATTTACAAGGAAATCTTTTAAAGGCACAAAAAACTACTATATATTGATGCAGATCGGACACATGATAAGTCAGCTTGTGGAGTACTGCCAACATTTCAAACGTCTAAAAAACACGTCTAAAGTAACCACTTCATTTATATGGGATCTAATTTGCTGCACATTAATGATGGTTGTAGATGAGGCACTGTTAAAACTTAGTGAGCTCAAAACTCAACACCGATATTCGTTTTCCTAAACTAATCGGGTCTACCCTTACCGAACAATTAAGGGAAACATGGATACTGGACAGGGGTATTTATAATACAATGATATTATAGAAATAATCTGGCATAATAATAATTATGCCAAAGAATGCACTCTTTTGTGCGTTTTAGCCAGAGACACACATGATCTAAAAATTAATAGCCCTCGCTGAATCGCTG
>JBGSUI010000164.1:0-3622 GCA_041736175.1 Oligoflexales bacterium | reverse complement strand
CGAGGATATTTTCCGTGACCAGTGGCCAGCTTTCCTTAAGGATTTCGATACAGTTTGCTACGCCACAGCGGAAGACTTTGTCAAAGACTGGGACCAAGTCAGTGGCAAACTCGTCGCCGTTCTAACCGATAAATACCTAGGGCCTGGAATGGACGGCATCAAACTAGGCACAATGCTCAGGCAAAAAGCTCCCGATCTCGCTATTATTTTATCAACCAGCGACATGTCGGTTAAAAATGATTCCAAGGTCTTTGACATGATCGTTGACAAAGACGCCTTTGAAGAGGCACCAAAGATTACCAAATACCTGGAAGACAAAGCCAAAGACGAGAACCTTCAGACACTGATGCAAAAAACCATTAGGGCTTTTGACTCCCATGCGCGAGCTGTTGGTGAAAGTCCTGATTTCACATCAATCATTGATTCCCACATTATGTCTTGGGGATTTATTCTCAAAAATTTGGATCAAACGACCAAAGCTAAAAACACGGCCCTTGATCACTTTTTGCTGCAAAAACAGGGCAAGCGTTGGGACGGAGTTCCTGTTCCAGGGGTCGGGCTTGCCGATCTCGATGCGCAAGTTCTGAAGCATTTTCGTCAGCGCGCCGCCAGGAGCCAGCGGCTTTCGCCCGAAATTTTACAGGAAAATGATACTCACCTTATTGAAAAACTGCATCTGGCTGAAAACAGTCTTCTTAAAAGGGCAGCCCTACTGCTATTCCACCCGGATCCTGAGCGCTATGTCACTGGTGCCTTTGTAAAGATCGGGTTTTTCCAAAACAATGCGGAACTATCCTTTCAAGATGAGATCCACGGCGATCTTTTTACGCAGATCACAAAGACCTTGGATCTATTGACCACCAAGTACCTCAAAGCCGCCATCTCCTACGAAGGTGTGCAGCGGGTCGAAACCTTCACAGTCCCCGAGCCCGCATTACGCGAGGCTATTTTAAACGCTATAGCCCACAAAGATTATGGAACTGGCACTCCTATTCAGATCAGCGTTTACGCGGATAAACTTATGCTCTGGAATCCAGGAACTCTACCCACAAACTGGACCTTGGAAAATTTAACTCATAAACATGCCTCCCAACCATTTAATCCCGATATCGCCAATGTTTTTTTTCGCGCCGGTATGATTGAAGCGTGGGGACGCGGAATTGAAATGATGCTGGCAGCCTGTAAAGATGCGGCAATACCTTCGCCAGAGCTTCGTTATGAACAGAATGGTCTATGGGTGGTGTTTCACTTCAGTAATAGGGTCGGTGATAGGGTCGGTGATAGGGTCGGTGATCAACTGACACCTAACCAGCAGTTTATCCTAGATCTCATTCGATCGAATCCGCGTGTCACAGGTAGAGAACTAGCTGAATCAATTGGGATTTCAAAAAGAAAGATCGAGAACAACATAGCTAAACTCAAGGCCTTGGGTCTACTAGAGAGGGTCGGTACGTCAAAAAGCGGCCATTGGAAAGTTAAAGGATATGGAAATAAGCAGTAAAATCTGGTTGATAACTGGTATCACCGACCAAGATGAGGCCTATCTTGGCCAACTACTGTCAACTACCCGCCCCTAAAGGGCTGACTTATACCCACAAGTGTGTAACGCCCTGGAATCATTAACAGAGCAATTTTAGTGAAAATCAATGAATTCAGGTGCTTAAGGTACATATGGGTAAAAGTCAGCACTAAAGGGCTGGGTTTTTCGAAGCCCACCGGAGTAGATACGGCTCCAATAATGAAGATCCCGCTTTTTAAGGGATTTTTCCCGCTTCATCTGCATTTCGATATCTACAAAGGTGCCATCCGCCAGCTCCGCTAAAATGTCTAGGGTGCAACCTCGATGCTTAAAATATTTGATACTAATCTCAGGGTTTAGCACCTTGAGGCTCACAATAGGTCGGATGGGCTTGATGACAGCAGTCACCAGACTAATCAGGGACTGATTCATTTCAAGATCAACAAAAAGGGCTTTAAAAATCGCATCGTTCTTTGGGTCAAGGGGTGGGAGAGGTATGAGAGATTTCATAGGACCCTTGGTATTAAGGGGAGACATTTTTGGATTGGAGGCTGATTTTTTCTTGGTCATCTTCCTCTTCTTTCGATTTTTCGGGGTTTCCTGAGGTTTTAAAAACTAAGATGAAGGTCAGGACGATCCTGCCCAAGGCCTGTATAAAACAAAAAATGTTCGGATTTTGGCTATGGACATATTTAAGGCCAAGGGAGGATTTGGTGATGGGTATGGATTAAAAGTCAAATGTTTATGAAAACATAGATCGTTCAAAAGACAAATTGATGGATGGTTTTCTCAGGCGGCGCCTTAAGGCGTCTCCAGTGGAAGCAGGGAAAAATAGACTCTAATCTTCCAAGATCGTCTCTGATGATCACCGACAAGCAGGAGACCTTGGAGCAAACGGATTTCTGCCAAAACCCATGGCCAAGGGGCAGCTCATTAAAAATTTACTCCAAACCATTCAGTGGTTATCACCATAAGATCATCTACCAACAAACAAGTCCTTTGGTGCTCAACCTGCTCCCCTGAGCCATCGCACTGTGTGCGATGGCTCCTGCGGGTAGACATTCACAATACTGCGCGCAATTAGGGGTGAGGACGTTTTGCGATTTTGCTCGTCTCACCAAGGAGGGCCGATTCTGGATTCGCAGTTTCGGGCCCTCATGCCTTGATGCCTTGCTATTGCGGGTCGTCGAGCTGGTCGCGACTCTGCCAGATTCACAGATCATCGACAGTTTCCGTGAGCGGTCATTCTTACAGCTATTTGAATGACATCTCAGCTTGCCAATCATGTTTTTGAACCCAATGGGGAACGCTGATTTTTTCGGAGGCGATCAGAATGATGTGTAGGCGTGCGGCCTGCACAATGTTATGAGCAGCTCCTTGAAGCTCCAGCGCTGTCCTGGCTCCCGCATGAATGGGCAGCCCTAGTTCTTGCTGCATGGCCCTAATAGCTCCAAGCCAAGACACTTTGTCGTCAGGGAGCTTAAATGCGCCCGCGCCTATTTTTTGGATGGAAGAGCTTTCAGAATATCCTCTAAAACAAACTCTTTTCTAGATTTAAGGAGGTCACCCAACTCATCTTCCTTGTTGTCAAAATTTTTGTATAGTATCATCCCAAAAGTTGTGGAAAAATGACGTCGAGGTATACAATTGAGTGAAGCCTCCGTCCGAGCTAAAGACTCGGCGGCTTCCGGGAAACCGGGAGCACTTCACCAGACCACAACCAAGAAAAAATCCTGAGAAGGGATCGTAAGAGTTAATGGTTGTAAACGATGGACAAGAAAATACAGGCACCCTGGGATGGCGACTCAGTCCCTTGCTCTGCGGCTATGCATTAAAAAACCACGAGAGGAGTGGTCGTGTGTATAGCGTTAAACCTTGTCACATCCGGTCGAGAGTAC
The DNA here is from genome assembly GCA_041736175.1 of Oligoflexales bacterium. Taxonomy (GTDB): domain Bacteria; phylum Bdellovibrionota_B; class Oligoflexia; order Oligoflexales; family CAIYRB01; genus JBGSUI01. Next base: position 205 of record JBGSUI010000164.1, on the reverse strand, counting down.
GTCGGAGTCCGTCATGGGCCTTCCTCATGACGGATACGCACAACTCCTGTTCAGGGAGGTATGCTCAATGGTAGCATATGTTCTGAACAAACACGGCAAACCTCTTATGCCGTGCTCACCTGGTAAAGCCAGAAGGCTTTTAAAAGAGGGAAAAGCCAAGGTCGTTGGCCGCGAGCCTTTTACAATCAAGCTTCTCTACGGTTCG
>JBGSUI010000135.1:0-44616 GCA_041736175.1 Oligoflexales bacterium | reverse complement strand
CTCGAAATTCACGAGTTGCCGCGATCGAGGATTGTGACGCAATCATAAAGGCGAAAGCCAGCAACAAAGATCTCATAACCCCTCCGACACCAGTGATATTGCAAGTCGCACACCGAAGATGATCATCGCGACTCCACAAAGGCGGTTGATATTGGTCATCATACGATTAGTCACCGAGGTTTTGAATCGGTTCACCATAATCGAGATCGACAAAAACCAGGCTGAGGAAGCAAGAGCAAGCCCGCCGGCAAAAAAGTAGGTTTCAAGAAGGCTGAATGAGGACTGATATCCACCTAGTAAGACAGATCCATCGATGATTGCATGTGGATTGCACCACGTTAGTAGAAAAGCGGACTTCCACACCGACCTTGCAAACGTGGGGACGTGTTCTGTGTTGGAGGACACTTTTTTGACCAGTAATTTGTAACCTATAAATAACAGGAAAGCGGATCCAATACCGCCCACCGCAAGCCGGACTAAATCATGACTTTGAATCGCCTGACCAACCCCGACGATGCATGCGATGCCAAGGGATATGTCCATCGCCGCAAAAATCAGTGCGGTCTTCAAAGAATCCTTCATAGTCCCTTGAGATGCTGAATTAATGACAAATAGGTTTTGTGCTCCTATGGGCATCGCATAAGCCAAACCAAGAGTAAATCCCTGAGCAAGAATGGAAATCATGTTGGTCTCCGTTTCAAAGAGCCTTTATCTACGGATTTATGAGATTCACCTGAAATTTTGAAGACCATTTTGTAAAACTCAAAGTAGGATGAACAAAAGTGAATATGATTGCCTTTATTGATCTCGAAAAGATCGCGCATTTGATCCATGCTCAAAGCGGGTGCCAAATGGTGTTCGACATGGAAATTATTTCCATTTGTAAACCATGTGGAGAACCTTGAACCTTGAATCGTTCGAGTGTTATAGAAGGAATCCGTCGACGCCTTTGAACAACCTATATGCTCTGGTAGCTCGATGAGGAAGTGAAGGGGTTGCCCAACGATCAACATGGGAATGATCCAGACTTTGACGAGAAAAAGCGATCCAGTATTCATCGCGAGAAGATACGTGAGACCCAGGGCGAATACCATGAGCCCGTAGTCAAACCGCTCGCCGGTAATGTCCTCAGCAAAGTCCATATTTTGCACCTGTAGCTTTGATGGGCTTTGGCCAAAGATCGAAGCGAAAACCCCCTTCAAATGCGCGATTCCCAAAAAATCATGGAGAAACGAGGATATGCTCGGGTGTTGAGTAAAGCGGTAGGTATAGAATGTCTTGTCGTTGGGAGTGCCAAGGGTCCTATGGTGCTCAAGGTGCAGTCGCCTATATGCGTGGAATGACGATAGTAAGGGTAAACCGAGACATACTCCTACGATTCTATTCATTTGCCTGGACTTGAAGGCGGTGTTGTGAAGGCACTGATGCTGTAGTTCAACGGCATGTGCGTACATTGATCCAAGCAGAAAAACCCCAATAATGTTGAGGGACATGTCGGGTTGCGAAACGAGTCCTACGCCGGTTATGACCACAACGCAAGCGATAACCAGCTTCCAGGTGAAGTTTGTTGAGCAAATTTTTGGGGTCATGGCACTCATCGATAAACCCATCCACAGATCAAGCTACTTGAGCTATATTTTTCTGGTAAGACATTGGAATCCCGATACACCATAAAGTCCGTCCTGGTTAAGGAAGTTGTTGGCATAAACGCCCCGAAATCGCGTCTTCGCATTGGTCGCATTAAAGCCAAAAATACGCTTAATACCCACCAACCCATCTCTCTTTGGTGGTTGTTTATAATCATTTTGGCAACAGTCGTCAAGAAAAAATAAACTTGTATGTGTTTGCGATTTTGAGATAAAAGCTCCGCTTGGGCCTTTTCACTTTAGGAGCGAAGAGGGGTTTGAGTGTCCTAATAGGCTGAGATTAAGGGGGTGAATCCCCCAGTTTGAAGCACGCAATTTTCAAGCCACCTACGGAAAATAGGCATAAATATCATTCATACTGGTTGTTTAGACGTCAAAGTCGAATACGGTCGCGCGATCGTTTTGGGAGCAAGATCGCGGTAATAAGTTACAAAAAGATACCGGCGGTGACGGCTGATTCTTTATTTTTATGGAGTTTTTTGGGTCCGCCCGGACTGAAGTCCGCCCGGTTCTTTCTCGAGCTTCAACATTCCCCTCCGTTGGGACAGGCCTGGGTTACCCCTAATTTTTGGGTGATTGTGGCACTGCTTCTTCAATAGGTGGAGGCATACCCGAGTCCTTCGTTCGCTCGCTTGGTCGGCTCTTTTCCACGACGCCGCCTGCTCTCCGCTGGTTACCCGCGGTTGCTCCGGCCCGGGCGGGGGGTTCCGCCGCCTTCGCCCGGATGGCCTCGTCGCAAAGCTTCTTCCATCCGATGTTTGAATTGCGGTATGTCCCGTTGTAGGTCCGCCAGTCGGCCTTCTTCCAGGCTCCGAGGGTCGGGTGTTTTCCCGCCTCCCGCAGGCCTTCGTCGAGGCCCACGGCCGGTCTGAGCCCGCTTCGCATGTGCCGACAGCATTCGTCGAGCCAGCCATTTTGCCTTGCCGTCTCGTAGAGGACACGGCTACGGCGGCCGACCAACATCAACTCACGAAAAGGGTGCGCGATTCCTAGATTCGTATATTGATTACGTTGGGTGACAATGCCTTAGCCAAGTACGACGCTGCTACAGATGCAGTAATACCATGCTGCCCCACCACGAAAAATCTTACGTTTCATGCCTGAAGCAGTGGCACTCTATCGGGAGGCGTTCAGTGTCCTTGCAATGATAAAAATTTAAAAAATCAAACAATTTTCTAAGCTGTAAGGATCAGTTTTACCATGCAAAAGAATCCGGTACGTAAGCATCGTATCCTGAAAAAACGCACAATTAACTTCAATCGCGATTAATAATACACCAGTATCACTAAACTTTCCTTCGATCTTGAAATTTTCTTCTAGATTAGCAAAGGAAAATGCCTGTAACTTCGAGCCACTGTCTCGTAAAGTTGCCACGAGGTCTAGCAGCTCTTTTGCCTGCATGTGGAGTTTTTGTGAATGCGTGAGTCCCTCGACATTCAACTCCATCAAAAGGTCTACCCAAGAGTCTGGACTTGTATCAGTATCAAAGAAATTTTGACTGAATGAAGTTAAGCTCCATTTAAATTTTAATCCGTTGATATTTACTTGCATAATTCAACCCCTTTTCATAACCGTGACAACATCACCGTCCTCGTTCACTACAACCTTGACTTCTCGGGTTTCATATACTGTCGTTCCATCACGGGATGGTGTCGCAAATCCGACTTTTATCGTCTCTTCAACAACAGATGGGACAAGACCTCTTTCTTGCATGCGATCCAATGCATGACCGGTATAGTATCTCCCGTTAATTTCCTCCCCCACATTTACGCTTAGCAAAGCTGACTGTCCATAATAGGTCTCCCACATATAGCCACCCAAACACGCTCCAACTACAGCCCCGATAGCACTCCCGACTCCGGCACCATACATGCCGCACCCAATTGTGCCTACACCGGGAGCCACTACTGTGCAACCTGAGCCTCCGACCGCAGCTCCAGCGGTAGCACCAGCATAAGTTCCAGCCGCGGATCCTGCCGCCGCTCCGGGGTTGTCATAACACTCATCAACGGGCTCAAATTTCCGGACATTATATTCGCTTACGCAATCTTCACTACCATCTTCGTAGCCAATCGACCGACATTTCAAGATCCTCTTTTTTTCCCTTACGAACGCTTTTGAAGAAACCGCAAAATTTTTCAATCGGTTTTTCGTAGCCCCGATATGAATACCAATAATTTGGCCCTTGAAAAAGATGGGGGATCCTGAGGCGCCAGGAGTGGTATCAAACTCGTGAAATAGAAAACCTAATTCTTCTTCAATATAGTTCCCCCTGGACTCTTGCGTTAAAATAGCCTTGGAATCTGGATCAATTTGATTTAGGGAGTAACTTTCCATTTTTGAAATTTTATCGATAGTAATTTTGTAAAATGGCTCAGAAATAGCTGGGCCTTTTTCATAGGAATTTTTGGATCTCTCAGTTACCGGAAGCTGAAGGGAGAGTTCAATAAGGTCCAAATTTGGAAAATCCAAGAAGGGCTTAACAAAATATGACTTTTCATTGATTTTCACATTATACTGACCATACCTTGCCCAAAGCTCGTCATAACAGTGGCGAGCGGTAACAACGGTCTGACTACTAATCAAGACGACTGTGCATCTAGTCTGCCCATCAAATTCAAGGCTTCCAACAGAGGTATCACTTGCAATTTGTTTCTGAACTCTGTCGTCTGTGCCTATTATTGCGGATAAATTATTTCTTTCGATTTTATGATCTGATCCACAACTATTTATTAACCAGACAGAAAAAAAACATGTTTTTAGTTTATTCATGGTTCACCAGACAAAAATTTTGTGGAGATAACGAAATGGCTCTTTTCCTGCAGGACTTTCTATAGCGTCATGACATACTACCTTAACTTCACTTTTGAGGCTGTAAGCCAATGTGATTTGTGACAAATGAATACTGTTTTTTGCGGGAACTGCACACCTGAGTCCATTGACATCGAAGGTGATGAAAGCATCATCTTCCCAACTTATTAAACCGGAGATTTTACCGTCTGCTTCAACCCAGGAGAAGCCAGGCTCAGAAAATACAGCTAAAGAAGTGAAAAAGACAAAATTCCTAAAAATACTTTTAAAATTTTTTCTGCGTTCATACAAAGTCATGCTCAAGCCTTTCCAATAATTTGATATAATGCCGGATATGCCGCCATGCTTAGCCTTATAAACATAGTTTCACTGTAAGTCAACAATAAAAATTTGTTTTAGGAATGACCTGCACACTATCGACGTCTTAGACATTTTTTGTGCTAGGGATTTTTACTACCGAGGTCTGAATTGATTTATCTTATTGCCACCTGCTTAGAGGTACAGACCAAAATACCAACAACGATTTGAGGCTTTTGCAGAGGTGGCTGCCGTGGCTGAAAGTTAGAGGCTGGGACACGGCCGCTGCGGCCGAAGCGGTCTCAAATATGCTCGCCTCGACGTTGATGTGGACCGGCCTATAATCTTTCGAGTTTTAATTAAGCCGGCCATGCCCCTAACTTCTGGGCGATGGTGGTGAGCTTTGTTTCGACCTTCCCGAGTCCTTCGTTCGCTCGCTCGATCTGCTTTTTTTGACACCGCCCGTTTTCCGACGGTTCCCCGCAGATGCCCCGGCCCGGGTGGCTGTTCCCGCCGCCTTGGCATGGATGGCCTCATCACAGAGCTTCTTCCACCCGAGTTCCGAGTTGCGGCACGCCGCGTTGTAGGTTCGCCAGTCGGCCTTCTTCCAGGCTCCGGGGGTCTGGTGCTTTCTGGCTTCCTGCAGGCATTCGTCCAGGCCCACGGTCGGCCTTCGCCCGTCCTTCATGTGCCGGCAGCATTCGTCGAGCCAGCCTTTTTGCCTCGCCGTCTCGTAAAGGACTCGACTCCTGCCGCCGGATGCGGACCAACTCGTCCTTGTTTGGTGGCGGGCGGCGTCCTTGATGCACTCGGCCTTTGAGACGGGGTTTTGTCTCCCCGTATGCATGTGAGCCCGGCACCGGGTCAGGATACCAAGGCGTCTGGCGGCGGCCACAGACGATGTCGAACTTTTCTGCCACTCGGCGAACGTCTCAAATTTAGCGGCCTCTTCTATACATGCCGAGGGCGACCATTTTTCTCCTCTCTCTCTTGTGTCAACCAAGGAATGGGTGAGTGGAGATACTGGCAGCGTCCCATCAATGTGCGGGAGGATTCTTGGAGACCTAACCATATGCGAGGTTAGCTCGGCTAGCCAACCGTTTCTGAAGGCAGCATTGTAGGTCCTGGGTTCGGAGCTTTTCCATTCGTTGGGTTTTTTGAATAGTCGTGCCGAGGTTAGGCACTCTTCTCTCGTGATCATTTTTGCTTAGAGTCTCAAAATGTGGTTTAACGGTAGGGCTATGAGTGGTCCCATATAAGTCGCGTGTGGACCGTATGCTCGGGCCGCACGCATTCTTGGAAATGTACATGATTTGTGCACTATTGTCAATCAATACATTGTTTTGCTCTATCACGTGCAATCCTTCGATTACTAGGAGCGTCGCCGGAGGGTCGTCTAAAGGCAGCCCAGATTTCGTCCGATCAATAGGAGGGAATGCCAAGTTACTTAGGAGATCGGCGAATGTCTGGGTACGGAGAGAAAAAAATCGCCTTAGCGAATCAAACTGACGGGGTCTCAGATCCAGAGGACGAGGCAAAACCCACCGTGGTTTCGCTTGAAGGTATGGAGAATCGCCTGGTTTCAGCAGAGGAACTAGCGAAAATACTTGGCGTGTCTAAATCGTGGATATATAAGAACCTGGATTCGGACGAAATCCCTCACTACCGAATAGGCAAAAACGTGCGTTTTGCTGTGCGAGAAGTTCTTGAATTCCTAAAAAAAAACTAGAAAAAGGCTCGGGCAACCTCGCTTTTCAAACGCCCCCTCCAGACACAGTGGACAATTCGTCGCACCGGCCCATGACCCGAGGAACCAACGTGACACGATCAAAAGATCAAAAAACCCCGAGTAATCCGGTTCCCAAGACGCCCGCCGAGCCTTTTGCAGGTCCTCCAGCTCGCCCCATCGAGACGCCGACGTCGATTGTAGAGTCAAAAGCAGAGCGTAAATCAGGAATGAGTAAGCGCGCCAAAGGCGTGTCGGGGAAGGACAAAAAAACCAGGTTTAGATACCAACCGACGATCACCCGCGCGGACGGTAGGAAAGTGAGGCTTAATCGTGACTTCGCCTCTCAGGAGCTGTTGGACGAATACCTTGCCAAAATTCGGGTGAAGAAATACGACGGGATCGAATTGGTGAGCGACCGTTCCGAAAGCCCTGTTTTCCGGGACTTCGCCGGGCGCTGGCTTGAAGGCGTGCACCGGCACGAGAGCGAACCGGAGACCGTGCAGGCGACGGCCGCGAGTCTGAAGTACCATATTTACCCGAAAATCGGCGATTATAGAATGGCTGAGATCGATCACAAAGATGTCGAGACCATTAAAGAATCCATGGTTAGGGAGGGCTATGCCGCCCAGACCATAAGAAACGTTCTCTCCACGGTTTCCAAGGTCTTTACTTACGGAGTCACGGTCGCCGGCATCGTGCGAGGCAACCCTGTAACCTTCGTGAAAAAGCCCCGTTTAAAGACTCTCGACGAAAGAGACATCACCGTGTGGGATGAGATGCAGCAGCGGATTTTCTTGGAGACGGCGCGGGAACATGCGAAAAGGGACGCATTTCTGGCCTTTGTGGTGGATTTATTTTCAGGTGCAAGGCCGGGTGAAGTTTGTGCCATTAAGCGCGACGCACTTGATTTCGATAACCAAATCTTGACCATCAAGGACACTTGGAGTCGCGTTCTAAAAGGTCCTAAGGGAAAAACCAAGACCGGAAAAATCCGCCGCATCACTCTGCCGCCGTTTGTGTGGGATACTTTGGCGGAAAAAAGATCGATCGGACCGGGTAAACTTATTTTCAATCTCTCCTACCCATCATTTTCCTATCAGCTCGAAAAAGTGGTGAGACTTTCGGGTCTGCCCCGCATCACTCCCCACGAAATCAGGCACACGTTTACTTCGACCATGGCAAACAAACCGGGCGTCAGCCTTAAGATGCTTATGGATATTTTGGGTCACGTGCATTCCGAAACCACCGACGGCTACATTCAGAAGTTCGGAATTGGCAGCGTACCATCCACAAATATTTTGGCGGGCGGCGCGGCGGCCCGTTGGTTGTCCGAGGATAAAGGGGGAAGCGAGGTCGTCACCTTAAGGCCAAGTCGGAAGGGAAGAAAGGTAGGCGAAAAAAAGAGCGACGCATCCAACCCGGATCAGCAAAATGGCGAGTCGGAAATGAAAACATCAGAACGCGCAGAAAATCCTGACGAAGTCTTGGCGAAGGTCGGTGGGGCTGGGGGAAAGAAAGACGGCAAAAAGGGCTCGCGTTCCCGGCCGTGACATGGCAAAAAGGCATCCGCAAGTGGGGAGCAAGTCATAACCTGCTAACCGCTTGGAATTTTGAAGCGTTACAGCCATGCACCAATACGCACCACATTTTACAAGAAATTGAGGCAAGGATACCTGATAACATCCTGATAAATAAAGAGGAATAAGAATGCAATAAAGGACTTAGCTTAACAGAAGGAGGAACTCACGCTAATAGATATATTGCAGATTGCGTGCCAATGACTGGTTGTTAAATTGCCTATTTTAACAACACTCAATTATTGACTATTTTAGATTTTCTAAAGTTATCACGGTGCCCTTTGTAAAGTCTTTCAACGCTTTGAAAGCTTTGCGACAAAGTGTTAAACAAAGCCATCCAAAAAGGCAACAATATCGGTGAATCTGGACCAAGGCAGATTTCGAGGATTGCAATCAATGGAAAAATATCCTAGTGATAATGTCGTGTGGAAATTTTTATCAACACATCCAAGATTAGTCAAAAAAAGAGATATTTGACCTTGGATTATGAAATATCTACCAGTTTTCAATCAAACTAACGCACATCATATTTGTTTGTATCATCATCCCCACCTTAGAAATCCCTGTCCATTCGTTGCACACATCTGCCGCGGCAATATATCTGTAATTCATAGTTACAAAGACCAAGAACTGAGGTCCCCACTGCAAGTCTCAAAAAAGGGAATAGCTTTTGCAGAGGGTCATTTGGGCGGTCCTCTGATTGTTTTCCCCTTTAGGAGTCGATGATGCGGTTGAGATTAATTATAAAAGCCAAAATCCTGTTTTGTGGTTTTAGTACGTTCCCTGGCTGTCAAATCAGCGATCCAATAACCAAAAATAATAGAAGCGATCTACCAGCGGCGCAAGACAATGAACAAACCGCGGCAGATCCCACGTCAAAGGAGTCTCCCTCTACAGACCAGCAGGAATCTCCCATATCGGCACCGTCAAAAAGTGCGCTTGACCAGATGCTAAAAGACAACGGTCTCACGGACGATATCCCCCCAGAACTCAAAACTCCAGAGTCTCTGGGAAACGGCAATTTGTGGGAGTACCTAAAGGCCAAAAGAGAGTCAGCACTCAAAGCCTATCTTGAGAGCCATAAACAGGGTTTTGATGCCTTTACCAAAAACCCGGTCACCTACAATGGGACCCCTGCAGTGATCTTTCGCCTGTTGCCCGAGGTGACCCCCGAGGTTTTTTCGAGGGAGCCATTTGAAGCCGCAACGGGCTACTTTTTTGTCGAGCCCAAGGACTCTCTGCCCTATGGATTTGCCTACACAAAACCTCCTGCCACACCGGGGTCCAAACCATCACCCCTGCTGGTAACTCTGACCTGTGCAGCCTGCCATACAGGCAAGGTCCAAGACTCTAGTGGCAAGACCCACATGTTAATTGGCGCTCCAAGCAGGATTGCCGATATTAATGGCTACCGCTCACTCCTCACTTCGGCAGTCGAAAGCCCGCTTTATACGCTGGAAAGATTTACGTCTGCCCTTGCTGCAAAAAAACCCGGCGAACTCTACGGGAAAGATCGCATTGCGGAAGAGACGATCGATAAAGCGATTTTTCTGGGGACCACTCAGTCTCCAGCTTTAGGGGCCGTGGTATTACAACAATTTAAAGAGGGCCTTTTCAAACGCAGGGAATATGCGGCACAAACTGTCGGAGCTTACACCCTTAAAAACGACCTCCGAACTCTTGGCCATCTTCCTGGTCGGATAGATTTTCCGATCGCGGTCACCCTCGCCCTTGCTCCCGTATCTGAGGTGCAAGCAGATCCAGCAGCGGCCCTCCAAAAATACTTTGCAACGGCTCCTGGGATCGGCGACATTATGAGTGTTTGGCGTCAAGACAAGCGAGTTTATGCCCAGTGGGACGGCAATCTAAAGACCAAACTCACTCGCAATTTAGGAGCAGAGCTGGGGATCGCAGGCGACCCAGCAGCGGTAAACTTTACCAATGGACCTCTGACCACTGATTTTGTCGAAGGCTTGCCGTCGCCTCCCTACCCCTTTAAAGTGAACCTAGCAAAAGCAGCACAGGGGCGCGCCATCTATGCCAGCTCTTGTGCTGGATGCCATGATTCTGAAAAACTAGTCCCCCTACCTCAGACCGGGACCGACCCCGGAAGGGCTCTTGGAATAACCAAAGACACAAGGACCCTATTGGTCAAAGCTTTGCAAGCCGCATGCAGCGACAAGACCGTCGCTGATTGCAATGCTCCGGAAAATGAAATCGTAGTCCCACGTTTCGAGCAGCCAGGGTATATCTCAGTCCCACTGGAAGGGATTTGGGCGCGAGCGCCCTACTTCCATAACGGGTCAGTGCCGACGCTCTATCACGTTTTGGTTCCTGAAGAGAGACCCGACGTGTTTCAACTCAATCGGTTTACCTACGATGAAAAGCAGGTCGGCTTTTCCTGGAAACTCCAAAATTCAAAATCTGAACCCGCACAAAACTCCCCCAATCAGGGTCAATCCGCAGCGAGTCGGGTTGTTTCGAACGATACCAAAATCCCAGGACTGGGCCACCAAGGCCATTCCGATAAAGTGATATTTCAAGGCGGAATTGACTTTCGAAAAGAACCAGCAAAGCTGGAAGCGCTCCTAGAGTATTTAAAAACCCTGTGATCGCGCTACCGACAACCTAATGGTTGGTCGCGCTCGAGTTGATATCTTTGATTTTTGCGATAAGGTGCCCAGCGACGATATCCAGATGTTTCATGGGATCTCCCGCAGTCCCGTAAAATCTCTTGTAGTAGAAGTAGTTTCTGAGGACAAGGCGTACATAGGCTCGGGTTTCTTTATAGGGAATCTTTTCGATAAACACGAGCACATCCTTGGTCGGAATGGTCGTAAGCCAGCGGCGGGCCGCGGCGGGACTGGCATTATAGGCCGAGAGCACATAAACAGGACTATTGTAGATGGATAAAAGCGATCTCACATGGTGGATCCCAATGGTAAGATTGGTCCGGGGGTCAAACAAGGAGACAGGGCTTCCAAGGGATTGCCTAATCTGCCGCTTTTCATCGGAGCTCACATAGGAAGAGTCTAGGCGGGAGGCTTCCATAGAGGCCGTTGCCGGCATAAGCTGCATAAGCCCTAAAGCTCCTGCTGTCGACCTAGCTGTGGGATTAAACACACTTTCCTGTCGCATAATGGCAAAAACAAGCTCTGGATCAACTTCAGCTTTTTCTGCAAGCTTTTTGACGTCTTCATTAAACCGGCGGGGAAATAAAATCCGCTCAAATCCTACTGGTAACCGGTGGCGGAAACTCCTGGGAAGACCGTCATAGGCTTTTACGGCCTCCAGCCACTGCCCGGACGCATGGAGCATCAAAGCTTTGAGGAGCAGTCTTTCTGGTTTACCTTCGGCGCCGTCGAGTTCCTCTAGCTCACAGATGGCTTCTTTTTTAAGTCCAAGCCGCATCAACGCTTCTGCCCGACGGATTTGCATTCTTTCTTCGGGTGGGAAAGCCTCGCGAAAATTATGCATTCTAAAAGGAGCCGTTCTGGCCGGCTGGAGCACAAGATGTTTACCCGACATCTGCTCAAGTAAGTAATGGCCTAAGGCACCATAGTAAGTTGAATAGTACTCACTGGCTAGACGAACCCAAGCTTTTTCGGCGGCTTTAAGCCGACCTAATTGGAGATTAATCCGTCCATCCCAAAAAAGCGCAAAGGACATCGCTGTGGTGGATCGTCCGTCAACGGGGATTAGCGACTGAGACTTTATCAGCTCATCAAGGATTTTCAGGCCCTTGCTCCATTGATTTTCATCTACGAGCGTAAGAACCATTGACATCAAGGCTTCTTCAAAATTTTCTTGTTTGCTATATTTTTTTAGATACTCTTCATAGAGTTTAGCGGCTAGAGGTGGATTCAGCTCACTTTCGGCGATTCTGGCAAGGGAGAAAACCGCCTTTGCAATATATTTCTGTTTGATATCGGGCTTTAAAGTAGAACCACTGGCTTCTACCTTTTGCTTGATTTCGTTGAAAAGCGGCTTTGCTTCGGCATAGTCGCTTTCAGACCATGCAATATAGGCCAGTCGCAGCTTTGCTTCCGTCCATCCAGCGAAACCATAGGATTCTTCCATGATCTGAACCAGACCTCGCCAGAAATCTGCCCGTTGGCTTTTGTTCTTTTGTTTGAGACACCCATCGATAGCTTTTGCTGCATTGACAGTCTTTTCAAGGATTTCTAGGTCTGACGCAGAAAGCTCGCCGGTATTAATAGCATCTGAGGGTCCACCTCCCTGATCAGTTTCAACACTCTTTAAATACTGCAAAAATAGATCTTTAGCCGGTCCACATTGTTTCTTTGCAGCCAGTGCTTTGGCTTTTTGAAACTCAGGAATCATCGTCGGTAGTTCTGCCGTTGCCATCTTTTCAAAAGTCGCTTTAAGATACGGGTGGCTTTGGATCAATCCTGGAAAAGGTTCTACCGCTTTATGGAGAGCGTCTCCAAGCAAGGCTAACTTTTGCGCTGGAAGAGCCATCACAAAACGACCAAGAGCTTGTTTCCGAAAACTAAGCGATCGAAAACTTTCTAACTTGTTATAGGTCGCTTTAAGAGACTCGTCATCCATACGGGTCAAAGATTCTCGACTAAGCTGTCCTAAAAAAACCTCCTTGAGTGGACATGTTCGAGATCCAACCTTTTGGAGATCTTGTTCCACCTTTGTTTTTTCTTCTGCCGACAACACCTTTGATTCGATCAATGCAAGATAGACAAAAGCTAGCATTGGATGAGTGAGAATTTCCTGTTTAGATGAGGTGGTGTCCTCTTTTATCATTCTAAAAACTTGGTCAACTAGAGGTCTGATCGGCTCTTTACTACCTGTGCGGATTTGTCGTTCGATCTTAAGAAAGAGTTTGGAGACAGGATCTTGTTTTTCTGCAAAGCTTTCAAAGGCCGCTGATTCCAGCTCAAAAGGTGACGGTTTCTCGCCGTGGACTTTGAGCCAAGCTTCAAGATTTGGATCGATGACCGGCGGAGCCGCTTCCCCGTCGCCAACTTCTACAAGTGGAAATGTTTCGGGTAGGGGCGTAGCTTGCGACAGCATAGATCCCATTAGCAGAGCAAAAAAACATCCAATAATCATGACGCCAGCCCTATTTCCCATCAGGCGCACCTCTATTGAGTTCATCTTGCGCCGTGGCCCCTCGGTTTTTTTGGTGGTGATTGAATAATTGAGTCAACCTAAATTGCGAGTTCATCATAACATAAAGAAAGTCGCTTGTTCCCCATATTTTTATGGGAAAGATCCGTTTTAAGCTGCTGGATCGATAGGCGACCATTCATCCTCGTCTGTACTTTCCGTGATAATCCCATCAGCACTCACCTCTTTACGACCAATGGGGGCCGGATCTTGTGAATCTTTAGCGTCAACTTTTGCAACCTCCTCTTCTTTAAATTCTTCTACCGCTAAAGTAGGCTGGGGTAATCCTTCCTGAGCCACTCGTTCCAATTTTTGAACATCCACATGTTTTTGAACTTTGGAAAAAGTTGGATCTAACTTGTAACTTCTATCAAATGCGGCTTGAGCTTTTTCAAGTTTAGACCACTTCGTATAGGCTAAGCCGAGGTTGTAAAAGAGCCTTGACGCAATCGATGTGTCTGAACCAAGGGCTCTCAGTGCGGTTATGTAAAGATCCCGCCCCTTCTCAAAGCGCTCTTTACGGACAGAAAGGATCGCCGCTGTATTAAAGATAGATGCGATCTCACGGTTTCCAGACACTACCTTTAAAAGTGCCAGTCCTTCGTTGACTTCACCGGTCATAAGCAACGCCTGACCTTTGCCCTTTTGGGCATCCATAAAATCTGGATCAATCGCGAGAGCCTGATTGAATTCTGCCTTTGCTTCTTCGGGCTGATCGTTTGCCATAAAAGCATGGCCCAGATCCACAAGGCGGTCCAAATGGTCGGGGTTTAATAGCTTGGCCTTTGAAAGAACTTTTATGGCTTCCTCTGAATTGCCATTGCCAAGATAACACCTGCCCATCAAGTGGAGCGCTCTTATATGGGGAATCTCTGTACTTGCTAGGGGCGCCAAAAGGTTCAAGGCACTATCCCAGTTTTTCTCATGGATCAGGTTTTCAGCAAGCTCCATGACGACTCGGGTGTTTTCAGGATTTTGGTCTAAAAGATTTTGGAGAACCGGAGTCACAAAGGCCCAATTGCCTTTTTCCCGAGCTACAGCAACCTGCAAGAGCGTATCTCGGATAGGATTAGAATGCTGCACCTCATCCATCAGGTTTTTTAAACAGCTTGCAATGGTTTCGACCGCTAAGGGGCCACTATGAATTTGCGAGACTCCGTACTCGATCGCTGTCGCAACGATTTCAGGTATTATTTCGTCAATCACCAAAATGACGCTACGGATTTCCACCTTAAAGTGGCGGCGAATGGCGCCCAGAATTTGGTTGACCTCGGCGGATCCTAGGGACCAGTCAACCAGCAGCATTGCCCCTGCATCCTTAACCAAGGCATCGATACACGATTCAACTCGGTCTGTAGCAACAACCTTCACTGAGCCAAGGGAAGCGACCGCCTTTTTTGTAAGATCGCTCACCTCTTGTCTATTGGTTCGCATGATTAGGGCCTGGGGGGCACTCATGGTTGCTGCCTACGATGATTTAAGTTTCCTTCTGGGGGCCACGTTAGGGGATCGGATAGGTAAAGACAAAACTTAAGAAATTAGTTATCGTAATTCCCTCTAGAGTAGGGTTTATGGCCCCTCATAGGAGCTAGCAAAGAGGGGGAAATCATGAAAAAAGACATTCTCACAACCAGCACTGAATTCAATAACCTTCGTTTATCCTTAGAGCGTCTGGCCTTTGCGGTTTTGGACCAGATTGGCCGTCTCGAACTCGCTTTAAGCGCCAACAACACCCATGAACTCAGGGAGATTGTAAAAAAAGACAAAGATATCGACGCTTTAGAGATGAGTTTCGGGCGCTTAGGCAAAAGCTTTATGGAATTACGAGCGCCGTTAGGGCCTGATTTTCGTTTTGTTTTGAGCGCCTTAGATATCGCCCGCAATCTTGAACGCATCGGCGACTGTGTCGAATATGTGGCTCGCCATATGGGGGACGGACCAAAGATCAATGTCGAGTTTCCAGAGGCTATGGGCATTATCATTGCAATGACTGAAAAATCTAGAGATATTCTCCAAAAAGCCATCCAGGCCTGGCAAAAAAATGACCAGCAACTCGCCATGAAAATCCCTGATTTAGATGATTTTGTGGACGCTCTCCAGGACCAAGCCTACGCGCTGACGATCCGCGAGGTCCGTTCGGGAAAAGTCGATGTGGAAACCGGTCTTGTTGCCACCTTGGTCACCAATAAGTTGGAAAGCATTGCCGATATTGCCTGCCATATCGCCGAAGCCGTCGTCTTTGCTATTTCGGCCCAACAGATGCGCCATGATGGAGTTCTGCAAAAATAACCGCAAAAAGCCATCATACTAAAATCTTGGCAATGGGGTACCAGCCCTAAATCAAGATTTATTTTCGCCCGTCATTGCCAGCCGGTTAACCTGCGCCATCTGCATCATCAATGACTCAGTCTCGTTGTTGAGGTCTTTAAGCAGGGGCTCTACCCGATTGAGGAGTTGACGAGCATAGGCCTTCCAATCACTGTTAGAGCGCGCCATCCCCAGCCCAACAAGGGCCTTGCGGAGCAGTGTCTCAATCCCCTGAATGGGGGCCGGATCTACTTGCAATTCGACCAAGAGGCCTGCAATGTGATCGATCAAATCCGCGACCAGGTCCAGATCCTCGGCAACAGGATCCAGCTCTTTTGGTTTTTCAACGGGTTTTGCCTGCCAGCACTGGACCGCTAGCGGCTTCATCTTAGCAAGAATCGCTATCGAAAGATTAAGCATGGCATCCAAGGTTTGGATGGAAAGCTCGGTAGGAGAATCCACCTGGAGTTCGAGCTTAGTCGCGCTGCTGCAGGGACCTTTGAGGTCGAGATCCTCATCAGCCATGGGTATATCATTGACATTAATCCTAGTAATCGTGTGCCCTTCCGGAACCAGGGTGGCTTGCACCCAGTCCAGGGCCGCTCCTAAAGTGGAGATAGGCACTGGGATTGGGATAACCTTGCCGTTGATTATAACTTTTTTAAGGAGTGTATCAGCCATTAAAGGTTTCCGCTTTGATAGAAAGACTGTGTTCAATTTGCTCCCTAAGGGCCAGAGCACGATCATTATAGGGATCTGTCGCGAGGATCCTTTGGGCGACCTCAAGAGCAGGCTCCATCATCCCAGCTTTAAAGCGTACGGCACCCAAGGTGTAGAGCATATTGTGGTCCCCAGGGTGGAGAGTCACATGTTTAGTGAGCGCCTTTTCAGCTTCGTCATAAATATTTCGATCATAGGAAATCTGAACCAACGTATAGAGTGCAACTGTGTTGTCGGGACGAAGATCGAGAGATTTAACGACCCATTTGGTGGCTTCATTAAATTCGCCCATTCCCTGGAAGGCTAATCCTAGTCCTAGGTTGGCCATTTCATCATCGGGCGCTAGACTGATAGCTTTTTGGAACTGAAGGACGGCACTTTCGTAATTTTGTTTGGTGAGAGCAACCGTCCCTAAACCAATAAATGACTTGGGAGCGTAGGAATCTAGTTCGATGGATTGCATGTAGGCGTTTTTCCCAGCATCACCATCTCCCAGTTTAGTAAAGCTATCGCCAATCAGTCGGTAAAGGTTAGCTCTGTGATAGACGGGAATTTCACTCAGTTTAAAGATCGACTCAATAAGATCGATAGCTTGGATGTATTGTTTGTTGTTGACCAAAGTCTCCACTTCGACAATCTGGTGATCGAGTGCATTAGGGTCAACCACAACGGCTTCGTTAAAGACGCTGTTTAACAGAGTGTGCATCTGGGTTTGTGCTTTGGTTTTCAGGTCTTTGAGAGAAGCTTTGCATTTATGAGCCATGTCCTCTCGTAGGACTTTAGAATAGGCTGCTTTTTTAATGGCTTCAATCAGACTCTGTGGCGATCCCGAGCAATAGTCAAATCGATGTTTTCCTATCATCTCTTGGGTTAATACCCCCCGAGGTCCGATCACAGGAAGACCGACAGACATGGCCGTCAGCAAACGATAGGGCTCAGCGTCGATGCGGTCACGGGAAGGGATGACCGAATAAAACATACAATCAGATCCTGCGAGGGTCGTCTGCACGGCCTCTCTGTTTGGAGCGATATAAAGGATCTGCCGCTCGAGTCCAAGCTGAACAGCGCGGTCCCGAAGTTCTGTGGAAAAGCTACCGATGCCGCAAAGGATGACTTTAATGCGATCTGCAAGGGTTGGGTCATCAACTTGTAGCAGTTTAATACCATGAAGCAGATCCAGAAGGCCTTCTTCCCATTCAATTTGGCCAAAATGGGAGACGACAAAATCGGTATCGCCAAGACCCAGCTTTTTCAGGGCTTCGCCGCGAGATTTAGGGTTTTTTTCGAAACGAACTTCGACCCATGGAACAAATGTTTGGAGCCTCGCTGGCTCAATTCCCTCAAGTGTCAATGCCTGTTTCACGGCATCACTTTGGACAATAAATCCATCCGCTGCTCCTGACACCTCAGCCCGGACTGTTCGCATCATTTTAATATCTTCACCAGGATAAGTCACAGCATTATCCACCCAGCAAAGGAGTCTAAATCGATTGCGCCACTTGGATTTAACAGACTGGTATGCATACATCCCCAGCCGTTCTTTGATGATGACCAAGTCAAAGTTTTTTAGGGCCCCTTCTAAACCTGGCAGATAAGTGGTGTTTTCTTCGTAATCGGGCAGGGCAATACAAGGCAAGTTTTGAAAGTAGCTATTTTGAGTCAAGTACCCGCAGATCGATTCAGATGAAATCACAGAGATATCATATTCATCGGCCACCAACATAAATTGGTCGATCTCTTCGACGGTAGGTAGGTTTCCATAAACCAAGGCCAACCGTTTTTTGTTACCTACCGACGCCATGTTGAAGTCTCCTAAATAGAGTATGACTGGCCAAATGTTTTAGGCCACGTTTCTGATTTGCCCCTCGCCTTTTATCCCGGAATGATAGCCATTTATCTTACGACGAGCCTCAGAGAGGCGGCTCGCTTGGAGCTGAATCTTGGATTTGTAATCTTCTGCAAGGGGGAGGAGTTCTTGTTCGAGACGCTGTAAGTCTTGGAACAGATCCTTTAAGGTGGGGTCCAATGTGAGATTAAGGTTGGCTTTTTTTGCAAGGTGTTCCACGACTCGAAAATTGTGGAAGGCTGCATTGCGAAGTCTCAGGGTTTTGATCGCCTCGGCGATCTTTTGTGCATTAAAAAGATCAATGGCCGCCTGGGTTCTTTGGCAGTAGATCTTGAGGATAAGCTGAGACCTGGTTATTATGTCTTCCACCTTCAAAGCCTTACATTTTTTTATGCAAATTGTGGGGATGTCTTTCTGTTATTTTAAGCCATCCATGGAAGACCTGTCAAAAAAGGTTTGTAGAGCCTCGCCCTGATTGGCATCTAAGAAGTCGAATTAAAGATCATCGATCTCTGATTTATAGAGTCATAATCAATAGATCTAACCGTTAAGTTCGCCTAGAAGTTATTCACGACCGGTTGACCTACAGCTCCCCGTAGCTGCACCGTTAGTTTGCCGTCTGCCGTCGCGGTTCCACGGATGGCATCGAGGACAAAACCTATTTTTTCTTTGAGACCCTTATCTAGCTGGATTAGAAACCTCAGATCAAGCTGGGACTTAGCTGGATCTGGCTTTAGCATAATAGAGCCTGCGATATGGATCTTTAGATCGTCAGAATAAAAACCAGAGGATTCATCAAATACGATCGATCCACTTTGAATTTTAGCTTTGATGCCGGCAGGCTTAAACACGAGATTGGGAAAACCTAGGGAATCATGATCTAACTTCAAAACCGCATTTTTGAGGGCTAAATCCATTTTTCCGAGAGATTGGGTGGGATTTTTGGTGTCTAGCTCAAATTCTAACCCACCATCAAGGGATCCGGAGACCGCCAGATTCTGTAAAAAGGGGCCAACTAAGGGATCTGCAGAGGGCCCGCTGGAAACGGCGCCTAAGATAAAAGAAAAAATCTCATCGAGCGGAAAATTGACCGCATTCAATGCTGCATGACGGGGTTCAACCTGGCCACCGATCAGGCTAAAAAGCCCAAGGCTGACGTCGATCTCTAGGGACCCCTTTTTTGATTTAACCTCTAAGGAAGGAGCAATCCTCCCCACTAAAAAACTCAAAAGTGAGATCTTTACTTTTATCTTGTATAGAGTTAGCCCTTTAGGGGCACCGGATTTAGAGATGACGACTTTGTCGAGAGCCAAACCCAGGGGAAAACTAGGGCTCATATCCCCTATACGAACTTCGTATCCCGATATTTTGCCAATCTCAATCGATAAAGCTTCCTTCAAGACTTCGTAGGGAAAAGTCACATAGAGAAAACCCAGAAAACTCGTAAAAAACAGAGCGACCAAAAGAACATACTGGCGAGCCTTTGAAAGGGTCGTTCCTGAGTTTTTGCTGGTCCCAAGGCGTTTGGAAAATCCAGCCCTTGCAGTCATTTTCTGGAGAAACCGTTCAGCGGCTGACATCATAGCCCCGCACTTTGATTTGGCCATCAAAAAACAGTTTCGTACCGTATCGGGCTCGAATCTGTAGGTCTTGGACTTTGAGATATTTTCCAGATTTCTCGATTTCTACGACAAAGTTCAAAAGTCTTGGGATCGAGATATTAGGCAGTCGCATCTCGACTCTGATTTCTTGGAGCTTGTCGCTAAGGGGATTTTCGGCAGCTAAGGGAACTTTTTGGTCGCTAATTCCCTCGATTGTTACACCGAGATCGTTGGCTATTTTTTCGAAAAAAGGCTTAAGACTCATCTGCTTAGCCCTTCGTTGGACGGTCTCTACGAGTTTTTCATAATTTTTATTTTCCACCTCGTAAGCAACCCGAAGCTGTTTCAATTCATGAAGAGCCGCAAACCCATCATTAAGGTCGGTCCGTAGTCTTGTGACCTGGGCGAAATACAACATAAGGGCACTGAACACAAAAAGGGCGATCACACCGACAACACCTGCGAGAACACCCATCCGTTGCTCAGGAGACAGCTTGTAAAAGCTATCCATAAAAAAGTCGAGGCGCTCGTTATTGGCACCTAGGACCTGCCTTCGGACAGTCACCACAGCACTATTGATGTTGCCTTTCAATTGCTCAAAGGCATTTAAGATAACGCTCATGCACTCTATTCCTCAAAAGATTTTGTCCAAGACTGCTTTCGGAATCATTAGGTCTTTGGCTGGTCCACCATGTTGTTATCGAAGTCGCCATGGATCGTAAACTCAATCACCTTATTATCAGTGCCAGGTTTTGGTCCAGATTGCTTTTGCTCAACATTCTTTAAAATCTTGATTTTTTTCATGGCGTCAAGGATTCCCTCAGCCATCGCATAGCTCTCGGTTTCGCCCCTTAAGACCAGCTTTCCCGATCCTCCGGGTATACTGTTGTACTGAAATAGGGTGACCTCAATCTTAAGATCTTTCGCAATACCCTCTGAAAGGGCCTGGAGAATTTTGAGGCTTGGACTTGCAGAGTTTTCCGAAATAAAGGTCCCAATCGCTGACTGACGACTGGTGATTTCTTTTTGAAGTTTGAGAAAAGCATCCGATTTCTGTTTTTGAAATGTCGTCTTGACTCCAGCAGCCGCTTTTGCTGCCGGGAAGATGCTCTGATACTCTTTCGTAAACTGCGCCTCTAACACATCAATCTGGCGCTTATAAAAGAAATATTTGACTCCATAGCTGATACTTAACAAAAAGAGAGCAACGGAAACGATCTTAAAGGCAATGGTCGCTCCCTTAAGCAAAGACTCGTAGTTTTGAACAAACGCAAACTCACCCCGTCTGAGATTGATTTGGGAATGTCGCTTCATAGTCGTCACAGCTCTCATCCCGATAGCAACACTCTGGGGCATGATTCCCATGTATTGCTGGAGGTCAGGATTGAGCTTGAGGGTGCTTCGGTCTAAACGGTTGATTTCTACAGGGATTTCGAGCTGCTCAGAAAGATAGCGGTCAAAGTTTAAAATCCGACTAGTTCCCCCAGATATCCAGAGGTGAGAGATAGGGGATTTCTCCCAGTTTTTAAAAGCGTAAAAGGTCCTCCCTAACTCCTTTACAATTGAGTTGCACGCCAGCGTGAGACGCTCCACCACCAGTTTGTCTTCGCCGGTGATATCCGCAGCCTGGTCCCCATCACATATAATCCTAGAGACCCTGTGCTTAACTCTTTGGGCCTCACTAAAATTTGTTTCGAGATCCCGGGCCAAAAACTCGGTGAGATACCGTCCTCCCAGGTTTATGGACCGAAACATACGCAGCACCCCATCTTGTACGATACAGACTGAGGTTTTTTCGTGACCCACATCAATAAGACCCAAGCATTCACCAGGGGGCAAATTCATATGGGAAGCTAAGTTATAAAACGCCAAAGAATCAACATCCACTAATTTAGGATCGATATTGATTCTCTGCAAATGTTCGAGAAAACTCCGTAAAAATGTCTTACGGGTCATAACAGCCAAGGTAACCGTCTGGCCTTCTTTGGTCCCGAGGATTTGGTGGTCGACAATCATGTCGTCCATATCAAAAGGGACGGCATCTTCTAACTCAGAGTAGATCGCCGCTTCGATTTTCCTTGGATCGCTAAAACCAAAGGACATCACCCGACTTGAAATATATTGGCCTGGCATCGCCGTTATAATGCGATCGGCCTTGAGGCTGTTTTCGAGAAAGAGTTGCTCCATACAGGCCGGGATTACGACATCTGGGTCGACATCCTCTAAGATAGGAATCACATTTTCGTAGAAATTTGCAATTTCGTAAGATTTAAACGTATTGACGATCTCGACGGCTTTGATCGAATAGCTACCGATGTCAAGGCCAATCACCCTCTGCATACCTAGCCGTCTCCTTCTCCATCGTCTATGATCATGATCTCAGGCCAACTCATCAAAAGTCAAATCAGCTTCCAATAAAGGATTCTAAAAGTCGCTTCTTTGTTTTTCTTAATATCTGGCATCACCCGTTCAATGACAGCTTCAAGTTTTTTTGAACTATCTCCAGAACTCCCTTCAACCTCAACCCTATAGATCATACTCCACCGTCTAAACCAATCGGTTTTGTCGCCTCCTTCCGCACCTCCACCACCTCCAGAACCTCCTCCACCTCCGGTATAACAGAGTTGGTCCCGTAACACATCTTTCATATTGACTCCCGGGATCGCAAAAGGGGTTTGTTCCCGATCCCTTTGGGCTAACCCGATCGCGACTTTTTCCGCACAATCACCACGAGCCTCAGGAAAGAGACATTGGAGCAGGCTCCTGGAAGCGGTATTGATATTGAGCCGGAGCTTGGTGCGATCATTGCTTTGGGTCACAAAAGGAAAAGCCGTGAGATAGGGAGCAAAAACCGCGTGAACCTCCTCGTCCCACCCTTCGATCACCCGCAGCTCTTCGACCGTATCCAGTGGTGCATTTTTAGCCTGCATCTTTGGAGTTCTACGGAGATAAGGATCATTTTCGTCCGTATAGCCCGACGCCGATTCAGCCCGCTTGTCTTGGTCGATATAATCCTTGATGCGGTAGACCAGCTCTTGGGGATTAAGCTTTTTTTGTTCTAAAAATTGTTTTTCTGCAGGACAAGACAGGAGACCCTCTAGCATCGCCAAAATTTCGGGGCACCTTCCCTGATAACAGTTATTGAGGTTGATCTTTCCCGCTTCATCTTTTACCTGAAGAGTAAACATCCCCTCCATCAGCTTGAGCTGGTCGATAATCCCACTGTCCATGACAGCACTTAGTCCAAATTCTTCTTTAAACTGCTCGGCCATCTCCAACGTTTCACCGCCAATGGGAAATCCGTTAAGGGCTCCCCAAATATCCGCCAGCCCATCAGAAGTTCCTGGGGCCTGGGGATTTTGTTGGGCTTGGTAGAGATCATAGGCAAAATCCGATGAAAGGAGCAGGATGGCAACATTAAGACCAGACTTTGCCATATACTCAGCTTTAACCCCGTCCCTTTGGTGGGCCGCGAGCGTGATGTTGACCTGAGAGGTTAAGATAAGATCGCTGGTAAAGAGCATCATAATCGAGATGATCATAATGGCGATTAATAGGGAGATCCCTCGCTGGTTTCGAATCTTTTGAGGCTGTAAAGGAGTTTCAGGCCCGACTGGAAACCCCCAATGGGTCCAGGTGCGCCATTCTCGCCAACGCTTTTTTAATAGCATCTTAGAAATTACTCCATTTTATCGAATTATCTTGTGGCTTAAGCTCCCTGTACTCCCATGCGTCTTGTATATAGACCACCGTTTGCAAAGTCTCCACCGCCTCGTCTACTTTTACATCGGAGCCATCCCCATCACTCCGTGTATTCAAATAAGCTTCCAAAGTTAGACGAACCAAATGGGGCAACCGATTTCGAGTATCACCCCGGCCTGTATCCCAGGGATCTTTAGACCAGCGATCACCAGCCCAAAATTCAAAGGCCAAGGATTTGATATCCCGCGCCAAGAGCCGCATAGGTGGATCTTCGCTGATATCGCTTGGGATATAGGGGGTCGACCCCCGATACAGATCTTTACGACCCGCGGCCAAGGTAGAATCTTTGACCTCATAAACAACCAGCGTCAGGTCAGACTCGTACCTCCCGGCGATCATCGGGACATTGGTTTTTGTCGTCAGGACTATTCGATCCGATGTCCCCCGTTTCTCGATCTTAAAGAGGGACTTCATGCTCCGCTCAATGCCATTTTTGACCGTGTCTTTTGCTGAAACATAGAAGGTGTGCTGGATGTCATTATTGACTCTATCCATCACGACTGTCATCCGATGGAGGATCTTTGATTTCTCTGAGAGCCCCGCTTTGACATCAAAGCCTGACCGTAGCATGGAGGCGACTGCCAGTGTCAAAGACATCATAATCCCGATCGTGATCACCACCTCGAGAAGGCTAAACCCACCAGACTTTTTAGTTGTAACTTGATCATTCATCAAACCCTCTCCTTAAACCCCTCCCCTTATCTCCTTATTTGTTAGGAGGCGGAACGGGATCTGGCGGCTTCCCAGTGTTGTTAGGAGGAGGAGGGGGCTTACCTTGCTTTTTTTCCATCTCCATCATCTTGTCCCAGATGGATTTCATCGACCCAATAGATTCGTCTAGTTTTGCCTGATTTGTAAGAAGGTAGGTAAGCTGGGTGCTCCCCCTCGCTGCGCCTTCTGGCCAATAGACGTTGACATTTGCCATAAGAAATATGGGCTCTTTGCCAAAGATTTGAGTGACCACCTGCTCTAGGATTTGTGCCATGCCTTTGTCACTGCTCTTTGCCCGTTCTGCCTTGGTATCGTTTTTGTCTCCATCACCTCCTCCACCTCCTAGGGTGCTTTGGAGTAGTTGGATAAAGGGAAACTTCCACTCTTTGATATCAATGGAATATGTGTATTCAGTATTGTCTTCAAATTTTGCGTCTTTTTCCTCATGAATCAAATCAAGAAATGGTTTTGTACGATAATAGTATTCTATTTGCGCCATCACTCTGCGGGCCAACCACGAAGCTTGGGTGACGTTGCGACTGTACTCTGAAAAGACGACAGAGTTCCCCTGTACGCCCGCCACTTCAATCACCAGAAAAGTTACCAGAGACAAGGCTACAACTGTTTCAATCAGCGTGAAACTCCGTTGGCCTCGATTTGTCTTATAAAGGGGCGTTACTTTTTGCGTCATTGTTTTTGGTCTTCATGGACATCGATATTGATCCGACCGGAATTCACCTCGGCGATCCCTTCGAAGGGAAACGTAACAACAGTATAGGGTTCTTTAGATTCATCGGGGACAAAGTCATCTTTTTTATAGTAAACATAGAGAACAGCTTTTTGCACATAGCCATTTGGAAAAAAATAAATCATCCCTCGGGCATTTTCCCCAAGCTCAGAAAAATTCTGTAGCCTTCCATGATGTTCAGACTGCATTTCTTTGATAAGAAGCTGAGGACCCAGACTTCTTTTACCCCATTCTGAATTAGAGACCGGCGTCCAGTGGGCTTTGCGAAGTTTAAGTTTGGCTTCGACCACCGGAGACACCGGCGGGATTTCCTTGTCGTTGTTAGAATCAATGACAGCCTGTCCAGCGAGATCACTGTATTCCTTCATTTTTTGTTCATATGAGAGTTGGTCATCTTTTTCCTCGGCCTCCGTAGGGTCTCGGTCGACCTTATCTGCACCGATATAAAAATGATCTTGGTCAGCTTCTTCTAACCAATAGTCCCCCTTAGCCATTACAAAAACCAACCGATAGGACCTACCTGTCAACACCGCAAGGTCATAAGCATTTCGAATATCCCCGGCAAGGGTGCTGAGTTTGATCGCCACCTCCGACTCGGAGCGAATTCCAAGATTGGGCAAGGCTACAGAATAGGTAAAAGCAATCAGCGCGACCACGATCATCACCTCGATAATCGAAAATCCACCTTCAGGATTCCTTCTAAACTGGTACCTAAGGCCCCAGCGAGGAGCCTTTTGTCCATCCCTCCTGAAATCGCTCACTCCTCACCTCTTATGGATTGGGGGCAGGAGTCCCTTCTCCTTTTTCTTCAGGATAAACGATATCGTCGGTTGTACCAACCTGCCCATCGGGACCAGGACTCGTGATCTTAAAATTGCGCCCATCACTGCATTCATAGGCAAATGGTTGGTCCCAGGGATCCGTAAGTTTATTGGTCTCAATATAGGGTCCCCGCCAAGCTTTGGCATCCCCAGGGGCCGTCAACAGGGCGTTAAGGCCCTGGTCTGAGGTTGGGTATTTGTTGTTGTGAATGCGGTACATCTGCAGCTTTTGATCGATACCCCCCATGGCTAACTTAGCCGAATCCACTTTGGCTTGGTCTGCCTGGCCTATTAAATTGGACACCATATAAGCCATCAAAGTCCCGAGCAGGGCGACGACGATAATAATCTCGATCAGGGACATCCCCGCTTCGTGGAATGTTTTGCTCGTAACATCATCTCTCTTAGGAAAGGGCCAAGGGAGTCTGCTCCCTTCCAATCGCGATCGTAACGAACGAACCATACATTTCGCTTTCGCTTTCGCTGTCATCATTTTTCCTCTTATTTTTATCAAAAATTCTATAAATACATTGGCAGATTCAACATTAACATGGGAACGGAATTTTGCACAGTGGAACCAAAGGGGGTTGCTACACTCTGATCACACATTAAATTCCTCCTTTATCTTACCACTCCTGGATTTTTTCAGAATAAAAAGTGGATAAACACCACCCGGTGTCTCTAAATTTACCGCATCTGATTCATAATGGACAACATGGGAACTAAAACAGCAGCAATAATCCCCCCGGCAGAACCGGCCATAATGATAATCATCACCGGCTCGACTAAAGAGATCAACGACTCGATCTTTCGTTGGACCTCCACTTCATAAGCAACGGCGACATGACTGAGCATCTCTTCGAGCTGGCCGGTCCGTTCGCCCGTCATAATCATATGGGTCACTAGGGGGGGGAACTGGCCACTTTTTTCTATGGTTTGACCGAGATTTCGCCCTTCTTGGACACTGGTCTTTGCTTGTTCAAGGACTTCGGCAATCACCACATTAGTAATGATATTCTTAGTGATTTCTAAGGCTCGAATAATGGGAACACCCGAAGCAAGGAGCGTTGATAGAGTCTGGGTAAATCGAGAGACTTGCATGCGCATAATCAAGGATCCAAACACTGGTAATTTCAGCAAAAACCCATCAAATTTGCGACGTCCTTCGACGGTCGCCAGCCAGCGTTTAAACCCCAAAAAAATAAGAGTTCCGACGATAGGAATCAGATACCATTTAGTTTGTAAAAATTCTGAAAATCCAATGATCATTTTTGTATAAGTCGGGAGAGGAGCCTTGAGACTCACAAAGATTTTTTGGAGTTTAGGGACTAAGCTCATAATGAGATAGCCAATCAAAGCCACGTTTGCAAGGATCATAACCGCCGGGTAGGTCATAGCGCTGACGACCTGGGACTTTGCTTCGACTTCTTTTTCCATATAATCGGCCAAACGCTCTAAAACCAGCCCCAAGGTCCCTGAAGACTCGCCGGCCCGCACCATATTGACATAGAGGCGATTAAACACACCTGGAAAAAGTGACATTCCATCCGCAAGGGATTTACCTTCGGACACCTGTTCGCGCACGGCTTGGAGGGTGTTGCGCAGGACCTTATGCTCCACCTGGGCCGTGAGGGCTCTTAGGGATTCATCAAGGGGTATATGAGCATTTTGTAAGGTGGCAAATTGGCGCGTCATAATCGATATATCTTGGGATTTTACCTTGGCATTAAATAAATTGTCTCTGGTTTTGACCCGATCAAGGCTAGCTTCTTCCTTGATTTCTGAGACGATGACTTTTTCCCTCTGCCGGAGTTTGACTCGTGCAGCCTTGGGAGAATCGGCTTCCACCTTGCCCTTTTTGGAGGCACCGGTTTTAGAGTCGTAACCTTTATAGACGTAGAGGGGCACGCTTGGTTTACCTCAAGTCTTCGGTCTGGGTGTTGGTCAACGCTTCTTCCAGGGAGGTCAGACCCTGGAGCACTTTTTGAATTGCGGAATCCCTTAGGGTTTTCATACCTTTTTCTAGAGCTTTCTTTTTGATTCGCTTAGAATCCTGTGATGCCAAGAGAACTTCCCTGATGTCGTCGTCAAGAATCATCAGTTCGTGGATCCCCATCCGGCCCGAATATCCGATCCCGTGGCACTCATCACAACCCTCTCCCGCCCGGTAGATTTTTTTGGTGCCGATTTCCTCACGAGTCACCGACATAAGTTTAAGCTCCCCGTCCAGAGGATCGTAGGCTTCGCGGCATGACATACAAAGCTTTCGAATAAGCCGCGTCGCGAGGATCCCCAGCACGGAGCTAGAAACCTGGTAGGGCTGGATTCCAAGATCTAAAAAGCGGGTGACCGTCGTCGCCGTATCGTTGGTGTGGAGAGTTGAAAACACCAAGTGGCCCGTCATCGATGACTGGATCGCTATACCGGCCGTTTCCCCGTCTCGGATCTCCCCGATCATAATCACATCAGGGTCTTGGCGCAGGATACTCCGCAAACCTTCCATAAAGGTGAGGCCGATTTTTTCCTTCACCTCCACCTGTCCGACCCCAGACAATTGATATTCGACGGGATCTTCGATGGTCACGATATTAATATCGGTTGTGTTTATATGCATCAGGGAGGCATAAAGCAGAGTTGTTTTACCGGATCCCGTGGGTCCGGTGACCAACACGATTCCGTGGGACTGCTCGATGAGGTTGACCCAAACATTATAGATCTCCGGGTCCATACCCATATCTTCAAGCTTTTTAGCCCCAGAAGATTTGTCAAGGAGCCGCATCACAATCCGCTCACCATGGGATGTCGGCAGCACAGACAGGCGCACATCGATATCTTTGCCGGCGACGCGAAAGGCAATGCGACCATCCTGGGGAACGCGTTTTTCGGCGATGTTAAGCTTGCCGATAATCTTAATCCGGGTTGCTAAGGTCGAAGTATGGCGGCGGGGAATTTGCATCTTGTCCTGGAGAGTCCCATCGATTCGAAATCGAACCATCACTTCGTTTTCGTAAGGTTCGATATGGATATCCGAAGCCTTTTCTTTTACAGCCAGAGCCAATAGCCCGTTAACCAATCGAATAATCGGTTTCTCATCATCCGTCGACTCTAGCAAATCCCGGGTCTCTTCGAGGTTTTCATCGACCCCAACCTCAGGAGCATTCAAGTCATCGAGGACTTTTTGGGAGGCATCGTTAGACCTCTCATAAACACGGTTGATGGAGTTTTCAATCACAGCCGGTGGACTGACAATCATATTGATATTGGTCGATAAGATCAGCCGGAGGTCGTCTAGTGGAAAGATATTAAGGGGATCGGCGACGGCCACCGTGACGTTAAAGTCATCCCGCGCAATCGGCAGGATTTTGTTGTCCCGACAAAAATGGATGGGGATATTGTCCACAAGAGATGGGTCGATATCATTGACGGGTAGTCGAGCGTAATAGGGGAGGTCGAGCTGGTAGGCCAAGGCTCTAAGGATTTCCTCTTCGCTGACAATATCGTTTTCGACTAGGATCTCTCCAAGTTTAGTCCCCTGCTCCTGCTGCTGCTCCAAGGCATGTGCCAGTTGTTCTTCAGAAACGGTTTGGGTTTCCACCAAAATCTGACCGAGGGTTTTTCGTTGGAGCTTGCGAAAAGAAACCGTGGGTAGGTTCACCCATTTAGGCGAACTCTCAGCCGGTTTGTCTTTTTTATTTTCGGAATCCACATCGGACATACTGCTTCCAACTCCTGTTGACCCTTGTTTATAAATCTGGGAGCTTACTCCCCTGAAGAGGGCTCAGGCTCTGGGGGGGGCTCTATGGGCGGCGGGGCCATATCTCCGCCACCGCCTCCACCAACATCGCCACCTCCACTCCCATCCCCGGATAAAGGCACATACACCGGAGCATCATCTTTGGGGGTTTTAGAATTTAAGATCTCGCCTTTCGAGTCTTCGGCTTTTTTAAATTTTTGTTGAGGGTTAGCCGTGGGATTGGAGCTTTCATAGAGCTGGCGCAACAAAGCCTCCCTCCGGTCTTTTTCCAATTTGTCCATCTCGCTCGAGACATAGGTCCCGTCTTCTTTTGTGGGCAGCATCTTATAGAAATCATCATCAGCGTAGCGGGATCCAAAAATCGTCGCCAGATACTGGTCTCGCTCCTCTAGTTTTGCAGCATAGACCGCCGCCATATCATCAGCACCATGGATGATATGGGGAGTGAGAAAGATCATAAGATTACTACGGGCATTCCTGATATTGGAATTACGAAACAGCCAACCCAATATTGGAATATCTCCCAAAAGGGGGATCTTGGCGTATGATTCAATTTGAGTGGTTTGCACCAATCCTGAGATCACCACCGTTTGGCCGTTCTTTACGGTCACGAGCTGTTTACTTTTTCGTTTGTTGACGGCAGGTAGCCCTTCAAAAATATTGCTACCAAGGGAGTTTGCGTCCAGATCGATCTTCATGGTCACATAATTGGAGTGGCTGATATTGGGCTTAATGCTTAGGGTGAGATCAATATCTTCTTTTTCAGGTTTAGAAGCTAACACTTGGCCCGTCCCGCTGGGAATTGATTCTTGTGATTTGAAATAGATCTTTTGCCCTACTGTAAAACTAGCATCTTCGTTATTAAGGGTCATGATCGATGGTGACGAGAGGATCCGAGTATGACCGTCGCTTTTGAGCATTCGTATTAAAGCTCCTGGCCTAAACTTACCCAATCCAGCGATGTCTATCTCTTTTCCTGAAAGGATTCCAATCGTCAGGTCCTCGGCAAAAACACCTGCAACCTCCTTTGCGGCAGCCGTATTGGTCACGGGATTAGCACCGGCCCCCTGGGTAGCTTGGGCGGCGATTAAAGGCCCAAGAGGAGCTGCTTTCCACGTGGTTGCAATGCTGGAAGACTGGGGACCACCCCTGCCGGCAAAAACCGAGGTTTGGAAATTAAAACCACTATCCATATTGATATCGAGGATATCGGCTTCTACAAAAACCTGTGACCGCCTTAGATCCAGTTTTCTGATAAGAGAGTTAATGGTTTGGTAAGCCGAGTGGCTCCCTGTAATCAAAAGTGAGTTTGAAGACTCTTCGGGAGCAATCTTGACATCATCGCCCAAATCCGCCACGGAAAGCGGTTCGTCTACCTTAGGCATCGGTAC
The DNA here is from genome assembly GCA_041736175.1 of Oligoflexales bacterium. GTDB lineage: Bacteria > Bdellovibrionota_B > Oligoflexia > Oligoflexales > CAIYRB01 > JBGSUI01. Next base: position 13,750 of record JBGSUI010000135.1, on the reverse strand, counting down.
CCCTGGAGGTGGCAGATTGACACCCGCGGGTGGCAGGTTGCGGCGGACATTGGTCTTGGGTTTGTTAGCTGTTGCCAACGCCTGCAAAGTTGCAGCCAGTTTTTTGGCGTCCGCATAATCTAGGGGGCGCACATGGATGGTGGACTGACGCGAGGGGTCATCAAGGGGAATATCAAACTTGCGGACCAGAGCCTTAACATCGGCAATGGTGCGGGGCGGACCAAAGATAATCACAGAGTTGGTCCGTTCGTCGGTCATGATCTTATAGCTTCGGTAAGAGCTAGAAGCGGCTCCTTTAGCTGATCCTGAAGTGTTTTTAAAGATTTCTGAGACTTTATCTGCGATGCTTTTAGCCTCTGCATAGCGTATGGGGACGATGGCTACCTGGGCCTGTTGGCCTTGGACGTCCAAGAGTTCGACGATATCCAAGATCCGCCTGACTTTGTAACCGGTCTCACTTATGATCAGAGTGTTTGTCGGCGGGTAGGCGATCATCGAGTTAGTAGAAACAATACGCGATAGGGTCGCCTGAATCTCTTTAGCATCGATATATTTGAGGGGAACAATCTGGGTGATCACCTCATCGGTCATAGGGGTCCAGCTGGAGCCAAGGATGGTTTTAAGATTGCCCTTCACAGCCGTGCGAACCGGCATAATTTTGATCACTTTTCCCGTCTCAACGGTGGTCAAACCTAACAGGTTAAGGGCCGACAAAAAAGCCTGGTAGGCTTCTTCTTTGGTCACCCTTCGAGGGGTAAATATCTGAATCTTGCCGTTTACATTGCGGTCGAGGATCACGTTCTTTTGGGTCCAATAGGAGACTGCTTTGATGATATCTTTGATTTCCGTAGGCTCTGGAAAGTCGATACTTACAAGTTCCTGACCAGGGGGAACGCTAGCAGCGCCTTTTTCTTTGCTATCCTTTAAGGCAGCTCCGTTTGCAGCAGCTCCAGGAACTGCAGCTCCAGGAACTGCAGCTCCTTTAGCGGGTGAGCCTGCCGGACCCTTGCTAGGTGCTGCAGTGCCACTACTCGCAGGCGGCGGTAGATCTCCCTCTGGGTCAGGAGCGCTCGGTGGCGGAGGCGGTGGTGGCATGTTTTCTGGATCATCGGGTGGAGGCATTTCTTGAGGCTCAGGTTTATCCTGTCCGTATGCAACAGAACCACCCCATAGAGAACCCTTGGTAACGATCAGCATTCCCCAAAGGAGAAAACCTATGGTTGAGCTTAACAAGGGATTTGATTTAAGAAGACCTGACATATCTGACTCCATTGTATCGATAGCTTTAATTGATCCGACAGGTAATCATCATTGGTGTTGCTCCCCCACGAAGAATATGAATTCTAACCTCTCTCTCATCATTAAAGGCCTGATACAAGGCAAATCCTTGGTCAGGTTGTTTAAGACTGGTCTCGTTGACCTGGGTGATAATATCGCCATTTTGCAAACCCGCACGAGCAAATAAGCTTTGAGGCTCTATTGCAAAGATTTTAAATCCGTTCATTTGATTGTCGGAGGTGTTGGGGACAAAGCGGGCCTTTTGAATAATTGTAGCAAATCCTGAGCCGAGTTCATCCTGAACATACTTTTCTTGGAGGTTACAGTCTCCTCCGGCCGGCGGCGGAGCCTCAGGTGCACCTCCGCCTCCCATCTTTGTCCCGTTGGCTATCACAACAGGTTTTGTCGATTCCGTCACGATCTTTGGTGGAAGAACAACCAAATCTAAACATTCCTTGCTGCCATTATTGTTGATGATCGCCCGATTCCTTTCGATCTTGACTAAGGTCGCTGACTCATTACCGACAATCCCATCTCCTTCGCGATAGATATCAGCTTCGCTAAATCCTTGCTCTTGGATTGTAGCTAGTGAACTGTTATCACTGATATAAATTGTACCAACGAGGCTAACATTCAGGGTGGACTTTTTACAAGGCGCGCTGATATCAAAATTAGTAGATCTGGACTCTTCGCCTCCAGAGACACCTGCTACCTCCTCTGGAAAAGCTCCAGAGGAATTAAAAAGATTCCGCTCTTTGATCACTCTTTGCAAGCTATGATAATTGGAGCTTGCCCCCCCAAAGTGGGATAAGGAAGCAGTCGTTGTGGATCGTTTGGTCGATGATACCAAGTGAACCATCACATCTTTAACAAGCACCGACATAAATACTGCAGAGACGGAAGACGCAGTCATATAAGACAGCCCAAAAACCATTGCCGCAAAACCTACCGGCTTTATCAGCTTATGCAGCTTTTCTTGATCGAAGTTAAAGTTAAAACGCGGTGGTTTCAAGGATCATTTTCCTAGGTTCTGTCACCGAACACTGAGTGTAAATTTTTGCGGCACCCCGCCGCGAATCACCCGGACCTCTATCTCACTTTCTTGGCGCAACGAATTTAAGAGTTTGATGGACTGGGACACATCGGTCAGCGGGACGCCATTGATCTCTTCAACAATATCATCATTTTGAAGCCCTGCTTTCTCATAGATTGAATCCTTACGAATCCTTGTCAAAATAAAACCCTTGAGTTCGCCATCAACCATATTGGGAGTTGCCTTAGCATCCTGTAAGACCTTTGTAAATTCAGATGTTAATAGCTTTGATCGAAAAGATTGGCTCATCACCATTTCTTTTTCTTTACGTTCAAACCCTTCTTCTTTGAAGTTAGGAGGGGGTGGCTCCGTAGCGATAGGAGCAATGGTTTCGATAGAACTACTTGCTAATTTCCCCGCCTTCTTTTTACGCTGGGATCGATGGAGCTCGGTCTTAGGAATGTCCAAATACTCAAACCGCTGGCCACGCTTTATGATTATTTTTTCCTGGTGAACCTCATGAACTTGGGCATCGTTGATAAGGGTATCGCCTACCATAAAGCTATTGGTTGTTTTTTTCTGGGTATTTTCCACAATCGCAATCCCAGCAGTCAAGTCTCCAGCAAAAATCGTCCCGAGCAACTTTAAGGGAAGATCAGACTTTACGATATTGGCTGTAGGGTCCCCGGATTTACTCCCCGCATCGGGATTGGTGTCAGCTTCGCCCGTGGTTCCCTCGGCATTAAACAAGTTTCTTTTTACAATCGCTTCGACGGCGTTTTTATTAAGAGTTGGCGTTGGCTCGACCGTTGGTGTTGTCGCATTGGGACCCGCTGACCTAGGACGATCTTTCATCACCGGGGCAAAAACATAACTCGCCAGATTAGACGCGACTTGGGCCGTCACAAAGCTGGCAGCAAGGACCCCCAATGCCGTCCGCCATGGGAAATTGGACCATTTTTCTAGATTTTTTGGAAATAAAAACATGGATTCCTCGCAGCGAGGAGAACTGCACACAGGGGGTCAAAAATGGTTCATAAAACCGACCATCGATCAAAAAAACGATGATCATTCGTAAGGGGTAACACTCGTTCGTGTCGGAGAGTATCTTTGATAAGCAGTGCCGTGGCATGGGGAGTGGAAAAGGTATCTGAAACGACCAAATCAGATTTCCGGTAAAATGCATTACGATTGCCAGCTATGGCCGAAATGCGCTCGGACAAAAGCTTTTGTCGGAGCGCTCGATCTTTTTGCTGAACCAGTTCGGCAATCAAGGGGCGCTTGAGAAGCTCCTCATCATTGTTGATAAGGCGCCGGGCAATTTCTTCGGGTGGAGGATTAATCCAAATGATCACCCCCATCATCTTTAAAATCGACCAGTTTTCCTCTCGGACGACCGTGCCCCCACCCGTTGCGATCACGTGGGACCGAATCCCTCCTAAGGTATGAAGGGCCTTTCCTTCCAGATCTCGAAAAGCTTCTTCGCCTTTTTCTGCAAAGATCTCATTAATTCCCTTATTTTCCCGGGACTCAATCAATTCATCTAAATCAATAAATCCGTAGCCGAGAAACCGAGCCAAGAGCCAGCCTACCGCACTCTTGCCTGATCCCATCGGTCCCACCAAGACAATATTAGAGCCTCGCGCCTCACCGGGAGAGCGCCTGAAAGCCCCCCCTCCATCCACTGGCCTCACGGCAACTTCAGATTGGAATTGGTCTTGGCTTTTTTCGTTTGATACCACGTCTAGAGATGCTCCCATACATCCTTCCCGAAAGTGCTGCTATCAATCAACTGCAAGGGTCTCGCAGCATTCGAATCAACTCCTATCCCCTTCCATGATACTCCATATGGGTTCTCTAGGGGGAGATACCAAAACTACCATTGCCACTTAACTAGGTATAGTTAAATATAGGAATCAGTTTTATAAGATTTTTCTTAAATTCCCTTCCCATGCTGAGAGGGCTGCGCTCTATGACGAACCACCGAGAGGAAGCGGAGATGATTCGCTATGAACGCCACTCTTTGTTTGACCTTTGGACGATCCATAGACCCGAGAGGGGGAATGGGATAGGTCCCACCATCATTGGCCAGCTTCATCGACTGATCCCCAAGACTGGTCCCCACAAGACCTTGGTGATTACCGCCGCTCCTATCGTTCGCGTTCGCCATAGGATGGAAACAAAAGAAAGTTTTGAAAATCCACCGGAGCATGACTCACCAGAGCCGCCTACTTGGATTGCGGGCGGTGACCTTAGGGAGCTTGATCGATTAAGGACCAAAGCCGAGGTCAAAGACTATGTAAGCCAAGTTCATGGATTCCAACGCTGGGTTGAGCAGCGGCCCGGAGCCGTGATCATGGCGGTGGATGGTCTCGCCATTGGCGGCGGGGCTGAGTTTTCCTTAAGTGGCGATATTCGTCTAGCCACTGCTTGCAGCCAATGGGTCTTTAAGCAAGGTTCGTTAGGACTTACCACAGGCTTTGGTGGTGCCAGTCGCTTGGTCTCTCTTGTGGGGATCAGTCGCACCGAAAAAATCCTCTATGGAATGCAAACCGTCAACGCCGCCATAGCCTTAGAGTGGGGGTTTATTCACGAAATGTCACAAACAAGCGAAAGTTTATGGTATCTCGTCGATAACTGGTCCCAGCGGATCAGCCAATGGTATCCCGCAGCCTTTGCCGCCCAAAAATCAATGCTTTATGCAGCTAAAATGAATCCACCGGGCACTCACCGTGCGGTAGAAACCGAGCTTTTTAGCGAGATTTGGGGCAATCCACTCCATCGAGAAAAAACCCAGGCGTTTTTGGCTAAAAAGAAGCCCCGTGACGATCTTCCTTAACCGATTGTTTTTAATGCATTTAAAATGGTCTAAATCTTTAGACCAAAAATAGACTGCGGCAGGTAACGCAGCTAACCATCCAGTACCCATGAACAGATTGTGATATTTTTATTATTATGCCAAGATTCCCACTATTCGTCTCTTCTCAACTTTGGAGAATTCCTATGGGAGAGCAGCCATCGAGGCGCCAATTTATCAAACAAACCACCCTGGGAACCACTGTCCTAGTCGTTATCCAGCAGACTTCTGCATGGGTTGGGGGTGATCAGGCCCAGGGACAACATTCAAAAACCCTCGGCAATTCCTGGATTGATGCCCATGGCAAAGCGGTTTACCGATTTGACGGTCCAGCAAAGGTCCTGGGATCAAAAGTCTACGGTCGGGATTTTCGCGCCAAAGACCTGGTCGGCTGGCCCCAGACGGAGGGATTTGCCCATATCCTAAGAGCTACCAAGTGTGATCGTCCTTTCCTGAGGCTCAACTCCTCCGCTCTTAGGGACAAGCTAGGCTGTGATCCCATAATCACCAGTGGGGATTTAGCTCCTTGGAACCTTAAAGCGCCTTTGCCCTATTGGACACCCTCACCCTTTGTCTCCATCGGTGGTCACCCCCTCTATTTTGGCCAACCTCTGGCCATCCTCTTTTTTAGGGATCTCGCTGCCTACCGCAAAGCTAAACCTCTTTTGGCAGACCTTAACTCCCTCAACTCGTTTGTCCAATACGGGGCATCATCAAGCCCCGTGGCTGACCCTCGGCCCCCCTTTGGTACCAGCAAATTCGTCAATTACTTAGGAGATACGGGAGCCGCCGCAAAAAACGCCGACGATCTCGCAAACAAAATCCGTCAAGAACTCACTTTCGACCCCAAGAAAGAATCCACAGGATCGAGTCTAAACAAAAACTGGCGGATCTACCAAAGATCCTTTGAAACCCAAAGCGTAGACCCTATGTTTATGGAGCCCGAATGCGGGCTGGGATGGTATGACTCCAAGACAAAAAAGTTATCCCTAACCTATGGGACCCAGTCCCCCCAGGATGACCTGGATGGGATCCTAAGCCTCCTCAGTGGCGAAAACGCACCTAAAATAACCAAGATTCAGCTCAATGTATGCCAACCTGGAGGCGGATTTGGAGGCAGGGATCTTTCTGAATTTCCGATCCTGTTGGCCCTGGCGTCTGTGCTACAGCCAGATACAACACAAAGGATTGTTTATTCTAGAAGCGATCAATTCCAAGCTGGACTCAAACGGCATGCCTCCCAATGCGCTCTGACCCTTGCGGTCAATCAAACCCCTGAGAGATTTGGAAAACTAGAGGCGATTCATTCGACCACATTGCTGGATGGGGGCGGTCAAAACAACTATAGTTTTGCCGTCCAAAACGTGGGAGCTCGCAATATGACGGGGGCCTACGATTTTGCAAGGTCTCTCGTAGAAAGTGAGGCCCGTCCAAGCCAGTCGGTCCCCGCAGGCTCGATGCGAGGGTATGGGAGTCTCCAAGCACAGTTTGCCCTCGAATGTTTGGTCGACGAAATCGCCTCAGATCTCAAACTGGACCCCGTGGATTTTAGACTTAAAAATCTGGTCCCTGATCATAAACCGATGCATACCGGAGTGGTTCCTGCCCATAAGATTCCATCTCGTCGGGTCCTCGAAAAAATCCAGGAGTCCTCCCTATGGAAAAACCGACACAATGACCAACTGCAAAAATCCACAGCCGATAAACTCTACGGCGTGGGGATGGCCTTAGCTGTTAAATCATACGGCAAAAGCCCCGGTGACACCTGCCTCGCATCAATCACCATCGCTGAGGAAGGCGCCATCACCCTAAGCACCCATAGCGTCGATATGGGCAACGGCACGGCCACCACACTGCCACTAGCTCTGTTTGATATCTTAGGCAGAGCCGCGGATGCTGTGATCATGGGAGATACGGACCACTTTACACCCCTTAGTCTCGAAGGTCCTAAGGCTAAGGACCAAATCGACCAGGATCGGCTGGCCAAAAATCCCCGTTGGGTTCCGAGTCGCTCTATGTCAACGGCGGCGAGTGCGGGGGCCTACCAGATGCGCCATCCTGTCGTCGAAGCTGCCAAAATTATATTTCAGTTTAGTATTTGGCCCGCAGCCCGTGCCCTTTGGGGGATCCCCAGCTCGACCCAAACAGAGGTACCTAAAGAGGTCCTTTGGAAAAAGGGCCTTCTCACCTATCAGGGCTATCGCCCTCTGACTTGGAACGAGTTGGTTAAACATATCTATAAGGTTGATGGCATCACGGGAGTCATGGTTCATAGTTTTTACCGTAGTCAGTGGGCCCAAGGGACCTTTTCCCTGGTGATGGCAGAATCCACCCCTTCGTCTCCCCCTAAGGACTCTGACAAAACCGCCAAACAAAGGTCGATCCAGATCCCCATCGATGCCTTAGCCCTTAAAAATGGCAAGCATTCCTACCAGGTCGTAGACCGCCAAGGAGTCGAGTTTCCTCCCTTTGCTACCCTGATGCAAGGGGCTAACCGCTACACACCCTATGGATTAGTGGTGGCCGTGGAAGTCCAACGGTCAGCGGGCCCCCAACAGGGTGCTATCAAGATCGTGGCTGCAGAGGGCTACCTGGAATGCGGCACCGTTATTCAACAGGATATCGTCGAGGGTCAAATGGAAGGGGCCTTTGCCATGGGGATCGGTCAAACACTGTTGGAAGATTTCGCGCCGGCCCCCGATGGCCCTGGCCAGGGCGGATGGAATCTCCATCGCTACCAGGTCCCTCTTGCGCGCCATTGCGCTCTTTCACAGACCAAGTTTACAACCCTCAATGCAGAACCTAACGAGGATCCAAAAGGGATGGCCGAGGTCGTCTTAAACGCTGTACCTCCTGCCATCGCTAATGCCATCGCCCATGCCACGGGGAGTCGAATTCGCAAACTTCCTGTGAGTGCGGAAGACTTAAAAAAGGGACTCCTATGACCACCACGGTTCTTTCCACTTCAGTGCCGATCACGATCACTGTTAACGGCAAAGTGAACCATATACAGATCTCCCCGGACCTTACCGTCGCAGAGTTGCTCCAAGAAGAGCTGGGACTTTCTGGGACGAAAGTATGCTGCGGGATGGGTGTTTGTAAGGCTTGCACCGTGGCTTTTCAAAGGCCTGGGGCACGCCGTTTAGACCGAATCCAAGCATGTATCACTCCTGCCTCTGTCGTAGAGGGTGGCAGCATAACAACAGTGGAAGGTTTAGCTTCCTCCCCGACCCAAGAGGCCCTCCACCCTCTGCAATCAGCATTCTTAAGACACTTTAGTTTCCAATGCGGTTATTCAGCTCCTGGGTTTCTCATGGGAGCTTATATCCTAATCGACAGCCTCAAGGCTCAGCCGATTTCTAAACATCAGGTGGACCAGGTAATCGAGGAGCATCTTGGGGATCATATTTGTCGGTGTTCAGGGTACAAGCGATACCACCAGGCCATCAAGGAAGTGATCCTAGCCACTCCCGGTGCCACTCGAACCTAATAGCATCGAACATAGCCTAGACACACGCCAGCTCTCCACTGCCTAGGATCTAGCGATGTGGTGTGTTGGGAGTCCGTGAAAAGCCAAAGAATTCGGGCAAGTCTGATTTGATCTTGATTGGCATATTCCTTGCTGCGTTTTGAGCATCAGTCTTTACCTGTTCCAACTCAAATATTCATTGGAGGACTATATGACAACCCTTTTCGATTCCCTGACAAAACTCTGTGTTGCTGGACTCGCGTTTCACCTGTCAGCATGTAAAAATAGCTCGATCGTATCTCAAAACACCGGGTCTGAGATCCTTAGTGAAGACACCTTTGATCCAGTGGTCGTGGTCCTTGGTGGATATTGGAGCTGCGGTTCAAACACCAAATCAAAAAACTTTGCCGAGTGGTCCCCTACTGATACCTCCAATGCCGCGGGATCCATTAGCGAGATTGCAACGAAAAACCTCGATACCTTGAAAAAAGAGGTCGGTGGTAACGCCAATCTATGGTTTAGTTGCTACACTCCTGAAATCACCGTAAGTGAAATCAATTTTAAAAGTACCTTTGAACCAGACAAAGGCGTGTCACGTACCTCTCTAGAAGAAATGACCAATCAGCTCAATGCAAAGCTTGAAACATTACGTCGTCCTAAGGTTGCTATCTTAGGACATTCCTATGGAGGGTGGACCGCCATGAAAGTGGCGCAAAACCTCACTAAAAAGGCAACGCTCACTTCCGTGATCACTCTGGATCCTATCAGCAGAGTTGGCTGTACCCCACGTAAGTTTATTGAAGCTATGGAAAAAAAGAAGTTTGATACCCCCTGTCAAGAATCACCTAAAGATTTTAGCCCCCAGGACATCGAGACTATCGCTCAACGAGCTGGTGGCTCCTGGCATAATTTTTACCAAACAGAAGCCAGTTATCTCCATTCTTCGGCGATTGGATCGCCCCTTTTAAAAGAAGATACGGAGATTAAATATAATTCGAAAAAAGACGATCTAATGAGCAGCCATATTCGGTTTCTCAAGGACCAATCATTAAACGCAAAAGTCACAAAGATTATCGTTGATGGTATGAAGAAATGAACATTGCCGCGCGCCGAGTCGCTGCGCGTTCCCTCTTTGAGCTCGTCTGGCTGGTGGCGATCCCGGCGTCTCTAGGTCTCGGCAAACTCCTCTTGCCCGATGGCGGGGGGGTGGCATAAACCAGGCACGGCCATTCCCCACCAATGGGCTACGCCCGAACGCAAAGTCGTACAATACCTACCGAAGCTGGCCTGAGCTTAAATGCATCTAGAAAGAAAAAAATAGAGATGTTACACTAGCTCGCTCATTTCTTTGATAATTGAGTCCTTTCCAAAGGTTATTTGGATCCCAAAAACCCCCAGACCAATGCAGAGACTCCCTTGGAAACTCCTCCTACAAACCCACTCCAGCCACCATCCATATGGATTGACAATGACGGTTGCCCACGGATCGTCAGAGATATGGTCTTTCAAGGTGCAAAGGTGAGGCAGCTTAAAGTGTTTCTTGTGGCCAATCGACACCCTGGACAGGTCCCGGGACCCTGGATCGAGCCTGTCGTCGTCTCCGGAAAATTCGACGCTGCCGACGACTATATCGTCGACCACCTCCGAGCCGGCGACGTGGTGATCACCGGAGATATCCCTCTCGCAGGCCGCGCTATTGAGCGTGGGGCCATCGTCCTTTCCATGAGAGGCGAACTTATGGACCAAGCCAATATCGGTGAAAAGTTGGCCATGCGAAATCTAATGCAAGAGCTGCGGAGTGGCGGCCAGATCACCGGCGGCCCTCTGCCTTGGAATCCTCAAGACAAAAAACGCTTTGCTGATGGGATGGATCGCTTACTTACAAAACTTAGACAAGATTATCAAACCCGCCTTGCTAAAAGTACGTAGCAAGTGGATGGTACAAATTCGCACGGTATAAATAGAAAAAATGGACCGATCGCAATCAACACTTATGGTTTTAGCCAGGGGCGCAGAAATAACCGCACCTATGGAAAACCACGATCTTTGGAGTTTTCTAGCTCTCAGTCGCTGGGAGGGGCAACCCGCCCCCCTCGCTGTAGGGAGCCACACCACCTGCATCGGCACCTTCCAGCCTGGTGGACGCTGGAGGGTTGAGCTGCACCGAGGCCAAACTATTTTAGCCTTAACCGACCAGATCATTACGCCCCAGTCGGAACTTATTTCTTGGGCGCTGGTTCCGGAGTCTGTCCTCAATTGTTATGCCCAAGAGGGCCACATTTACCCCAATGTGATTTTTGTGGCCCGACCCTGGGATAGGGATTTTGATCCCCAAGACTTAAGACGGATCTTCACCATGGAGTTTGGTGTTAAAACAGCAGCTCTCGTCGTGTCTTTGGTCGGCTCCAATCCTTCTACGGCTCTACTTCCAGACCCTCGACCTCCTGAACCTCATGTGTGGTACGATGGCCCTCTGGGAGTGATCGGTTATGATTCTTCCCAAACACTAGCTTGGTTAGCATACTATCCCGGTGGTGGCAGCGCTCTACTTACCGTTCCTGCCTCCATAGTCGCCCCAAAATCTCCCGAGGGAGTGGGCGCATCTCTCGAAGACTGGCTGGTCGTGGAAAAATCTTGGGCAGTAAAACAGCGCTGTTTGATCAGCTTTTTGGCCCATCACTTCAGCTGTTCCCTCTCCAACCAAAGCTCCAACACGATCTCCGTCTCCATGGATCTCCGTGATTTTCATGTACGGACAGCGGTCGTCTTAATCCTCCTCTGCCAAGGGGCACCCGAGAGCATCTTGCAAATTCAAGTCAACCCTACACACCCCGACCGGGAGACAGATCGCCAACAGGACTGGCATCCAGAGCCCCTGTGGAGAAAATTTTTTCACCACCTAGGCGCCCATTGGAAATTACCCACAGGGTCAAATTCACCTACTCCAGTCCCCCTATCCGATCTCTTGGGTTGTTTACAGAGTTTATCTTCCCAAGATCTTGTCGCCCTTTGCCGCCACTTAAACCAACGCTCGACGCTGATACCACAAACCTGGATCGAATCGTTGAGCGACCAATCCCCCCAAGGTCTTTATGAACAGCCTTAAGACATGCCTTGAAGACTTAGAACAAGCAGGCCACCTCGTCCGCGTGCGCGAAGAAGTCAGCCCCGATCTGGAAATCGCCGAGATCCAGCGACGGGCTTATGCCCAAAAAGCACCGGCGATCCTGTTTGAGCGTGTAGCCGGGACAGAGTTTCCCTGTGTCAGCAACCTCTTTGGAACAAAACAAAGAACAGCTTATATCTTTCGCAGGACCCTCGATCTGGTAAGTCTCGCGGTAAGACTAAAAGCCGATCCTGGGGCATTTTTAAAAAACCTTCCCCGCGGATTTTTGCAAAATCCCCGCTCCTATGGGCGGCTACCCTTTGCCGGTTTAACGTCCCTTCCCCAGCGGATCTCCCCACGGCGTGCTCCGGTGATGGCCCACCAAACGAGCCTTGACCAGCTTCCTATGATTAAAAGTTGGCCTATGGACGGCGGGCCTTTTATAACTCTCCCCCAGATCTTGTCCCAGGACTGCCGGCGTCCGGGGATTATGGGCACCAACCTGGGCATGTACCGCGTGCAACTCAGCGGCAATCAATACGAACCAAACCACGAGGTGGGCATACACTACCAACTCCACCGTGGGATCGGAATCCACCATAGCCATGCCATCGAGGATGGTAAACCATTTAGAGTGAGTCTGTTTGTGGGCGGCCATCCAGCCCATACCGTGGCCGCTGTTATGCCTCTTCCCGAGGGGCTTTCGGAGCTGATCTTTGCGGGTATGCTTGGTGGCCGTCGATTTCGCTATGTTCAGGATGGGGGCCATATCATCTCTGCCGATGCGGATTTTTGTATCGTCGGCACCATCATCGGTACTAAACCCGAAGGGCCTTTTGGCGATCATTTAGGATATTACAGCCTCCAGCACGATTTTCCGGTCCTTAAAGTCGAACGTGTTTATCACCGACCCGGCGCCATCTGGCCCTTCACCGTCGTAGGCCGTCCTCCCCAGGAAGACACCACCTTTGGGGAGCTGATCCATGAGATCACGGGGCCGATGGTCCCGGTTTCCCTACCTGGGGTCAAGGAACTCCATGCCGTCGATGCCGCAGGGGTCCACCCCCTCCTCTTAGCCATCGGCTCGGAGCGGTATACGCCGTACCAAAAATCCAGTCGACCTCAGGAGCTGTTGACCCAGGCCCATGGGATCTTGGGGTTTAACCAATGCTCCTTGGCTAAATATCTTTTTATTGTGAACGGCCATGATGCCCCCAGAGTGACCACCCACGATGTCCCAGGGTTTTTCACCCATCTCCTCGAACGAGTGGATCTCACCAATGATCTGCATTTTCATACCCACACGACCATGGACACCCTTGATTATTCGGGGGAGTCCATCAACCGCGGCTCCAAACTGGTCATCGCCGTCCAAGGACCCACGCGACGGACTTTAGGGAGGACGCTGCCACCATGGAATCTACCTGCCGGGTTTAAAAACCCGCGCCTAGCCCATCCTGGAGTCCTTGTCCTGGAAGGGCCTGCCTTTCAGAGCTATGGGACCGAAGATATCGACCCACTCTGCAGGGAGCTTTGGGGACAGATCAACCGAGATCCCTCGGAGTCATCAAATCAAAATATTGTTTTGATCGTGGTGTGCGACGACAGTGCTTTTTGCGCCCAATCCTTTGCTAATTTTGTTTGGGTGACTTTTACCCGCAGCAATCCTTCCCACGACTGCCACGGAGTGGCAAGCTCCGTCACCTTTAAACATTGGGGCTGCAAGGGGCCCCTTGTGATCGATGCTCGCCTCAAACCCCACCATGCGCCGCCCCTGGTCGAAGATCCTACGGTGACCCGTCGGGTGGATCGTCTATGCGCCAAAGGGGGGAGTCTCCATGGGGTGCTCCAGTGTCTATGACGACCGGCTTTGATCACGGAACCGCCCACCATACAAGCTTTTAACCATACATTTTCTTAGCTCTTCTAGTTGTTGCCACAATGTCCTTCATTGTGAGGCAGGCCAAATTGGCGATTCAGAACTATTCTACCATCAGGGCTTTACAA
>JBGSUI010000089.1:0-7733 GCA_041736175.1 Oligoflexales bacterium | reverse complement strand
CTAGGGCTTGACATGATTCCACTGAAGTTTCGTAGAAATGTGATTTATTCGGCGTCAAAGAAGCCAGCTCATCTACCATTTTTTTGACTGAAATGCTTACATGATTGCGTTTTAGTTCTTCTTTGAGTTTTGGTCGTCCCACATCAAGCCTCACAAATAATAATTTATTTATCCACCGCCGGCCTTGTAGACATCGCCGCGCGAACCGATCTTTATTACGGTAACTATAAGCTCATCATCTTCGATCTCGAAAATGACACGAAAACTCCCCGCTGGAAATCGGTAGCGGCTATCAAAACCGCCCATTTTTTCAACACCGCTAAGCTTTCGCGGTTCCTTTGTAAACTCCGATATTTTATCTTTTATGTTCCTCTGGACTTTGGCGGGCAGCTTATCTAGAACTTTTTGGGCATCCTTCTTAATCTTGACTCGGTACACCTTGGCTCCGCGCCCAATGGTTTATCGGCAACTTCCAGAATAACTTTAGCCTAAAAAGGCTACGAAAACTAGGGGTCTTTTTAAACCGCACTTATTATTAAATAATAACATGATGTTATGTTAAGATCCCTACCCTTACCGAATGGATCCCGGTATAGCTACCTGCGCCGGCAGCTTTTGCTGCATAAAGTGCGCGAGCTATTTTTTCGTTTAAGGGCTTTGCTTTTTTGGCCATCACCCGGTCAGACCATAATACCTTATTATTAGACCATAGATTTACGTATTTAATAAGCCATAAGTTTTTGTATTTAATAGGCCATTAAAAATGGTTATCAATTTGAAATAATTGATCAATAAAAGGCATAGTAACCATTCGGATAGTCGCCAGATTAAGGCAAGAATAAATCCTTGAAAAGCGGCTTCCATCCCTGAGCGAACCAGAAATATTGCCCCGTTAGGAGATTGTATAAAAACAAGGGGAACCGCATCATAAAGGAGGATCGAAGCCGGTAACGCCTCTTTAAAAAATCCTCCTTTGCTTTGATCTTGGCCAGGTGCCTAGAATCTTGGGGTGCTGATGAGGTGAGCCGCTCTCTCAGGATTGCAAACAGCTTGGCCTCATCAAGATACTCGGCATTCGGCTTTTTCTTGGCAGAGTCATACTGGCCGTCGAGATTGGCCCGCATCCCTATCTGATTGTGGGGGTGCTGTCGATAATAGATGAGAGGCTTATCGCTAAAATCTAGTTTACCGCGAGCAGATATGAGCAGAGCAATCCAGTAGTCATGGTTCCAGCCTAGACCTATGGGTAGTATCAAAGGCACCCATCGTCTGTGAAACATTAGCGTGGCTCCGGTGACCACATTGTAACGTAGCAAACAGTCCAGGGACCTGCCGGCATGGAAATCCCGACGCATCGGGGGCGTGAAATTGCTGTTTATAAAAAGAGTCCTATCTCGTAGATTTTGGGGAGTAAGGGGATTTAGATGCTGATCTACAAGTAAGGCGTCAGAAAAAATCCCGTCCAAGGATTGGGATTTAACAGCCGCTAACAGCGTCGCGATTTTTTCGGGGACCCAAACGTCATCTTGGTCGGAAAGGGCGATGAAGTCACCTGTGCACAAAGAAATAGCTTTTTCAAAGCTCTTAGCTGTCCCTAGATTTTTTTCGTTTTTGTAGATTCTGACTGGCACACTAGCCTCTGCGGCAAACTCTTGCAAAACCCGGAGAGTCTCATCCGTAGAACCGTCATCGACTAAGACGATTTCTGCGGGACACTCTGTCTGTGCCACGATAGAAGCTAGCTGCTCGCGGATATACGGGGCGCCGTTATAGGTCGCTATTGCCACAGAAACCGTTGGTTGGGTAGGGTTCATGCCTCTCCCTTCGTCAGCACCAAGACAAACTGATCAAAAGGACCTTTTTGCGTCGTAAAACGCTCCAGAGTGGCGTTGATGCCTTTTTCTTTTAGCAAAGCGACAATATCCATCCCAAAATCGGTCACGACCAGGACACCTTTATCGCTCAGAGGATCAAGGTGATAGACGGGGGTCCACCGATGGGTCATTTTCCCTTGGACCGACTCAGCACGAGACCGGGTCAGCTTGATCTGATCGTCCATGGGAAAGGTGATGATGGCCATTCCCCTTGGCTTAAGAACCCGCATCACCTCCGCAAAAGCATCCCAGGGGTACACCAGATGCTCAAAGACATCGAGAGAAATCACCAGGTCAAAGGCAGCGTCACCAAAGGTTAATTTTTCTAAATCCTCTGAGCGCACTCCGTTTCGAAAACTCCCCCTGGGGACATCACTAAAATACTCTGACTTAACAAGACCAGGGATCTGGTGAAAGTCAGAAAAAATCCCGCCGCTACTGGCGGTCTCCAGGACCAGAGTCTCGGGATTTTTCTGTCGCATCTTGAGGACTAAACTTTTTACAGAAAGGACTTGGCCAGAAAAATATTGATCTAAGATCACACTTGCTGCCGCCCGGACCCTAAACTTAGAGAGACACCAGGAGCAGTCGAGAGAATTGAGGGTGTTTATCTTTCTACATAGGACTTCTGGATGATCATAAGCCTGGATCATAGGGTGATCTGCGGTAAAAATCTGTCGGTAGCGAAAAGCGGCATAGCGCCCACAGATATTGCAATAACCTACCTGATCGTTTTTAAAGTCATACTTTAAAAGATTGCGGACTCCCCTTAGGGTCGCGTAAATCTCGTGCCAAAGAGCGCGATAAAAGGGCTTTAGAGAGCGGTTTTTTACCTGCAACAAAAAATCGCTTAGACTGGGAAACAAAAACTTAAGACGTTTAACCCTTTGCATCAAACTTTCGTGGACTGATCGAGGCACTAAAAAGGTACTCCAGAGAAACACTATCCTCGTCAGCGTCGTCGGAATAAAATAACTCCTTAAACTCTTCCATAGGAGCCTATGGGCCTGTCTGGGATTGGTCGCCATAAGGGACACCCCTTCGGTGCGACAGGCCTGGGCAAAAACCGACCACTTCACATGGTCGGGGACAGCGTCCTCCTTAAGGACTTCATAGACTTTATAAAACCCGTCCACAAAAATATTGTTGGCAAAACTCAGATTTGATTGGTGGGCATAGTAGTAGGTCAGCGGCAACCTTATATGATAGATACTTCCCAGCTGGGCCAACCGCAAGAAAAGGTAAAAATCGTCCACCCCCTTCATCTCAGGATGAAATCCGATCTGCGAGACCAGATCCTTTTTGGCGATAAACGACGAAAAGATAATACGCAGCCCCCCATAGATCACTTGTTTGGGATCCTGCTTTTCCACGGGAATCTCGTTAAGAGGGCGGTCAAAATAGTAAAGGGTGACTGGTGGGTGTTCTTCCTTCCAGACGATCCGGTCAGTGTGTAAGATCGCTACGTCGGGGTGTTGCTGCAAGACCATGAGTTGCATCTCAAGTTTTTGCGGCGCCCAAAAATCATCATGATCACAAAAGGCGACATACGGACCGCGGGCTGCGTTAAGTCCACAAGCCCTTGAGCGGGAGGGATAGCCTTCGGGGCGTTTTGTGATCAGGCGAAATCTCGGATCTTTTGCACTTTGACTTTGGATGATCGAGACCGTCCCATCCTGGGAACCATCGTCCACAAGAATCGCCTCCCAGTCTTTAAAAGTCTGGGCTTCGAGCATCCTAAAATAATGGGCCAAAAACCGCGAAGAATTGTAGGTTCCGGTAATAATAGTCACAGTTGGCGACATAAGCGTGCTCCAAGTTTTTACCGATACAGCTCGACGCGGCGATTGGTGAGTGCTGGTAGCTTGGTGCGCACTGCAGTGATCTTGTTTGGATCGATGGATGCAAGGGCCACCCCCGCAGAATCGCCCGTATCGGCAAGGACCACTCCCCAAGGATCAACGACCATCCCGCGGCCATAGGATTCCTTACCTTCACTGTGGCGTCCTACCTGGTTGGCCGCGTAGACATAACTCTGAAATTCCACCGCTCGGGCCCGCAGCAAGAGCTCCCAATGGGCCAAGCCCGTATGCTTGGTAAAAGCCGAAGGCGCGACGATAACGTCTACAGGACCAAACTTTTTTTCCATGGTGCTATAAAACTCACCAAACCGCAGGTCATAGCAGATAGACATCCCTACTTTGAGGCCGTCGATCAGAACCGCTGTGATAGCGCCGCCCTGTAAAAACCCATCGGACTCCTTATGGGTCGGCTGACCTTGCTCGCCCAGGAGATTGAAGAGGTGAACTTTTCGATACTTAGCGATCATCTCGCCGCTTCTGCTAAAGACGAAACTGGTATTATAGACCTTTCGATGGTCCTCTGGGCCGTAGCCGTCGGTGGATTCGCCGTCTGCTGGCCGCTCGCCAACGCTTCCAGCAAACAGAACGATGTTAAGCTTTTTGGCCAGGGCAGCAAGCTGCTCGTTAAGGGGACCATCTTGTGGTTCTGCCATCTCATAAAGTCTAGGGTAGGGCCCCATAAAGGCCCACATCTCCGGAAGCTGCACCCACTGGGCACCCTCTCGGGCAGCAGCCGTGACGAGGGCCAAGGCGTTGTCGATATTTTTAGGGCGATCATTCGTTGCTGTAAGAGAAATCACAGCGACCTTAAATTCATCGGATTTTTTCAATTTCGTCCTCGTTCTATCCATGACACGCTACTTGGTCAAGTTTCAAAGTACGTTGCGGACTGCCTTCGGGAAACATCTTGCCGGAGGATTACCGAGGCCGCTACTCCTTTAACGGACTAAGCGGCCAAGGCCGCATTTTGTGCCACCCCACTTTGTCAAATTCGGACCGGCCCCCCAGAGTAACTTTGTGAACGTTACAACGCCTACATTGACAGGAACAACCATAATATGATTAGCTATCTTATACCTTAAACCCCTTAATCAGTGTTACCTTTCGATGATCTAGCACGATACCTCAACTATCTCACTGTGGAGCAAAGCATGACTGACCAGACCAAGGATTTGGGCCCCAAGAATCAAGACAAATCCCAAGACAAGCTCTCGGAGTCGACCTCCAGTGCTGACCAAAAGGTTCCAGAAAGTGGAGTGGCCAACAGTCCAAGCCCTCCCCCCATAAACTCTTCCACGCCCTTGAAGTTCCATCCCCTCTCTCGACGCCATCTCATCGGCATCTTACCCAAGGCGGCTTTAGGCACGTGGTTGACGATGGGGGAGAATCAAAGTCTCGGATTTAGTAACATGATGCTGTTTAAGAAAAAAAAGACCCCGCCACCGCCCACAGAAATTTATGGTATGTGGAGTTTTGGACGTAACTCTTACGGCCAGCTTGGGGTGGGGGATACGGCTAACCGCTCAAGCCCCGTCCAGGTGGGAAATTTAAGTAGCTGGGTTGAGCTGGCGGGGGGAGACTATCATACCCTTGGCAGAAGTACTGACGGGACTCTCTGGGCATTTGGGCGTAACCAATTTGGCCAGCTTGGGGTGGGGAGCACGATTGACCGATCGAGCCCCGTACAGGTAGGTAGTTTAAGCTCCTGGGCTGAGGTGGCAGGGGGATACTATCATACTCTTGGCAGAAGAACTGATGGGACTCTCTGGGCTTTTGGGTATAATCAACGTGGCCAGCTTGGGGTGGGGGACCGGGCTCACCGCTCAAGCCCCGTCCAGGTGGGTAGTTTAAGCACCTGGGCTGAGGTAGCGGCAGGATACCTACATACTCTAGGCAGAAGAACTGATGGGACTCTCTGGGCTTTTGGCCGCAACCAATTTGGTCAGCTTGGAGTGGGGAGCACAATTGACCAATCGAGCCCCGTCCAGGTCGGGAGTTTAAGCACCTGGACTAAGCTGGCGGCGGGTACCTATCATACCCAAGGGATAAGAACCGACGGGACTCTCTGGGCTTTTGGGGAGAACACTGATGGCCAGCTGGGGATAGGGAACCAGGCTCATCGCTCAAGCCCCGTCCAAGTGGGTAGTTTAAGTAGCTGGGCTGAGGTGGCGGGGGGAGCCTCACATACTCTTGGCAGAAGAACTGACGGGACTCTCTGGGCTTTTGGGTTTAACCAACGTGGCCAGCTTGGGGTGGGGGACATAATTCACCGCTCAAGCCCCGTCCAGGTTGGGAATTTAAGCAGCTGGGCTGAGCTGGTGGCAGGATACTGGCATACTCTTGGCAGAAGAACTGACGGGACTCTCTGGGCTTTTGGGGTTAACAATGCTGGCATGCTTGGGGTGGGGGACGTGACTCACCGCTCAAGCCCCGTTCAGGTGGGTAGTTTAAGCAGCTGGACGCAGCTGGCGAGGGGAGGTGAACATACACTCGCCCGCACCGGGCCGACCAAGTTCACTTTGTGGACTTTTGGGCAGAACACTTACGGCCAGCTTGGGGTGGGGGACGTGACCAATCGCTCAAGCCCTGTCCAAGTGGGAAATTTAAGCAGCTGGGCTGAGCTGGCGGGGGGATTCAACTATACTCTTGGGAAAAGAACCGACGGGACTCTGTGGGCTTTTGGACATAACGCTTACGGCCAGCTTGGGGTGGGGGATGTGACCAATCGCTCAAGCCCCGTTCAGGTGGGGAGTTTAAGCAGCTGGGCAGAGGTGGCGGGGGGAAGGTATCATACTCTTCTGAGAAGAACTGACGGAACTCTCTGGGCCTTTGGGCGTAACTCTTACGGCCAGCTTGGGGTCGGGAATCAGGCTCACCGCTCAAGCCCCGTCCAAGTGGGAAATTTAAGCAGCTGGGCCGAGCTGGCGGCGGGAGGATCCCATTCTCTTGGCAGTAGAACTGATGGGACTCTCTGGGCTCTTGGAAGTAACTCTAGCGGCCAGCTTGGGGTGGGGGACTCAAACAACCGGTCAGCTCCTATCCAGGTAGGTAGCCAGAGCAGTTGGGTCAGTATCAGCGGCAATGGATCTTCAACGACCGCTCTAAAGTCGTGATGTTTAGTGTAGCGGCGTTGGCTGATAGGTGTTGTGGTTGCTTCTCAAGGACTGCTGCACTAGTTGCTGTTGATTCGATTTTTCTGGTGTAACTCTGTTCTGGATTCTGTTTCGGTGCGCACCCGCGTTCCTGGGAACGGGAATCCAGAATGGGATCAGTGGAGCCTCCGATGATCGGATGGGAGGTCTCCAGATTCCAGTGCGCGTTTGCACCAGAGTTGCCCCCCCATTCCATGGGAGCCATGGGAGCCACCGAATATTTTTCTCGGTGGATTCAGGTTAAACAAAAATTGCAGCACCAAGGGTTGTATAAGGTTCTTTAGCTGGTTCGCCCCGGGACGACACGCCCTCTAGAGAGTTAGGTCCCACTCTTGTCTCTTTTTCGCCCAGAACTCTTCTCCTAGCTTTTCCCTTGCAGAAAGCTGATTGTGGCGCCGGCAGGTAAGGGCAAGATTTTCTACGTCGTGGGTACCCCCATGACAGTGCATCGTCTGGACGTGGTCGAGCTCTAAGTTAAACTTTTCGTTGCAACGACTCCCATCCACTTCTATCCAAGTACATCTTCCTTCATACCTGGACCACACCTCGTGGCGAACGGCCATGGGAATTGCAGACCGGTGTTTTTTCGTAGCTGATGTTCCTTCTGGAGTCGCTGAATCCGGGACCGATGTTACCGGGACCACTATCTCGGTCGGCGTTCGTCCCGGGACGACACGCTCCTCGGAGGTCTTCCCCTGGTCCTTTTTTTGTTGTCTCTGCTTGGCCCTTTCAGCCTTGCGCAAAGGATCACGGTGTTCTAGGAGATCCCCTAAGGCACTGATCACCACCTCGGCATTCTTTGGTACATGCCCTCCATGGGACAAGACCTCGCGGGCACGGTCCAA
>JBGSUI010000087.1:0-19108 GCA_041736175.1 Oligoflexales bacterium | reverse complement strand
AGTTGACCATTATCGAAGTTTAAGCTCAACTGAAAAACACCATCTCTTAATTCGGTGTTAGAAAGGTTTAGAACGGGCCCGACAGTATCCCCTCCGCTTGGATCATTGTAAAACTTAACGGTAAAATCGATAGGACCTTCGATTGACTTACCGCTTTCTTCCTGAAGGCGTCCCGAATAGCCTATTTCTAGAGCTAAAGCCTGGGGCGGATTCAACACCAAAGCCATGTCAAATCCCAGTAAAAAAACTAAACAGGAAATTGAGTACAGTTTTCTGTATCGGTTCACCTTCTTCATAGTCCGAGTTTGTTTGGTTCGCATTTGCTGCTCACCTTTTCCTATTAATAGGTTTGAATACATCTAAATTCGCTGACTGCCTCTAATGCGATAGTGCATTCAATTCCCCCATCGGCGCTCTCAAACCAGACTTTAGGTATTAATTAATTTCCTGAAATATATTAAGTATTTCATTGCCTTGAGAGAATGCGAATCACAGTTTTTAAAATCGAAAAAATGGTGGGATTTTCAAAAAAAGCAGCAAGCCTCTAGGAGCTGCGGCGCCGCCTGTACCGGTCACGGCTCCCGTTCCGGTGGCCCAAAATAAGATTCCCGATCTGTCGATTTAGAGAATCATTGGATTCCTTGGCGGCAACGATCATCTCAGCCGTGATGGTTTGGCTGCGGTCTCGGCCAAGGGGCCATTGATATAGAGGCATTGATATGGGCCCAATCCGCAGTCCTGGCGGAAGCTATTGAAACCGGATTTTTGGTGCCGTATTTAGATTGAAGCCAGCCATGGCCTGTGAGTTTTTGTTAGAAGGACACAAGACTTCTGCAAGGCCCGTCCAAGTCACTTCTAAACTATGGGTCGCACCCATTTTCAGATCATCAAAGCCCGACACCACGTGCGGACCGGTGGTGTTATGGTCTTTGGTTTCAAGGCTTCGTAATTTTGTTTCCCCATCATAGAGGCTCACTTGGAGGTCGCCCTTAACGGTGGGTGTGGCCACTGTTCCCACAACTTGAAGCGCAACCCTATTGATGTCCATTGCCACATAAAAGTCGCGACTTGATATGGACTTGTTGACGGCTTCCAGATCGGCGGACGAAAGATCTTTAAAATCATAACGGAATTTTCCGGTGAGATTTTTTTGAAAATTGCCGGTGCCGGCAAACAGACAGTTGATTCCAAAATTAGAACTATCAACGGCAATCTTTTTAAAAGATTTTGTTTTAGCCACTGCTGGAAACGAAGCCACAGGCTTCAGGGTAAGAGTGGATGTGGGTGCAGCTGAAGCCGCAGTGGGGGTCTTTTCAGACCGGGGCGTGTCGACCGTAGACACACCCTGGCCTTCTGCTGGTCCGGGAAGATAGGCAAGTGCTGCAAAAGTTACAGGGGAAAGATCTTCTCGAAGCAATGAGGGGAACTCAAAAGGATCGGCTTTTTCCTGGCCGTCTCGACAGAGCTTAAGAGCAACCCTTGTAAATTTACCTGTCGCGGCATCCCGCTCCAGACAGTCGGTATCTAAAATGCGACTGACGCAGTCGGTGGACCCAAATTTGCCACGGACATAATAGAACTGGTTGTTACGACGAAAGTGAATACCACATCCCAGATCTGCAAAATTCGAATCATCTCCAAAGAGGAGCACTTCCAGCAGAGTGTTTTGGTCTCCGTCGGTTCTGATATTGACCCGCATATAGCTCCCGACGCCGTCGGTATTGGCCCAATCCTGGGCTGTGACACCCTGTTTGCCCTTATAACGCCATACAGAGAGGGCGCCATCCATCAACCGCGTAGCAATTCTTTGGCCATTTTCCTGAGTGTCATAAAAATAAACATTGTCTCCACTGACTCCGTAGTATTTGGAGCCGCTTTTACAGCTAAGCAAGAGTTGGCTTCCTGGCTCAAGAGTTAGAGTCCCCTGGTGACTAAACGAGATTGGAGTTTCATAAACACACTGGGGATTTTTTTCTTTGATCAATGCTAGGAGGTCTTTAGACCCTTTGTTGCCAGCATCGACGAGGCCTGCGACGTCGTAGTCTGCTGATACAGTCGTCCCAAACATACGGTCGACCAGAAATTTAAGGGGGTCCCTGATTTTACTTGTTTCCACAAGATTTGCGAAGGTGAGTTTTTCGGCCTGCACCACTGTTTTGTTGGAGACTGCTACATCTGCAGGGCTTATGAAAGTTTTTGTGCTACCGGAGGCCAGCTGATCATAGGCAAATTTCTTAAATCCTGTGGGTGGTGTCGTGAGTCCAGCGCTGGCACATGCGGTGGTTACAGTTGGGTCTGTGCCATTGGCCGCAGTAAAATCATTCTTGAAGCATAGCGTAACGGATGAACCAGTATCGCAGCGAGCTTTCCATTGAGCCCAAGTGGTGCTTGCAGTTCCGGCAGCATCAAATCGCATTTCGATAAACATGAGATCTGTCGAGGATGTTTTTTTTGAGGCGATATAGACACCACAATTAGGACCAATCCCTTGACCCATGGCTGTAAAGTGAAACGAGCTGTCCCCAGCCGCAGTCTTTTCTGATTTCAATCGGTACAATCCCAGCGTACCACCGCTAAGATCAGTGGCTTCGGTCCCAGTCACTTTGCCTATGGACTTAAGGACATCGATTTTGAGACCATCCGTCGAGACCTTGACAATGCTGCCATTGGTAGCTGTATCCCAGTAATAAAAGTATCCATTATTTTTACCGTAGGCGCGGTAATCAGCATCCACTTTGCTTGTACACGCTAGTGGGTAGGTGGACTGATCAAGAAGGCTATCGGAAAATCCGGCACCATCGACTTTAGTTGCAAATTCCTTGTGCAATCCAGGAATCTCGACACAGCGAAAGCTTCCGTTATCAGTGAGCCGATTGATATCTGCGATCACTTCAGTATCGATCGCTTTGAGCGCCACTCGGATATCTGTGGGGCCACAACCGTCAAAAAAGCGGTCCCAAAAGCCATTTTGATAGTTATAGGAAACGCTAGAGCTATTGACCCACTCGTCTTTACCGGACACGATTTGATTGTCGCATAGGCTTGCCGCTACATCCGAGCTACCGGCTGTAGCCGTAGCCCGGCAGCTACCAAGGAGAGCATCACGAACGCTGGTATTGGTAATCGCCCGCAGATTGCGGTGGGGAGGCAATAGCTCGCAGGTAGAGCTTTGTGTCTGGAGGTGGAGGCCGTCCTCGCTGATGGTTTCGCTTCCAGACTCTGTGGGTATCAAGTTTAGACTCGTGCTGACGGCGAGGCTACCGGTTTTAAGCCCAGCAGGTAATCCGGCATTAAAGGCTTTTTCGAGGCTTGGGAGTGGCTGCCCCTTGACTGCGTATTCACCTGGAGTGACACCGGAGGCAAAAGGTTGCACGGCAAGATCAAAGTCTAATTTCAGTCCACCTGGGTTCGTTGTTCCAGATGTTTGAGTGTTGACGGACCCAGGATCGGTTGGTCCGCTTGGCCCAGGTTCTGCTCCTGGCCCACCGCCACCGCCACCGCCAGATTTTTTACCGCAGTTTAAATTCAAGATCGTTAAGATGGTCACCAAATAATATTTTAGCCACGAAACCCGAGAAAAATGTTTTCCATTGGTCATTATTTTATCCTTTTTTGTGTCTAAAAAGTTTGCAAAAGCCATGAGGGGCAGCAATCTTCAGCCTCATCGGACTCGCTCTCGTAAACTTAAAGAACTGCCTATAGATGTCTGTAAATTAAGGCTCTTGCCACTTTTTGGGGAAGGGCCTCTTGAGGGGTTCTTGGTTAAAGACGATAAGGGATTCGCACTAGCGGATCATCCGCCCTGAAACCACTATCTCTCGTGACCAGCACCTGATTACGCGAGAAAGCAGTTGCGAGGACGATCGCATCGAGCAATTTAAGCTTCCTGTCCGTGCGAAGTCTTACGGCATGGGGCGCAATTTCCTCATCGCGCCTAAAAATGGCTGGCAGGGAGGGAATCAGCGACGTGACCGCAAGGTCTATGTACGATTAATGAATAGCTCTTTGGATCGATCTTTGAAGAGCCACCACATGCCCAACCAATTCAAAGGGTTGCTCCTTACCCACAAGGGTTTGGTACTGGGGGTTTTCGGGCTGGAGGCACCAGCTGAGTTTGCGGTCATTGACCAGGCGTTTTACTGTGACAGCGCCATCCACCCGTGCCACCACAATGGCTCCATGCTCAGGGGTTTTGCTTTTTTTGACCACTAACCAGTCTCCTTCAAGGATGCCTGCTCCAATCATACTGTCTCCCGTGGCCTTGAGCACAAAAAGCTCATCGACTTTAGGTGTCGGTTGGGGGAGCAGGGATAGACTCGAGGGAAACTGGCCGAGATGATTTTCATGGGCCTCAATGGGGATGCCGGCGGGGACTTGGCCCAGGATTGGCAGATAGATGGTTTCGGCAAAGGCTTCGCCTATAGAAACGCAATCTGTATGTCTTTTAGCCTCCTTAGAAGAAAAGCCATCGACCGTAAGTCCGCTTTCAAGGAGTTCAAAGGGCTTGACGGGCATCGAAGACGGTATGAGGGAGCGGGCTGCTCTGCGTTCGAAACTTTTAAGATAACCTTTGCGCTTGAGGGCGCGCACAAGATCCTGTGCCGAGCCAACAGCGCTGTAGCCCATATACTCACAGATTTCCCTAAGGGTCGGGGCTAGACCCTCACGATGGACGGAATATTCAATATATCGAAGGGCTTTTTCTTGTGTGGGGGTGAGCTTCTCAAGATTCATAAGTGCTCCAATATCAAATTAGATTAAAGTCCGGATTTCAGTTTTGAATCATGGGTTCTAGTTTTTTACTCTCGCTAGACCACCATGAAGACTCATGGTAGTGCATATTACCCGAGTTGGATTGATGCCGCCAGTATTTCTTAGGATAATTTTCTTGGAAACTGGATGGAATCTTGGCACATTATCCACCCCCTACAGGTTGTCCCGCTCACTTTAAAGGAATATTTGATGCAGATCGCTAGAATGATTGATGATTACTTTTTTTTAAAGGAGCAAAAAACCACGGTCGGTCGGGAGGTGAGGGCTGGGTTTACAACTTTTTTGACGATGGCCTATATCCTTTTTGTAAATCCAGAGATCTTAGGTAAGGCGATCGTGCTTCCTGAAGTCAGCAATGCCCATGGTCAGATCATGGCAGCAACGGCCATCGCGGCTGCGGTCGGGACTCTGGTGATGGGGCTTTTGGCGCGGTATCCCTTTGCCACAGCGCCTGGGATGGGTCTTAACGCCTTTTTTACCTATACTCTTGTTCTTAACCAAAAAGTTGATTGGCGTATCGCCCTTGGATGCGTCTTTTTGAGTGGGCTGATGGCTGTCGTGATCAGTCTTTTTGGACTTAGAGAGAGCATTATTAGGGCGGTCCCCATGTGCCTTAAGAGAGCGACAGCAGCCGGAATCGGGCTGTTTCTGGCTATGATCGGTCTTATGAACTCAGGTCTTGTGGTCGATCACCCAGCGACCTTGGTGACCCTTGGCTCCTTTAAAAACCCGTCGGTAAAGTTGACTTGTTTGGGACTTTTGGTCACGGCAGTGCTTTTGATTTCCAAGGTGCGAGGTGCGATTGTTATCGGGATAGCTGTGGTGAGCACAGTGGCCATTGCTGGAGGCTTTCCCGTATACCATGGACAGGCCTTTGGCGGGTTTCTCCACGGAGTCGTCCAGTCCCCCGCATGGCCGGTGGATCTGATGTTTGCCTTAGACGTCAAAGGGGCTTTGTCTTTGTCGTTGATGACCACGATTCTATCGATGTTTTTTGTAGATTTTTTCGATACTGCGGGCACCTTGGTGGGACTGGCTGACCGCGCTGGTTTTACCGATAAACAAGGCAATCTTCCCCGCGGTTCAAAGGCTTTTTTGGCCGATGGATTGGCTTCGACCTTAGGTGCGGTGGTTGGTACGAGTTCGACCACAAGTTATATCGAATCCATGGCCGGCATCGAAGACGGAGGTCGCACCGGACTGGTCGCAGTGACCGTCGCGGCGCTTTTTCTGTTGAGCCTTTTGTTTTGGCCCCTTGCAGGGGTGGTCCCAGGGGCGGCCACTGCTCCCGCATTAATCTTGGTGGGTGCCATGATGATAGCGGCCGCTTCGGGGATTGATTGGGAGGATTATCGGCAAGGGATTCCGGCTTTTTTGACGATGGTGGCGATGCCATTGACCTACTCCATCGCAAACGGGATCGCTTTTGGGATCATAGCCTACACCCTCCTGCATCTGCTAAGTGGTAAACCTAAAGAGGTCCACCCCTTTATGTATCTCCTAACCATCCTCTTGGTGCTTAAGTACTCGATGGATGTGGTCTGAGCTAACTTTTTGGGGGCGGATAACCCATAGCCCCCAGCCTCTCGATAAGGGGGGGGTGGGTATAATAAAACTTAGAAAATAAGGGATGGGAGATGGGCAAACTGCGGCTTGTTTCTCTAAGTTTAAGGAGAGCCTCCGCAAGAGCAGCGGGGTTTTTGCTATGTTTCAGGGCAAACTGGTCGGCGGCAAACTCGTTGCGCCTTGAAAGGTTGTTTTCGAGGGGCTGGATCATAAACTCAAAAAGTCCTAGAAAGACCCCAAACACGATCAGTGCACCGTAATCCGATCGACCACCTAGACCAAAAGATGTATAAACAGGCTCAAGAGGTAAGCAGAGACCAAGGACATAAAATATTGCGGCGGACTGGATAAGCCCTCTGATAAGACCCCAAAAAACGTGTTTGAGTTTAAAGTGTCCCAGCTCATGGGCTAACACCGCCACAATCTCTTCATTTTTTAAGGCTTGGATCAGTGTATCAAACAGGACGATACGTTTTTTGCCAAAGATGCCGGTGAAATAAGCATTCCCATGACCGCTCCGCTTTGAAGCGTCCATTAAAAAAATCCCATCGGACTGAAAACCCGTGGCTTGGGCTAGCTGGTCGATTTGTTCCTTAAGGGGTCCTGGCTCTAGGGGGCTAAATTTATTGAAAAGCGGCGCAAGAAACGTTGGATAAATCCAAGACGTGAGGATACTAAAGAGGCTTACGACCACCCACGCGGCGATCCACCAGTTTTGTCCAAGGCTTCCCATAATCCATAAGATCAGTGCTAAGAGGGGGGCACCGAGTAGGATTCCTAGAAGGAGGCCCTTCAACCGGTCGATTACAAACTGCTTTTTTGTTTGGCGGTTAAATCCATGCTTTGTCTCAATCACAAAGGTGT
Source organism: Oligoflexales bacterium (assembly GCA_041736175.1). Lineage (GTDB taxonomy): Bacteria > Bdellovibrionota_B > Oligoflexia > Oligoflexales > CAIYRB01 > JBGSUI01. The sequence continues at coordinate 11,905 of JBGSUI010000087.1, read as the reverse complement.
TGTAGTAGTCGAAAGGGATCGACATTGCCAGCGACAGCGCTCCTAGAATGCCAAAAAAAACCAGTCCAATCCAGATTTGACCCGGACCGGCGGGGTCCGGTACAAACCTTCGCAAGATTTCCATAGAGGCTCTTTCGACGTAACCTAATCCGTCGTTTGCAAGGAACCCTAGCGTCAAGAGCAGCGACACAGCATTGACAACACTTGAAAACCTAAACCGATCTTCTGAGTAGGCGAGGGTTTTGGCCATATCATCAGAGGTTAAATTTAGGACTTTTCGAGCTGATTCCAGTCGGGCGGGATCACGGGTGTATTTGTAGTTTTTTAAGGATAAGGAACGCTCTAAAGCGTATTGGGCGATGCGGGCAAAAAAGTAGATCTGCGAGGCTTGGGCAAGGTCAAGGGTCATAACTTTTCTTTGGGTCCTCAAAGGTAGTGGAGATACTTTCGATTTCTATTCCACGAGCCCACCATCATTGGAAGACGAAGAGGGGTCCCGTGGGGGACCACTTTAGCGGAAGCTGTCGTCTTTGTCTCTTTGTTTGGTCTTTAGGTCTTGATCGAATGTACCGAAGATGCCAGCTTTTGATGGTCGACTTCCCTCAGGGTGACCCAGTTTTGTTGGCCAGGATCGTTGCCTTCGACAAGGTGGCATGAGCTGATGACTTCGCGGATGAGTTCGGGTCCGAAAGTGCGTTCGACGACCCATTGGGGGTAGGCTTTTTTAAGGGCATCATGGGCTTTGCGCAGATGGTGGAAAGGGATACCGACGCAGATATGATGGGGGATATGCCAGGAGATATCATGGGTTAAAAAATCAACCCACCATGGATAGGATACGTGTACCGTATTGGCTAATTGGGCCCGCTCAGGGGTCCAATTTTCTCCGTTCAAGGGCTCATTTTTGACATTGGTGTGGTGAAAAAGGGTGAACGTCGACAACCAAAAATGAAAGGCTAACTGGGGCACAAGAAAAAGCCAAAGGACTCCATACCATCCACTGAGGGCATAAACACCGCCTATATATAAAATCGCCGCAACAAGAGTAAAGGCTAACGAAAATCGAATTTTCCTGAGATCCTTGGGTTCAAAAAAGCGTCCTTTAAGACCATCGATCACAAAAGACTGCTGAAAAAGAATGGAGGCCCAAAAAAACACAGTGCCTCGCGACCAGCCATAGATCTTGCGCATCCACCCTGGGAGTTTTTGGTATTGATCGATGGTCAGCGGGCGCCAGGCGATTTCTTTTTCCACGTGATGGGTCCATCTGTGGTGGACGTCGTGGCTGAGACGCCATACATGAAACGGCCATAACAGGGGTGCCATGGCTATATGTCCAAAGAAATCATTTATCTTTTCGGAGTAGCTAAAAGACCGATGGCCAGCATCGTGACCGATCACAAAGAGCCCTGTCATCACCGTCCCCAAAAGGAGAGCGAGGGGTAGGGCCAGCAGTCCATTCTGGACGGTGACGATCAAATATCCGAGGAGGATCACGAGCCCAAAATCCAGGCCCAAGGCTGCAAGGGATCGGGTCAGGGATAGGTTAAAACAATCCTTTGGGATTTTCCGGATAATCTTTGGCAGAGTGTCCGGTGGGTTTTTAGGATCGTTAGAACGTCTTGTGTTTCCTCCGACGAAGGAGGCGGCTGTAGAGGAGTCCTGATGCATGGAAAATGTTCCCTTAATGGTTGGCCTATTGAATATAACATGGGGTTTAAGGATGAAAGCGAGATGTCTGTAATTTTTTTGTAATCAAATCTACAAATCTGCTCCTTACGAAATAAAGACGGTTTCGTCCTTTTAAAAAACAATAAATTCATGTCGTTATACCTAGAAAATTTTGGGACTTATTTTGTACACCCTATTTTCCGATAGGGAAGGTATCGCTGATCTTGTATGGATGGAGACTAACAATGACTTTGAAGAATCTAGTGAAAGAAAAATCTTTGGTAATCATAATCACCATATTCGTGTCTAACATCATGATGTCGTGCAACCGACCGATCAAATGTTTAGGTAAAAAATGCGCCAGCAGCGTTGAACTAAATACCCCCTCCAGCGCAGGGGCCTCGGCTGAGGCGACTCCACAGGCCCCAGCAAATCCTGCACAAGATGTCGTCTTACGTGAGATCAAAGGATTAAAGGATAGTGCAGCCTTAAAAACATTGGTCGAGAGGGTAGAGTCTAAATTAGAATCCATGATTGCAAACAATCTTGGGCCACTAGAGGATTATATAAATATGTATATATTTACAAATCAAGTTCTAGAGAATAAAATAATGGTAGATGGTGAAGAATCGTTGAAATTATCCGATATAAGTCAAAAATTCGGTGTTCTTAAATCCCAAGCCATCCAAATCAAAGAACAGATGGGAAATCTAAAGACCTCCGAAATTGAAAACGAAGGAAATCTAACGTTTTTAATGCAATCTCTCGCGACGCTCCTTGGGGTCCTAGATAGGTTTCAGGAGGGAGTCAATAATCTCGATAAGGGATTTAAGGCATCTTTGGCAGTGCAGCTCAACCAGGGAACCGAAGGGCCAGATCCAAAGTTCCTGGAAGCTTTTAAAGGTGGGCAAAAAGAACTTGAATTTCTCAATGGAGAGATCCTTAAAGTTACTGGCAATCTAAAAAACCTCTTGAGTTCTGAAACCATCTGTTCCCTAGGACAACCACTGAGTGGCATGCCTTTTCAGGTAAAAGAGATAAACTGTAGCGGGACTACATTTTTAATGATGAGCCAGTAATTTTATTTAGATTAAGTAGGATCGGTGTTGCCTAGCTCAGCGCTCATTCCAAAGAATATCAAATCTTCGTTACGTTTGATTGTGGCTTGATCAGAATTTTGGGATTCGGAGGTCCCCGAATAGCCAAAAAAGGCATATCCTTCGTCATATAGGTCGAGATTGAATTGGAAACCTGCCCCGACCCCAAGGCCATCTTTAATCTTGGCCCCTCCAGCCACTGCCGAACCGAGATAGTACTGGGTCAATAAAAGAGACAGACTCCACCGTTCGGAGAGAGGAAAACTATAGTTAAGGCGGGTCCCGAGGGTGGGGGATGGGTAGTTGATGATCTTGAATTCTTCAGACGACTTTCGGATCAGCGCCGGATTAGTAGCAATCCCAAGGTTGACATCGAGCCTAAGCCTGTCGATAAGTCCTATCATTAAATTGAGCCCATAATCTAAATCAACAAATTTGGCGGCAGCAAACCTTTTGTCGATGCTTTCGGAAAATGTCATATATTTGCCTTGGAAGTAAACAGATGTTCCCAAGGGAGTGGGCAGCAAATTTTCTGGCAAAAAGAGGCTGATCATCAGACCATGGTTAAGATTTGAATAGGGGTGGGCCTTAGCATTATCACCAAAACTGTCGACTTTTAATTCGATAAAGCCACCCTGTACCGAGAATTCGTATTCTATAAGGTCTCGATCGGTTCCATTGGGTTCTAGAAACTCCGATGTTAACCCTGGGGTAGGTTTAGAAACCAGAGGTGGCTGCTGGGGCGAGGCTTTGGCAAGAGCCAGCGGAGCTCCTAGAAGAACCCAAGCGAGACAACATGCTGCCACTGTGGTCTGAAAGCTGAGGATTGATTCCAAGGTGCGCGCCCTATCTTGTCTGGCTTAATTAGTTATTTGTCGAGTGATTTTAGGCATATTTATTTGGATTTGTAAAGTGATTACCGAATGGAACATGGGATAAAAGCAATTCGCTTTTCGGAATAGAATCTATTGGTTAAATCATATTTTTCTTTATTAAAGATTTTAGGTTTCTATGACGATAAGGAGGGGTCATCTTCAGTTTTAATAAAGATTTACAATCCCCGAGTATAAACTTTTCGAGTACCCCTTTGATCCTTTCATTTTCAACAATTTATCCTCTCTTAGTAGCAACTGCGGCCTTCGTTTTAGGGGCAGTTGATCTATGGGCTGGGGAAGAAGCTGGCGACAATCTGGTGGGTTTTGACGTTGAACAGACATCAGAAATCGGCATTGGATTGCGAGATGGGATCGATCAGGACCGAGGTGAATATCGTCCATCCCGCGAGATTTCTGCTGCAAATCGGGGAAAACTTACCAAGAACACTGTCAGCCTCCTCTGGAACCTCAAATGGTCGGGAAATCGCAATCTATGGAATCACGATGGAAATAAAGACGACCAGACAAGGTCCCCAGACGAGATCTATTATTTCAGGAGACGTCATCTCATCAATGGCTCCATATTGGACCAAAATCAGCAGTTGCTCGTCAAGGATGCCTATCTCCAAGTGCTCGATGAAGGATGGCTGTTGCAGGTAGGATCGATTCGTTATGGCTGGGGCACTGCAGACTCCATCAACCCTATCAGTGTGATGAATCCTCGGGACTACCGGGGTGGACTTGTTGGTGACAAGGAGACCGGGATCTTGAGTGTTCCATCGATGAGGTTGAGCCGGCTTGGAGATGGACAATCACTGACCGTAGTCTATGTTCCGGCTTTTGAAGCCTCACTTATTCCGGATTCTGAGCAAAATTGGCATCTGGATCTCGATAACCAACGATTTAGACTAGGTCCCGTACAGGACGAAAAAGTCCGCCGGATGGGCAATATGGGAGTTAAATACGATGTTAATATTCCTGATGGAGATATTAATTTTATCGTTTATAGCGGAGCTGATTCTGATTTAGTAGCAGAGCCCTACTCGTTGGTGGTCGTCAATAACGAGCCTCTTGTTTTAGAAACCCGTCAGTTAGTACCTCGTAAAAATTCAGCAGGGATGGCGTACCAACAAACCTTTGGAAAATGGCTCCTCAAAGGAGAATCACTTTATACCATGGACAAGCTGGCTCCAAAATCATTTGAATTAGATCAAATTGAGTCGGTGACTTTTCCGGTTGAGATGAGAAAAACACCGCATCTTAATTCAACGGTAGGTTTTAACTATTTTTTAAGTATCGATTCGATTTTTGGACTCAAGCTTTCCGAGACGGTATGGACGACGGAATATAATGCCCAAAGATATTTAAAAGCGGGTGTCCTTGGTGGATTAACGGGGGATTTACTGGTCAACAATTTGCGAACTGGTGCCTTTGAAGATCGGGTAGAGCTATTTGTAACTCATATCAGAGATTTAGCGCTGCAAGGGGACGCTAAAATGGTCAAGGCAGTGTTTGTGGGTGAAACCTTAAAACATGGTTTGAGTCTTGCCCTCTATGACGGTCCAGTCCCAACCGGTGATGATTTGGGGTCGGTTTTCTATTATTGGCGGACAAAGGATTATCTTTCTTATGACCTGAGTTACGGCTTCTGAAAAGAGACGAGGGAAACATGAAACAACAACTTCACGACAATTTTTTGTTCAGATGTGCGCTTTTGTTGAGCTTCTTAGGCTTGAGTATCTTTGGCTTCACTTCCTGCATCAAAAAAAATAAAAAGTATCGAGCAACCATTTCAGGGTCCCTTAAAATTCCCGATGACCTTAAACGTGACATCGGTAACGCTACAGTTATCGTCGGGATTTCGGAGGCACCGTTTCATGAATTGATAGACGATCCCATGGTCCATATAAAGCAGTTTGTAGCGACCAACGATCTGGAAAATTACCAGATTGTTTTGGACTCGAAAAAATTTGGTAGCGGCCCTAGAGAACTACAGATTTTTGCCTTTGTTGACCGCGATTTTAGTTCGAAAAAAGCCCCCAAGGTTTCCAAGGGCGATCTTATAGGCTTTTATGTTCAGGACCTGAAACCAGGATTGGCAGTCGATCTAGGAAAGAATGATAGGATCCAGGCGGATATTGAGGTCTCAAGGGTGTCTGCGGGGCGAAGGTTAGAGGTCGAGTTTGAAAATAGCGAGGCTTTTGTCGGTACTTTCCAAGTAGGTCTCTATTGTGGAGAGATTGATGGTTTGTCACTCAACAAGCTCGCCATGTCAAATGTGGTCTATGTGAGACCGCTAGAAAAGAAGACCAACTATGTTCGCCAAAAATTTTCCTTTGAGTTGTTTTTAGGTCAGCCTACGGAATGGTGTTATCCTTTCAGCTTTTTTGATGAGAACAATAACCAAAAAGCTGATCCAGACGAAAATTTTGGTTTTTTTACAGACCGCAGTGACGAGCTTCCGTCGCAGGTCAATATCACCCAAGCCTCGATTGGTCCCCTCAATATTAAACACCGTTTTAAGATTCCAAAACAGAAAAATCAACCAATCATCGTCAAAGGTACCATCAATATCAGTCCCGAAATCAAAGCTGAGTCCAAGAGAATCTTTGTGATTGTCGCCAAACAAAGTGGTCCCGGAATCAAATTCGACCAAGCTACTAAGCAGGTTTTGGGATTCGCAAAGGTTGGCCTCGATGGTGGAGAATTCGAAGTCGATTTGACCCAATCTCCCGCGGAGGTTGGCGACGTGATCACCGTCTTTAGTCTCGGAGATCAGGAGATTCGTGGCTTGCCGATGTTGACCGAAGGAGATGGACTGGGTCTGCCGCTCGAAGACCAGCGCATCATCGAAAAAAAATTGGTGGCAGGAGTAAATGGAGGGTTTACGATAAACCTCAACCGAAAGTATTACGAAGGCAAGGCTACGGTAAACGTCAGCCTTGACAATCCTTACAAGGGAAAGGTTCTTGTGGTTGCCTATGGGGGAGAGATCTCCCTTGATACTAAGGCGATTGATCCTGACAAAGTCTTTGGGTTAAATTTGTTCGATAAAGTAGACCAAAAGGCCACAGTCCAAGTCGATACCTATAGCATCGGCCAAAAATGGCCGCTCGAAGTCTATATGATTGGTGTTTTAGATGCTAACGGCAATATGAAAGCTGATCCAGGAGAAATGGTTCAACTCCCTTTAGACCAGGAGGGAAAACCTCGTAAAATAAAGTTAGGCAAAGGTGATCAGGTTAATTTTGATTTGACTTATCTTTATACCCTGCAAATTCCTAGCTTCTTCAATATGACCGTCCGAGGAAAGTTTCATCTTTCCACGTCAGAACTACCTAAATATATCTACGTCCTTGTTGCCCAGTCGGACGACATCGAAAAAGTGATCGTTGATCCCTTAAAATACGTAAAATCCTACCAGAAAGTCCCAGGGTCAGCAAAACAGTATACGGTATCGCTCACAAATACGGCGCTTAAGCCTGGGGATCGTGTACAGATACTGGCGCTTACTTCTACAGATGATCAAATCATACCAAAATTAGATGAAAAATCACTTGTTGGAATCTATATGCAAAATGGAAAGCTGGGCTTGACCCTTAAAGATGGAGACAATGCTGGGATCGATCTTGTCGTAGATAAAACATCTTATCGGGATAAGATTTCCGTTTTAGGGATTCTGGACAATGACTACCGAGGAAAAGTCATAGCGAGCCTTTATGCGGGCAATCCCCTAGATCTTATCAATCAAACCTATGACTACAATGATTTTATTTCGGTAGTTACCGGCAATAAAGAGACGGATCGGTTTGAAGTCTCCATGAGCGATTTGGTCACCAATCGAAAACTTCCCGTCCGCGGCATGGCTTTTATCGTCGAGGACGCCAATGGCAATGAAACCGCAGATCCTGGGGAGGTGCTCCATTTTGCCTATCAAGAATCCAAAGACGAGCCCCTATTTTTAGATATCAGGCTGGGGGATATCTATAGTTTTGTTTTTAATCATAGGACGATTATTCCGACGCCTTCGTTGGTTCCGGTCACCTTAAAGGGGCGGGTTAATGTCAACTCCTCAGTCGCCGGATCCAAGATTTATGTTATGGTTTTAGACAACGCTCTCGAATCTTTTTCGCCCAGTGAAATCTCCCAAAAGCTTTATTCCGTAAAAGAGGTTTCCCTTAATCAACCTTATTTTAATTTCGATCTCGCGAAAGTCGGAAAAAAACCAGGGGACAAAGTGGTCATCGCCGCACTTGTGGACAGAGACTACAGGGATTTTCCTCGTCTGACTCCAAACGATTTGGTGGGGTTTTATACAGGATCTAACGCTTGGAGCTATGAGTTGAAGGAGGGAGAACAAGGCGAGATTGTGATCGACGTGGACCGCCCCCTCTATGATGGTGAAGCAGTCCTGGAGGGTGAACTCGCGATTGATAGCTCAAAAGGGCGCAATCTTTTTGCTGTTGCTTATGGTGGTCCCATCGACAATTTAAGCGATATTGAAGTCAATCCGAGGGATATTTTAGGTTTTTTAAAGGTTGGTACCACGAATCGGTTTGAACTTAAAGTCACTCCCATAGGCTATGAATTTCCCGCGTCGGTCTATCTTTTCTTAATCGACGACCTCAATGGCAACCAAGCTTTAGATCCAGGAGAGCCCCTGTATTATTTTAGCAGTCGCCCCGATCGCATCCCCCAAAAAACTGCGGTTAATCGCGGGCAGCGCATCCGCGTTTCACTAAACCAAGTCCTTACGCTTCCCCAACCCAAGGGATATCCGATCCAGCTTTCTGGCAAACTCACTTGGTCCGATACAGATGCCAGTAAGCCCGCATACCTTTTTGTCGCAAGGTCTCAGAATTTAGAAGAACTCAGCCGAGATCCACTTAAGGCTATGCGGTATCTTCAAAAATTAGAAGGGCGCCCTTCGACCTATGGGATCGATCTTACCAATACGGATTTAGCGCCAGGGGATTCGATTATTGTAGGAGCATGGGTCGACCAGGATGAGTCCCAAGGACCAAGCGTTGGCGACCGGATTGGGATCTTCCAGCGGGGGCTTGAAGGCTATGTCTTTCCATTGAGAGAACAAGGTCAAACCGATGGAGATATTGCGGTAGAGTTTACCCTCTATGACACTGTCAAAACCATCGATGTAGCTTTTTTAAACTCAAATTATAGTGGAAGGGTTTTGGCCCTTGTCTATAAAGGATCGCTGGATGGGATGTCAGTTAATTCTCTTAATCCAAAAGATGTAGTCGGATTAGCTGATTTCGAAAAATCAATAGGCCAAGCCAGTTTTAAAATCAACGTCCTGCCCACCCAAAAGCTCCCCTTAGAGGCGGTGATGGTTTTTGCTCTCTTAGACTCCAATCGAAACGGCAAACCAGACCCTGGTGAAGAGGTTTATTTCTCAAGTGCCCGCGTAAACAGTTTTCCAAAGTCTTTTGCTTTGACCAACGATTTTGCGGACACCGTCTCCCTCAACTCACCCCTTCGCATCCAGCAACCCGCCCAGCAAAATCTGGTGCTTGAAGGGGTGATCGATAGCAATATGACCAATAGTGCAAGTTATCCTACAGTTGTTGCCGTCTTTCAGGAGACTGATCTAGCAAATCTCACCAGAGAGCCCCTTAAATATCTCAAAGAATACCGGGTGCTCCCCAGCGGGACCTCCAATTTTAACATCTCCTTAGCCACTACAGATCTGATGCCAGGCCAAAAAATCATGGCCCTTGCTCTCCAAAATCCAGTCTCTGACCCCTTGAGCCAGACTCAGATAGTCGAAGGAGCCTTCGCAGGGATTTTACTCAACGGATCCAGTTTTGCGACCAGTTGGACTCTGGTTGAGGGAGTCAACAATATCAACTCCAATGGATACTCCCTGGTCATCAAGAGAAAGTATTATGATCATATGGGGAGGATTTCGGAGATAGCCCTTTCAGGACAACTGTCTTTTAGCGAGGGTGACAACTTAATGCTCGCAGCTTACAAACAGGAAGCAAATCCAGCCAACCTTGCCTCACTCACCAATATTGATTACGATAAAGTGGTAGCCTATGGTCAAAAGACCTTTCAGATAGCATCAAAATACCAAATCAATATCTTCCAGGCTCTTGTACCGGGGGTCGTCGATGAGGGTAACCGTCAGATTCAGGGGGTTTTGTTGGTTGGCTGGAAGGACCTTAATGGCAATGCCCGACTTGAGGATGATGAGCCCATTGGATTTTACTGTGATTCGGGAAACCCTGTTTTTCCAACCACATTGAATCTCCAACTTTCTAACAACCAGTTTCCCGGTTCGATTAAGTTCAAAGGCCCAGGGCAAACCCCTGGAAGTATCAGGGCAGCTTTTGGAAGGGGAATTCAAGACATTTTAGATCTAGGTATCTGTCAACCATAAAGGAGTTTTACTATGTTAAAAGAATCGATTTTTTTTGTATCAACGATCTTTGGAGTCACTGCCCAATCCTATGCCCAAAATCCCAAGGTTGAGGATATTGTTGCGAAGGTCGAAGCCCGTGAGAGTCCAAAAAACAGCAAAGCAGAGGTGCTGTTAACGATTAGTAAAGAAGGATCCAAGGTAGAAAAGGTCTTTAAAGTCTTGACTCTCAAAGAATCAGAGGAGGAATCGTACTCGCTTATTGAATTTATAAAGCCCACTGCGACCAAGTTTTTGGTTCATAGCCGTAAAAAAGGCGATGATGACCGATGGCTTAAAACAAGCAGTGGTCAGCCCAAGCGGATCTCGGCTTCGGCAGAAGATCAGAGCTTTAGTCAATCTCATTTTGATTATTCGGATCTCCAATTTGCAAAGGAATCTGACTTTAAGCATGAGCTTGTTTGCGTACCAAAGTGCGAGGTGGATTTAAATGGTGCCCCTCATTATAAGGTGAAATCAGTCCCTAAATCGGCAGGCAAAAAGTATTCTTACACGATCAATTTTATTAGAGTTGCTGATTTTATGCCGGTCAAGATCGAATACTATGGGAAGGACGGCAAAGTCCAAAAAGAGCTGATTATGGAAGATCTGAAAGATGTTAAGGGTTTCCTAACCCCTATGAAAATCACCGTAAAGATCTCGGGGACCAATAACTTTTCGACCATGACCATCCAGAGTGTCGATGTGGATCGAAGTGATATTAAGAAACAACAGTTCGACAAAAATGTTCTTTAACTGCACACATTTCTTTTTAAAAATCGCCAAAACAGGCTATATAAAGACCGTTCGTCTGCGTGGACTCGTCAGAGCCCGCTACCTATAGTGGTCCTTATCGGTCAACTACCCCGCCCTAAAGGGCCCTAAAGGGAGAGGTTTCCGCCGCTTTGCTAATGCGAAAGGAAATTAGGATGAAATTGACTCACTGATTGGCGACACACTGGTTTCTGTCCTACGCCAACTTCGAGATGGCTATGCTTCAAGACCGGAACATTTCCCCCAAAGTATCATCCTCTGCGGCGTCCTCGATATCAGAGACTATAGGATCCAAGCCTCATCCGAGAAAGAACCCGTCACCGGTGGAAGTTGTATTAATGTCAATTCCAGATCTCTTACAATTGGACCATTTAGGCGCGAAGAGGTCAGGGATCTTTAATTGCAGCATACTAGGGCTACTGGCCAAATTTTTACGGATTGAGCCGATGCTTAGGGGAGAGCTACCGCCCGTCTTGCTTCAAGAAGACCTGGAATACTGCATAGACCTTGGGCTTGTGGCCAAAACCCCCTCGGGATTAAAAATAGCAAACCCAATCTATCACGAAGTCATTCCGCGACAGTTAACCTACATCAATCAAACTCTGTTGGATTCTGTAGTCACCCGCCAATGGTACATAAGTCCCGACGGCTCCATCGCCGTGGAAAAGCTCCTCGAAGATTTTCAAAAGTTTTTTCGCGAAAACAGCGAATCCTGGATTGAGCGCTTTGATTACAAAGAAGCCGGACCCCAGCTGCTTCTACAAGCCTATCTCCAGCGGGTTGTCAACGGCGGAGGTCGTATCGACCGAGAGTATGGCCTTGGTAGAGGGCGCACGGATATACTCCTCACGTGGCCTAATGGCACAGATGTTGAAGGTTCAAAAACCAAAGGAGCAAACAAGGGAGGTGTGCAAAGGGTGGTTTTTTGTGAGTCACCACAATACGTGAGGGGAAAACCCCCCAACATTAACAAATTATCCTAGGGTTGAATAAAAAAGCCCCTAAACTATTGTGTTCACAAGAGTCTAGGGGTAGACGTCCTTTGTAAGTAAAAATGAAGGACGGAG
>JBGSUI010000082.1:0-46101 GCA_041736175.1 Oligoflexales bacterium | reverse complement strand
AAGGTCGGCATTCGCTGCGGTGATTTTACCCAAGACCATGGCAAGTTGCGAGACGTGGGTTTGTCCCGTTTTGAATAACTCCACGAATGCGGGAAAATGGGCGAGGACTTTGGCTGCCTGGAGTCTCTTCCAGTAGACGTCTGGCGAAAGTCCCAGAGCTTCGATATATTGATCCCGGGTGAGCCCGAGGATTCCAGCAGCGTTTTGTCGGTCAAGCTGATAAAGTACCCTCATTGAATCAAGCACCATATCCTGCTCCTTTTGATGGAGTAAAACAGCTTTATGAAACTGCCGGCGCAGGAGCACACGGATGTCAGAGGTCGTTTCTGAGTCATCGCAATTTTTTGGGAGCGCAAGGATTTTTGAGAGGGCTTCACTTGATATCATCGTTGTTTTTCTCGCTCATTAAGGCCCGCTTTGGGGCGGGCGAGACCTTGTAGAAAAAAAAATTATAACACGGGTTGTAAAAGCCCATTTCGCTCGGAGTTTGCTGTCCTTTTTAAAAAGGTTCCTCGAAGCGGAAAATTTGTTTATGGGGCGCCACCAGTCGATCTGCACCGGAAAAATCCGCGAATTTTCCGCAGAGGATATTATAGGCCCCGTTTTGTAAGCCCCAAAAACCGTCAAGCTTTTTCTGAAAAATAGAATGTTTTTAGAGCCAGTTCGTCCCGGGGCAAACGATGCCAAAAGCGTCGGTCCCCAGATGCGGTGACTCCAGAGGTGGAGCCCATTGCGAAAAAATCCAGGTCGGCAATTCCAAGGACCGCTCGCCGCGAGGTTTGGTCCCGGGACGAAGGACCCGCACTTGGACAGAAGTCGATGGAAGTCGATGGATATCGCTGAACCTCGGAGCAGGAAAGATTTAGGAGAGGAACGCGTCGTCCCGGGACGAATCAGTTGGAAAAAGGTGGACTCACAGGTGAGTCCAAATTTTTAGATCACGATCAGCTGGCCAACCGTGGGGTCAAGGCCGGATTTTACCTCGACAAAACCTATTGTTCTTGACCTTCTAGTCCAGGAGTCGAAAAGGGGAGACTTGAAACTTTAAGATTTATGATTCATCAGTTAAACGACAGTGGACATAGTATCGCTGAAATCGGCAAAATCTCTAACTTAACTGAAGAAGAAATAGAGACTCTTCTTCAAGAAGATAAACAATCCGAGCCCTAGCAAAGTCTAGACCCCAGGGCCAAAGACGTTCCATCATCCTTGATGTCTGATCCTGTCGGCGTCACAATCAGCTTTCGGCAAGGGAAAGGCTGGGAAAAGATTTTTGGCCGTCGGAGTAGTCGAAGCCGTAGCATTACTGACTCATTTCCATTTAATCTCAGGTTTTTTTCCGAAAAAAGCACCGAATTTTGCTATGGTTTCTATGGTCGGATTTCCTCGCCCATTTATTATTTCTGTCATAGTGGCTGAGGATATTTTTAAGGATCTCATTAATTCATTTTGACTTATATTTTTTTCTTTGATCGAGTGCGCAATGTAGTTAGCAAGTGACTTTGCCAAAGACTCCTTAGACTCCCTTAATTTTTCTGTCATCTTAAAATAATCTTCATTGCTTTGCGCAATTTCGTTTTGGGTCATCATTTTCTCGATATCTCTCAAAACTCCCATTTTACGCCTCCCATTCTTGAATAATTAGATTATTGGTGTTCAGAATGTTTTTTACTTTCAATTTTTCTGACCTTTTTCTAGATAATTTAATATCAAAATCTTGTTTGTCTTTGTCATCTGCAGCAACCAGTAATAAAAGAATATGTTTTTTGCTGTTGTCAGGATATACATATACATAGTCAGTTTCGCAATAGTAGTACCGAAAGTGATTGACAGTATCACGAAGCTCAAAAAGGCCGGTTTTTAACGGCTTATTATTGGGTAATTTAAATCCGTATGGACCAAATTCTTCTACACCTAGAACCAGCTCCCTAAGTTGTTTTTGTGCTTTTTTATTGCTTAAAAGCATTTTTCTAACCTGTTTTTCAAGTGGGGATCGAGAGGCATCTTCTGATTTCCAATAATCCAACACCCAATCTTTCATCACAACTCCACTATATATCGACACCATCGTCGATTTACTTTAGCAAATTGATTCGCTAAAGTAAATCGGCAGTTCAATTTTTTGATTTAACTAACTAATATTAATATAATTTACGCTATCTATAACAACGATAAGCTTAGCGCACAAAGCATGACATTAATAATATTAGTATGTTATATGCTTTGTTTTTACAATAGTATATAAAATCTGAGTCTTAGAATCCCGCAAAGATGCCTCCTCTGGATAAATGGCCATAGCCCAGGCCTATTCGTTCTTGGTGTGCGGCGAGCGATGGCTGGATCTCAAGTTTGTTTTGGGATGCCGTTCACATCATCCTAAAACCCAAGCCCCTAACTTCGGATCTTAACTGTCGTAGTCCGAGATTTTTCGAAGGCATCTTTATCGACAATTATATCAGAGACATTGGAGTCGTTTTTAACGCCCCTATCACTGGTCGATAGGATTGCGGAGTATTTTTGCCTCCCTTAAACCCGGAAAAAAGTGTTTCACCTCCCACATGGCTATTCTCGCGGGTGCAAGCAACTCTACGGCGCCACTCTTAAAGCTGATTTGAGAGTCCTTGGGATTTTTGTTACATAAGGTCCAGACAAGGATAGTCACATCAATCCGTAAACCTATGGACCCGCTCTTCCATCATCGAACAAAAGCTTGCCTCCTATATGGTACAAGCCTACCCAAATACCACGCCAAGCCACCAGCGCCGCGAAGTTGTTTTTAACCTTTATGACCTGCTCCACCGCCTCGGCCTTGATCTAACCCTCGGGCACTACCATCCCCAGTCCTACCGCTGCTTTGTCGTAGAGGAGCCTAAACTACGAGAGATTTTTGCTCCGAGTTTTCCAGACCGCCTGGTCCACCACCTGGTGGTGGACCGATTGCTACCTTTTCTAGACCAGCGCCTTATTTTTGATAGCTTTGCGAACCGCCCCCAAAAAGGCACCCATAGCGCCGCCCACAGACTCCAGTCTTTTATGCGCCGCCTCCCACCGACGGCCTACGCTATGAAATGTGATATTGCCGCCTATTTCACCAGCATCGACCGCGACAAACTTCAGGAGATTGTGCTGGGCCATCTTGGCCGCGTCTCCGAGATCGATGCTGGTGAGCGGGTTTTTCTCACCGACATCATCAAAAAAGTCCTGGCCCAGAACCCCGCCCACAATCCTCAGTTTAGTGGAAACTCGCGCCTTCTACGGGAGATTCCGCGCCACAAAAGCCTTTTTCATACACCCCCACACATCGGTATGCCCATCGGCTCGCTGACGTCCCAGTTTTTTTCTAATCTTTACCTTAACGAGCTGGACCGCTTTGTCAAACACCAGCTCAAGGTAACTTTTTACATCCGTTATGTGGACGACTTTATCCTGCTGCACCAAGACCCCGCCCAGCTCCATAAGTGGAAACTGGCTATCAGTGATTTTTTGCAGCAAAACCTACGCCTATCCCTCCACCCCAACAAAACCTCGATCCAACCGCTCCATCGCGGCTGTGATTTTCTAGGCTTTATCGTCAGGCCGCACCACATAACGGTCCGTCCGAGGATTGTCAAAGCTTTTAAAAAGCGCCTTTATTTTTTCAATCACCTTTTAGATCCCGTGGGATTTCCCCACTTTAATCCTCCCCCCAATAACCCTTGGGCCCGCCAGATCCGCAGCGGCCTCCTCACTCCGCCCATCACTCCATCCTTAGCTTTAGTGCAGCATATGCACCAGGTGGTCAATTCCTACTGGGGAAATCTATGCCATGGCGACACCTATCTACTGCGCCGGAAGATTTATCTGACTCACTTTAAGAAGCTGCTAGACTATTTTTATACCTCTAATGATTATAAAAAGTTGCTCCTCCGGCCTTTACGGCTTTTGGAGCAAGAGAGGCTGATCAGGCTGTAATTCTTTCCCTGGCTCGCCGACCAACTACGGAACAACGCAACGGACCGAGTAGGTGTTGTTGTAATTGTTGTTGTTGGTCCCGGTCTCGGCCCAAAGCCAGTAATTATTGGTATTACCCGAATAGGCCGAAGACGTCATATACCCCTATTTAACTCCCTTCTGCAGACGCATCCACACCGGAATACAAGACTTGACTATCAGTCAAGTAAGGGGCATCACACAGATGAAAAGAGATTGACTAAGGGCAGGCTCAAGAAGTCCCGCTCCTTCCCTGCAAATTCCTTCCTCTCACCACCACTTTTAATGGAAAAGACATCTCAATGCAACAACAACCACCTCCTTCTGCCCCCAAACACCCCTCAGGGGATTTTCGCAATCCCAAAATCCATAGCGACCTCCTGGCCCTCTATACCCGTTTTTTCCAGATCCATCGCAATATGTCTAAGTATTTGCGCATCAGTATTCTTGAAAAAGAAATTCTTGGCTCACTCTCCGAGATGATGCGCCTGACCATCGAAATCAACGTCATGAAATCCTCACTGGCTAAACCTCCCCTCTCGGAAGTGCTCTCCAAACTCCAGAGACTCCGTGCCTATGTGGAAAATATCAAAGCTTTTTCCACACTCCTTTGGCAAACCAAAGGGATTACAGAAGGGTTTTTCCTAGGGTCCATGGCCCAGATAGAAAGTATCTCGAAGCAAATCGTGGGATGGGAGCGATATCTAAGCCAAAACATGAGCCGGCAGCCTCCTACCTATCGAAGCTGATAAGGGAACTAGCTGCTCACCAAAAAACAAAAAAAGTCAAGATTCAAGTTTCAAGTTTCGATGTGTCGCCGACCAACTACGGGACAACGCAACGCACCGAGTAGGTGTTGACGTAAATGCCGCTGCCGTTGGTCCCGGTCTCCGCCCAAATCCAGCAACTATCGGTAACACCCGAATAGGCCGAAGACGTCCATGTGTAGCCCCCCACCGATGGGACACCCGTTGTAGAGTTTGACCAAGTTGGCGAAGCTGGGTCCCCAGGCTTGTTGCTTCCTGGATCTGAGGCCGTGGTCTCATATAGGAGCGGCAGCCGCATACCCTTATTAGCACACGTCTGGATATTGCCCTCATACCAGGAGGCACTGGTGCCATTACCACCTGCTGCGGTGTCCCAATACCCCAGGGCCAATCGACCACTGGTGGTCTGATCCGTAGTCCCACCACTGAGACCTTGAGCCCCTTGGCCTATGTCATAATAAAGACATCTTCCGGTGGCCACCTTATTGCCGTTATCGACATAGACGTTGGAGGGACAGACGCGGCCACCGATATTGGCCAGGGTATTGTTTAGACTATTGCTGCTGAAGGTACGCCCATTGGCATTGAGTGCTAGGTGCCAGTTGTCGGAACCATCCACCTTCAGGACTCTTGTGCCATTGGCTTCCACCCAGATGCTGTAGCTGTTGAGTACGACTGCTTTACCCGTAGCGGTGTAGGCAAACCCAGCGGCTATAGCTGTGCCATTGGCGTAGCAATCAGCACCACAAGACACAGGGATGCCACGGTGTAAAGTCCCCAAGGAGTAAACTAAATACCAACCAGAGCCATCGGAAACAATCTGGGCCACTGCTTGGGTCGGGATGGCCAACGCCGTGGAGGCTCCTTCGATTAGATCTGAGCTGGAACGAACCACCAAGGCCCACCCTCCGTTTGATTTTACCGTTATAGAAAATCCCGAGCCAGCAGTGGCGGCTGCGGGCAGTGTCAGGGTGGTCAGGTTGCCAGTCACCATAAAGTATTTCCCGACATCGCCAGTCGTCACTGTATAATCCGAGCTTTTGGCAGAAACCGTCATAGATCCACCTCCAGCAGTGCTCCAAGAGAGGGTTCCGCTGCCGTTGGTTGATAACATCTGGCCGCTCGTGCCGTCGGCGGCAGGAAGGGTCCAAATTTTATCAGCAGCGAGGGCGTCGGGCGCCTTAAAGCCCACATAGTTTGTGCCACTGGCCGCTAGCTCGTTAAAGCGGAGTTCGCCGGTGTTGCCGGCAGCTGTGTTAAAGGGTTTGACCTGGAGGCCGTTTTGAAGGGCCGTGGTAAAAGTACCACCGTTGATCACCGAGCTGGTTGTGATCGAGGACTCTTTTCCGGAGAGAGACGTGGCAAGACCTGCGATTTTAGACTGGGAAATAGCGGCAGCGCTGTTGATATCCGCATCGGTGATCGTATCGTCGGTGATGGTGCCAGCGGTGCCTCCTGAGACAGCGGATGCTGTGGCCAGGGTTCCGAGGCCATGGCCCGTGATAGAAGTCACAGCGCCAGATAGTTTGGAGGTGGCGATGGCTGCTGAGGCGTTGATGTCGGCGTTTATGATTGAATCATCGGTGATCTCCGTACTGCCCACAGCACTCAAGGTGGCGAGGGTGCCTAAACCTAGGTTTGTTCTGGCTGTTGTTGCGTTAGCGAGATCGGAGAGGTTGCTTGCGGCAACGAGGGCTCCTGCACCACCCGCACTAACCCAGCTTAAGGTACCGGTGCCGTTGGTTCTAAGAATTTGGCCGCTCGTGCCGTCCGCTGCCGGCAGAGTCCAGATCTGGTCGGTGGTCACCGAGACGGGGGCTTTAAACCCAACATAGTTGCTATCATCGTTGTCACCAAAGCGTAAATCTGTTGCTGTTGTGCCTGTACCCGCGACCCGGATGTTACCCGTACTGGAGAGCTGGCCCGAGGTGGCCACGACCGTGGAGCCTCCGATCGTACCTGAGGTGATGGCTGAGCCCGAGACTTTGCCTGCCGTAGAGATGGTGGCCAGTTTGGAATCTGCAATGGCGGCTGATCCATTGATGTCCGCGTTCATAATCGATAGGTCTGTGATCTCCGTGCTGCCTACAGCACTCAAGGTGGCAAGGCCACCGAGGCCATGGCCCGTGATGGATGTGACAGCGCCAGATAGTTTAGAGGTGGCGATGGCTGCTGAGGCGTTGATGTCGGCGTTTATGATGGAATCGTCGGTGATCTCCGTGCTGCCGATATTGCTGAGGGTGGCCAGCCCGCCTAAACCAAGATTGGTACGGGCTGTTGCCGGGGTTGTGATTTCCGAAAGGTTGTTGCTTCCGATCATGGTTCCGCTATTGGGGGTGATCCAGCTCAAGGTGCCAGCACCGTCTGTCCTGAGAACCTGGCCGGTAGAGCCGTCGGCGGCAGGTAAGGTCCATATTTTGTCAGCAGCAACCACCCCAGGGGCTTTAAAACCCACATAATGATCGTCATCATTGTCCCCAAACCGCAGGTCCGTCGCCGTGACTCCGGTACCCGAAACGCGGATATTACCGGTGCTTGAGAGCTGGCCCGAGGTGGCTATGACCGTGGAGCCGCCGATCGTACCTGATGTGATGGCTGAGCCCGAGACTTTGCCTGGGGTAGAAATAGTCGCAAGTTTAGTGTCAGCGATGGCAGCCGACGCGTTGATATCAGCATCGACGATAGAATCGTTGGTAATCTCCGTGCTGCCGATATTGCTGAGGGTGGCAAGAGACCCGAGGCCATGGCCGGTGATGGATGTGACTGCGCCCGAGAGTTTAGAGGTGGCGATAGCGGCTGAGGCGTTGATGTCAGCGTTCATGATTGAGGCATCGGTGATCTCCGTGCTGCTTATTGTGTTTAACGTAGCCAAAGATCCCAGGCCATGGCCCGTGATGGATGTGACTGCGCCCGAGAGTTTAGAGGTGGCGATCGCTGCTGAGGCGTTGATGTCGGCGTTCATGATGGAGGAGTCTGTGATCTCCGTGCTGCCGATATTGCTGAGGGTGGCAAGAGACCCTAGGCCATGGCCCGTGATTGACGTGACAGGGCCAGAGAGTTTAGAGGTGGCGATAGCGGCTGAAGCGTTGATATCGGCGTTCATGATTGCCGCATCGGTGATCTCAGCACTGCCTACAGCACTAAGGGTGGCGAGCCCACCGAGACCAAGGGTCGTCCTTGCTAGCGGTTTATTGGTCAGATCAGAAAGGTTATTTCCGGCGAGCATGTCACCACCACCGCCCACGCTAATCCAGCTAAGATTGCCGGAGCCATCGGTTTTAAGGAGCTGTCCCCCTGTGCCGTCGGCAGCAGGTAGGACAAAGGAGACGTTTGTGGCGACAGTCGCTGGAGCCTTAAGAGTCACATAATTGCTATTGTCGTTGTCGTTAAAGCGTAACTCTGTCGTACTTGATCCGGTGCCGGTGACCACAAAATTTCCAGTTGTGGCGATGGTACCAGAACTGCTCAGCCCAGCAGTCCCACCGATCGTCCCCGAGGTGATGGCGGAGCCAGAGACTTTGCCGGGGGTGGCAATCGTCGCCAGTTTAGTATCAGCAATAGCTGCTGAAGGGCTGATGTCGGTATTTGTGATTGAGGCATCGGCGATCTCTGTACTGCCGATATTGCTGAGGGTGGCAAGAGTGCCTAAACCTAGATTGGTCCTGGCTATGGAGGGGCTCGCCAAATCAGAAAGGTTGTTGGACATCTTAACGCTGCTGCTGGACACTGCCGAGGCATCCGCTTTTGCGGCCAAGGCTGCGGTGAGCCCACTGATTTGGTTAAGGTCGACGCTCTCGATGGTCAATTTACCGTCGTTGGTATAGTTTAGCTTTTGGGTGTCTACGGGAATCCTCAGGGCTAAGGGTACCGCTGTAAAACGCTGACGGGAGAAGATCTTACCACCGGCTTCCAGTTCGATATACACGGCCTTTGAGCCATCGCCAAACAGAGCTGTTATCTGACTGTTGTCGAGACTGAGTCCTAGTTGAAAAACACCGTCTATTAATTCCGTATTGGCGAGCTTGAGGGTCGGGCCAATGACGTCACCGTTATTGGGATCGTTATAAAACTTAACGGTAAAATCCAAAGGACCTTCGATTGATTTGCCACTGTCTTCCTGAAGGCGACCCGAGTAACTGATATCAAGGGCAAGAGCCTGGACCGAAGGGAGCGTTAAGGCCATCATAATGGTTATGAAGGCACTCATGTTGTCCCCTAAGCAGGCCGAGAACCTCGTCTTAGAACCGTGACTTGTAACTCGCTCTGATGACGGCTTAAACAGCCTTTTAATCAAGTTGATCTTCATGGGTGACTCCCTCTTACGGTTTAATATGCCAATCCAATTTTCCGTTTCGTTCCGAACATTTTTTCAATCAGATTGCGCATACATTCCTCAGCATCGGCACTTTAAAAAAATTCTTGAGAAATTCTGAAATATTATTTATTGCTGATTAATATCAGCATGTTAATAGGACGACAGCACAACTATTAAATGCACTGGCCAAACACGATTTGCGAGTTTTGCTGGTCGACTTACTTTTTTTGTTTAGAACAGGAGTTTTTATGATATTAGTGACGGGTCGCTGGCTTGGACGTGGCTGATTCGAGATCATCTTAACCCCAGATGAAAACACATTGAAGTACACGATACCATTGACATAGATGACATATTAGCATATAACTTGCACTCACTACTTAGTGAGAAGGCTATTTATGGATACTAATAAGCGAAAAGAAGATTTTAACAAGGCAATGGTAAGAATAGTTGCTGCGGCATGTGGCTGGTCTGTTGCCGACTGGTCACAAGACACTGATCTTATTGACACTACTATTAGTAAGGTATTAAGTGCACATGGGTACGAATTACCGAGAACTATCGATTTCCAACTAAAATGCACCGAGTCTGCGACCGCAGATAACGAAGAATATGTTTCATTTTCTCTAAATGCTAATCATTACGAAAAATTAAAAAAGCGAATGACAGGTGCTCCTTTTATTTTGTGCGTTGCAATCGTCCCATCAAAGCCAAACGACTGGTGTGATTTTATTCGCAGTTCTACTAATGATAAACATTCAGATATGTTGCTCAGACACTGTTTGTACGCTCGTATCTTGTACGACCATGAGAATTTGCTTGACGATGAAAGTAAAACGGTGCGGTTTTACAAATGCAAAGACGAATTCAGCATTCCTAATGTTGCAAAGCTTGAGCAACTCTTGACTTCAAAAAATTATAATCTAGCTAGAGCAAAGGCCGAAAAAAGTTTTTGGGAGGCCCAACGATGACAGCCCTAAGAGAAGAAGTCCAAAACATCAGTCATTTAGATGTTGCTCGCTACTTAAAATCAAGGAGTTGGGAAAAAGTTGATGATTTCAGCGAGAATGGACTAATGGACATCTACCGCAATGACAAATACTTGATTGAAGTCATGGTTGACGAAACACTCCCAAGCTATAGGGATCGCATCAGACAGACGGTAGTTTCGCTAGCTCATATAGAAGATAAGAAATGCGAAGATGTTATCAGGGAAATTGAAAACGTAGGTCTTTTCTCTATAAGAGTCAAAGCCGATACACCGTTCCATAAAATTAGACTCGACGAATCAATTGCAATGAGAACAGGCCTTCAAAAGGCTTTCCTTGCCTCTGCTCACTCGATATTGACGCCCATTATCGATATCAAAAGAATGTCGGCAAGAGATCCGAATACTTTGGTATCCTATCTTTATGACGACCAAACCGAGGCTGCAAGTTACATTGCCAATTTTAGGACAGTGAAATCAGTATCGGGGGATTTAAAAAGCGAGACTGTCTTTGGAAAGTTCAAAGAAGCCATCATCGCCATTAAAGAGGCAAGTACTGATGATACTATTCCTGGCAAAAGCCAATATGATGAGCTTGCAAAAAAGGGGATCAATAAGCAATTTCTAGAGAATATCGAAATGCTGGACCTTAAGCAGTCTCTAGCAAAATCGTTAACGTTGGAAATCATCGACAACTTTAGCGGCTCACAGGTATCTGTCATTTTTGAAGAAAACGATTTTGACTTTATTCGTGATTTTTACAAAACATTAGCCCAAACTTTTGAAAAAGAAGAAGACATAGGAGGCATCATTGTTGGCCTTATTTCGCAAAATAGTGCTGCGGGCGGTGAGATTAGGGTATCAAGCATTATCGATGGTTCTACAAAAGTCGTCAGAGTCAGGTTAAGTAAGGAAGATTTCAACAAAGCCGCTGCTCACTTCGCAACTACTCGCAGTCACTCAAAAAAGTCTTCGACTAAGATCACCGGACTTTTAAGAAGACGCAGAAGATCTACCGAAATGGTAGATGTGTCAAAGATCGAATTTGTCGCTACCTAGTCGCGACTTAGTCGGTCATGAGGCTGCTACCGCTCCGTCGGCCCCAAGTGACCCCCGAAGGAGCGTGGGAAAATAAGTCAGGCTTTGGAGGATCTTTGCAAAAAAATCTGGATCCACCCGCCCTCTAAAGAGGGACCAAGAAAATCTGAGGGTTCCCTCCTATCAGGAGGTAAGGCGTTATTGACGACTTTTCTAGACTTATTTTGCACGTCCAATGGTTTATAGCGATTGTGGCAGGCAAAAGTGTCGGGGCCTTTTTTCTTGGGCCATGGAAGGCTAGGTAAATCCATCAAATATCTTGGAATGTATACCATCAAATATCGTGAGCGCTCTCAATAGTCACATCAATCCGTAAACCTATGGACCCGCTCTTCCATGATCGAACAAAATCTTGCCTCCTATCTGGTACAAGCCTACCGAAATACCACGCCAAGCAACCAGCGCCGCGAAGTTGTTTTTAACCTTTATGAGCTGCTCCACCGCCTCTGCCTTGATCTCACCCTCGGGCGCTACCATCCCCAGTCCTACCGCTGTTTTGTGGTTGAGGAGCCTAAACTACGAGAGATTTTTGCTCCGAGTTTTCAAGACCGCCTGGTCCACCACCTGGTGGTGGACCGATTGCTACCTTTTCTAGACCAGCGCCTTATTTTTGATAGCTTTGCGAACCGCCCCCAAAAAGGCACCCATAGCGCCGCCCACAGACTCCAGTCTTTTATGCGCCGACTCCCACCGACGGCCTACGCTATGAAATGTGATATTGCCGCCTATTTCACCAGCATCGACCGCGACAAACTTCAGGAGATTGTGCTGGGCCATCTTGGCCGCGTCTCCGAGATCGATGCTGGTGAGCGGGTTTTTCTCACAGACATCATCAAAAAAATCCTGGCCCAGGACCCCGCCCACAATCCCCAGTATAGCGGCGCCTCGCATCTGCTGCGGGAGATTCCACGGCACAAAAGCCTTTTTCATACACCTCCGCACATCGGCATGCCCATCGGCTCGCTGACGTCCCAGTTTTTTTCTAATCTTTACCTTAACGAGCTGGACCGCTTTGTCAAACACCAGCTCAAGGTCACTTTCTATATCCGTTATGTGGACGACTTTATCCTGCTGCACCGCGACCCAGCCCAGCTCCATCAGTGGAAACTGGCCATCAGCGCTTTTTTGCAACAAAACCTATGCCTATCCCTCCACCCCAACAAAACCTCGATCCAGCCGATCCATCGCGGCTGTGATTTTCTAGGGTTTATCGTCAGACCGCACACCATGACCGTGCGACCGAGGATTGTCAAAGCCTTTAAAAAACGCCTTTATTTTTTCAATCACCTTTTGGATCCTGCTGGGTTCCCCCACTTTAATCCTCCACCCAATAACCCTTGGGCCCGCCAGGTCCGCAGCGGCTTCCTGACTCCGCCCATCACTCCGCCTTTAGCTTTAGTGCAGCACATGCACCAGGTGGTCAATTCCTACTGGGGAAATCTATGCCATGGTGATACCTACCAACTGCGCCGGGAGATCTATCTCTCTCACTTTAAGCAGCTACAAGACTATTTTTATACCTCTAAAGATTATAAAAAGTTGCTCCTCCGGCCATTAAAGCTTTTGGAGCAAGAGAGGCTCATCAGGCTGTAATTCTTTCCCTGGCTCGCCGACCAACTACGGGACAACGCAACGCACCGAGTAGGTGTTGTTGTAATTGTTGTTGTTGGTCCCGGTCTCCGCCCAAATCCAGTAATTATTGGTATTACCCGAATAGGCCGAAGACGCATATACCCCTATTTAACTCCCTTCTGCAGACGCATCCACACCGGAATACAAGACTTGACTATCAGTCAAGTAAGGGGCATCACACAGATGAAAAGAGATTGACTAAGGGCAGGCCTAAAATGTCCCGCTCCTTCCCTGCAAATTCCTCCCAGCACCACTTTTAATGGAAAAGACGTCTCGATGCAACCACAACCACCTCCTTCTGCCCCCAAACACCCCTCAGGGGATTTTCGCAATCCCAAAATACATAGCGACCTCCTAGCCCTTTATACCCGTTTTTTCCAGATCCATCGCAATATGTCTAAATATTTGCGCATCAGTATTCTTGAAAAAGAAATTCTTGGCTCACTCTCCGAGATGATGCGCCTTACCATCGAAATCAACGTGATGAAATCCTCACTGGTCAAGCCTCCCCTCTCGGAAGTGCTCTCCAAACTCCAGAGACTCCGTGCCTATGTGGAAAATATCAAAGCTTTTTCCACACTCCTTTGGCAAACCAAAGGGATCTCCGAAGGATTTTTCCTGGGGTCCATGGCCCAAATCGAAAGTATCTCCAAACAAATCGTGGGATGGGAGCGATACCTGAGCCAAAACATAAGCCGGCAGGCCACTCCAAATCGAAGCTTATAAGGGGACTTGCTGCTCACCAAAAAACAAAAAAAAGTCAAGGGTCAAGTTTCAAGCTTCGAGGTGTCGCCGACCAACTACGGGACAACGCAACGCACCGAGTAGGTGCCGTTGTAAACGGAGTTGCTGGGCCCGGTCTCCGCCCAAATCCAGTAATGATAGGTAACACCCGAATAGGCCGAAGACGTCCAGCTGTAGACCCCCGCTACCGACGGGACACCCGTTGTAGAGTTTGACCAAGTTGGCGAGGCCGGGTCCGTAGGCTTGTTGGCCCCTGGATCTGCGGCAGTGGTCTCATAAAGGAGCGGCAGCCGCATCCCCTTATGGGCACAGGTCTGGATATTGCCCTCATACCAAGAGGCACTGGTACCATTACCACCTGCTGCAGTGTTCCAAGAGCCCAAGGCAAGGCGACCACTGGTGGTCTGATCCGTGGTACCAAGATCACTTAGAGCTTGAATCCCCTGGCCTAGGTCATAGTAAAGACATCTTCCGGTGGCCACCTTATTGCCGTCATCGACATAAACATTGGAGGGACAGACGCGGCCACCGATATTGGCCCGGGTATTATTAAGACTATTGCTGCTGTAGGTCCGCCCATTGGCGTTGAGAGCCAGGTGCCAGTTGTCGGAACCATCCACCTTCATGACTCTTGTGCCATTGGCTTCTACCCAGATGCTGTAGCTGTTTAGAACCACAGCTTTACCCGTGGCGGTGTAGGCAAACCCAGCGGCGATGGCCGAGCCATTGGCGTAGCAATCAGCTCCGCAAGAGACTGGAGTACCCCTATGGAGGGTCCCCAAGGAATAAACTAGATACCATCCCGAGCCATCAGAAACAATCTGGGCGACTGCTTGGGTCGGGATAGCCAACGCCGTGGAGGCTCCTTCGATCAGATCTGAGCTGGACCTAACCACCAAGGCCCACCCACCGTTTGATTTCACCGTGATCGCAAATCCCGAGCCAGCAGCCGCGGCCGTGGGCAGAGTCAGGGTGGTGAGGTTACCCGTAACCATAAAGTATTTCCCGCCATCCCCTGTCGTCACCGTATAGTCTGAGCTTTTGGCAGAAACCGTCAGAGATCCCCCGCCTCCAGCAGCGCTCCAAGATAAGGTACCGCTGCCGTTGGTTGATAACATCTGGCCGCTCGTGCCGTCAGCGGCAGGGAGGGTCCAGATTTTGTCGGCAGCGAGAGCGTCGGGGGCCTTAAAGCCCACATAATTGGTGCCACTGGCGGCAAGCTCGTTAAAACGGAGTTCACCGGTGTTGCCGGCAGCCGTGTTAAAGGGTTTGACCTGGAGGCCGTTTTGAAGGGCTGTAGTAAAAGTCCCACCGTTGATCACCGAGCTGGTCGTGATCGAGGACTCTTTGCCGGAAAGAGCCGTGGTAAGACCTGAGATTTTAGACTGGGAAATAGCGGCTGCGCTGTTGATATCTGCATCAGTGATCGTCATCCGTGATGGTCCCAGCGGTGCCACCGGAGACGGCGGATGCTGTGGCGAGGGTGCCGAGACCATGGCCTGTGATAGAAGTCACAGCACCCGAAAGTTTAGAGGTGGCGATGGCTGCTGAGGCGTTGATGTCGGTGTTCATAATGGAATCGTTGGTGATCTCGGTGCTGCCCACATTGCTAAGGGTGGCAAGTGTTCCTAGGCCATGTCCCGTGATGGATGTGACAGCGCCCGAGAGTTTGGAAGTCGCAATAGCTGCTGAAGCATTGATATCGGCGTTCATGATTGAGGCATCGGTGATCTCCGTGCTGCCTACAGCACTCAAGGTGGCGAGGGAGCCTAAACCTAGGTTTGTTCTGGCTGTTGTTGCGTTCGCGAGATCGGAGAGGTTGCTTGCAGCAACGAGGGCCCCTGCACCGCCTGCACTAACCCAGCTTAAGGTACCGGTGCCGTTGGTCCTAAGAATTTGTCCGCTCGTACCGTCCGATGCCGGCAGGGTCCAGATCTGGTCGGTGGTCACCGAGGCGGGGGCCTTAAACCCAACATAGTTGCTATCATCGTTGTCACCAAAGCGTAAATCTGTTGCTGTTGTGCCAGTACCCGCGACCCGGATGTTACCCGTGCTGGAGAGCTGGCCAGAAGTGGCCACGACTGTGGAACCTCCGATCGTACCTGAGGTGATCGCAGAACCCGAGACTTTGCCAGCGGTCGTAATGGTCGCAAGTTTAGTGTCAGCGATGGCTGCCGAGGCGTTGATATCCGCGTTCATAATCGATAGGTCTGTGATCTCCGCGCTGCCTACATTGCTGAGAGTGGCCAAGGAGCCGAGACCATGTCCTGTGATTGAAGTGACAGCGCCCGAAAGTTTAGATGTGGCGATAGCCGCTGCCGTGTTGATGTCGGTGTTCATAATGGAATCGTTGGTGATCTCCGTGCTGCCTACAGCACCTAAGGTGGCGAGGCCACCAAGGCCATGGCCCGTGATAGAAGTCACAGCGCCAGAGAGTTTGGAGGTGGCGATGGCTGCTGACGTATTGATGTCGGTGTTCATGATCGAGTCGTTTGTGATCTCCGTGCTGCCCACATTGCTGAGGGTGGCGAGAGAGCCGAGGCCATGGCCCGTGATGGATGTAACAGCGCCCGAAAGTTTAGAGGTGGCGATGGCAGCTGCTGCGTTTATATCGGCGTTCATGATTGAAGCATCGGTGATCTCCGTGCTGCCTACAGCACCTAAGGTGGCGAGGGAGCCTAAACCTAGGTTTGTTCTGGCTGTTGTTGCGTTAGCGAGATCGGAGAGGTTGCTTGCGGCAACGAGGGCTCCTGCACCACCTGCACTAACCCAGCTTAAGGTACCGGTGCCGTTGGTCCTAAGAATTTGGCCGCTCGTACCGTCCGATGCCGGCAGGGTCCAGATCTGGTCGGTGGACACCGAGGCAGGGGCTTTAAACCCAACATAGTTGCTATCATCGTTGTCACCAAAGCGTAAATCTGTTGCTGTTGTGCCAGTACCCGCGACCCGGATGTTACCCGTGCTGGAGAGCTGGCCAGAAGTGGCCACGACCGTGGAGCCGGCGATTGTCCCCGAGGTGATCGCAGAACCCGAGACTTTGCCAGCGGTCGTAATGGTCGCAAGTTTAGTGTCAGCGATGGCTGCCGAGGCGTTGATATCCGCGTCGACGATAGAGTCGTTGGTGATCTCCGCGCTGCCTACATTGCTGAGGGTGGCCAAGGAGCCGAGACCATGTCCTGTGATTGAAGTCACAGCACCCGAAAGTTTAGATGTGGCGATGGCTGCTGAGGCATTGATGTCGGTGTTCATAATAGAGTCGTTGGTGATCTCCGTGCTGCCTACATTGCTGAGGGTGGCCAAGGAGCCGAGACCATGGCCTGCGATAGAAGTCACTGCTCCCGAGAGTTTAGATGTGGCGATGGCTGCTGATGCATTGATATCGGTGTTCATAATGGAGTCGTTGGTGATCTCCGTGCTGCCTACATTGCTGAGGGTGGCCAAAGAACCAAGGCCATGGCCTGTGATTGAAGTCACAGCACCCGAGAGTTTAGAAGTCGCAATAGCTGCTGAGGCATTGATATCGGCGTTCATGATTGAGGCATCGGTGATCTCCGTGCTGCCTACATTGCTGAGGGTGGCAAGACCACCTAAACCAAGATTAGTTCTAGCTGTTCCTGCATTTGCCAAATCCGAAAGGTTGGCGCTCCCGAGCATATTTCCGCCACCGCCGGGTGTGATCCAGCTAAGGATACCAGCGCCGTCAGTCCTTAGGACCTGACCGCTAGCCCCGTCAGCGGCGGGTAAGGTCCAGATTTTATCACCAGCTACCACACCTGGAGCCTTAAAACCCACGTAGTTGCTGTCGTCGTTATCCCCGAAGCGTAGTTCTGTTGCGGTGATTCCACTCCCTGCAACACGGATATTTCCCGTACTGGAGAGCTGGCCCGAGGTCGCGATCACGGTGGAGCCACCGATCGTCCCCGAGGTGATAGCAGAGCCTGACACTTTGCCAGGGGTCGCAATAGTCGCTAGTTTAGTATCAGCGATGGCGGCTGCGGCGTTGATGTCGGCGTTTGTGATTGAGGCGTCGGTAATCTCTGCGCTCCCCACAGTACTGGCAGTGGCGAGGGTACCTAAACCTAGATTGGTCCTGGCTACAGAGGGGCTCGCTAAATCAGAAAGGTTGTTGGACATCTTAACGCTGCTGCTGGACACTGCTGAGGCATCCGCTTTTGCGGCCAAGGCGGCGGTGAGTCCGCTGATTTGGTTAAGGTCGACGCTCTCGATGGTCAATTTACCGTCGTTGGTATAGTTTAGCTTTTGGGTGTCTACGGGAATCCTCAGGGCGAAGGGTACCGCCGTAAAACGCTGACGGGGGTAGATCTTACCACCGGCTTCCAGTTCGATATAGACGGCCTTTGAGCCATCGCCAAACAGAGCTGTTATCTGAATGTTGTCGAGACTGAGTCCTAGTTGAAAAACACCGTCTCTTAATTCCGTATTCGCAAGCTTGAGGGTCGGGCCAATGACGTCACCGTTATTGGGATCGTTATAAAACTTAACGGTAAAATCCAAAGGACCTTCGATTGATTTGCCACTGTCTTCCTGGAGGCGACCCGAATAGCTGATATCAAGGGCAAGAGCCTGGACCGCAGGGAGTGTTAAAGCCATCATAATGGTTATGAAGGCACTTATGTTGTCCCCTAAGCAGGCCGAGAGCCTCATCATAGGACCATGACTTTTAACTCGTCCCGATGACGGCTTTATCAACCTTTTAATCAAATTGGTTTTCATGTGAAGCTCTTCTTTCTCTTTGTTTAACGTGCAAATCCAATGTTTCGATTCGTTCCCAAGATTTTTTCAATCAGATTGCGCGTAGATTCCTAAGCATCGGCTCTTTAAAAAAATTCTTGAGAATTTCTGAAATATTATTTATTGCTGATTATTATCAGCATGTTAATAGGACGACAGCACACTTTTTAAATGCAATGGCCAAACACGATTTGCGAGTTTTGGAGATGGACCAACCCCGCGGCATCACCCGTATCGGCAAGGACACTCCCCGAACCTATGGCAACCAATCTCGGCGAAGACTGTTTTGCAAAGGCCATAGGCTGCCTATCCCTTAACCCTTGGCAAAATCACCGGGAAACGATTGGAGTGCTCCATTCGATCAACGGATCTTATTGCATGAAGAGAACTTGGCATTTACCCAAAGTGATGTCTGATGTAACCTCAACTTGTCGAAAATTGAGCAAAGTGCAAAGAAAAAGTACTATGACAAAAACTGAGAAAAAAAAATTAGTGACCTATTGGTACCATTCTTCCCTCGAAGACTGGAAAGCTTACCTTGCGCTGAGGAAAGCGAGAAGATATGCACAAGCTTTGTTTTTTTTGCACCTTGCTTTGGAAAAGCTGATTAAAGCGCTGATCGTCAGCAACTCGGACGATCACGCACCCATGAGCCATAATTTATCCTATCTTGTGGGCAAAACAACTCTCCAAGTTTCTGAGCAGTATTTAAAATATCTTTCTGAGATTTCGAGATTTAATATGTCTAGTCGATATCCTGACGAAAAACTCGCGTTCTATTCTAGTATTGATAAAAAAATAAGTGCTCATTGGCACAAAATCGGCTTGGAATTAAAACGATGGCTAGAAAACTTACTAAACGTGAATTAAATGCATTAGTTGCTGAAATCAGGCGGCTTAATATAAAAAAATTTGATGTCTATTTGTTTGGGTCAACAGCCAAAGGTCTTGCAACTAAATTTAGCGATCGTGATTTTTGTATTGTTGTTCCAGATATAACCCCTGACTTGGACCAATTGTGGGTCAAATTAATAGGCACCTTAGGCATTAAGGGATTTAATTTTGATCTTATGATCGTCAAACAGTCAGAATATAAGAAAAACAAGCTATCACCCATTCTACACGAAATTCGTACGACAGGGATACAGGTGTATTCGAACCGTTAAGAAAGTGTTCCAGCCTATACATCAGCTGCTTTTTACTCCAAGTTGTGGTGGGAAACTCACAGAAAAAAATCCTGTCAAGGACTTAAGGTGACATGCCCACTCCAACGATTTCTTTCTGTATCGGAATCTAGTAACAGCGAGCCAACGTCTTTTTCAGCACCAAAGATCAAGGTATCCATGATAGCGGCCCATGCCTCTGTTTCGCGGTAGGTCAAGGGTTGGGTTTTAATTTCTAAAACCCCAGGATCGTTTTCAATATGGCCTCCCCGGCTCCGTGATGGGATTTTTTACGGTTTAAAATACATTGCTAGTTGACAATGTAAAAATCTTGATATAAAAATCGCCTTAATATTATGATTTTATATAATTTATCGTGTAACAATCATCTCCTAAATAGCAAAAAAGTCCATTTATAGTTGTACAACTAGGCAGGAGGTCTTTTGGAATTCATTCAACCTATCACTGCGACAGATTGCCCGCCTGATGACGAGCTATTGCGCTATTGGTCGCTTACTTTGGATGATTTGCGGTTTGTATCCAATGCTAGCACACTTCCATCCTTGCGGGTGTGGTTGGGTTTGCAGCTTTGCTTCTTAAGAATACACGGGACTCTGGCCCGTCATGCCCATGAATTTCCGCCCAAAACCATCCCTTCAAGACTCGAAAAACAAGCCTTTTCTCTCCTGCCGTCGAATCTTTTAGTTCAACTTGAGCAGATACTATCTGGTAAATTCGCTGGATATCCCGACCTTTTTAATGAACTACGGGCAACCCCACCATTTCCAAGTCGCAAGCAATTCTACCAACTCGTATCACTGGAAAAATCTCTACGACCCGTCGCTATCGCTTCCAGATCTCTTGATAAGAGTCTTTCGAGCAAGTTGATTAAAGAATATGCCAAGTCTGCTCGACGATGGTCGCTATGGGAAATCAAACGATTTAGTAGAGAAAAAAGATCAATTATCCTTGCTTGTTATATTATAGATGCACAGGCAAACTTAATTGATACTTTGGTGCAAATGTTTGACCGCCTAGTCACCCGCATGGAAAATCGGGTCGAAGCCAGTTGGGAAGAGTTTGTTGTAAAAAAAAGACAAACTAATCAGGCTAATCGAAAAATAATCCTCCGTGCCGCCGAAATTTTTGCCAGTTCAACAGCAAATGAACTGATTTCCGCCCATAAGAATTTTGATTTGGAGGCGTTGAAAAAGGCTTTGAATGATCGCTCAGCAAGAGGCGATGGCGACGATGATGACAAAGCAGTCATCATGGGACGCATGGTGCAAAAATTCCGCCCAATTCTTCGGCAGTTTCTGCATCTTGACCTTCAGGTTGCTAAAGGTCTGGACAATCTCCAAAAGGCTCTTGAGCTTGCAGGAGAGGCCAGCGGACCGTTCATATCTCAAGACGCTCCTCATTTTATAGAACAAAGGTATCGTTCATGTGCAAAGACAGAGGATGGTCATTGGCGCAGAGATATCTGGGAGTGGTTTTTAATCCAAGAGATTCGTACTCGCTTAAGGGCGCAGGATATCTATTTTCCAAGCTCCATCAAAAACCGTGGATTTTGGAACAGTCTGGTGAATATTGGCGTTCCGTTGGTGATTACTAATCCCAAAGCAATTTCAGCCATCGACGATCTTAGGATGGACTTTGAACGGGAGTTGCGTTTATTCAAGGAATCTTTGCCAAATAATCAATTTGTAAAGATCGTGGATGGTGCCATTCAGCTTAGCCGTGATCGCGCAGAGCCTGATCCAGTCCCAGATAGTCTACGTGCCAAGATTTTATCAACTCTCGGGCGCATTCGTATAGAGGATCTATTGGCTAGTGCCGCGGAAAACATCTCTGCCGATATGTTAGAGGATCTCTGTCGGGGTTATCTATCACAGGAAAATATAAAAGAGGCGATACACCGAGTGGTCGATTATCAAGCGTCTCTTGAGGCTGGGAATGTTTATGGTACTGGGGAAATTTCATCAAGTGATGGTCAACTCTTTGCGGTGCGAGGAAAATCCCTTCTTGTGGAATATCATCCCCGTCGCTTCGGCTGGTTAAAAAGAGGAGTTAATGTTTATTGCCATCTGTCCGATCGTTATACGGTTTTTTCATCGATCGTACTTTCCTGCTCTACCAGAGAGTGGCTCGCTGTTATCGATGGTCTTATGGACAACGACACAGCACTTCACCCGCGCATTCATACCACAGATACGCACGGCTATACCGACAATATGTTTGCTCTTTCCTGGCTTTTGGGTTTTATGTTTGCTCCTCGTATTCGAGATGCCGGAGGTACGCGCCTCTGGCTGCCAGAAGGCCTCGATGCGGGGGAGTTAAGCTCCATATTTCAACCACGGCGGGTTTCGTTGCAGTCTTTGCGAGAGAATTGGGATCTAGCGCAAAGAGTGATTTCTGCTCTAAAGCAAAAACTGGTGGATGGTAGAACCATCTGTATGAGGCTTACCAATAGTTCGAGTGATCCGCTGGCGAACGCTCTTTTGGATGCAGGGCGTATCATAAAATCCACCTTTCTTTTAAGATGGATGCGCGATCCGGATTTTCGCCGTCCTCTCAATGCACAGCTTAACAAGGGTGAAGCGCGGCAAGATCTTGCTCGTAGCATAAATTTTGCATCCGGCTCTGGTCTTAGAAGCGCCGATCCTACCGATCTTATGAATCGTACCAGCGTACTTGCATTGGCATGCAATATCATTGTGGCATGGAATACTCGTCGTGTTGGCGATCTTCTTGCTGACATGAAAGTCGAAAAAAGTCTGTCAGCGGATATCGACCTATCGTCTATATCACCTCTTATGCATGAGCATATCATTCGCACGGGAACCTATAGATTTAGACAGCAGGAGAATCAGGATGCTTATACGAATTGAGGATTTTATCCAAATTGCCACACAAGCTAAAAGAAAGTCCACAAAGACATTGCGAGGAAAGTTGGAGCAATTCGCACTTGTGATTCCTAATTCTTTGCGTGAGGAATGCTTTGATCTCTTGTCCAATCTTCCTCAAAAACAAAACAAATGGTTTATTACCAGAGAAAACCAGCCAATTTCAATACAGATCGTGTCCCAGGAGGCAGTTACGGCAGTTCAAATCACAGAGACAAGGGTTTATGAAAGCAGGATAGCTGCCCTTGATGAACCTGATCCACGACGAATTGCAATGATCAAAAAAAAGATTACGGACGCCCGTGGAGGAAAAATGCCAGGTACATCGATCTCTTTGTTGAAAGACCTACTGGAGGAAAGCAAACAAATTCCACTTCGGACAGCGATAGAGAAAAAAATTTCCAAAGAATTACCTGAAGATAAGGCCAAGGCAGCCTTTAAAAATCTGGAGAAGGTGTCGCACGTACTCATCACAAATTACGAAACGGCGCCCACAAGACTGCGATTCACATGGAAAGGACCTGATGGACAATATCATTCATTAGCTCTTTCTTCCGGTATATCGATTGTTTTTGAATCGCCAATGTTGCCAAGTTCCAAGGGATGGATTAGTGACACTATCGCACTTGCACGAGAGCAGGATGCTTGGGTTAAAGGAGTTTACTTTCCGAGAGAAATCTCAGAACTTAGTAACAGAAGAAGAAAGCAAAAAAGCTCGACCGGCTAGGCCGCGATACGGCGGATATGATCCAACTCATTAAAGAGTTTGACGACCTTAGGGTGGCCATCCGGTTTTTGGACGACGGAATAAGCACCGAGGGGACTATGGGCAAGATGGTGATTACTATTCTGTCAGCCGTGGCCCAGGCCGAGCGACAGCGGATATTGGAACGTACCAACGAGGGGCGACTTGAAGCTAAGATCAAGGGATTAAGTTTGGTCGCAAACCATCTGTAGATAGAGTAAAGGTCCGTGACCTTCATGATCAAGGCATAGGCGCTACGGAAATTGCACGACAGTTAAAGATAGGCCGATCGACGGTATATAAAGTGCTGGAGTTGAGCCAATGAAACAAGTACTTGTCGGTAATTTTGACGCGGAGTCGTTTTCTTAGCGCACGTTTTCGTTCCGTTGAACTTCAAACTCTGATATAAGTCGCATCAGACGATTTGACTTCTTTATGCACCCTTGCTCTCAAGGGAAACACCGATGCTGACATTCACACCGAGGCCTGACATTATTTCTGAAAATTTCTCCAGCGTCGGTTGGATTTTTCCGCTTTCGTAGGCGGCTATGGAATTATGGGAGCTATAACCCAGCCTTTTTGCAAGATCCCGTTGGCTCAATTTTGTACGATCTCGTAGCCTTTGCATCATAAAACCCACGACCTTTTTGCTCCAGGGAACCGATACGGAAAAAATACCTCGATCTTTATCAATCCAGCATGATGTTTCATGATCAAAACCTTGGACTCCCAATTCATCTAGATGCATTGAAAGTGCATCATTAATCATGTAGAAAGCATCATCTTTGCTTTTTCCCTGGCTCATAAGATCCAAGGATGGAATTTCAACAAGGTATAAGTTCCCTTCTCGCCAGATTTTTCCCTGCATTCCTATATACAACATAGTCTATCCTCACTCATCGCCTGGGTTATTTTGCGCCGTTCTTATTATTTTTGCGGCAAGG
Source organism: Oligoflexales bacterium (assembly GCA_041736175.1). Classification (GTDB taxonomy): domain Bacteria; phylum Bdellovibrionota_B; class Oligoflexia; order Oligoflexales; family CAIYRB01; genus JBGSUI01. Next base: position 22,078 of record JBGSUI010000082.1, on the reverse strand, counting down.
CTCTCGCCGATTTCATTATGTCGCGGCAGCATTTCGGTTTTTCCTTTGCCGTTGGTCCAAACTTCATGGGATTTGCCCTCTCTTTTCAAAAACCATTTATATTTCCTTAGCTGCTTTTCTATGTCTTTTTTCTTCACACTTCAGCCCTACCGTCATTTGGAATTATCGGTACAATCATAATTGTACATTAGAATATCTTTTTGTACAACTATAATTGTCCATTCGAACTTACCCCTGCTAATCAGCATATTTATTGACTAATTTAGTCATCGAGTATTACATTGTCAACTAGCAATGTACTTTAAACCGTAAAAAATCCCATCACGGAGTCGGGGAGGCCATATATATCTGGAGTGTCTGGTTATGAACTGTGACGGAGAGCTTCCGACCCTGCAATTCACAAGACCCGTTTTGCCACCTTGGAGCACAGGCTTGGCAACGTTCAATTATCTTCTGTGTATTTAACTCTAAATGAGAGAACGAAATAGGGGGAATTACTGGAAATTAAATTTCTGTGCCAAATAATGTAGTTTCCTTGCTAAAAACCGGCTCTATTGGGCTGCTTTTAACAAAATCGTTAAACAGACCACAGGCCTCAGCAGGTATCGACGTTTCAGTCCCCTGGAGGGAAGACCCCAATGGGGATAACACCGGCCTTTGCGAATGGCAGGAGACCAGAACAATGATCGCAAAACATAAACGCAATAAATATTTAGGCTGTTTCATAACAAAATAAATTTCCATTTATTATACCCTGCTTAAATGAACCACTAAAAATTTGACGAAGATTAATCCGACGCTGCGCGACTTACTTTGAAGTGGGTCGGGTGGCGCCGGCGCTCACACAGATGCTCTTGAAAAAGGAGTCTCGACATTGGCTGCACAGATTTATAAACCGAGGACTGAGACGAGGATCGCTTTTTTGTGGGGGATTAGGAACCCATTTCTTTTGCGCAATGACTTTATTGAGGGCAGTGCCGTAGCGTGGGTCATGTATGCTTTGGATTTTGATTCCAAAAGGAGTCTCTGGGTTATACTCCTCCACAAAGCCAACCAATTCGTTGCTCCTGCTAAAAACCGGTGCGCCCTTGATGGTCCCATCTAACTTAGAATGGCCGTGGGGTTTGGAGTTGCTCATGATTTTTTCGGAGCCATTTTCATCGGCAAGGAGCCCGTCGACCGTGACAGAAAGGGAGATGAATGTGTCAATCGGGGTCGCTGAAATCACGAGTTCGTCCCCGGGTTGTGGACTTTTATCTGCCAGCTTACTACCTTCTTCGCAACGCATCAGCTGGCCTTCTGGCCCAGCATTGTAGAGGATAGCATTATTAGATCCTATCGGGCGGCCTTTAAAATATTGAAACCCCGTTCCTCCCCAAAAGATCAGGGCATGGAACCTCTCTCCTTCCTCCTGAAAAGGGGACAGCGCACTGGCTGAAACAGTCCAGGCCATTAGCTTACTAAAAGAGATAAATGGATGATTCCCCGTCGGAGTGACGTGAAAATAAAAATCATAGGGGGCTTTTTCTGTTGTGATCGACTCGCGGCGCTGAATGATCAAGTCGAAAGGTTTACTTACATCGACGGTTTTGGAAGGGTCAGCCCTGTAGCGGCATAGAAGCAGGATGGGGGAATGTTGCGTTAGTTCGAAAAGGTTTTCGCTCACAAAGTCGTATACCCTGGCCCTTACGGGGCTTGGCGGGTCCGCGGTCTGAACTGCGGCCCCACCCTGGGTTTTTAGTTGGCATCCGGCGAGAAAGACGAATCCCAACGTTTTTAGAAGAGTTAGTTTTGACATAGGTGAGGATCCATGGCGTAGGGTTTCCGCCCTTGCTCAATGCGAAGGTTTTATCAGAGAGGCAAGAAGTGTTCCGTCGGAAAGTTAGACGCAATGCAGCCGGTTGCCATGAAGTCTCGGCCCCTAGCCTTAGCAAAAGTTAACCAACTGTCGATATCCTAGGCGGTTTTGGTGATGCCTCTCCAGCAGCGGGAGTCTTTTTGTTTCTCGGGGGCTTTTACCAGCCAGGAGTTGTGACCAACGCTTCCATCAAATATTTGCGATTTAAGGGCTCATTTAAGTCCGTATAAATAGATTTTTTAACGTCTACCACCTGACCATCTTTTCCTGTGGTTTGCTGGAGCCCACCGCCTGAGGTCACCGCCGCTAGCATTTCTTGAATAAGGAGAGGTCCGCCGGAATCTCCTGTGCCGCTTGCTACGTCTAACCCTAGAGGGGTGTTCTTATCGGTGGCGCTTGCGACTCCTTTAAACTTGATCAGACCTCCAGTGATCTCATCGATTTGATTTTGTCCCTTTCGCTTAATCCCGAGTCCCGAACTGGTTGGGTTGCCATTAGAATCAAATTCATAGGCGTTTGCCCCAAACCCAATGATTGTAAAATCCTGCCCGACGGACAGCGCACCTTGATAAAGGCGGGTGGTTGCGGATGAAGTCCCAGCGGGAAAAGTGACAACGGCAATATCACGGATTCTCAGAGGCTCTCCCTTGACGCTATAGTCAGGGTGGTGTTGCCACCGGATTGCGTTTATGCGTTGATGTTTGAGTTTAGTGATGGATACGATAGAGGGGCTTTTCCCAGCTATCATAGATTTATAAATGCAGTGGGCTGCTGTTACCAACTGACTATCATTGACAAATGTACCTGTGCAAATCTGTGTTTCCATCTCCTCGTCGATTTCGAGCATCACAACCGAGGGAAATTCATGTGGTGCAGGGAGGCCGTTGGTGACCTTGGTCACGCTTTGGGTGTCCATCCTTTGTGCGCAGCCTACAAGAATTACCACCAGCGCCACGGCACATACAACGGTCCCATTATTTCGCAATTTTTTCAAGATGGTTAGATCCTTATACAATTTTTCTGTCAACTGGTGACCAAGGTACAGTACCAGCAATTGCAAGGTCTATTCCAGGTGGGGTCAGGGTTTGTCCAGTCCTTTCTGCGCTCACTGAGGTTTAAATTCCAAAGTCACAGCAGCCTCCTGATCAATCTCATCAATCAAAGTCACGGTAGACTCAGTTCGCAAAAATCCAGTGGTCGGCTGACCATCTATCTTTACCGTCCATACTCCCTGATCAGGCAGTTTGATTCCTGGCAACGTGAAAGTTTTTTGGACCTCTGAGCGAACCTGCCATTTAACGTCCACCAAAGATCCCTCTAACCCTTCACACGCCAACTCGACCTTATCTTGGGACACTTCATATTCACACTCTCCCTGCTCCGGAGAGACCTCCAGACTATCCGGCAACATCCTTTGGGGGATAGCGATTACAAAATTTTCAGGCCCTTCCCGATCCAAAGATGCCGTGATTTTTCGTCCATCCTGGTGCTCTTCGGGACTGATCCGAATAAACTTATCAATAATCTTCCCTTTAATGGGCTTCCCCGTCGCAGTATCAACTATTTTGATCTGGCGCAACAATTCCTCATAAGGCCAATTCGGTGCACCCTCAAAAGGAAAGTCTAGGATGGGTTCTTGTTTTTGTTGGTAGGATACCTGAATAGATGCACCCTCATCCGGTGGCCTAGCAAACACAATTCGATTGTCACCAGTGACTTTATAATCATAAATAAGATTATTATTGACTGTGATCATGACGTTTGTTTTTAGACCAATATTGCCCAGTTTTAACTCTGAAAAAAGAGAATTTGCTGTAATAAACTCCACATCAATAGCCGCATCGAACGGTGGTTCCTGGTTTAAAACCAATACCCGGGATGTAGGATCAATTTTATACTCTAAGGGACTTAATAACACTCCATTGATCAGAACACGATTTTCTAAAGAAGATGGAATCTCCCGAAGAGGAAAATGGGTTAAAAGCGGTGCAGCACCATACGAATAGTTAACTTCAATGGTAGCACCGCGAGGAGGTGGGATTTCAAAGACCAAAGTTTTACCATTGACTCGGAAACCAGAATCTCTCAAATTTCCATTAATTTTGACCTGGATGCTTCCGGGATCAGGGATTTGGGCCAGCAAATACTCCGACTGCATCATCTCAGCAACATCTTTTGATATCGCTCGAAGCGTTGGACCATAATCTGCATCACATATAGATCCCGATTTACCCCCAGTTTTCGCAATCAACTGGGCATACTGAATACTTTGATGCCACGCTCCAGAGCAGGAGGTGCCCGGTTGCCAAATAATACCATATGCTTTCGCTTGTTTTCCCGGAACTCTTCCCATCTGCCCTTTGATATGATCCAATAGAAATTCAGGAGAATTATAGGGAGCTTCGCAATCAAGTCCTTTATAACTACAATTGTCTTCATCGCTTAATATGAGAACCGCTACAAAAGAATCAGGTCGAACCCAATCCATACCAGGACAGGTTAAGCCTTCAACCGCCATCCGAACACCTTGCTCACTATTAGCACCACCTGTACCAGCCAAAATGCCACGTCTAAATTTTTGATCTATATCAGAATCCCCCTTTTTAATCAGCACTATCGAACACCCATCTAGGGGGTCGGTTGTTACAATATTGATTCTCCAATCAGCATTGCCGATGTATTGGAGCAGTCCATTGAGCTTTTCAGCCAGATTTTTCTGTTCTTCTGCCATGGATATGGAATTATCAACGACGATAACAAGGTCAAGAACGTCGTTGCTATATTGTACAAAATTTTCTGTTTTGATCACTCCTCTACTTCCTTGCTTCAAATTTTGTCTAATCTTAGTTCGAATACCCTGGGTAAAATCCTCCGAAAAAGACCCATAACGAGACGCCAATTCATAATGCTGAACGATTTTTTTTGCTGACAACGTAATACGGTTGCCGCCATCCTGAATATGAGAAGCTGCAAACGTGCCAGCAACCATTTGGGGGTGTAACGTTACTTCGTCGTCCGATATCTGCAAATTATTTTGATCCTGATCAGACCCATCATCTGTCAATTTTGCAACCTTACCAGTAAAACTCGTATCTTTTGAACAATTGGCAATAAACAGTAAAAATGAAATATAAAGTAGCAAACTACTTTTAAATCTGGGATTGAACATAGTTGATCTCCTTCTTTTTCAATAACCTAGAACTCATAGGATGTTCGACAAATTTAAAAAAAGAGTAATAATATCTTTTTTAAATGATCGATATTTAAAGTAAATTAATTAAAAACTAATTTCTAAATTCACTAAAATCAAGATTTATTATTTTTGTAATTTATAATTTTTTTGTACAAAAAAGTAACTAAAATTAAATAATTTCAATAATATTTAAAAAATGCATCAATGCTCCGCCTCCTTCATTTCTATCTCCTCGATTCTGACCCAGAAACCTATCCTCTCACTGCCAACTCACGTATAGTCAATCGTCCCGAAGATGGAGAGAACATCAATGACAAAACTTCAAAACAAAGCTGACCAAGTCGAAATTAGAAATTTAAAAGAGGCTGACTACCAATCTGACTGGCAGAAGCGATGGACAGAAGGACGAACAGGCTGGGATCTGGGTGCTCCCCATCAATATCTCCCTAATCTACTCCACTACTGTATCCAGAATAAGATTCTTAAATTAGGGGATGCCATTTTAGAACCTGGATGTGGTCGGGCTCATGGTGGGGCCTACTTAGCATCCCAAGGATTTGAAGTCACTAGCTTTGATCTTACCGAAGAAGCCATCACACAGGCAAAAAGCCTTTATGGGCACATCTCCAATTTACAACTCCATGTTCAAGATGCCCTGGTGATAAATCCACATTGGAAACATAAATTTAACGGGATCTTTGACCGTGCAATGCTTTGCGCCTTAGCCTCACCTCTGAGAAGCATTTATATGGATTTCTGTTACCAGGTGCTCAAGACGGGAGGAGTGTTTACTAGTATTCTTTTCACCGAAGTGGACCTTGATCCCACCGAAGGACCTCCCTTTGCTGTGGGGCGCGAAGAAATTGAAACTTTAATTAAAGACCGTTTTGTAGTTTTACATGAAAAAGCGCAGTTACCAGTTGCCTCTGGAAAAATTAAAACAGAATCCATGCTAATTTTAATGAAAAGTCATCATCAAGGTGCCCCGACCAAGGGACTCGAGCCCTAACAGGACGCCTTCTGGGGGGGCACGCCGGTAGGCCTGAAGATGAAAAAAAAACGTTGGAGGGACGACGTCCTTACCCAGATAGCCGAGCTGGGGCTTTCTAGGGAAACTTATGAACCATTTCACTGGCCATCAAACAACAAAGGCTCTATCTTGAAAATTGAGCCTTGCTTTAAACTGGATGCTTTTGCTGTAACCGATTTTGAGATAAAAGCTCCGCTTGGGCCTTTTCACTTTAGGAGCGAAGAGGGGTTTGAGTGTCCTGATTTGTCCGCACGAACAGAGCACAGAGCAACTACTCCAATGACAGGATCCCGGTCGTTCTTTCGCTCCTTCAATCCCCTGTCCTTCGACCAAGATACCGTGCAAAGTGTGACATTAATAATCTTAGTATGTTACATGCTGTATTTTTAAAAATAGTAAGTAAAATCTGAGTCTTAGAATCCCGCAAAGATGTCTCCTCTTGGAAATGGCCATGGGCCAGCCGTATGCCGATATTTGCCTAGAGGAGAAGAAAATTTGGCAAAAAGCGGCTTAAAAAATGAGGATACTAAACCATTTAAGAAAGGTGAGCTCCGACGCTTTTACTTTCATGACCGGCAGACTCTCGCCGTGCATGTTGACCAACTCAGAAGAAAGCACGACTGGCAAAACGTAAGGGACTGGGCTCGTGGTGACTTTCTTTCTTGGTATGCGGCGAGCGTTGCTCCAACTCTTAATTTTAAAAAAATTTGTCCAGCCGAATTTCCTTACCCCTTCAAATTTAGCGGATTTGAATTTGATGCCTACTGCTACGTCTTTAAAGCTCTGGCGATATGCGACCAAAAGTCTTTCCGCGGGTACCGAGACTTTTTTCAGTCTTTAAAGAAGGAAAATCCACGACTTTATTACCAGACAATTTTTCACTGCATTCCTAGCTTCGAGATTAAACATGAATTTGAGAACCTAAGATTTATGGGCATTGAGGATATAAAAAGGTATTGTGTCTTCACCGAAACAACAGGATTTCGTCAATTAGCCTCCCGTTTTCCAAAAGCTGCAACGACACTTAACAGCAATGGCTGGGACCGAAGTTATTTTTGGGATGCCGTTCACATCATCCTAAAACGCAAGCCACTACCTTCGGATTTTAACCCCATTGAGAGCTCTTTGCTCTTGTCTATCGAAGACCTGGTCGATCTCGGCTATGAGCATCTAGGACCACTTGAAATCTAGCCAATTGATTGCAGGAATACCCTTACCTTTCCTAAGAATGGCCGAGATCTCAGGTGCTAGTTCGCCAATGTTGGGACAATTTGTACAGTCCAAGACCTGGATAGATATATTGGATGCCATTGTTGACGCATTTATAAATACTGCTTCAGATTGACTTGCACTCATTTATGAGCTCATCTCCTGTAAGGGGGATGTGCTGACCACCTGTGCAGCACTTGCTATCGCGCTACTCGAAGTAGCTCCCTGAGAAAATGCCGCCTTTGCCACCTCACGGTTCTAGTGGTATAGGAAAAGTGCATGCGTGCACTAACGCCTTCTGGCCGGAGGCCAACTTTGGATCATCTAACTGAAATCACTTCATTTATTCGCCTGCTGCTGTCCAGCCAGCAGTTCCACCTCCTGTTGGTCCAAGGCCCGCCCGGTTGGGGTAAGTCGTCTTTGACCAAGGCGGTCTTGAAATCCCTGGGCGTGGGCGCCCGCGAACTCGGCTCATACTGCACACCCTTAGCCCTTTTTAACGGCCTGGTTGCTGACCCTACAAGCCTCCTGCTAGTCGACGACACCCATGGGATCTTCCAAAACCCGCTGGCAATGTCCCTGCTAAACGCTGCCACGTGGCCGACCGGAGCTGATGGAAAGAGAATTGTCCGTTGGACATCAACCACTGAGAAGGCTGCTGCTGACTGCGTCGATTTTAGCGGCAAGCTTATTGTGCTCAAAAATTACCTCCCCGATAGCCCCCAAGCCGGAGCCTTCAAGAACAGAGCCCTAAATTACCGCCTCGATGTCAGTAGGGCCAAAATCGGCGGTTTGCTGCTTGATGCTGCCCAGTCTAAAGCCCATTTCGACAACACCAAGTTGGCAATAGAAGTGGCTGAGTTCCTCGGCCAGCAGGCTCTCTTCCACGGCCCCTCTGAGATCAGTCTAAGGACCCTGCGGATGGGCTACGAGCTCGCCTCTGTAGACTCAGTGAGATGGCAAGAGCTACTGCTAAAGGGCCTGCCGAGACGGAACCACGAGCAGCTAGTCGAAGAGCTGGCCCGGTCGGGCCTCAAGGTGAAGGAGCAAGAGGAACTTTTCCTTCGGCAGACGGGCGTGCACCGAAGGAAATTCTATTACTTGCGGGAGCAGCTCGGGTTCGCCTCAGAGCTCAGGTCAAAAGCAGCGAAGGTAGTTGCAATTACACGTGCCAGAACTAAGTCCAAGAACCAAACGTCAATGAGCGCACGCTAAAGAGACCAGACAATGGGTAAGGTTGATGAAGAAGCCGCCCGCATCCCGTCAGACTTCTGGCATATGCTAAACGACCAGGCCTGGGATGACGCGATTAACCTCGTCTCCGAGGAATTTGAAGGCTATCTGCCCCAGACCCAAGAGAAGGTCTCGGGCCCGGAGGACTTTATCGAGCTGCTCCGTCGAGTTCTGGGTACAGCCAAGATCGAAATCCACAACCAGATGGCTACCTATGACGTATGGGACAAAGATCACGAAGTTGCGTTGCAGATCCATGTCGAGCTACTAAGGGTAGAGCCGGGGACGGCCAGCAGAAGTCAGTTTATCCTGGCTTTTTTCACCGTGGATCGCGAACATATGATAAGCCGAGCAGACTTGTATTTTGCGAAATGTAGTGAACGAACTGATTTGGTGGAACGTTATTGATCAGGTAAATTCACTTTACCCCGTAAAGACCGAGCATTTTAGGTGATTTGTAGCAGTTTTTTTAGTCGCTCGATTGTAAAAGCCCACTTTCACGTAACCGGCTGATAAACTGAATTTTGATTTCCGAAAAACCCTTTTTCACGTACAGCGTCAACGATTGGCAATGTTTTATCCCAAGCTATCGGTACCAAATATTCAGCCATTTCAGGGTCGGAGGAATGTGTAAACATCTCCAGTGCCCCGACATCAGTTGGTATTAATGCTCTTTCGGAGCCATTCGCGTCCTTCAATCAGAACTGGTCTACCTTAACCACAGCACCGGTTACTTTGTGGAACGCGCCACTACAACACCTGCCTGGTTCTTGGTGTGGGTGATGCTACCCACGAACCCTTGGGGCCACCCGGGAAAATGGTGCCTGTCCATAGTCCACTAAGACCTCTGTCGCGCCAAGAGCTATGAGCTGCTCCTTTGCGAGAATTCGTCCCGCCAGGTATTCCGCCCGGCGTTTTGTGACAGCCCTGGAAAAAAAGCCTGGCTGAGGAATCCCCTCGGCCGCGAACAATCCATCGCTATAGAGAGCAACGTCAAAGCGCCCCTGTCGCAGCGAGACCTCCGCTGGTGGTTGAAGCAGGGGTTGAACAGAGACTACAAAGATGACTTTTTCGCCTTATGCTGAGAAGAACTCGCTGACCCTGGCCCAAGCGGTCAACGAAGTTGGGAGCTTTGGGTGAGTGGCTTGGAAGACGTGCCACATGCCATCATAGAGCTCCCACTCTGCATCAACGCCAAATTCCCGCATGCGCTGGTAGGTGAGCGCCGCCTGGTTAAGGAAGATCTCCCGACTCCCGACTTGAATGAGAGAAGGGGGAAAACCTGGTGGATAGGTGCCGCGAATCATCGATAGAGTGGCATCACCTACCTTGGAGCCGGCAGCCAGGGTTGCGGCGACCTCGAGATAGTCCTTGACCCGAAGAATCGGATCGAAATCACTAAGGGTGGTAAAGCTGTCACCCAGGCAGGTGATATCGGCCCAAGGAGATAGATAGACCGCGCCCCAAAACCTTCGCCCTTTTTTTATGAGCCTGTTGAGGGCCTGGGTGAGAACGATTGCACCTGAGGAGTCCGCGAGAAAACCAGTTCGCATGGGATCTTGACCGGAGGCGAGGAGGGCCTCAACGACCTTTGCGACTTCCTCGGCCATCGTATCAATGGTGCCCTTGGGCGCGGCTTGAAAGTCAATCGCCAGGACTTTAGCTCCCGTATGGGCTGCGAGTGGCAAGGTGGTGGAAATGGTCGATGCAGCTGAGAGAAAGACAAAGTCGCGAACGCTGACAAGTTAGCAACGACTTTGTACTTTTTCATAAGCAGACCTGATTTTTGCGATGTCATTCGTAAAGATATCTTGCACATACTCGGTGAGAATGTCATATGGCCAATCCCACCAGCAGATCTCAAGGAGTTCACGAATCACTTGCTCCGAGAATCGTAACTTGATTTTTTTTGCGGGATTGCCCCCATAAACGCTGTAGGGCTCCACGTCGCTAACGACCACGGACTTTGAAGCGATGATGGCACCGCTGCCAATCGTGACACCAGGCATGATCGTAGCATCGTATCCGATCCACACGTCATGGCCGATGACGGTATCCCCTTTGCTTTTTTCACCCAAGGCCACTCCCTTGAGATTTTCCGCCCAGCCGTCGCCAAAAATCGCGAAAGGAAAGGTGGTCAGGGTGTCCATGCGATGATTGGCGCCGTTCATGATGAACTTGACTCCAGTCGCGAGAGCGCAGAATTTGCCGATGATCAGCTTGTCGCCGACAAAATCGTAGTGGTAAAGCACGTTGCGTTCGAAGTTCTCGGAGTCTTCAGGATCGTCATAATAGGTGTAGTCACCAATTTCTATGTTGGGGTTTTTAACGGTGTTCTTTATGAAGCAGACCCGCTCAAAGCCATTCAACGGGTGTTTAACATTAGGATTGGGAGTCAGGGGAATGGTGGCGCCTCGCCGGGAACGAGTTTTTAGAAGCGAGGATGATTTTACCTCTAGACTCTTGTCAGCACAATAGTTTAAGGGTTTTTTATCTTTGAGCGAAAACGTCTAGGCGCGCATGTCGCACGCGAACTTTAAGTCTCAAAGCGGCTAGGCCAAGATCACCGCCAAGACTTTTGTCTTTATAGGGGATCAAGATACCGTCATCAAACAAAAGGACATGGAGGCATTTTTGGAGAAAAAAGACATGACTTTGAAAATTTTGCCCGTCGATTCTGGAACGCAATATTTTTTTACTCAGCGGTTGGGGAACAAACCAAGGTGCAGATCATGCACCTCCGCCGCCCGCTTTCCGCTGCTTGCCCGCGGCTCATCCGGCCCGGACGGATGTTGCCGCGGTCCTTTCCCCAATGGCCTCAATCGCAGCGCCTTTTCGACCCGAAGTGCGCGTTCCGGCACGCCGTCTTGTAGGTCCTGAGTCGGCTTTTTTCCATGCTCTGGGGGTCTGGTGCATTCTGGCTCCTCTCTGGCATTCGTCCAGTCCGACGGCCGGACTTCGCGGGTCTGACATTTGCCTGCAACTTTCGTCTAGCTACCCTTTTTGTGTCACCGTCTCGTAGTGAGCCCGCCTCCTGCCGCTGGCTGCAGACCAACTCGTGCAGTTCAAAAAGTCCAATTATTAAACTTCATAATCAATTATTTTTTGGAAATTTCTATTTATAAATAATTTATGATTACTATGATTGTATGCTTTAAGACTTTTTTTTAAAGCATTATTATTGCTAAGCAGGTCAATATACCTTTTGAAAGGAGGCTAATCTGCATGAGATGGATCCGTCGGCTCATTCGTTCAAAATTTGAGACTAGTAATAATTTTCAATCAAGCCAAGACTTTGCCATTTGGTAACCCAGAATAAACCGAAAGAATGACAAAACTATGGGCTTATAAATTGGGCAAATCGCAATAGATAACCATCTGGATCGAGCACCAAAAATTGTCTCAGGCAAACTTTTTCATTCCCCATACGATAATGCGCCACTTCTAAAGGCTGCCTGAGTGGGTAATGGACTTGGCTCAACCGGCTTGCTATCGATTCGACATCCTCGACTGAGAATTGGAAATTAATGCCCCGGCCATAGGGATGTTCGAGATGGGCCGTTGTCCAGACTTCATTGTCTCTTACCTCCTCAAGCATGAGCTGAGCGCTTTGCAGAGATAAAAACGCAAATTTGTTTTCTGGCCGATCGTATAAAATTTCGAAGCCTAGCAACGATTTGTAGAATGACAAACTATCTTGAAGACTTGCGACTTTTAATTCAGGGATCAGAGCATTAAATTTCAAACTACCTCCAAAATAATTCAAGTACTTCGCCGCATAGATGCATTGAAAGCAATGCCAGTAAGGAGAACCAAAAAAGCCATCACGCCGAACGTATACCCTACATTGAATTTTTCATAGATAAATCCACCTAAAAGTGGCCCGAAAATGTATCCGGATTGGCAAAGAGACGAAGCTCCGAAATAACTACCCTTCAATCCAGGAGGGGCCAAGCGATCCAAAGCAATCATCATATTTGGAAATACCAGAATCTCGCCAAGTGTTAGAAGAACCATTGAGGCAACCATGCCAGAAAAAGTAGAAGCAAGACCGAAACCTACTAGGCCACACGCTGCTAGGATACTCCCTGAACAAAGGATCCATCGGGTAGGCCAGGAACGCACCATAAACTGAACTGGAGCTTGTGCAAAAACTATCATAATCGAGTTGATAAGGTGTAACGTCGAATATACCTGAAGCCCATTATCGAAAAGCATCTGAAGAGTCATTGCTAGAGTGGTTTCGATCTGACAGTACCCAAGTAGGAATACCGAACCTCCCAGAATGAGATATTTTAGGGATGAGTCGCCCTTCACAGTTGATAGGATAGAGGATATATTTAAAGTGCTGTTGCGGACAGCTTCATTTGGAAGATTCCGCACAATATTTGAGACAAAAAATTGATAAATAACCATAGCAACGGAAGCAAAGATGAAACTTGCGCGCAAGGCCAATTCTCCGAAGCTTACCGAAAGAACTGCCACTAAAACGGGCCCAACAGCAGATCCTATATTAATGGCCGTGTAGCGTGCATGTATAGCAAAAGTCCGCCGCTCCGGAGGGACAAGATCAACCAAGACGGCCTGAAGTATCGGGTCACAAATAGACCGCCCAAGACCCATCAGGGCACACGCAAGCGTGATCCCTAGTACTGAATCTACGAAGACGAAAAGCATGCAACCAGCGGTTTGAAGGGTCATCGCAACATATACCAGCATTTTTCGACCAAGAATATCTGAAAATGCACCTCCCCAAAATCCGGCGATAGTAGCAATGAGGGGGCCAGTAGCAGCTACCAATCCAGTAATCAAAGGTGATGTTCCAAAATGCTTCGGCAAATAAATAGCTACGAAGGGCAATGTCATAAACATCGCTAGCCGATAAATCATTGTCGCTATTATAAGTTGCCATATTATAGCTGGTAAGCGAGTTGCGCCAACAAGGGAGGTTACTTGATATCGCAGCCGACTGAATAAATCCTTGCTAAAGGTGGACCATCCCACTATGGAAAAAGCACGCATTAAACCCTCAAAAAATCGTCTATTTGATCTCATTAATAATCATCCTTCTCTTATAGCTAGACAAAGCTGGAATTTGCTGCACGACATTAAATCGGACAGAAATGTCACACCCAAAAAGATCGTTCATACCCTTTTCAAACTTCACAACAATGGCCGCAGATGGCGAAATTTTGCCGCCTTCCATAACGCAAAGGATCTCAACATGACCTATGTCTTTTTGGACCACGCGAAATTCGGCTATCCCTGAACTCACGTCAATGAGGGTCTTATCAACGAGATCGAGAACGCGATCAGGTAGGATTTTCCCATTCCGAGATGAAAAAAATGCTTGGTCAGCACGTCCATGAAGCCGATCAAGGTGGCGATAACAATTCCCGCAAGGACACTTGCCTTGGCCGCTTTTTGCCCACCGAGCCAGGTCACCTTGTTCATAACGTATAATGGGCATATAAATATTGGCGAGGTCAGTACCGACCACTCGCCCCACACTTTCATTATCTGGTTCTACGATTTCCAAATAAGTCCTATCTTCTTCGACATGGTAATTGTTGTAGGGGCATTCGATGGCAATACTTGGCAATTCTTCGCTCGAATACTCGTCTAGCACTGGAACTTTAAAATGATCTGCCAACTTTTGACGCTCCAAGACAGTGCTTGATTCCGAATTGGTACTTATACACTCGACTCCGAAAGGTCGAAGGTCTCTAGCTACCTCTTGGAAGCGAGCAAGAAAGCTAGGAAAAGATGATATAAATCGAGGTCGCAAACTCGAAATATGACGTAAAATTGCCTCGGGTGGACAATCTTGAGACACTGAAAACGTTCGATAAAAGCCAGCTAGGGAAGTGACTACCCAATGTGAATGATAAATATTGTAAATCCAATCCTCCCGCTGCAATGGACTATCCAGCATAGTTTCGAATTGCCGAAGTATTTCAAGCATACGTCGGTCTGCGGCAGCATCGTCCCGCACTAAAGTAAGTGGTTTACCCGTAGATCCAGACGTTCTCGCGCCATGGCATGATTCAATATCTATACCATTAGCGACGATTGAGTGTGGGTATTCAGCGATGAGGTCGGCCTTGGAAACTGTGGGCAGACATGCAAAATCATTCCAAGTAACGACGTCTCCTGTTCTAAAGCCAACCGCTGAATAGTGCTTTCGATAAAATGGGATGAAATTAAATGCAAAATCGACATGACGAGAAATTCTTTCGAGCAAAATCCGATCAGTGACTGATTGATCACGCCGCGTCGCTGCATGCATTGATTCTCTTGTCGCTTCCCAGGAGCGTAGTAATCTTTGCTGGCGATCCAAAGTTTGGGGAACGCGGCTATTGTAAATATGTTTGTACTTTTGGATCTCTGGTATACCAAAGTCAAAATCACCCGTATCAAGAAGATTGTAAACCATTTTAAACCTCATTTATTAATTCAATTATTTTGTTTGAACTTTATACTTCCCTACATTTTCCAATCAAAAAATCGGCTACTTCACGACCAAATATGGGCGTTTCGTCCAATGTCGTGGTTTCTGGATTTATTTCGGACACGAGAAAATTTTCGTGCTCATCTACCAATAAATCGACACCTGCAACATCAAGTCCTAAAATGGCTACGGCTTTTAATGCGACTGCCACAGCCTGGTCTGGCAATGAAATGAAATTCATTCGGGCACCGAGGTCGATATTGCAAAGCGGGTACTTCTGCTTCGAGTCCGCAACCCGTTCGTATGTCAGAACAGCTCTACCGTCCACAACTTGGACTCGGATGTCTCTGGGACGAGTCGACTTTACAAACTTCTGGAGATATAAGTTTCCTTGTTTTTCTAGCTTTGCCGCAAGTAGCTCAGAAGAAACATCTTTGTTTTCAAAGACTGATATGCCATTACCGCTATAACCCAGGGGAGGTTTCAAAATAATGACCGGCCACTCTTTAATTGCTGCGAGGGCATTGCCAACATCGTAGCAAATAACTGTTTCTGCAACTGGTATACCGCGGGCTGCAAGCTCGATGCTGGTAGTCACTTTGTCATGCGCCAACATATAGGAGAGTGGATTATTAAAGATTCTAGCACCCAACTGTTTCATAGAATGTAAAAATGTAATTTGGAAGCCATAGTTAACCCAATCTTCTTCCCCGCGGTCAAAATAGATGGCACCATAATCCAGCAAATTCGAATGGACTCGGCTTGATGAAATTAAGACTGCAACATCTCGTATTGACAATACATCCGTCTCAATTCCACTTTCTTGAGCATATTTGATGATATCTTTGATCAGAGAGTGACGTTCAGTTGTAATCAAACAAATTTTCTTGTTTTTCATTTTTAGTTGCCCTCTTGCGTGATAATAACTGGACACACTCCAGCACCACGTGCGAAGTTCATAACCAAACAGTCTTTATCGCGGGTATAGCGCATGAGTGCTCCCGCTGGGTCAGAGCCAACAACGTATGGCGCCACCACTGCTGGACAGGCTTCCCAGCTTAGCCCGACAGTTTCGTTCCAAAAAGGAAGTGTGATCGAGTCGACATCCTGATATTCCTGGACGACCCACTCTCCGGTAGTTATCGCGTTGCTTACAGCGTTTTCCCAAGCAACTCGGGTCGATCCGCGGCCTATCATAACCCCTTCGCCTCCTTCTCCGAGTCCTGGTTTAAGAACGAATGCATCTTTGTTCTTAGCGGTTAATAAGTCCTCCATGGCAAGTTTTTCAGCGCCAAAAACCGTGAATCCTGGCGCAACAGTTCTCGTCCATGGTAAATAGGAATTGACAAATTCGGTCTCGTCGGGAAACCAATTTGAACAATGTTCCGAAAGCATCGCAAGAATCCGCTTATCTGAGACCAATGTAGCCACCTCATCAGGAAGTACTCGCCCCTTCTTGGCTGCGGCAGCAATTAAAGACAACTCAGAATGCTGCTTTGCGGTCCTCACAGACTCCAAAGAATAGCTCTTAAGTGCGAGTTGAAAAGAGCGATTTTTAGTTCGAATGAACCCATCTCCCTCGACTAGCTGATTAATATCCACGTATTGGGCGTAGATGCCGAACTGCATAAGAGTCGCTGCAAGTCGATAATTCATTTCAACATCGTACTCCCATTCCAAAACAGCGAGCGAAGGGCGAACACTTCTATCGATTCTGTGGGAGATCATTTTTATAAGATTGGCTAGGTTTACTAAGGGAGCATCTGCATAGACTGGATGAGCAACTGAAACCTGCCTACCCCAGCTAGAGTTTAAGTAAGCAGCGGGCAGCACTGATGTGTCGACCAGACCACCTAATGCTGTATGGATATTCATCTCCAAAATGCGCAATTTTCCAGAAGAAAAGACCATATCTGGCCGTGCTACCATTGTGGCTAATTGTGTTGCTTCTGTGGCCGACGCTCCAATCCAATCGAGGTGTTTTTCGGGCCAACGTAGAGATCGTGCAAGACTATGAAAATCTCCATGAGCACTGTGCGAAGCTGTCGCTAAAGCCAATTTAATCATTCTTTTAGCTACGGAATGCATTCGTAGATACAGTTCGTTCTTTAGAAGAGGTGGTCTATAGGGGATTGCAAATGAATTTGCAACACTAGGAAGTCCGGCAAAAGATGCCTGCAAATTGCGCAAAAAATTCCTCAGATCATCACGACCAGTCTCGTTATACAAGGAATCATTCAGACAGATATCCCAAGTTTTTCCAGCAGAGCTATTGTAATCAAACATTATTTTCCTCGCGATGAATCACCAGTCTTTTTACATGGTGTGCAATCGATGTTAGTATGTTGTAGTTTATTGTACCTGCCATTTTTGCTAAATCGTCTGCGGTTATTTGTTCACGACCGTCAGAACCAATCAAAGTAGCAACTATGCCTTCGGTATCAGAAAGGGTAACGTCGGTTACGTCCACCGCAATATTGTTCATCATAACTGATCCAAGAACTGAACATTTCTTACCGTTAACAAGGACTTTTGCACGATGACTGGCACTATAGGGATAGCCATCAAAGTAACCAACTGGTAGGATCGCAACTCGCGTTTTTCGCTGGCAGATATAGCTCCGGTTGTATCCAACAGCATCTCCAGCGTTGAGAGTCTTTACAATCTGTGAATGGCAACGCCAACTAAGAGTTGGATTGATTTTTAAATATTTTTTGGAGGTGCTATCCGCTAACACCATTGCTCCGAGCTTTGATTCATTAGCAGTCCAATAGCCGTAGAGTGAGATCCCAAAACGCACCTTCGTCAACCTAGCTTCTGGAAACACAATCGCAGGTGAGCTTGCTGCGAAATGCAATTCTACGCCAGGGTCAGCAATGTTTGATTCCTGCAAGACTTTAACTCCCTCAATGTATCGGTTTAATTGTTCATGCGCATAGCCTAAATCAAAAGGAGACTCCGCATCTGAAAAATGAGACATGATACCGACCACCCGGATCAAATTTTTTATGTTACTCAAAAAGGCTAAGTCGGCTGCGACAGTTTCCGGGAACAAGCCCTCCCTACCTAACCCAGTATCGAGGAAAATATGCACTTTTAAAGGCATTCCAAGCCCTAATATTTCGAATTGCCTTAGCCTATCTGGCCATTGAAGATCAGCAATGACACATTCGATATCCTCACTGACCAATGTAGGCAGGTCTGAAGCCGCTACGCTGCCAACCACAATGATTCGCTTTTTTGGTTTTCCTAGTCTTTTCTCTGTAGCTCTTATCCTGAGCGCGTCTTCCACTAAAACTGTGTAAAATGACGAATAAAGATCGTGAATTACTTCGACAACTTGTTCAATACCATGGCCATAAGCATTTGCTTTAAGCATGGCTCCAAGAGCTGGACCTTTGCCAAGATAGCTAGACAAAGCGATAGTATTAGATCGCAATACTTCAGCATCGATTTCAACCCATGAGGCATTAGAAGGTATTTCCGAAAACATTTTTGTGTTCCTTTTTGGTTTTGTTAGTGACTATGATCGACTTGAATGAGTGACCCTTTGATGCATAATTAGGATCATTGAGTAGGACCTGGTGGGCCTCAGCAAGCCTGTAATTAGGAATTTCTGGAAAAAGATGGTGAACAGCATGAAACATGTCGTTGCTTGGAAAAAAGAGCCAATTGAAAATCTGATTTGAAAATAGATGATTTCGAGTCCGTGCAAGTTCTTGACCTTTAATAGAAGGATCAATGCCGATTAGCCCAGCATGATCGACTACGTCTGAAAAATATCTTAGCCATTGATACGTCGTAATATAAGGCACTATGAAAAACATAGTAAAGCCATACACGCCAAAAAATAAAAACAATGCTATTAAAAGTGCTACCCAGATGACTCGAAGTGCTACTACAGATCGAGAATCATATTTTGATAGAAATATGGGCTTTAAATAAACCCTGTAGAACTTGATCGATACTATGTTCTTTAAGTGCATAAATGCGGTTTGCGGAGTAAGCTCGGCTTCGAAACCAAATGTTTCGCGAGCAGCGAAATCACGATCAAGCTTTTTGTCTCCGAGGTATATATGATGCGTCATGTGATCTTGTCGGTATTGACTAAACGAAGAAAAATCCATAACAGAAAGGACGCAGCCTAGTCGGTGGTTCCAGATTCGTCGCTTCAAAAAAGTGCCATGGGCACACTCATGCATTATGTTTCCCAAAGCTCTCATACGTGAGCCGATAAAACCAATAGCGAGGATTTGCACGACTAGTGTAATCAGCAAAGAGCTGATATCAGCCATCGTAGCCATCGTGGCGACAATCACAATGGCAGCGACATTAAGGATTAGTGATCCGACCTGTATCCAGTCGCTATGCCGCGTATGCAAGTGTTTTAGAGGATTTTTATATCTCCTTCGAAGTAATTTTGACATTGACTGCTTTGTTTCAGATTTTATACCAATATCAATTAGATTATTATTTAGATTTTTTTCGAATTCATTTCTCATCATGCGTGCCTTTCACTTGGAGAAAAAAGTGGATAGAATTTTGCTTTTGACCATTGCTTCATTTTTTTGAACATCCTCCTTACATCTGTTTAGGGCGGAACTCGATGCTCCAATTCCCAGACATGCAAGAATGATGCCTTCAAATTATCTAAGTAATAATGGTCTCTTAAAGGGCCAGTAAGATCGTTTTCAATAACCCAGGAAGGTGAAAAGGAATCCGGGCCCGTGCGAGCCCTCCCGGATAGCCTGCTTGCTTAATTGAGACTCTAATATTTTTAAGTTTGCTTAGGCTGCACCCTTTACAGGGTCTCTTAGCCCTTGGAGTTGGCTATTTTCAAACATAACTTTATGCTGAATAACCAGATCCCTGTTCAAACCTGCTTTTGAGGCAACCGGCAAGTTATGTGGCCTCGGTAGCAAATTTGAATCGAATAGCTGCTGTGAAACCTAGCAAAAAATCATTCCCCCGCCTTTTATCTCAAAGGATTTGGGGAATGACGTGTCATGATGAAAGGGTGATCGAATGGCGGTTAGTCTCTGTTACCAAACGCTCTGCGTCCCCACGGAGCTTCGCCGCGCTCCGGTCGATGTTTCGCGCCTTCGCCCGGATGGCCTCGTCGCGCCGCGTTGTAGGTCCGTGAGTCGGCCTTCTTCCAGACTCCGGGGATCTGGTGCTTTCTGGCTTTCCTCAAGCATTCGTCCAGTCCTAAGGCTGGCCTTCGCCCGTCCGTCATGTGCCGGAAGCATTCGTCGAGCCAGCCCCTTTGCCTCGCCGTTTCGTAGAGTACCCGACTCCTGCCGCCGTACGATGACAAACTCATCCTTGTTTTGTCGCGAGCGGCGTCCTTGATGCACTCATCCTTTGAAACGGAATTTTGTCTCCCTGTATGCATTTCGACTCGGCAGTCGTCCAGGATCCTGTGGCGGCTTGTGGCCTTCTTATTCGATTTTTTTGCTCGGTAGACTTAGAGGGTGAAAACCTGTGGGTGCCGGCAGCCTCAGGCATGCCCATCTCCATCTGTCTAGAAAGGCTAGGGGGTAGAGGTGTACAGGTTAAAGCCTCCCACAATCGGCTACCCTCGACTCAAGGCTGCCCATGGTTGCTTTAACGTCCATGTCGCCATTTTCCAGATTTCTGAGCAGAATTTTAAGCCTTGAGATCGATCCCTTGATGTCATGTTTTAGCTTTTCTCTTTCAGTCGCGAACATCGACTCTTCGAGTTTGGTCTTGGTCGCTTTGTCCAAATCCTTTAGCAGAAACTCCCACCCTAGAATGTGTGAGGCGACGATCGACGAAAGGTCGTGGGATTCATCAAGGTCTCGAGCATTCGAATCAAACACTCTTATTGTTTTCCTCATCAACCCAGCCAGGCTTTCGTCCTTGGCCTTAGTTTTCAGGTATCGGGTGATTTTGGGAGCCTCTTCGAAGGCGTCTTTGTCGACTATCAAATCAAAGACATTGGAATCGTTTTTCACCGACATGTCGCTGGTCGATAGAAAAATGGCCAGGTCGGGTGCCTTTTGCCTGAGCATGGTACCCAATTTGATGCCGTCGATGCCTGACCCGAGGTATTTGTCGGTCAGGACGGCCAAGAGTCTGCCACTGACCTTTTCCCAATCCTTGACAAAGTCCTCAGCGGTGGCGTAGCAGACCGTGTCAAAGCCCTTAAGGAAGGCAGGCCACTGGTCGCGGAAAATATCCTCATCGTCGATCACGGCGATTAAATCATAAGGCGACTTTGTTCCCCTCTCGGCTGCTCCGGGGCTTGATGACGCGACTGCTTCGGCACCCGCGGCATCTGAGTCTGCCGCTTCTGAACCGCCGCTTGGCGTGACTATGTCCTCCAAGGGAGATAACCATTGAATGGTTTGCAGGAATAATTTAAAATGTTGCCCCTTAGCCATGGGTTTTGGCAAAAACCCGTTTGCGCCAAGGTCCCCAGCTTTGCGGTGATCGTCTGGGACGATCCTGTTGGAGTGAACAAAGATCTGACCTTTGAAATCATGGGTGGTGCGCAATTCCTTCACAAGATCGAATCCAGTGAGTGACTTGGGACCCATATCGATATCGGTGATGATGAGGTCAATCGAGTGGTTTTTGAGGATTTCAAAAGCCTCAAAGCTGCCGTTCGCATGGAAAATGTTACACAATTTGGTCAATTCGGGGGATTCTTCTATCCAGCCGGCAAGGGCCGTGCGGTAAATCGACTCGTCGTCGACTATCAGAAGCCCGAGGGGCTGTGACAAGGCACCTGCCCTTTGGATCACCTCCTGATGGAGGAGGCTTTCGCTTTTATTAAACTCGCTGTCGGACTTGCTTGCCAAGGCCTGTCCCATCATTACGATCATCCGGGTGATCTCATCACTATGTCTTGGGAGACTCGCGGTGGTGACGAAATCCGCTCCTTTCGCGATGGGCAAAGTGAAGAAAAACTCCACCTTGCCGTCGGGGTGTTCTGGCGTTTTAGACGATTCACACCAAATTTTACCACCGTGGGCCTGAACCACTTTTTGCGCTATGGCAAGACCTAGGCCAGTCCCGCCCTTTTTTCCCGAGGTAAAAAACGCCTCGAAAAGCTTGGCGAGGCTTTCCGGGGGGATC
>JBGSUI010000109.1:0-55260 GCA_041736175.1 Oligoflexales bacterium | reverse complement strand
TCTACGAAAAAGGATTGAAAGTCAGCGATGACGAGTTTGACGAGATCAAGATCAAGTTCCATGCAAAGTATCCAAAATGGAATTATATAATAAGCCCAATCAAGTAGAACCTGTCCAAGTAATTTTTACACACCTCCTTAGGGAGCGTGCTGACAAGGCCGAGGCCGAATCAGCGCGTCTCAAGGCCGAATCAGCGAGTCTCAAGGACGCTCTTTGCAGCAAATTTGCTGATTTACCTCTTTGTACCACTCTTTCAGGCGATTAATCAGATGCTTGCTTTTGATCTTGAGTTAAACCACAGCCAAGCGGAAGCTGCTTGAATTCGGATGCAAACATCATGCCTACACTTGGGCGGCAGATGGCGGCAGAGTACTTCACTCCCGGTTGATAACCAGAACCACAAGGGAGCTTCTAAATGGGGGTGGATGGCTTGCCATGTGGCGCGTCATGAGCGATCAGTTGGACAGCCTTAATTGACTCCCTTCTGATGCGATCGGCTTCAAAACTCACGTAGGATCAACTATCTCCTTGGCGATTTCTTCTCCAGGCGCTCAATGTGTTCACCCACTATAAGCTTTAAATAGGTTTGGTAGCCTATGTGTTTTTGTTGAGCGAGTTCTTGGATCTTCTCTAAAAGGTCCTCGGGAAATTTGATGTAAATTCCTTTTTGATAGCTCCGCTCCTTTCGGATTCGTTTTGCCTTTTCCTTAAGGTCTGGTCTTGACGCCTTCCACTCGGCGATAATTTCAGCAGCTTGTTTGTCTTCCTTCTTTTTCACAGGCATCCGATAATCCCTCCATCTTTCAAGAATCTGATGATGTCGGCTTCGTCAGGATCAAACGCTGATTTGACCCAGATGGTGCCATCTTTGATCGTGAAGCACACCTTGAGCAGCCGCTCATCGAAGGTTTCGGCGATGAAGTATTGAGTCGGTGGCTTTGTCTTATGTTGCGGACGCTTATCGAGTGGATAGGGCGGTGCAGATGTAAAGAAGGCCTCCTCAACTTCGGTCCAATCGACGTCGTGAGTGTCCCTGATCTTCTCCCGAATCGCTTGGCTCGCGTCAATAAACATCCATCCTCCACTTATATACCGAGTCTATATTCACCTATCCTAAAGGTAAAGCGACCGGCGGGCATGTTGGCATCGGGCCTAAACGTCCACCCCAACCCTAACACCTAGCACCTTGGGGACCACAGGGTTTGGGCTCATCACTTGGTGTCGACGGCTTTGGTTTAGGACACCTTGCGCCTTGAGGGCCGCAGATATAGGTATCATCGTCCGCAAAATAAGCGACCTGTGGTGATGATGGTCGGGGGATTTTGATGGTGCATGTGGCTCCCTGGGGACCACAGGGATAGGTGATATCGCCGGACACCTGGGGTACATCCTCCCAACACTGTGTCCCTTGGGGACCACAGGTGTAAAAGAATCCTCCTTTGACTTGGCCAGAGGTCACGAATCTCTGCTCAGGTGTCATCACAATCGCCCCATCTCCTGGCTGGAGATGGAGACGGACTGTTCGGAATTTAAATCCAGAAAGGAAGTGCTCTAAAGTCGCAGTTCCCTGGCTAGGACTGGTCCAGGAAAAAACGGTCCAACCGTTTTGGTTCTGGGCGCTACCATGGGATAGGGTGAGCTGGGAGGTCAAGCGAGCCTCCTCGTCGGGGGCAGGGATCGCTGTGATCGAGGTCGAAGATTGGTCTAAAAGATGAGACTGGGACCTCTCTTCGGCACAGCCGGTCAAAGAGAGACCTACTAGAAACAGGGTTGCAGAATAAGTGTGACGCATTTTAATGTCCTTTGTTTTTCTATTCATTTCAGGCTCTTAAACTGGTCTTTTCTCCATTGATATCATTGACTCAGTACCTTGAGATAATTTACTCAGTGCATTGAGATAATACAATTAATCAATTTTTTGTAGTGACTTGAGCAGTGTGGACTCTCCGTAGACACCCATCGTCAAGGCTGGCTGGGGCAAAAGAGTCTCCAGCACATCCAGGTAGGTGGTGGCTAAATCCAGCCCATTAGCCAGGGGAACCTCGGGCACAGTGCCTTCCCCTTTATAGCCTTGTTCGAGGAGCCATCTGCGGATCCGCTCCTTGTCGAGCATATCGGGAGGGAGTCCTTCCGCAGTTCGCGCCCGGTAGGTTTGCGACACCCAAAACCGGCTTGAATCAGGCGTATGGATCTCGTCGATCACCAGCAGCTCACCCTCGGGGGTCAGGCCGAATTCATACTTGGTATCGACAAGGATCCAACCCTTTTGGGCGAGGAGTTCCGTACCAAAGGCAAAAAGTTTATGGGAATCATCGGTGACACGGTCCCAGATCTTAGCTGGACAAAGGCCACGCTCGAGGACTTCCCGAGGGGTAATCTCTAGGTCGTGCTCATAGGCTGCGGCTTTAGTGGTCGGAGTGATCACCGGTGTGGGAAGCCGCTCGTAGGGCCTGAGTCCATCGGGAAGGGTCACTCCACCAAAAATCCTCTGCCCACCCAGGTAGCCGCGGAGCATACTCCCTGCCAGGTACCCGCGGATCACCACTTCGACTTTGATCGGTTGGGCCACCTTACAAAGTAGGGTTCGTTCGTCGATCTGTTCTATAAAATGGGTGGGCACCACACGGGATGCTGCCTTGAGCCAAAAAGCCGAAAGGTTTGCCAGGATCACTCCTTTATAGGGAATCCAAGTGATCAAGCGGTCAAAAGCGGTCAACCGATCTGAATGGACCAGAAGCAATGTGGGTGCCCGCGCGGCGCTATGTTCGCGCATAAGGACATCCCGGACCTTGCCGGTATAAACAGAGATCCCTAGGCTCCCGAGGGAGCCTTTAAAGTCTTCAGTGAGGCCGTAGTAACAGTGCTTTTTTGCCTCTGCCCATTGATTTTGGCGGGCGATAAGCTCGAGGTTTTCTCTAATAGTCACCATAGGATGCCTCCTCATTGGGATTGATAAAGCATCTTGTGACTATCATGCAAGTGGGGAGGTTGCAAGCACCAGCCCACCGTCCCACTGCATAGGTCGTTGATCTTAGGCAGCGGTCATTTTGGAGTCGGTCGCCTGCGCCTTGGAAAGCTTGATCATATCGTTGACAAACTTTTGTAAGTCTCCATCGGTAAGCCGCATCTGTTTTGCGGTTTTATCGAGTAAGCTCTTATCGATCCGATTGGGATTGAGTAGGACCCAATGGGTGAGCTGGTTGGCTAGGACCACCAGATCGGGGATTCCAAGGGAGGTCCGAGAAACAGCCCCTTCCAGGGGAGAATGGTGTTTCATGGCAGCGGCTTTGACATAAGGGGGCATGCCCCAGACCACGGCTCCGATCTCCCCCAGCACGCAGTGATCGACGGCTCCGATCTCCTTTTCGGCCTGGCTCCAGGACGGGAGGGTTTTAGACTGGGTCACATGATCGTAAACTTTATCGGTGACCTCAGGAGCACTGATCGCCCCTACGATTTTGCCGATGTTACACATCGTCCCCGCGAGGTAGGCTTCGTCGGGGAGGATTCTGAGATTTAAAAGGCGCACGAGCTGTTCCGTGATCACCCCTGTGATCATCGCTTCGTTCCAGAACTGCTCGGCTTGAAATTTTTTAGTCTTTAAGGAAAAGGATTTCATGGAAGCCACCTGGGTCAGGTCGGCGACGGTTTTGCGGCCCACAAAGACGATGGCATGTTCGATGGAGTTGATCTTTTGGCCGCTACCGATTTTGAGGTTATTGGCGATCTTTAGGACTTGGCCAGCCAAAATCGGATTTGATTTAAGGGCACTGGCAATCGAAGCGGGAGGATTCGTCTCGTCTCTGAGTTGTTTTTGTAGTTCCATCACGGCCGTGGGGATGGTGGGCAACTCGGTGCCTTTGGTCAGTTTTTGTAAGACCGACGCGGCTGTAGGACTCAAAAAAATGCTTGGGGAAAACCAATCAAATCGTCCTTTTGACAGCATCAAGCTCATACCGCAGGAGCAGTTAAACCAGAGGTTGCCCTTGGAGCAAATATTCCATCCGGCGGTGTCTTTTAAAAAATCCTGGGGACCTCGGTATTCCCGATTACATTTACTGCATTGTTTTTCGACAGTTGTGGTCACTTTTGTCACCTCATAGCCGCTTTCAGTGCGACCTTACCCTCCTCATCGGCGTTCGTAGATTTCCCTTTAGAGGACCCATTCGATTCAGTGGCTAGGACCAGAAGGATTCTCAACAGGGGGTTGGGTCGGAGCCGGTGCAGCGGGATTTCCGGGACGGGGAGGCGAGGGTGGCGTCAGTGCAAGATTCTGCCGTTTTGCTTTTAGCTGCCAATAGGCCTTTATGATTTGCCCAGCGATCGGAGCTGCCGAGCGGCCTCCACCTCCCACCTTGTCATGTTCGCTGACGACGGCGATGGCGATCTCCGGGTTTTCCACCGGCGAAAACGCGGCAAACATCGCATGCTCCCGCCACATCATACTGACGTCGGTGTTACGGTTGTTTTTGCTGAGACTCACCACTTGGACAGAGCCGGTTTTACCAGCGACGGTATAACCTTCCACTGCGGCGTTTTTACCAGTCCCTTCCTTGTCCATGACCACCGCTGCGAGACCTTCTTTGACAACCCTAAAGGTTTCCGTTTTGATTTTTTCGATGGTTCGGATCAGCTCGGGATCTTTGGCTTGGATGGTTTCGCCAAAATGATTGATCACCCGTTTGACCAGAAAGGGCCGCCAGATCTTACCCTCGTTACCTATCGTAGCGTAAAGGTTTGCCATCTGGACGGGGGTCATTTGATTTGCCCCTTGGCCTATGGAAATACTAGGGGTTTCTCCTGCACTCCAAGGGAGCCGGTAATTCAGTTTTTTCCACGCAGAGGTGGGAACAAGACCTTTGACTTCAAAGTTAAGAAGGAGGCCGGTTTTTTGGCCTAAGCCCATCTCATAGGCATATTTAGCGATTCGATCGACACCCAGTTCGACCCCAAGATTGTAAAAGTAAACATCACAGGATTTCATAAGAGCCCGCTTGAGATTGACGACCCCGTGGCCTCCATGCTCCCAACAATGGAATGTTTGTCCCCCAAGGGTGTAGGAGCCAGGGCAGTAGTAGGTCGTCTGGGGATCCACAACCCTTTCTTCGAGACCAGCGATGGCAACCACAGCTTTATAAACACTGCCAGGGATAAAGGAACCTCCCGTGGTCTTGTCTAGGAAGGGCTTAAAGGGGTTGGCGAGCAGAGACCGGTATTTTTCGGCAGAAAGGATGCCCTGGTAGAGGTTTGGGTCGTAACCAGGTTCGCTGACCATGGCGAGGATTTCACCATTGCGCGGATCGAGGACCACAACGGCCCCGTTTTTGCCTTTAAAGGCATTTCGAGTCACTGATTGGAGTTCGCTATCCAGGGTCAGTATGAGATCAGCGCCAGGGACGGCGGACGTTTGTGGGAGGGGCATTTCGCTGTTGCGGTCAGGACGTGGGGCTTCGCGACCGAAAGCATCCACGTGGATAAGCCGGTGCCCCCTTTTGCCGCGAAGGTATTTTTCCCAGCGTTTTTCGAGACCCTGCTTGCCGATGAGGTCTCCTGATCGGTAGGGCCAATCGGGAGATTCCTTGTTGAGTTTTTTAATGTCTTTTTGGCCGATTTCTCCCAGGTAACCCACCAGGTGGGAGGGTGTTTCTGGTTTATAGTCGCGCCTGGGAGCAACGGCGATATTGACTCCCGGTAAAAAGACTTTGTTGCTGAGCACGACGGACACTTCGTGAAGGGTTAGGTTGCGCTTTAGTCCGACGGGCATATAGCGGGGTTGGGTGAGGGACATCTTATAGCGTCTCTCAAAAATGTCTGGCGAGAGATTGAGCAACTTGCCCAAGATTTTAAAGGTCTGGGAGCTATCCTTGCCAAATTGAGGCAAGAAAATAAGGTCAAAATAAGGGCGATTGCCAAGAACCACCTGGCCGTTACGATCAAAGATAAGGCCACGGGGTGCAGGGATTTCAATATATTGGAGGTGGTTGTTTTCGGATATTTTAAGGTAGTAGTCTCCGCGGTAAATCTGGACATACCAGGTCCGGACCAGCAGGATTCCCGTGACCAAGATGACGACAATGTTGGCCCATAGAAAGCTGGAGTCGACAATACGTTTTTCTTGACGGAAAATTTGCCGCATCAGAAGTTCCCCACAGGGTCATCACCGGTTCGAAATCGATGGCATAACACCATGCCTAATGCGATTCCAAAGCCGAGTCTTGTGCTTTGGATTGCAAAATCCTGTAGCGTGAATTCAAAATTGTTTAGTATAACGGCGTTGACAAAGAGTTCAAACAAAATAATCCAAAGTTCGGCAATGGTCAGGGTCACGATCCAGGGAAAATAATGCCGCCATGACAAGCTGGCCTTGGACAGGAACACTCCAGTGGCAATCATCCAAAAGGCGGTCAAATACATTCCTGCAGGTGCTGTGCTGCCGGTTTCCATCAGAAGGGCCCCGAGGATCGTCAGAAGCAGTCCTCGCCCGAGGGGGGCCACCACCAAGGTTACGATAAGCCAAGGGGTCATAAGGTCCA
Organism: Oligoflexales bacterium; assembly: GCA_041736175.1. Lineage (GTDB taxonomy): Bacteria > Bdellovibrionota_B > Oligoflexia > Oligoflexales > CAIYRB01 > JBGSUI01. The sequence goes on along the minus strand of JBGSUI010000109.1, from coordinate 48,727 downwards.
CGAGGTGATACCGACCTACGATCGAGGGGAGGATCGATTGGTGGATCGCACAGATAATAAACAAATAAAAAATATCTTTCCGCAGGGACCCCGTATAAGGACGGACTTTTAAGAGCTCTTTAAAGTTGGCAAAAGGAGTGGGGATGATCCAGGGAGTCTGAGCTGGCATGTCACTCCCCCAAATGCTTGTTTAAAGCCCTTTGGGACCATTGGGGCCCCCCAGCCTCGAGGATCGTCTCCAGTTCGGGATCGGGGCTGACAATAACCATCACCTCTTCGAGGCGGCGGTGGTCAACCCATGGCTCAACGGTGACGGATTGGGCGACATTTTCGGTTTCGTGGGTGATGCGAATCACCCGTCCTACGGGCAACCCTTTGGGATATCCACCTACGATCCCCGAGGTGATCAGGGTATCGCCGATACGGATTTCGACTCGCTTATGGAGCTGAAGGATGCAGTGGCCTTTGGTGGCTCCTGACAAAACCCCACGCACTCTTGTACGTTGGAGCAAGACATCCATATGAAAATCCGAATCGACGAGGAGCTGTACGTCAGAAAACGTCTGACCAGCCCGGATGATTTTGCCTACGATTCCATCAGCGGCAACCACAGGCATCCCGGCCCTGATCCCGTCAAGAGCGCCGCGGCTGATACGCAGGGCTTCGAAGGTCGCAAAAGGGTTGTGGCCGACGACTTCGGCGGCCAGGAGTTTTTTTTCAGATCGACTAGAAAACCCAAGGAGTTTTCGCAAGCGTTGATTTTCGAGCATCTGCTCGTCAAAGGCTAAAATTCGGGCTTCGAGTTGGTTTAACTTTTGTTTGAGCTCGTCGTTTTCCCCAGCAGCTCGGGTGAGGTTGATATAGGTATGCCACCAGCTGGTAACGCCTTCGGTTGTGTTATGCCAGACCCTTTCGACGGGGTGGATAGCATCTTGAAGGAGTGTAAAAAACCAGTGGGGATTTTGCCAAGATCTCAGGGGTGAAGAAAAGAAAATAAACGGGGCCACGAGCGCGCTGGCGAGCATAAAAAATGTGGCAAATCTTTTAAAGCTGTCTTTCATAAAGAAATTCTAGGTTCCTTGTTTGTTTCTTTTATCGAAGCCTCGGAGACCGTTGATGGGACTAGCATTCATTAATATAGGGGATTTTGGGACCTTACACCACTCCTTATCAGCTTTGTTTAAAACGAATGAGAATTTTATTAATATCAATTTTAACAAATTGATCGGCCAACCGATACTCTTTTCACGATAGGGGAGACTGGAGTTCAGTGCCCCCAACAACCTGATAAGGAGGATCTATGTCAGAAGTGTCTTTGTTTCCCTGGGGGGACTACTGGTGGCTCTATGGAAGCTTTATCGGTCTCGTGATGGCGCTCCTTCTCTTGGACCTTGGGGTGTTCCACCGCAAAGCCCATGTGGTATCGATCAAGGAGTCCGCCCTGTGGAGCGTGGTATGGATCAGCCTGGCCTTGCTGTTTAATGTTGGCCTCTACTACTACGCGTCGGCAACCTTTACCACCGACCCACGCCTTTTAGCGATTCCTGGGTTTGATCCCCAAGGGGCAGCAAAGCAGGTTGGTCTCGAGTTTTTAACGGGCTATATCATCGAAAAAGCTTTAGCCATTGACAATATTTTCGTGTTTGTTGTGGTTTTTAGTTACTTTGCAGTGCCCGCGATTTACCAACATCGCATCTTATTTTACGGGATCCTAGGAGCGTTAGTGTTTCGGGCCCTTTTTATCGCACTGGGCGCGTCGCTGCTCCAGTACCACTGGGTCGTGATCGTCGCAGGTGTGTTTTTGGTCCTGACAGGGGTTAAGATTCTGTTTGCTCCAGATAAAAAGCCCGACCCAGGAGCAAACCCACTGATTAAACTAATAAAAAAGATAATTCCCGTCACCCATGAGTTCCACGGCTCAAAGTTTTTTGTGCGCAAGGACAAAATCCTTTTTGCGACTCCACTCTTTCTTGCTTTGGTCTTTATCGAGGTTTCTGACATCATCTTTGCGATTGATTCGGTACCAGCTATTTTTGCGGTGACCAACGAGCCCTTTATTGTTTTCACCTCTAATATCTTTGCAATCTTAGGTTTGCGGTCCCTTTACTTTGTCCTTGCTGATATCGTCGACCGGTTTCGGTACCTTAAATATGGTTTGGGCTTTATCTTGATCTTTGTCGGTTTGAAGATGACTTGGCTCAACGAACTCTTTGGTGGCAAGTTTCCCATCAGTTGGTCCCTGGGGATCATCGGTGCCATCCTAGGCTTGTCGGTCTTGGCTTCTCTGATAAAGATTCCGCCGAAGGCCACCCCCTAAATATTTTGCAGCAGGATCGCCCTACCTTTGTTAGAGTCTAAGTCTTAGGAATGTACCGGAGGTAAGGCATGTGGCGATCGACTGGCAAAACGCTTGATGGGCTTGATGGTGATAAAATTAAGAAGAATGCCGGGGTTTACTCGGTTCTTCTAGTTGCCTTGGGAGCGATGACCTTTTTTGGGGTTTGCAACCCCAATTCAATGCAGGTGAACCAAATAGTTTCTGGAAATCCTGCCAAAGTAGGGCGGGAGGAGATTACTCGAAACGAATTCCGAAGGGCCTACAGTAGGACCTTTGAGCGGTACCAACGGATGTATTCCGAAGCCTTTGACCCAAAAGTCTTTCAGCTCTCCCAGATGGTGATCAATGAGCTTGTGGACGAACGGGTCCTCTACCAAAAAGCAGTGAGTTTGGGATTTGATGCGTCCGACGAAGAAGTCCTGGAGACCCTAAAGCGGGAGGCAGTCTTTAACGACGAAAAGGGCCAGTTTAGCGAGGAGCGGTACAACCAAATCCTGAGTAGCCAAGGATATACCGAAGCCTCTCTCATGAATGAAATCAGACGGCAGCTTGCGGCCCAAAGATTTCGGCGCATCGTAGCAGACTCTCTCGTTACATCGACTAAGGTCGCGGAGCTTGACTTTAGAGCTGCGGAGACCAAGGTCGATCTCTCCTATATCAAGGTCGACCCCCAGACGATTGGGGTCACGGTTACGGCTCCCGAGGTGGATAAGTTTCTCAGCGAAGACCAAGGCAAGATGCGGGTCAAAGATGCTTACGACCAAAATATCAAGGACTATAAAAAACCCGAACGGGTCAAGGCCCGGCATATCTTGATTGGATTTCAGGGCACTCGCAATGTCGTGCCCGAAGCAGCCAAACGCACCAAAGACGAAGCTAAAAAGCGGGCAGAAGAGTTGCTCGCAAAGGTCAAAGCCCCCCAGGCGGATTTTGTGCAAATAGCCAAAGAATCGACCGATGAGGCCGTGGGCAAGACCAATGGCGGAGATCTCGGCGAATTCGAAAAGGGGCGTATGGACCCCGCGCTGACGGACGCGGCCTTTGCCCTTGAGCCTGGTGGGATCAGTGGACTCGTGGAGACCCCTTCAGGGTTTCATATCGTCAAGGTGGAAGGCAAGATTCCTGCCGTAGACCAAAAGCTTGAGGATGTCCAGCGCACCTTAGCGGAAGGGATCCTGGCAAAAGAAAAAAAACCTGCCCTGGCAAAGGAGCAGGCTGATAAAGTGCTGGCCCAACTCAAAGCGGGCCAACCTGCGGAGGCCCTCTTAGCCGAGTACAAGCTCTCTTGGGCTGAGGCCACAGACTTGAGCCAAGACGCTAAGTTTATCCCAGGAATCGGCAGTAGCCCAGAAGTCCTCGAAGCTCTTTCTTCTTTGGCTAAGCCCCAAGATCTCTATCCCCAAGCCATCGATGTCCGTGGCAATCTGTTTATCGTACGACTCAAAGGGCGCAAGGAAGCAGATATGAGTAAGTTTGACAGCGCCAAAAAACGCGAGCTAAGGATGATGGCTGCTTATTCGGAAAGCTCCCAGCTCGTAGAAATGTACGAAAAGCAGGCTAATGCCGATCTGGAGCGCCGTGGAAAGATTTGGATCAATCCCTCTTACCTAGAGCTAGACCAAAAATCTAAAGAAGGCGATGGCAGTCAAGACGGGGCAGATCCCAACAGCTAGTCCTCAAAGGGAATCCAATGGGCGTTCTTATCGTGACAAAAATCACCAACTATGAGCTGCACGGAGAGACAACCGAGGCCAAGGTGGCCCGTGGAGTGGTCTCCCAGGATGCCCTGGACCGCCTACGAACAGCCCACGGCGAACATTACAAGACTCTTAAGACTGTTAAAAAACTCCTCAAGGAAGCGGGCGTTCCCTATGAGGAGGTGTCCAGAGAAAAACGTCGCACGTCCTCGGATCAAGGAGACACGATCATTACCATCGGTGGCGATGGGACCCTTCTTGCGGCCTCCCACCAGATGCCTGACGGTGGACGTATCGTCGGGATTCGCTCATCCCATTCCAGTGTGGGCTATCTATGCTGTGCGGGGCCTGGTGAAGAAGACCGTGTCATACAGTCCTTAGTCTGTGACACGGTTCGTACCGAATCGATCCCCCGGGTTAAGGCTATGATTCGGCGGACTGACCGCACGGAGGAGTTTACGACGGAGCCCATCCTTAATGACTTTCTCTATGCCAATGCCAATCCCGCAGCGACGACCCGCTACCGGTTAAACGTCGATAACGACACGGAGCTTCACAGGTCCAGCGGCATTTGGATTGCTACAGGTGTGGGCAGCACGGCCGCTATTTTTGCAGCGGGCGGCGAAAAACGTCCCGGGACGGACACCCTGGCCCAGTATCGAGTGCGGGAACTCTATCGCTTGTCCAATCCGCCACCTCGTTTTGATGGGGGTCTTTTTGATCCTGATAGCACCCCCTTTGAAATCGAAAACCGATGCCAGAATGCCATCTTAGCTCTGGATGGGCAGCATGGGGTAGAGCTACTAAACTACGGAGACCGGATTCGGTTTGTACGGGCGCACCCGATCAATTTAGCCCGCTCCCTAGGATAGTGGGTTAGAGTGGGTCATAGTGGGTCGATTTAAAATCATAGACCAAAGATGCCAAAGAGATCTCGTAAAAGGGGCCAGGTATGAAAGACGAATTAAGAAAGTATCTTGTAAGTAAACAGAATATGATCGAGCTTCGCTGGCACCGTCGTACCACCCACTCTTTTGTGGCGACCAAAGGTCGGGTGGATGTGGCCAACAGCTCAGTGATTGAGGGCCTCGGGGTGCGGGCGTTGGTGAATGGAGCCTATGGCTTTGCAGCCACCGCAGATCTGAGCCCAGGTGCTATCGAACGGACCATCCGGGATGCCGAAAAAAACGGTGCTATGCTGGCAAAGTCTCGTAAACATAAAGTCCAACTAGCCCGAGGTCCCCTTAGCCAACGGGATTTTCAGAGTCCAGGCTATAAAGAACTCGTCTCCATGGGCCTCGCCGACAAGCTGGCATCTGTGGTTCGCTACGAAAACCAACTGGTAAAAGCTTCCACAAAAATTCATACCGCCCGCTGTCGCTACAATGAGATTCGCGAAGAAAAAGTGATCTTAACCAGCGACGGTGCGGCCTGTTCGCTCCAGTCTGTCCAACCGGAAATCGCTTTTAGCGCTATAGCAGAATCCGATGGCTCCCGCGCATCGAGCAGCCATGGTGCCGGCGTCGTGGGCGACTGGAAATGCCTTATGGCCCATCCCACCATGGATCAGGCGGTCGATCATACAGCCCAGATGGCCGTAGATCTTATCAAGGCGAAATATCCAGTAGGGGGTCTTAAGACTGTGATTCTGGCACCCGCCGTGGTGGGACTTTTATGCCACGAGGCTATCGGGCATACGGTCGAGGCCGATTTTGTCAAAGCCGGATCCGTGGCACAAGGCAAGATTGGTGCAAGGGTGGCCTCGCCGTTAGTGACTCTGGTGGATGCTGGGACCGATCCTCTGTTTGGCTATGCGGCAGGATCGCTGCCCTTTGACGACGAAGGTGTCGAGACCGGAGAAACCGTTATCATCGATCAGGGAATCCTCGCCTCTTATCTCCATAGTCGAGAGTCCGCCCATGAGTTTAAAGTGGCTCCCACGGGAAACGCCCGGGCCTGGCTCTACAACGACGAGCCGTTGATCCGTATGCGCAACACCTATATTCGTCCAGGTCACGACCGGCTGGAGGATATGATCGCAAAGACGGAAGATGGCTATTTAGTCGATGGGGCAGGGGGAGGCCAAGCGGATGCCAATGGGGAGTTTATGTTTGGCATCGGTCACCTGTGGCGGATCCAAGGGGGGCGTAAGATGGAACTTCTCAGGGAAGCCACCCTATCGGGGATTGCCTTTGACGTTATGCAGACGGTGGATGCCGTGAGCCAGGAGTTTCGGTGGGACCTAGGGACGGGATATTGCGGCAAGGGTCAAGCAGCCAAGGTCGATGCGGGTGGACCTTATATCCGCTGCCGCATCATGGTCGGAGGCCAGTAGACCGCAGATTGAAGTCTAAACAAGATCATTAAACTTTTGGGGAAAATATGACCGTGGGATCCCAGATGACTGAATCACTAAAGACGCAGCAAAAACAGCTCCAGATCCTGGCCGAGATGGGCCTTGATGAGGCCAAAAGACAGGGTGCTGATGCCTGCAAGATTGCCATTGGCACCAACTTTAGCAAACGGCTCGTGGTCGAGAGCGGCGAGTTGTCTTTAGCGAGTACCCTCGAGACGCGCAGTGTCGGGGTCTTGGTTTATAAGGACCAAAAAAAGGGCTCAGCCTACATCAATACAGTCTCTAAAGACGGACTTAAAAACGCCATCAGCGATGCCCTTGCCATCGCCCGGTTTTCTGTAGCAGATCCTTTTTTGGTGATGCCTGGCCGAGACGAGGCTCCCAAGGCTCGGGGACTGCCTTTTCTTTATGAAGAGGCCTTGGCTCAGTTTTCCATAGAGCAGCTCCAGGGGGTTATGGGTGAGACCCTAGCAGTCTTGGCCCGAGATCCTCGGATCGCCCTCGATCGCTATGAGATTGCCCTAGATGTGGATTGGAACGGGCTGGTAAACTCTGCAGGGGTCACCCAAGAAGTGCAGCAGGCCGTCGCCCACTGGATGTTTATGGGTATGGCTCGGGAAGGTGAGCAGGTCACGGGGATGGACTATGAAAGCTATTTTAGTTTGACCCAAAAAGGTCTTGTGGCCTTGTCCCAAGGCCAGGCCACTCTGTTTGCCGAAAAGCTCCTTAAAAGTCTAAATCCGGTCCAAGGTCCCACCTATAAAGGGGTGGTGGTCTTAAGTCCACGGGCTGTATCAGATGTCTTGCTCGATTTTATCTGGTATCACATGGGCGGTCGACAGGTGATGGACCAAAAAAGTCGCTGGGCTGACCGGGTGGGATCTGCGGTTTTATCCCCCATGGTCACCATCTACGATGATCCCCACCAAGCTTTTCTAAGAGGTGCCACTTCGTTTGATGGCGACGGGCTGCCGACTCATAAACAGACTTTGATCAAGGACGGAGTTCTTCAGCGGATTCTCCATGATTGTTATAGCGCTCGCAAGTGTGGCACCAAATCTACGGCGACGGCCGGAGGGCCTTTCGGTTGCCGGATCGCTGGAGGCCAAAAAACCCTCGAAGAGCTGATTCTGAACCTGGACCAAGTCTTGGTGGTGGACCGGTTTTCGGGGAGCACCGACCCTGTGGATGGTAGTTTTAGTGGGGTGGCTAAATCAAGCCGCCTTTACCGCCACGGGCAGGACTGTGGGCCTGTGATCGAGACCATGGTCTCGGGCAACTTTTTTGAGATCGCCCAAAAAATCGTCGGCGTTTCTTCGGAGACCGAAGTGGTGAGCGGGAGTTTTGAGAGTCCCTACTTTTTGGTAGACGGCGTCTCAGTCACGGGCTCTGCGAGTGAATAAGGGGCTGGGATCGGTCTATCATTTAGTGGTTACTTGATTTTCCGGTTTAAAAGGAATGTGCCGAAGCCAAGGAGATAAACCTTTCTCCAAAGCTGACGCTGGAATTGTAGTATAGGCTTTATTTAACTGGGCCATATTAACCTTAGTCTGGTGTAAATTTGCCTTTGTGAGATCTGCGTTAGTTAAATCGGAAAGTGTTAAGTCAGCTCCAGTTAAGTTGGCTCCAGTTAAATAAGCTCCCGTTAATGTGGCGGAGCTTAAGTTAGCGCTGGTTAAATCAGCTCCTATTAAATCAGCTCCAGTTAAATCTGCTCCGGTTAAATTAGCTTCTCTTAAATCAGCACCCATTAATTTAGCTCCCATTAATTTTGCCCCGAAAGACCAATTAAACATTCCAGCAATTTTCTTAGTATCTCTGTTAAAAGGAGTGTAATGATCATTCCAGGCATCTTTCAAGAATGATTGTGAGGATTCTGAAGTTAAGTTCACATAATAGGAAAATCTAGGGCCGGTCGCCGACAAAATGCCTACCAATTTGCTGTTGGAAACCATCGGCCCTCCTGAATCACCGGGAATGGTCGCTTCTTTCATTGAAAGAGTGGTTGCCGCGATAAATCCCCATGACTGAAATGAACAAATATACGCTATTCCCACTCGAAGTTGGCCGTAGGACCCGCCCCATGACTTCGGGCCAAATCCAAAAATTTCCGCCCTAAGGTTGATTTTTCCTGCATCGGGAGCGAGCTTAATGAAATCCTCGCTCTGGTCATCTAAAAAATGAACCACTGCCAAATCAATCTTCATTTTGTCTTCTCCTATCTTACCCCTTCCGTCGGAAATCCATTTTGGATGAACGTAGATCTTGAAAGAGGTCGCTTTGATACCTTTGGTCACTGCGCCGTTCTTATCAACGATCATCAAATCAATTTTATCCGACTTTTCGACACAGTGTGCAGCCGTCAAAACTGTCCGAGCATCGATAAACACGCCGGAGCAATTCCCACCACTCTTACTTTTTAAGGCTGCAGCCCATGGCGCTTGTGAAGTCGAGATAGTTTTGCCGTTGATCTTAATGGCGGAATCCTCTGAGGGCCGACCTGTACATCCGCTTAAGATGTTGAGAGCGAGCAACATGGGTAAGTAGGCCCTTAGAAACAAAAAGATCGAAGTGAATAGCAAATTAAAATTCATAGCTGCCTCTACATAAAATGTAACGATCGGTCTGTAATAAATCTGCCCTGGTGATGTTCAAATGCAAATTTGGTGCCAAATTATTTTTAGTGAAAGTGACAGGGCAATCAATGGTGCTTTTTTTTTTGGCAGAAGTAGCTGATGTATAGCTACTTTTTGGCTTTTTAAGGATGTCCCTCCCTCTGTTTAAAGGTTGCGCAAGTGAACAATCCTTCTGCGAACAGGTGAAATCAAAAATTCTGGTATTAAATAGGGTTTCCTAGGAGTGTGTGGCACCTAGTCTACGGCGACGTCCGGCGGACCTTTCGGTTGTCGGATTGCTGCTGGGCAAAAAACCCTCGAAGACCTGATTCTCAACCTCGACCAAGTCTTGGTGGTGGACCGTTTTTCGGGGAGCTCCGACCCTGTCGACGGAAGTTTTAGTGGGGTGGCTAAAAAACAAGTCGGGAAAAGCCCACAGACTTTCCCCGCCTCTGTTTAAAGTTTGCAGAACTGAACAATCCACCTGCGAACAGTTGAAATCAAAAATTCTGGTCAATAAGATCAAGAGCTCTTGGAATTTCTGAAGTCATAGGCGAAAATTTCCGGAACTTTCGAAGTAATAGTCCAATATGACCAATATTCACAATTTTGTGATTAAAATTAAAATCAAGATCTTTATGATTGGTTCCACAGTACAAGGCGGCAGCATTACTCTTCGTCCAGATAGACAACATAAGCGGCGTTAGGCCATTGGGGGTCTCGCTCTGTCAAATCGGGTATATCTCGATTTTCAAAGCGCACTACCTTGTACCATTTCGGAGGTAAAACTATCTCTTTTTGTCCTGGATATTGACCGACCAATCCCACTCCGCTTTTCTGATTAATCACCAGTAGCAAGGGTTTGCCAACGGGATCAAAACCCCATTCTTTTTTCATACGAGAATCCGTCTTGGCTATTTCAAGGAGAGGGTTTTTGGCGAGCCACTTGTTTGCAAATGCCGGTTCATGTGTGGAACTTAATACAGCGGCTGCTCCGTTATAGAAGAGTCCGGTTGAAAGCTGGTTTGCCGCTTTTATTTGCAAATGGTCTATAAAAGATTGGGGAGCATTTGCCACCGCTCTATAGACAACACCCGGGGATTTAGGTAACTTTGATATCCCCTTCAGAAAAAATTTTGCATCTCTTTTATCATAGTCGGTCGGCTGGCGGGTCCCAGGAAACATAACATCTGTTTGACCTGGTGCTGGGATTGCTGATAATCGGCTGAAAATCATGGATTTTTCATAAAACATGACATAATCCGCAATTCCTACGCGTTCATCACATGGAAGAGATTCCTTCACCTGTTTAGCAAGGTCAAGAGTGCTTTCATCAACAGGATTCATAGGCATTTTAGCTTTGCCAACAACCAGGGCTTTTTCAAACGCAGAATTCAAATCTGGTGTGCTGTCATCAGCGAGTGATCCGAGTATTCCCCGCAGCGATGATTGTTTTTCTGATGATGGCTCATTGTCGAGCTGCCTTAACAATTGGATCCTTGCCTTTTCGAAAACGGGGACAATTCCATATGCATCAAGGGAGAATGTTTTTTTGCAATGTTCGGGCCCGCACGATATGAGATCATTATTAATGACATCCGTCACGACTGGGATTATCTGGCTCCGACGCGCAGGTATTTGTCCGACTGTCACCTTTAAGGCATCCACAAAGGCCCCTTGATAGTTTCCTGGCGGACTTATCGCACGATATTTTTCGCGAAACATTTTACTAAATTCCCTGAGTTCCTTTTCATTAAGCTTCCGTGGAATTGAAATCGCTCCATTCTGGCTTGGAAGCAATTTGGTATTGAGGTGACTTGAATTGGAAGTCACATCTTTACTATGGCATCCAATCGTAAATATAATAAACAATATATTAATCATAAGACAAATTTTTTTATTCATAATTTTTTATTTATCCTTATTCTTTTGAATTGTTGTAATTTAAGTTCGGTGCCGATTAACATGAGAAAGCTTTATTGCTCATGTAGATAAAGCTTGCATGAAACGTGCCATGATATACAGCCAGTGAGGAACTCAGCGGCTCCGGGTCGAAGTTTGCCCCAACACCTTTGCCACGTTTGCGCCGTAATCTATTGTCTCGACCGGATCAGGCTGAATTGCTTTCTGCTCGCTATTACAGCGCTCAGGTTCCGGTCCACCGGTTACACGCCTGACGAAGAATCCGACACTTTGCCATTAGGCGGCAATAGACAGAGGTATTGCGTTATTTTTTGCTCATTTTGCTACCGATCATTGGGTCGAAAGAATCGATTTTTTCGCTGTAAATGATATTGTCAGTATGCTGATTACTCGACACACCTTGACTATCACCAACCACTTAAAGATAAATCGAGGTCTTTTTAATTGCGAGATTGTGTAAGTTTAGACGGTTTGTCTTTCATGTTTACTAATACGAATATGACTTCGAAAGAATTGGCACACTATTATTTTGCCAAAGACCTGATCGAGCGTTGTTTGAGGCTCTCAAAGAGTGTTTTGAATCTTAATCCGATAAGTGTCCAGTTAGACAAAAATATCCTAACTCATGTGATGATTTGCTGTTTTGGGCTCGCTCTGTTAACGACAATTCGTTTTACAATTCCAGGAACTCGCGTAGCGCAGCCCTGACCCTCTCGCGAAGTTCAACCGGGATTTCCCCTAAATCCCTTCGAAACAAACTATTGTCCCAGGCGAGAATTTGATCGATCAAAAGGTCGCTGGGGGCCCTAAGGTTAGTTAATCCCATTGGAATCCTAACTCTAAGAGGAAAAGCACCCTCATCCACGATCTTAGAGGTGATTGGGATAATGACAGTACTTTGTAGGCCGGCCTCTCCAAATTCAGATGGCTGCACCGCTAATACTGGTCTCTGCTTGCCCGGCTTTGTACCGACTCTGGGCTCAAGATCCACGACGTAAAGATGCCATTGTAATGGTGTCACGTTAGGTCCGTTTTATTCGGCTGTTTCGTCTAAACTCGGCATTAACCTCTGCACTTTCATCGGCGACCATTTTGACTGCCTTGTGCCAACGTTTCACACGGTCTTGTCTTTCCACTTCCTTTTCAAGGAGTGCTAAAGCCATGCGAAGCACCGCGATTTTCGTCTGAGCGCCGGTCTTTTTCTTTAATTCTTCGATTTGCCGGTCATCTTCTTCTTGTATTGTCAATGGCTTACCCATCAGAATATACCTCCTAGTATATTTTAAAGTATATTTTAAGGTTCGACAAGGATGCTCTCTGACCACGGTTGGCGATAGCGGATTGGGGTCTACGCCCGGATTATCGAGGGGCGCGATGCAGCCACTCCTGGAGAGGTAGCTCCCCAAGCTTATCCAGACCCAATGATAGCTGGAATACGCCGGAATACGCTATATGTCCCCGACGGGTCCATAAAAGCCGCCAAAAGACCGAAAAATGAATTACGCCAGCCTTGGCTTGGACGGACTTGTTAAGGCCATATAAACCATTATCATTGGAGAAATTCATGAATAAAGCAAAGCAAAAGCAGATTATCGGCATCAACCTGAAATCTTACGCGGCATCTTGCCTAACATCCTATGTACTCTTAGGGGGTGTCTCTACGACCCTTTGGTCTTGTGGCGAGATAAAACATCAGGCGGATAAGGCTTTGGGCAACCAACCAGACAAAGACCATCGGGGCTCACAGGTAAAGCCAGGCCTAGAAACGCAACCAGGGCCCCTAGAGCTAAGCAAGGCTATTGTGGTTTTTAAAGACTGTAGCGAAACGGAACAGTGGATCGAAGACCGGATGATCCAAAAACTGGAAAAATCTCTTAAAGCGAGGCTCGAACAAAGGGAAGGTTTCCCTGTTCCAAGCAGAACTATCGAAAACAATACAATTTCTGAAACTTCATCTAGCGGATCTGCAAAAACCTCTGCACCAGAATCCTCCACTCCTACGACCACCACTGGTACTAACAACCAGGTGGCTGGCGTCGAAGAGGCGGATCTGGTTAAAACCCAAGGAGACCGCATCTACCAACTCGCCGGTGGCAAACTCAATATCATGCTCGGATGGCCAGCAAACCAAGCTAAGTTTTTGGGCTCTATGAAGATTGAGGGAACTCCTTTAGAAATGTACGTCAGCGACGCAGGCCAAGCGCAGGTCATCTCCTCAAGTGGGGTGCCTAACGGGGAGAATATTTTGGCTTCAAACCCTGGATTTAGTCGTGCGGAACCTGGCTTCCCACTTGCTCTAGCTTTAGAGCCAGTGGTTGTAGTAACCACTGTGGATACATCGAATCCTCAAACTCCAAGCATTCTGTCCACACGCTCCTTCCGCGGCACCTACTTGTCTTCCCGTAAGATCGGCGACGACCTCCGACTGGTGGTGACGGAACCATTCGGCCAGTTAAACACGTTTATGGATCGAATCGTCCAGGGAGCCATAGACACTTTGTCCTTTGATCCAGTTAATGCTGCTGAGATCGAACAGCTCGTTCGTGACCTTGTCGAGGTCTATAAAAAAAGAATCCAAGCCAAGACGATCCAAGATTGGTTGCGAACCGGTGACCCCAATGGGACTGGACCACAAATCGGCCTTTGCGAAAAAGTCTATGGACCCAACTATGAAACCGATCTTGGGATCAGCCGCATCATCACCATAAAAAAAGGTGTGGAACTCCCCTTAGAAACGGTGCTGTTATCAAAGGTCAATGGACTCTACGCCTCCCAGGAGTCACTCTATCTTTCGACGCTTCATTTCCCCGATGGCAAAAATCAACAAGGTACTGTTCTGCATAAATTCAACTGGGAGTCCTCTGGAAACTCACTTTATAGGGGATCTGGCCAAGTCGATGGAGTCTTACTCAACCAATTTTCCATGGATGAGTACCAAGGATTTCTTCGTGTCGCCGCTACAGCACAAGATCCTCAAACCCGTCAAAACATAAACAAAATAAGCGTTCTTTCTGAAGGCGAAGGAGTGCTTGAAACCCGAGGAGCCACACCGAATCTCGCCCAAGGGGAGCGCATCTATAGCGTCCGCTTTGCCGGTCCCCGAGGGTTTCTTGTCACCTTTAGACAGGTCGATCCCCTTTTCACCCTCGACCTTAAGGATCCGACCCAACCAAAGGTCGTGGGAGAGTTGAAAATACCTGGCTTTTCCAGCTACATCCATATGATGGACGACAACACTCTCTTGACCATAGGCCGCGGGGGAACCGGCGTGAGCACCGCCAATACCAAACTTTCAGTCTTTGATGTCAGCAACCTGGCTCTGCCCAAAGAGGTCAAATCTTTTGTGATCGAAAACCGTGGGTGGAATAGCTCCGAGGCTGAGAGAAACCATAAAGCATTTACTTATTATGACCAGAAGGGAGTCCTCGCCATCCCGATGAATGGCTATAGGAACGCCGCCCCCAATGGTTTGGCAAAACAAGAGTCCAGTATTCTTGTGTTTGATGTTAAAAATGGACCCATCATCAAAGCCCTCGGATCGATCGATGTGGGTCTTTTTACCCCGAACTTTCAGTCTGGACCCCGCGGGTTCGCTACTAGATCTTTGTTTATGGACGATTATATCTACGGGTTTTCAAACCTCGGGATGAAAGTCCGGAAACTAGGTGAATTAGAGCAAGATGTTGCTGTGGTAGCTTTTCCTTAATCCACTGGGAGATGTTATTTGACATGGCAAGATGGCAATATGAGTGTCCAGCTACCAGGATGATCGCTGAGATCTCTAGGTAGCATTGTTGACTTTGTATGGTTTTAGAGCTATCTTAGTTTATGTTAGCTAACTTAGCTACCTGTAGGAGAGTCCATGAGACGTATGAAGACAAAAGAAGTTAAAGATAACCTTTCTATGGTCCTACGGCTGTTAAGGGAAGGAAAAGAGGATCGCATCGTTATCTGCTCGGGCGATATTCCGGTTGCGGAAATTCGCCTTTATAGGGAAACACCAAATAGACCAAAGCTACTGGGAGTAGACAAAAAAGCAAAGATGTCGGAGGATTTTGATCGTTATCTACCAGAGGAGTGGAAGGATCTCGCATGAAACGTTATCTTCTAGACACCTGCGCTCTCATTTATGCCCTTGGTCATGATGAAAGAGCTAAAAAAATTCAGAATCTGATTGATGCCTACGATGTTCATGCGTCTGTCATTAATTTTTGGGAGATCGCCATAAAGACCCTAAAAGGGAAGCTAGAACTTTCCATTCCCTTAAAAGAATTAATCGATCTCTCTCAGAGAGCCTTGGGTGGCGTTTTAGACATAAATTCCGTTGATATCCTTCATTTTCAGCGGATGAAAATGCAATCGGAACATAAAGACCCCTTCGATCTTATGCTCCTCTCTCAGGCGAAGAGAGGTGAGTTTACGTTGCTTACAGCTGATGGTGTTTTACTATCAGAATTTAAAAAATCCACGTCAAAGATATAGACCATGGAGCTGGGCCTCTTGGGCCATTTTTTTTGAGCAGTTATAGAATGGGGAGGGATTCAAGATGAAAATGGGAGCTGTTGATAGATTTATCGTGAACATAGTCCGGATCATGATCCTGGGATTTTTGGGGACGGGTTTTTGGGGAACGATGGCACCTGCTGAGCCTCAGGGAAGTCCATACCGTAAGCCACCTACGGAGGAGATCAAGAAAAAGCTGACGCCCGAGCAGTTTAAAGTCACCCAAGAGATGGGTACAGAAACTCCCTTTAAAAATGCCTACTGGGACCTTAAAGATGCTGGCCTCTACGTGGATATCGTTACTGGTGAGCCGCTGTTTAGCTCCCTCGATAAGTATGACTCTGGGACCGGATGGCCCAGTTTTACCCGGCCCCTTGCTGATGACCTGATCACACGGCACCAAGACCGGGGGTTTTTTGGTGTAAGGACAGAGGTTAAATCCAAGATTGGTGGTTCCCACCTAGGACATGTGTTTGAGGACGGGCCAAAACCTACCGGGCTGCGTTACTGTATGAACTCAGCCGCTCTGCGTTTTGTACCGGTCGCTGATTTGGACAAGGCAGGGTATGGAGCTTATTTGTCCCTCTTTAAGAGTCCTGATGCTTCCGAGAAAAAGGCTGCGACCAAGGCAGTCTTTGCAGGTGGTTGTTTTTGGTGTATGGAGCCGCCCTTTGACGCGTTGAAAGGAGTCCTATCGGTTGTTTCAGGCTACAGTGGTGGGCAAAAGCCCAAGCCTAACTATGAGGAGGTCTCCGGTGGAAACACAGGTCACTATGAGGTGATCGAGGTGACTTACGACCCGAAAATCATAAGTTACGACGAACTGCTAAAGACTTACTGGTTGCAGGTTGATCCCCTCGACGGCGACGGCCAGTTTTGTGATCGCGGTCCCCAGTATCGTGCGGCTATATTTGTAAACTCACCCGAGCAGTTAAAGTCGGCAACAGTGTCTAAAGACCGGTGGCAACAGAGCCAAAAATTTGCAAACAAAAAAATAGTCACGCCTATCTTAGAGGCTTCCGTCTTTTACCCGGCAGAAGAATATCACCAAAAATATTACCAAAAAAACCCTATCCGATATAAGTACTACCGACATTCCTGTGGACGGGACCAACGGCTGCAAGCAGTCTGGGGCGAAAGTTTAAAACAAAAATAAATCGTCTAAACAGATCTTGAAAATTGTTTAGTGGGCTAAATGTTTACTCTTTGAGAAACAATAAAACTGATCAGCAGTCGCCACAAGCACCTGGTTTTGCGGGGTGACGGAAAACCACTGCAAGTGTTTGTCATCTTGGGGCGGCGTTAGGAGCTGGTCGCCGCAGAGCACTTCAAAATGCCTCATGAGACGGATTTTTTTTAAGGGCGAATTGCTAAGGGTTATTTTGCAGGTCTTAAAGGCAGCCTCGACAGCGTCGATCGCGTTTAGGGAGCTGCGATTTAAGTAGCTTGCTAAGATGGATTCGTCGGCATGTTTTTCGATAAAACTAGGCTCCGGACAGGTAAGGGACCAGGGGGTCAAGGTAGAGTTTTTAGATGTCATTTTGCTGGTCTTGTCACTGGGTGGGTCAATTTTTTTGGGGCTGAGAGGTGAGTTTTCCTGTCCGACCAAATTCTTGTAGGAGGCTAGTTTTACGGGCTCAGAGCTAAGGGGTGGAAGTCGCTCGAGGCAAATATAATCGTTGTTTAGATGACCAAGGGCATATTTTTTTGAAAGCATGGTGATGTGGGTGAGGGATTTTAGACCACGGCCCCCATCTGGATGACTAGGACTTGGTTCGCAGGTGACTTTTACTTCTTTGAGTGAGTTGATAAATTTTTCAGAAACCGATTTGAAATCATTCTGCTCACAGGTTTTGAGCGCCTGGCGAAGTTCTTGGTAGGCAAAATCGTTTTTGTCCCCTTTGCTCAGGCGGCGGAGGATTCCTTGGTCGTCCGGTGTGACTTGCTGGATGTGACACCTGAGGCCATAGGACGAGGTCTCCCCGACAGAGACGAGGGAATTTATAGAACGATTTAAGACCGTGGGAGGCGACATGTTTAGGGTATCGATATTATTGACCAGCGATGCCCTGATCAGTTTAACGCGCCATAGACCATTGAAGCTCTGGTTTTGGTCATCATCCTGAAGGGGTGCTTTCGGTGTTTGGACGGGAGCCCCCATGATCGCTGGCTCAGCCATCAACCAGCCAATCATTAGGACGTATGTGGTCAGTAGGGTCTTTATCATCCGAGTTAGGCTTCCTTTTAGCTAGAAACAAGCTAGCTGAGATCCGGGTCTTATAAAATAACCCACCTTAGAGGTTATCGGCTCGTTGGCTCGATTCTGAAGGGCTTGGTGATCGCAATCTTATTAAAAACGGGAGTCCCAATCCCTAATACACTAAAAATTAAGCAACATATTTAGGAATTAGATCATCCCCAAGAATGGAGTCCATTAGGTGAGGTTTTTTTAGTCATTTTTTTGCTAATTTTTAGAGTATGACTCTACCCAGTGAAGAACCGAAAAAGTTCCGACTGAGCATATTTTAGACGTTTTAGCTAAAAAATTGACATGCCAGCACTGGAGCGAGTCTAAAGACTGATCGAGAATACAGGGAAAATGCCTGTAGGAAACATGGCATGTAAATTGCTTCATATTTCTTAGATTTTTATTAGAAAATTAAATCGATTAAGGTATAAAACAATGAATCAACCTCCTAAAACATCTGTTTTTATTCCATTGGTCATTCTGGGTATGCTTATCATGTTACCTACAGTTATAGCTTGTAAGCCAAAGACAAGCAAACCTCCCCAGTTTAATTCCCAAAAGCAAAGCAGTCTTGGTAAAACCGAGACTGACACTAATCACAAAGTTGATGAACAGAATCCCGCGCCTAAAGACGAAGCCTTTTTATCCACCAGCGATTTTTCGTCTGATAATACGTCGATACCACGGGCTGAATTTCAAAGAGTGATACAGGATCTGCGCCAAGCTTTCCTTAACAAACCATCAAAAGCAGAGGAACCTAAAGTTTTAGATGACTGTAGCAAAAAAATGCGCGAGCCCAATGTAAAGGTTACCAATAGTTTGATTGACAGCAGCTTGGAGATTGACGACTGTGATACCACACACAATAATCAGAAAATCAAACTGAATTTCAAGGGAAAACTCTTAAGACATTGCAAGGAAGATGGGTTTAAGAGTTTGGTCGATAAATCGGAGCGTGAGGTTCTTGCGAAAGACGTATTCAGTTACTGTAAATCTTCTGAAGTTAGCGATCTGCTCAATATAAAGATGGATTTTGAACATTATGGTGTTGACAGTAAGACGCTTACTAAAAGCGCGATGCGGATCGCTCGCATGAAAAAAGACGGGGCTCCTTGTACCATTAAAACGACTGACAAAGAATCTTCGATTGAAGATGGATGTATGTTTTATAGTAAAGAGACTAAGTCTTATGTTGTGAATAGTGTCAAAGATATTACGTTTAAAGGTTCCTATAAAGACACTAAAGCGACTTTTAATAGTGAGTTTTTTACAGATGGTTCTGTAGAGTTTACCCTTAATAATTGGTCAGGAACCGTGACCTTTGGGTCTAGTGATCCGACCTATGAGGCGAAAACTCAAAATGGAGAAACTATAAAAGGAAAAATACAATGAATAACCTAGCGCAAATGAGGGCAAAGATGAATTCTTTTTGGAAAATAAATCTAGTCATGCTGATGTCATCGATAGCAGGGTTATCGAGTTGTAAGCTCAAGGCCCCCAAACAAGATTCTCAAGTCAATGTGCTAGGCGGACAAGCGGCCCCAGCGGGTAAATTTCCCTTTGTGGTCCAAATCGTACTGTCACCAACTATACCGGAAATCTGTAGTGGGGTGATTATTGGTCCGCGGACTGTGATTGCCGCTGCCCACTGCATTAAAAATGATGGCGTTGATTTATACAACAAGCCATTTGTGGAATACCAGGACCAAAACCAACGGACGATCAGTTTAAAAGCTACACAGGTCTATGCATTTTCTAAGGTGATTAACGCCAAGGTGATCTACGAAAATGAAGTCGGCTTGGATTTTGTGATTCTTGATTTTGACCCCGGTGCTCAAAGGTCCAAGGGGCCATTTTCACATCTTACTTCTTACCCTCGGTTACGGGCAGCTGAAGAAGGTCTCAGCGTCTCAATCGTAGGATTTGGTGCCACTGAGTTAGGTAAACCAGGAGGAAAGCTTAAAAGCTTTGGATATAATACCATTCATAAAGTGGATGGGGCTGTCGGATCGATTAAAATCGTTGGCGATGAAAAAGTTGATTTGTACCATGCGCTGGCCACCAAAGGCGACTCAGGTGGTCCTCTTTTGAACAGAGATGGAACGGATATTATCGGAATATCGAGTGCCCTAAAGACCGATCCCGTTACCAAGGTTATCACAAATTATTTTGTTGACTTAAACTCCGAGGCTGTCCAGACTCTCTTGGGCTATTATAAATTGTCACTCGAAAAATCCGGGTATGGATTTGCAGAAAATGAATTCCTAGTGGATATCGCCAGCAAGAAACTAGACGAACTACTTAAACTTGAAGATAAAATTGCGGCGAATGGACTTTGGCCCTATAGCTCCGCTCCCGAAAAGCTTGAACCGACCTGTCTTCTTTTAAAGTTATTAATGCTTAAAAATTGGCTAACTCAAAACAATGGTAAAGGAAATGTGGGCGTTGGTGTCACCAATGGTTCAGTCCCCAATGGTGCAATTGCGGAAAGCCAAGGGTCTATCCAAGTGACTAAAAATTGGCCCTTTGGTGGCAGTGTGAACGTATCGAGCGCTCCTAAGGCCAGCCTTGCGTTAGTGCAGCAGGAGAATGGCAGTCCAGTACCAGCGAGCGGACCCTACTCTTATTTTCAAAAATCCAGACAGCCAGCAAATGAAATGCAGTTTAATAAGTTTGTGAGTAGTCATAGCCGACATGTTTCGATACCAGTGGCGAGTATGGATTTGACAGCCAATTTTATGCAGCCTTCTGCACCGTGATGATAAAGGTTGTTCCATGTTTATCAGAGTCCGAATTTTCTTCTGTAGAGTAAACCGTGATCGTTCCATGCATCTTTTCTAGGATGGTTTTGACTATAGGCATTCCAAAGCCTGTCCCTTTTTCTCCTGAGGTTCCGAGTCGATTAGTCCGGATGGAAAAGGAAAACAGGCCATTGAGGAGGTCAGGGGGCATCCCTATTCCCTCATCTTTTACAGTTAAACGGATCAGGCTAGAGCCATCTAAGTGGCAGCCGAGCACTATATTGGACCCTTCAGGTGAAAACTTGATAGCATTCGAGATAAGGTTGTTAAGGACGGAGCTTACAAAAATAGTCGGATCGACCAAGATTTTTGTATCGGAATGGCACTGATTGTCAATCTGGAAGGAGATCTGTTTAGCTTGGAGTTGGCTTTCAAACGTTTTATGGGATTGGGTTATAACTTCTGTAAGAAGGACGGGGGATGTTTCATAGGAGCTTTTTCCAGTCTTTAGGGCGTCAAATCGCGAGATTTTCTGAATCAGATCCCTTTGACTCTTGACAGCCCAAAGGATGTTTTCAGCACGTTTCTGTAGTTTTGGATCAGTCGTTGATTTCAAGACGATCTCGGCATTTGATAGGGTGATCGCCAGATAGTTGTTTTGGTCGTGGGTCATGATACGTAACAAGTTACAGATGTCTATATATGCTTCGGAAAGCTCATTAGATTTTTGATTGAGTTGGTTGGTTCTCTCTAGGACTTGGGCCTCTAGACTGCTATTAAGGGTGATCAATTTTGCATTGTTCACCATTAATCGGTTGGCGAGATCTATGACAGCATGAGATTGGTCGTAAGTCCTGATTGCTAGGGTTACACAGGTAAAAAGCTTGTCTCGTGTTAACTCTGTTTTCAATTTATAATCATTGATCGAATAGAGCTTTAAGGTGTGTTCTTTAGGTTGATCTCCTGGTTGGCCGGTTCTTAAGATGATTTGGGTTTTATTGTTTCCGAGATCGTTGCGGATGTACTTTACAAGGCGTAATCCGGAATCAGGATTCTCCATGACAAGTTCGAGGATCACAAGAGCGATGGGAATCTCACCACTAAGAATCGTCATGGCTTCGGTTTCGTTTGTAGCCTTGAGGAGTTTGATCCCCTTGCCCCTAAATTCATAGTTGGACAAAGCGAGTTTTGTGGCTTCGAAAACAGAGGGGTCGTCGTCTACCACTAGAATAGACCAATCGCCAGGGGAATGTTCCCTTGACGGGTTTTTAGGGGTGGGAGGCCTGGCCATCATTGAACTCACTTTGTTATGCGGCTGGTCGGGCCAAGAGTAATGTATATTGATTTTCTGGAGAATCTAGTTTCATGAAATCGTCACTTCGTTTAGAATGAAGAATCTTTAATAGGCAAATAGATCATCGGATTTTAATATTTGATAATAATATAAACGATGTTTGTTGGGTATAACATATAGAATTTAAAGTGAATTATTTGATACGGTCAGCCTTTTCAATATTGAGATTGGAAGTCATGGGTATTTGAAATCCCAGGAAAGATCGGTGGATGATAGTGCTCACTCTCATAGTAAAAGTCTTAATTCTTGGACTTATGACAATCCCGCGGCCCGCCTTGGGAGCTTCCCTGGAATCTTATAAAAACCAGAAACCTTGGCTGGAGAGTTTTGAGGCGGGGCTTGAATCCTTTGAGGGGAAAAATTTCGACCAAGCGGCTCTAGAACTGGACCAAGTTATTGCCAAAGCTCCGATTTCGGACCAACTAGCACAAGCCTATGTGTTAAAGGGAGCCATCGACAAACTCCAAGGTCAACCCCAATCGGCGGTGCGACAGTACCAATACGCCTATGATGTTTATCAGAAGACGAGTCAAAGTCCCCTAGCTGCACGCCAATTGGTGCATATCGCAAACACCTATAAGGATTTTCTTAGCCAATACGGTCTTGCATTGCGACATTATGAAGAGGCGGAAAAAATATTTACAGAATTTGGACTCGAAGACGAACGACTTAGTGCCGTGATCGATCGAGGGAATACCTACCTCGATATTGGTCAGTCCGATTTGGCTCTGAGTACCCTAGAAAATTCCCTGGCAAGAATTCAACCAAGTACCCAGTGGATGCCTTGGACCAGGGCTGCTCTTATGGTCGCTCGGGTCCAATACCGACGAGGAACCTATGACGAGGCTGGCCAGTACCTTAAGGTGATCGAAAAAATCCTCGAACATGCCATGGGCGCACCAGACTTGCGATCATCGCTTAAAATGCGGAGCCATGTGGACACCATAAAGATCGATGTGGCGAATCTCAAGGCGTTGGTAGCCGGAGAAAGCGGCTTTGGGTTAGTTGCCATCGAAACTCTCAAAAAAACTTTGGCAGAAGATGGAATCCCACCCCAAAAGCGGGCCACACTTTACAACAACCTTGGATACTGGTTGCGGGAAGAGGGGGCCCCCGAAGAGGCGCTCCTAGTCCATAAGAAAGCTTTTGAAATCGACCGGACTCTTTATCAGGGGGACAACGCCAACATCGCCTTTGACTATCGCAATCTGGGATTAGCCTGGCTGGCCCAAGGTGATGAATCAGTAGCTGCAGGCTATCTTCAAGATGCACTTCGTCTAAGTCTAACCCTAGGCATTCCCTATAATGGTGGATTCAGTGCCCTCGGATTAGGGGATATTGCGGCTATGTCGGATCGCTGGAGCGAGGCTCAGAGTTACTATCAAAAAGCCTTTGAGCTTGCTAATGCCGTTGGAGCCAAAAACCTAGAATGGTTTGCCTTGAGCCAAGGGGGCCAAGCAAGCCTGATTCAAGGGGATGTGGACTTCGCGGTGAGCCAGTTTGAAAGGGCCTACGACATTGCCAAAAAGATTCAGGAGCAGATTGGAAACCAGCGTGCTCGTTTGGCGTTTAAGTCCCATAAAAAATATCAAACCCTTGTGGCCCAATATCTCGAAACCTTGCGGAGTTTGGGGCGGGACCGTGAGTCTATGGTGGTCGAAACCGAGTTTGGGGAGGGTTACTAGTTAGATGGGCACAAAAAATTTTTCGATAGGGACGGTTGCTGCGGGTTTAGGTGTCTTGGGCCTTGGTTTTTTAGGGGGGCTGACGGGGGGGCCTATCCTTGAGACCATCCGCAGGCAGAGCTTGACTCCCTCAGCCCAGGTCCAGCGCCCAACCGCGCAAATGGGCACGGTTGAGCTGGTGGCCGTGGCTAGCCCTCAACTCTTGGATTCTCTCGTCAAGCTTGCCGGGTTTGACCGAAACGACCTCTTAGAAGAGAAAGTTCTCTGCAACGGGATTCAGGTCTCTGATAAAAAAATCGTTGTCCCTAGGCGCTGTATCCTCCACGGCGATCTTCTGGGTCGACCCACCCAAGTGCAGGTGCGGGGGCCCCAAGGAGCTAGCGTACCGATCGGTGAGATCAAGGCGATCGACCAATCGATGGACTTAGCGCTCTTGGTTATCGAGCCATCTAAAGATCCTGATTGGAAAGTGGATCCTATTGAGATAAGACGTGGTGCAGACCTTAACACTACAGAAATTTATTTAAATGCCAGCCCCCTCCGGCAAGGTGATGGGAACAGGAGTGAGCCTTTAGAAAGGGCATTGACCCCGATGCAATTCATCGGGCAAAGTGATACAAAAACCTTTAAAGTGACCGGGTTTACAGGGGTGCATGTTCCCGGAATCCTTTTGCGAGACTCCCAGGGGAGGCTTTTAGGACTGAGTTCGGGAGGCAAAACCCAGGTGGGAAACAGTCCCATCTACGCCGTTTCGGCAGACTCTATAGCGCAGTGGCTGGATTCATTGGCGACGCAAAATCAAGCCTCCAGCCGGGGTCAAGCTGTGGAACTCCTCGCCTCCCAGAGTCCGGATTTTAAACCCCTACGTCTCCTCCAAACCCTCGGGTTAACCGTCCAGGAGAGTTCGATCCCGTACTTTAAAAGAGACCTGGAAGGCATCAAGGTCAAAGTCGATTTTCCTATCAAACCTGACGATTTTGACCGGGTTGTCGTCACCCAGGTGAGCGAACAAGTCGAAGCTTCCTTTGTTAAATTACAATCACAAAATGAACTCCGGTCGGTTCCGATGCTGACCTGGGGTAAGTTGGTTTTCGACAAGAATAAGGATTTTTTTGCGAACCATCGAAATCTTAAACAACGCACTCATTACTCCTATGATGGCGGAAAAACTCTAAGTCCAAATCTGGTGATCGTCACCCCGCCCTTGTCCTGGACCTATGAACCCCAGCTGATTCCTACCCAGTCCTTTCACCTAAACCCCAATCAAAGACCTAGACTGCCAGGGGACTCCGGAGATCTCGAGGAGGATAAAACTCCTGACCTAGATTTGGTAAGATCGAGCGAGCCGCCACTTCAACCCAGGCTGCTTGCCAAATTTTTCTACAAGCCTTTGGTCACGGTACGCCTTCGTCCCACTGACCAGCGAGCCTCGAACCGGCCCTTGATGCAGCGAGAACTCTTTGAGGGGATTGCAGGCGATGCTGGGCTTATGGTCTACGGTGATTTTCGTTTTCTTAAACCCGAACGACAACGGGAAGTCGTCCTTCAAAATCTTGATGAGCCACTGCAAAATAGTCAGGTCAAAGATTCCTTAGGGCGGGCTTGGCAGTATTATGGTTTCAAGATTCTTGATACCTATGGAGTCGATACCTGGTGTGGCGCATTACCCGGTGGGCAGCTTTGTGTGACAAAATCTTACCCCTTGACCAACAGCGAGGTCCACAAGGCCTTTGCCGCATTTTCGCAAAAATATAGTCTTTCACAATATTTGGTTGAACCCGAGTTTTGGCCGGTTCAAGCCTTATCACAGTTTCAGTCAGCAGGACATCTGCAAGAGGATCCCCTTATGGGGGGCTTTTCCCTCGTCACTTCCGCTCCTAAGGAAGTTTCGATCAACTATCAAAAAAGTGGTATTAAGGTCACCCACCCGGGTTTAGATGATAAAACCCAAGTACGCCTTATAGGAGCCCCCGTCCAAACTCCTGGCCAGGCTGTGGCATCGTCCTCAGGACGTTGGCAAGCCTTAGCTCATGAGGTTTATGACCCTCGGGGGGAAGACTCCCGACTGTGCCAGGTGGGGCTTGTGACTCTACAGACCCAAGTGCCGAAAGAGGCTCTGATTCAGCCAGTTTTTGCCAAGGGTTCACAAGAACAAGTTTACTCCTATTGCATCCCTGTTGATTTAACCAATGGACATCCTGCATTGGTGAGAACCGCGGCCCTCAAGGCCAAAGTTCAGCCCTATGCCGTGAAGGTGTCAGCTTTTTAAGGTGAGGGACTTTTTTTGTCTAGAAACTGGCGACCCTGGATCTTTTACAGATATGGATTACGAAATTTTATCCTTGCTGGATTTATGTTGACTTGCTTTTTAGAAGGCTGCCAAAAGGATAAATCTAAAAAATCTGGTGAAGAAGGCGACCCCACCGATAGCCAAGGGTCCGGGGACCAAGGGGGGGCACCGGAACTCAACCAAGCGGACCCGGATGCTTTAGAGGGTCGAGAAAAATCCCAATTGGCGCCCAAAGTCGTCGGCGAACAGGGTGCTAATCAAGTTGAAAAAGTCTATTTTACAGAACCTTATCGCCAAGAGATGTTGAGCCCCGAGCAGTTTTCACGGTTTCTTAGTAAAACGTTTGGATTTACTAAAAAAGAGGTTAGATCAAATTTAGTAACGGATGATTGGTTGCTCATTTACTACCGGATTCCCCTGGGTGGAGTTGACTTTAAAAATGTATTTGTGCGCAAAAATGACATCGATCCCCAAAAAATCTTAGCCATGCGGGATATGACCTTTCGCTATTTGACCTCTCTAGTCCAGGAGGACCAGGAGACGATCAAAAAAAAGGGCAGTCCTCGATATTTCAATTTAGCCGACCCCTCTCTAGATCGACCCTTTACAGAAAACGATCTTAAAAGTCGCCAAGAAACCCAGGCCAAAATCAAATCCGGCGAAGCCCGCTGGAAAGCCCAGTGGGAAGACTTTTATCGCAAATTTTTTAAGAGAAATCTCACACCTGAAGAGCTAGGTCTCCTTAAAAGCGCCTTTACCGAGATTACGACACTACAAAAGGGAAACCCCGCCTATGCTTGGATCTTGACCCTGAGTGCGGTGTTGATGTCCCAGGAGGCATGGACCATATGAAGACAGTCAGTCGCAGGGAGCTGATTCATTGTGGGGCACTAAGTCTTTTAGGGGGATATAGCCTTTCAGTCCGAGGTCAAGCCCAAGTGCCCCAAAGGCTGATTATGATCTTTCTCGATGGTGCTTGGAATTCGCTGTTTTCAACGGACCCTGTGATTGGCGATAAAAAATCTTCGGGAAACTATAGCCCCATCTATCAAAATCTTGAAACTCTCAGGGTCCCAGGAAAAGACAATCTACAGCTTGGTCCCGGATGGATCGAAGCGGCATCTGCTTTTGCTGGAGTCCCCACCTGCTTTATAAACGGGATCCTTGTAGAGATTACGGCCCATGATGTAGCCAAAGAACTTATGATTGCCGGAGTGTCGAGTTCGCTGCGGAGTGATATTCCCTGTGCCGTCCTTACGGCGATCTTAGGGAATGACGCCCCAAAATTTCCCGAACATCTGATGCTGAGTGGCAAGCTTCCTACTCGTCAGGCAAAACCTGGTCTCTTTGCTTCTGATATTGCCCAGCTCGGAGCACTTCTTAAGTCGCCCTCGGTCTATGTGAAGGACGAAAGCTTTGTAAGGTCACAGCAGCTCTTAGCACAGCTCGATGCTCAGTTTCAAAAAAGGCTTGAAGGACCGGCTTTAGACACGAGTCGGAAATGGTCAGAACTGAGGAACCAGGTGCTTGCTCAATCCCTCGCCCAAGGACTGGCCATCCAAGTCACCCCTGAGATTAAAAGCCGGTACAGGATCACTGCTTCGGGGTCTATTCCAGATCTTGTCGCTGGGTCCTATCTAGCGCTTACCTCCGATTTGACCGATTTTGTGGCGGTGAATATTGGCGGGTTTGATACCCACACCAACGAACTTGCCAACCAGTTGCCTAGGCAAAAGGCCGTGGCCCGCGCCGTCTCCCAGCTTCTGAGTGATTTGGCCACGACTCCCGATCCACGAGCACCCAATCTTAACTTAATTGAAACAACCAATGTTTATATAGGTAGCGAGTTTACTCGGACCATCCAGCTCAATGGTGCGGATGGGACCGATCATCGTCCGACAGCATCGGCGATCCTCTGCGGACGTGGGGTCGAAGACAACGGGGTGATCGGTATGACAACAACAAAAGGCAATGCTATGAAGTGGGCCAACGGCAAACCTTCGACCGAGGCGAGAGCACCTTACCTGCTGCCTAACGATTTGATTGCAACCATTCTAAGGCATTTCGGACGTCAGGACGCCGCACAAAAAATCAGCGAGGAAACAATCAATGGGATTTTTAAAGGGATTTCTAAAGGCTGATCGCTGGCGTCGGTATTCACGCACCCTGATCTGTGTGGGCACAGCAGCCTTGTTGATGGGTCAAAGCCACCGAGAGGTGGCTGGTATGGGAGAGTTTGCAGGGATCACGCGGCTGCTTTCCTATGCTATGCGTGATACTCCTCCGACTCTTGAGGAGCTCAACGATGTCCACACCCAAGAAAATCTGCGACAAATGGTCGAAAAGTGGTTCGCCACTCCAGAGTACTCCAAGCGACTCGTGAGGCACTTTACGGATCTATTAGGCGTCCATGAAAGCAACTTTTTTTTGAATAGTCATCTGATCCTTAAGGAAAACCCAGAAGGGATCTTGACCCTAGACGATAAGAAAAGCTGTGATGCGGGCGAAGCGACTCGGGTCGATGCCTGGTGGACGGCCGATAACAGCCAAGTCCTTGTTTGTAACGATGCCCTTTCTGATGCCCTGAGATACCCGATTGACAGCAAAAACATCGCTGTGTGTACTTTGCGTGGCGGCGCCTGGGGCATGGGAGATCCCAGGTGTGGGTGTGGGCCAAAGCTGATTGGCTGTTTCCCTAAAAAGCTTCTCCCTGCGCTCCAACAGGAGATGGTTTTTGAAGTGGGGTCTAGGGGTCTTCAGGTGGTCCAGCAAAATGGAACCTGGATGGATTTTTTAGGCGGTAGCTATTTTTGGGGGACAAGGCTTTTATACTGGCGGTATCTCCTAGCCCAGTCCATGTTTATCAGCGGCAACCTACCCTCGCCTGCGGAGCTTGCACGACTAGAGTCTCTTTCGGTGACGGAAAAACAAAAAATCGACTTTCCCAGCGGCGTCTTTCCCCGAGGTGGCATCCTTTCGAGTCTTAGTTTTTTGATTCAATATCCAAACTTTAGATCGAGGACGCGGGTTTTAGTCGAATCTTTTTTATGCCGCAAAGTAGATGGATCTCTCAATACCCATGACTTGTCTTACTATCTCAACAAAGACATGGGCACCATAGATATCAAGCATGCCACCAGGTCTGATTGCGCCGTGTGCCATTATGGTCTCGATAACTTGGCCACGATGTTGCTGGGCTTTAGCGGTACCGGCTCTATTGACCCCGGTTCTAAAATCTCCCAGGCCGGGGTGGCCTTTGGTACCAAGGACTCGGGAGCGCCCGGATTTGCTCGGTCTCTGGTCGAACGGAGTCCCTGGTTCCATAAATGTATGGCTCAGAAAGCTTGGGAGGGATTCACCGGTGAATCCTTTAAAGACCTGTCCTTAGCCGATAAGAACACCCTCACTGATGCCTCACAGCAAGGTCCTCGAAGCCTAATGACGACTCTGTTACAACAAATGGTTTATGGTTTAAGGCCTGGGCGCCAGGTGACGGTTTTTGTCGACGACGAAGGCGCCGTGACCGGGGGGACAGCCTCGGGTGATCAGGAAGGTGCGGCTCCTGCCGAAAAACCTAAAGTGCCCTTTAGCACCGTTGACCCTATTATCAGGAAATACTGCGCGGGCTCCAGCTGCCATAGCCAGGGGAGTCCCTTTCCAGTGCTCGTTGGCCAAGAGGACCGGGTGCGTCAGTTAGGCAGTGTGATCAAGGAAAGACTACTCCTTACGGGCGGAGGACGTATGCCGCCGGGGACGCGGCAGTTGGAAGCCGGCGACAAGGAGCAGTTTATAAACTATTTGGATCAGCTTTAAGGGTGGCGTGGTAGGTGGCGCGGCGTTTGGGAGATTACATTACAGCAATTCCCGACGTAAGCTTTTAGGGTATGACTTTCCATATCATTTTCGAGTTTTCGCCCACTGTAACCCTTTTCATAGAGATCTTTAGTAAGTGGCAGAGTGAGTTGATGGCCATCAATTGCATAAATTCCAAGATTACCGTAGGTGATAAGAGTCCATATTCAGCGTTAATACCCATCAATGTTCCTTTTTTTATGTTTGGAAGATTTTTGATGGGTTTGTTTTTTTGTCAACAAAACTTTGATATTTTTTGAAAAAAATAATTTTAATTTATTTTTAATTTAACTTTATTTTTGAGTTAATTGACTGAATTTTTGACAAATGTCTAAGCCCCGGCATTGCTAATCCCTTGGGGGCATTGGCCGGGCATGCTTCCCGAGGCGTTAAGGTGACAGCTTTGTGCGAAGCCTTAGTCAATTTCCTCACGCGCCAATGCACGCATTTTCGTCATCTATCTCCACACTTTGGCCCAAAGATTATTTGCAGATGCAGGTTGTGGTCTTACTGGTTAGCACGCCCAAGCTTTAAGCAACAGCTTGGCACGTTTAATGCACATATTTATCTGTCACTGAAATTCGGCATTCCATGGCAGACAGAATATGCCTCATTGATATTAAAAATAGGATATAAACATGAAATTTATTAAGAAAAAAATTTACTTTTTTTAAGTTTGCTAATTTTTCTAAGTTTGCAAATTTTCATAAATTCGTGTCGTAAGACACTTAGGCATAAAGGAGTAGAAGGAAATTCATCGCTACTCAATACTTTAGACAGAAAGCAAATGGCTTTTCCTCAGTTTCGATTAGAAAATGGCAAGATCGTTAGCGGAGTCATAGTCAATCCCGATACCGTTCTTGTACTACTTAATCCTCGAGAAACGACCGCGCCAGAGACTCTAACTCTAGTTGTATCGGAAAATGGTTTATTTCGCGAGGCGCAGAAAGCTACTCGTCTTGGCGGCGGCGACCGCGTAGAGCAAGATATTGTTTACTTTAAAGATTTCGGCAAAGAACATTATATTCAAATATATAAGTTAGCTTCAAAAATTGAAGGCATTCTCGACATTGAATTTTCTGAATTGGATTCCGACGATCGTCGTGATCCAAAGAAACTCGTGGATATGAAATATGTAGATCCTGTTCCCGTAGAAGGCAGACTAGAGACCTATGATGTGCAGGTCGTCTCCCGGAGTTCGAGGAGGGAATTCTATATCAAGGAAAAAAGTGGCGTCAATTTGAAAAAGGGTGGAGCCCTCCTGGATTTAGAGGGAAAGCTTTTTGGGATCGTCACTGAACTCATGACTCCACCCATGAAGTTTGCCTGTGGTCCTGGCCCACTTTCGGCGATGGGCCTAATAATATCATATCAAGGTAATTTGGATTTACTCAAGAATGCAAAAGCCGGCTTTCCAACTTATGCAGAAAGACAGGTCATGAAGAATTTTCGAGAGACGTATACTGCCTTTATGACCAAGTATAGGGGCAGCGCAGATGGGACACTAGCAGGTCTAAACGTCTCCATAGATCAGGGGCTAAACCAACATTTAATATTAAACATAGCTACGAGCATATGTTCTCTTCATTTTAACTCATACTCCGAAATCAGCTATGAAAATCTGCGAAGTAGCGACTTAGAACTTGGGTCAGTGTACTTCGCAAGCCGCCGCAAAACGCGCTTGGCTGCCCCCGAAATAGAAATACTAAATAAAATACACAAATGCATGAAAAGCTCACGTCCTTGGTTGCCAAGCAAAGAAAGCGATATTGTTGGGTCCTTCGCGGCAGCTCTTGAGGGTTATGCCAAGGAGCAGTCTTCCAGCCCATGACGCCCACCTCGTGCGCTAAGTGACTATATTCATTGTTAGTGTCCATTATTTCCCTCAAGTGTTTTGTTTTTCTCAGAGGGCTTCCCTGTTGCTTCGACCTCGCCCTGGGGTGTGGCCTGCGCCCGTAGACAAGGGCTCGGCACCCACACTATTCACTTAACACATACGAGATTGGTACGTTCTTTGCAGCAGAAGCTTTGGTCTTAGATATAAACACAAGAAAAAGTAAAGAATCTCAACCGTGGCCAAAAAATTGATAAATTTTCGTTTTCTAACTGCGATATCTCTTTGGATGTTTATGAGTAACTCTGCCTGTGTTAAAAGAATAGACAGCTACTTACTATCCGCAAACACAGAGCCTTCATCAGCCGATGCTTGCTCCGCTCAGTCCATAGAAAAAAATCCTGACGAATTCTTGCAACGATTATCTGAACTCGATAGCGTTTGCCGTCAAGCGATTTTAGAAAAGATGTCGCTGCGGAATCTCTATAAAATACTCCCCGTGGCAGACGTAGACTTGCAAAAGATCGTTAAACAAAAAGTCACTGGCTACTGGCCCACCTGGTTTCTCGATCTGATCGAGAAAAAGGATCCGGCCCGTTTTGAGGAAAATCTGGCCAAATACTATCTTGCCTTTATGAAGTTACCTTTTGTACTCAAGGACCGAGATGCACGCACCCGTCTCATCAGCCTTAAAACGATCGTCTCTGGGCAGCCCTACGATATTATAGTGGCTCCAGTCGGTGAGAGATATGTTGCTTATTTGAACACAGGATCGCTTGAATTGGGTGTTTTTGACACAGTGTCACAAAAAACAATCGCCAAAAAAGAGCGTGCCCAGTGGGCAAATCCCACGAATGCTAGGATCTTAAAATTGGCCAATAATACGTTTCTGATCGCATGGAATGAAATGGGCAACGCAAAACGGCCCATTAATGGGCTCATATGGAAATGGGACGCCAAAGATGGCCTTCAGATGATCGGTCGGAAAAAATTTGAACATGTTCAATACTCGAACTTAAAGGAGCAATTATTTCGTACCTCTGATGATCAGTTTGCAACCCTGAGAAAAGTTAACTATCCTTCTCGTAGCAAGACACAAGACATGGTTTCATTCTTCGATATCTGGAACGTGAATTCTCAAGAGGTAAAAACGATTGAGATGGACATCGGCCCAAATCTCAACGGTCGGTATGATCCCCATAGCGTGAATGCATATCTCCAGTCGATAAACAGCAACGGCGTTTCCATCGATCACAACGAACTTAATGCCCGAACCTGGGGTCTTGGTCCGATGATCGATCGAGATACGAGACTTGTGCTTGGACTACGCGAAAGCCGGGATATCGAGATCTCCCTGGTATCCAAAAATTATTCTAAAAAACTACCTTTCATCGTACCTCAGAATGGCGAGAATGGCTCGATATACATCGGCGAAAGTAGCATCGTAGCTGAGCATTTTCTTCAAAAAACTGGAGATATCGTGGTGGTGAAAAAAAATGGATCGGACCAAGGAATTGCTATGTTCAATATTTGGACAATGCTTGACGCCTACGTTGCCGAAAGTCAAAAGAACGAAAAGTGCGGTATCTAAGCATGATACACGTGACAATTGCCTATAGGTAAATCAATCCCCATTTTTTTGGGAAGCAGTGGCTGGTAGATACCAATTCCTATAATAATCAATCTTGCGCTTATGGCTTATGTCCAGAAAATGATCATTGGCAAAATCGATCAATGTTACAAAAATAAATTCCCGCAAAAATGTAAACGGATAAACATCAACTCTTCGAGTTGCTCATAGTTCACGTCGGGGACAAGCTCGCCTTCGACTAAGATATGTGGGCAATTGATCAGTTTGATCGGAAACCCAATCTGGTTAAAAGTGATTGTTTTTTTGTATTCATGTTTTGGTCTCATCAACGACGGTTACGATCAATAATTGCTTCTCGGCATCGTCTGTAAGGATGGACACCAGGCCGACAAGGAGCAGTTTATAAACTATTTGGATCAGCTTTAAGGGTGGCGTGGTAGGTGGCGCGGCGGGCCTGTTCGAGGAGATGTTCCTGGTGCAGGGATCTGGATTCTTGGCTTGCCTTTGTAAAGGCAAGGGCTGCCGTTTGGTATTCCTCAAGATCCATAAGGCGGTTGCCTAGCATCCGGTAATACTCCCGGATAAAATGCTGGGGTAAGGTTGGATCTGTAGGGATGGGCTGGAGGACGAGGCTTATGAGCTGGTCTTTGGAAAAGGGGATCTCTGGACCCCGGCGAAGTTTTAGATAAACAATAAGCCATGGTCCTTGAACCACAGGCTGTTTATCGGGAATCCCTTTTGTGTATCCTGCAAAATAAAATCGCCACTGGGGTGCCAGGGGCCCTGTCATCTCCTCTATCCGGAGCCTGACCTTGAGGAAACGGCTGAGTCCATCACCAATATTTTTGGTTTTAGCAAAATCATCTAATTTTTTGAGGATCTCTAGACTTTGGAGGGGACGATCTAAAAATCGATGGAGGTCACTTTCCTGAATCGCGAGTTCGATATCCTCAAGCGTCTCAGGTGGATCGAGCCGAGCCTTTTTGAGTGTTTCAACCCAAGTCTCTAACCGCCCATACTTTATGAATCTCTCTTGGGTGAGGGTCTTGATTTCTTGTCGCCAAATCCTGCTGCGCACGTCGATAGCTTTGGGATCTAGAGTTAATAGCCAAGGTAGGTAGTCCCGATCTGGATCAAAACCCGGTGGTTGGCGGATTCTGGCGAAAAATCCTTTAGACCGGGGTTTTTCGAGATCTTTTTTGCTATGGGGGCACCGGTCTTGAAAAAGACTACCCTGCCGGTACAAGGCTTCTGTGTAAAGACCTGTAGTGGCCTTGTCATATCTCGAAAATATTTTGTCTTTCCATTCTTTAACAAGAGCATCCTGGGGTTTGTTGGTTGCCTTTTCAAAAGATGCGCCGCTATAAAGGGCCTGTACTGCACTAAAACTATAGCGATCGATTAAAAATCGAATAAATGAACCTGCAACGCTATAAGCTCGTGACCCTGACTCTTTCCAAAAAAACACCGAAAAAAGATTGGAGACATCTTTCAGCCGCCCCGACTCTAAAATCGATGCAGCACCATCATCGAGGCTGATATCTCCAGGGGAAGGGGCAAGGGCGATGGCCAAGCCCTCTGTAAAGGCTATATTTGGGTGAAACCCAAGCCCATAAAAGCCATAACCTGAGGCCAGGGCATGAACCAGTTCATGACGCAGGGTTGGGTGAGGAAAGTCTTCTAGGACGATATGAATCGAGGGAGTGACCACATCGGTGACATCCGTAGAGCCGCCGCCAAACCACAGCTTTTTGTCTTCTTCCGAAGGATAGACAAAAATATGTACGTGGGGTAACTCGCCGGTCGTTCGCAAAATTTTGCTGAGTTCGTTGACATGGAATTGGGCATCTCGAAATAGGATTTTGATGTTGCGGGAGTGTTGACGTTCAGGTTCATCGGTGCTGGATGATTGCGGCTGGCTGCGGTAATGGAGTGTAAACCCATTGCCTGGCAGGGCGGTCTCGAGATGATCGGTGAGAGTTGCCATAGAGTTATGTGTGCTTGGGTAGCCATGGGAGAGGATTCTCGTCGAGATCCAGCTCAAAAGACAGACAACGATTGAAAAAGCCAACGTCCATTGTTTACGCCACCAAAAACAAAAGAGAAAGAAGGCGCCAGCAAAGACATAGGATACTCGCACGAGAATGATCCCCAGATCCAAGGGGATCCAGTGATCATAGATAGGGCCATGGATAAAACCAAATAATATATTATTTATTCTCTTTTGGGGGAAAATCCACAAAATTCCTAACGAGACTCCGATGATTCCAAGATAGCAGCCGATGGTGATAAGCCCTAAATGTCGCTTTTTGAACGCCGCCGATCTGCCCCTTATGATACCGTAAAATACGGCATGGCCGACGATCCAAGCAGGGTATCCAAGGGTGATCATCCACAATAGGTAGCCGCTTGGGGAGCAAAGGCATGCTTTAGACCAAAACATAAGCGCCCCGGGAATCATGGGTATCAGGGGGCTGAACATAAAGACCCACAAAAACTCCCGTGAGGCGCTAAGGTCCCAGGTTCCATCATCTTGTGGAAAAGTCCTCACGGGTGCTAAAAGCCCAGCGACTGGCATGGACAAAACAAAGAGCCATGAAAAGGCCAAGGCATATTCATATTCTAGGTTAGACCCAATTCCAGACAAAAGGGGGATCACTGACGAGGCAAGGTAAAATGGCAAAAGGTATAAGTAGAGAAGCAAGAGTGGGGGTCCTTCAGATCAAAGGCTCTGAAAAATTTGGTATTGCTTACTGTTGTTTTTACAAAGAGCTAACAGAGAC
Source organism: Oligoflexales bacterium (assembly GCA_041736175.1). GTDB lineage: Bacteria > Bdellovibrionota_B > Oligoflexia > Oligoflexales > CAIYRB01 > JBGSUI01. The sequence continues at coordinate 12,917 of JBGSUI010000109.1, read as the reverse complement.
TGCCGGTTAAACCGAATCATGTCCAGCATTTCAAGCCATTCTGTACCTTGGTCAGTCTTAGCCGTGATTTGGTGGTAGTAGTCATTGAGGGCTTGGTCGATACCGCAGAGAAAGATTCCTAGTTGGAACGAAAAATGGGATTCGCCAGGTGGGAGGTGTTGCACCCCGTCGGGAGGTGGGTCCTGAAAATTAGAGTGGAAAGTTGCCCAGAACCCCATTAAATCCTTATCACCAAGAATTTTAAGGACCATAGCCAGATCCTCTATCGATGCTCGGATCTGATTATGGTTTTCGTTTTTGTAAACACTAGCTCTATAAAAGCATAGCTTTTGTCTTAAATCAGCGATGATGTCCTGACATAGATCGATCAACTCGACCAAAATGTCCAGCTGCCTAAAGTACGACATTCCCTAGTCTCCCGCAGTGAGGGGATCGGCGACGATCGTGCATTTTTTTTCCTGTCTTTAGATCTTATCAGGAGCTATAAGGGGGGTGTCAAATTTGATGCGAAATAATGTTTATTATGAAGACGTAGGTTTGTATAAACTGTTAATCGTTTTTATATGTTGCAAGACTAATAATGTCTACCACATGAGAGATACTTGGGCATCAGCGTTTGCAAAGGTAAGGACGATGTTTTTTTTGTTTAATAGCTTGGATGTGTTGACGTTAGTGCTCGGAATATCAAAGATCACGAGGTATTCTACCGTCCAGTCCGTTACACTTTCAAAGTAGGCTCGCCACCTTTCCTTATCATTAAGTCTTTTGATCAGGATGGGCTTAAATAATGCTTTGGAATTTGTCGGATCTTCGACACCCACGGTCCAGTGGTGTGGGTTTGTGAGGTCGACGCGGTCGTCTTCGGGGGAATGAATCGATACAAAAAAACCGGCTTTCTCTGCAGCTTCAGAGAGGTTTAAGTCAGATTTTTTATAAACTTTTTCGATCCTTTTAGCAAAAGCAGCGCGAAATTCTGGAGATAAATAGGTCGCCGTGACTTGGTACCGAGTCTCAAATTCCTTAAATACCGTCCGTGATTGGGTCGAATTTGAAAGGGCCTTGGCAAAGTCCAAATCTTCCGAGGGTGCAGGGGTGACTTTAATATCGTCTTCGACGGAATAGATGCAGCTTGTAGCCGCAAAGCAAATAACAGTGAGAAGGATTTGTCTTAGGGTGCTTTTTGGGAGGTAAGGAATCATAATCACTTCATCCTTTTTTTCGGAGCCTAAAGCTTTAAACTGTGATTTTATTGCGGCCCGATTGCTTACTGTTGTACAGTTTCTTGTCGGCAATTTCCAGAAACTCCTGAGGCGTAGCTATATTGGGTTTGAGTTGGGCGACGCCCATAGATATTGTCTGTCTATGTTTGATTTTGCGCTTTTGGCCTTGATCCTCTAGCTCTATCAGGAATTCATGGGCCTCGTGTTTAGATCTGATGCGTTCAGCTAAATCTGCTGCGATTCTACTGTCTGTATTGGGGAGGATAATGACAAATTCTTCGCCTCCAAAACGGCCAAGGGTATCGTCTTTGCGGACAGTTGCTTTGACCAGGGTGGCACTTTCTTTAAGGACAAAATCGCCAGCATTATGCCCATAGGAATCATTAACGGGTTTAAAATGGTCCAGATCATAGTACAGGATGGAAAGCTCCCGGTTATAAGTTCTGCTGAACTTAAACTCAGCTTCCAAGGTATCTAAGAGGTACTGCTTATTAAAAATCTGGGTTCCAGCATCGATCGTAGCCATACGATAGATTTTGTCGTGCATGACGGACTCGACATTGTCATGGGCAAAAAACTTGAGCAATACAGTTCCCAGTCGAACAATGTCCCCATCCTTTAGGGTGATCGCCCCTTGGGTTCTTACATCGTTGACAAACGTACCGTTGGAGCTACCCATATCTTCGACACCAACTCCTTCGGGGATCAATACAAAACGCGCATGCTGTCTCGAGACGCTGGCCTCGTTGATGATGATTTGCACGGTAGGAGATCGACCCACGACATTTTGCTGCTCGGAGAGGAGGTATCTTTTCCCAAGTTTTGAACCACTATATTGAACCAAGCAGGCGTTTTTGCGCTTGGGCAGCAGAGTCTGGGTAAAACTGGGCGACTCAGCAATGATGGTTTTGTCGTCTGACATATCCCCTCAGTGTTTTTATAATATCCGGAAAAGAAAAGACAATTCCTTGTCCAAAAGTATACCATCGAAAGGGCGACAAGGGCTAGGGTGGTTCCAAGGAATTAGCTTTGAGAAATCTTTTTAAAGGAAGGTATTTTGGTGTAGAGTTAGGCCAGTCGGCAGGATGGCAAGAAAATCGGGTAAGATCCAATAAGGAGGGTTCGGTTTGAAAATAGTTGTGGTTGGGACCGGGTATGTCGGGCTTGTGACCGGGGTTTGTTTTGCAGAAGTTGGGCATACTGTGATCTGCGTCGACAAGCTCCAAGCTAAAATCGATAAGCTAAACCTAGGCGAACCTCCAATCTACGAACCAGGGCTTGAGACCCTGCTCAAACGCAACACCCAACATGAGCGTTTGACGTTTACCACAGATTTAAAGTCTTCTCTTTCCCAATCCGATATTTCAGCCGTGTTTATAGCAGTCGGGACCCCTCCTGGCGAAGATGGCTCCGCTGACTTAAAGTATGTCCTTGAAGTTGCAAAGGATATCGGACGCTTTTGCCAACAAGACCTTTTGGCGATCGTCAAGTCTACGGTGCCTGTCGGGACCTGTGATCAGGTGGAAAAGGTGATTAAGGAGCAACTTGCAGAACGCAAGTCCACCCATAGGGTGTCCGTGGCCTCCAACCCAGAGTTTCTGAAAGAAGGCAAGGCAATCGATGACTTTATGAAGCCCGACCGAGTTATTGTGGGAGTGACCTCGGAGGCTGATCAAAAAACCTTCGCAGCAATGTATCACAACTTTATTATCGATGACCCAGGAAAGCTCTATGTCATGGATCGGCGTTCGTCGGAACTCACCAAATACGGCGCTAATGCAATGCTGGCCACCCGCATCAGCTTTATGAACGAATTGGCACGCCTTTGTGAAAAAGTGGGTGGCAATATCGATTCGGTTCGCATGGGAATTGGAGCTGATCCACGGATTGGCAAAAAGTTTCTCTACGCTGGACCTGGCTACGGGGGGTCCTGCTTTCCCAAGGACGTCTCCGCGCTCCTTAAAACTGGACAGAAATATGGCGTTAAACTTAAAGTTTTGACGGCGGTCACCGAAGCCAACGAAGATCAAAAGCGCTTTGTAGCAGAAAAAATCCGCTCCCATTTTGATACCCTCCAAGGCAAAGTGATCGCCCTTTGGGGTCTGGCCTTTAAACCTGGAACGGACGATGTGCGCGAAACACCTGCCATTACAATCGTCCAAGAACTCCTTAAAGCAGGTGCCAAAGTGGTGGCCCATGATCCAGAGGCCCAGGCTAATTTTATCCAAGAGGTTGGGCAACTTAAGGGTCTCAGTTTTGCGCCGACCGCCTACGATGCCCTTAAGGGAGCCCACGGAATGGCCTTGATCACCGAGTGGAGTGAGTATAAAAGGCCCAACTGGGAAAAGGTGCGTTCCTCGATGCTGCCCGGAGCAGTGATCTTTGATTTCCGGAATCAATACTCTCGGGGAGCGGTTGAAGCCTTAGATTTGAAATACTATTGTGTAGGTCGTGCCTAAGAGAGGAGATCGTGTGTATCTTGTAGCGGATATTGGAGGCACGAAACTCGAGCTCGCCCTGGCCCGTATGGTCGGGGCTACACCTGAGGTTGAAACCACTGCCCTGGGCCGCTACCAGGTCAATTTGGAAGACGTCCAGCGTTTTCCGACCGAGGGGATCGAATCCTTTAGCGCGCTCCTAGAGCAGTATCTGCGGGGTCGCAAGCCCCAAATGGCGGTGATTGGGGTTGCAGGCCCTGTAACCGGGCGTCAAGTGCACTTAACCAATGTTGGTTTAACCCTCGATGCGGATGAAATAGAGTCCAGGCTAGGGATTTCCGCTATACTGATCAACGATCTTGAAGCCCATGGCTGGGGCATCAGCGCGATGGGCGACGATGATTTTGAAATCATCCAACAGGGTGTCATCCAAGCGGGTAACCGGGCGATGGTCGCTGCCGGGACTGGGCTGGGAGAAGCGATCCTCTTTTGGGATGGCACCCAGCACCGACCGAGCCCCTCAGAAGGGGGGCATACTAGTTTTGCGCCTGGAAACCTCGACGAATTAGACTTATTGCGGTTTATGCTGCAACGCTATGAGCATGTGAGCTGGGAAAGAGTTGTTTCAGGAATCGATGGATTTAGAGATATTTTTGCTTTTCTCTACCAAACCCAGAGGATCAAAGTGACCCAGGCAGACGCAGACGAACTCTTTAGCCTGGGTCCAGCCATTGGTCCAGCCCTCACCCAGAAGGCTCATCAGGGGGTAGCCTATGCCACAAAAGTGGTGGAGTGGTTTGTAGGGCTCTACGGAGCTGAGGCTGGGAATCTAGCCCTTAAAGCCATGTCGTTAGGCGGTGTTTACCTGGGAGGCTCTATCGTCCACCATATCCTCCCATGGATTCGTAGGGGTGATTTCGTAAATCGATTTGTCCAAAAAGGCCGGTTTAGACCGCTTCTCGAAAAGATGCCCATTCGCGTGATCAAAGATCCCCATTCGGCTCTTAAAGGAGCTGGGGTTTTGGCCTACCAATTAGCAAATCCTGAAAACTGACAGGTTATTGATAGCCAGTGATTTGGATTTTGCGCACATTCATCAGGCTAGTGGCGCCCTTCAGCTGGAGCAGACGGATATCGATTGTATCGATGTTTTTTGCACCAGCTCCGCAGGTTGCTGTCGCGAAAAGAGTCTGTTGAGTGGCCGGAGCGATGGGTCCAGGGACAATCTCGTAATCCGGTTTGTCTTTAGGATCAGTGCTTAGGTAGCAACGAGCCCCTAGACTAATATCAAGCCATGGAGCTGGGTTTCCATCTTTGGTTGCCCAAGTAAACCCTATGGATTTTAGCGGCAGCTCTGGTTTATAGCCTCCTTTCGTAAGGGAGATTGTCTGCTCAGACAGGGTGAGGTAAAGGGTCGCACCCGTATAATCGGTGTACATATAAGGGTCGCCGTCGAGTTGTGCCAAGGAAATAGGTGGACTAAGGCCTTTTGAAAGATCTTTCGGGTCCACAAGCTCTAGGAGATAGAGGAAGGAGACTGGCGCATACCGCGTGACTCCTACCAAAGTACCGTCACCCAAGGCACTGATGGGACCGATGTTGCCCGTGAGGGGAAACGTTTGCTGACCAGAGCAGACTGCCTGGGTCGAGAGACAATCAGCAGGTAGCACCGTGATGCTTCGGGCGTTGCTCGAAGTCTGCCAAACCAGCCTGTTTACAGGATCGTGGCTCATCGTGTATGTCATATTGCCATTATAGACGTTGCCCTTTTGGTCGCCACTGATCGCGTAGGAACCAATGAGCGAGTTTTTGGGTCCGATGGTCAAATCAGAAAGGTTATTTGAAGTGAAGAGGCCATTGGTCGCCACCAGGTTTGGCGTCGCGGCCACTGCATTTTTGATGTCAAAGGCCTGTATATTAGAGTCTCCCACATAGCGTCCGTAGTAGATGAGTTTTGTTTGGTCAATAAAGCAAGAGTATCCCCACAGTCCAGGACCGGCAGACCCTTTGTACTTGAGATCTTGCCACTGGGGTGCAAAAGGTGATGTATCTTGTTGCGGAACTTCGGCAAAGTTGCCAGCACCCCAGCCCAATCCAAGATACCTTTTCTCGTCCCGGCGGTAGGAAACGACACAGACCCGCTCTCCGGTTGCAATCGGTTTTCCAGCATCGAGAAGGGCTTTTGAAGTGGCAAGAGATACAAAATAGGGTTCGCCTAAGGTTCTAAGATTAGTCCCCTCAGCCATGGCAGGATCGATAAAAAACATCTCACCACCAGTTCGTCCTATCACCAATCCCCCCCCTTCGATCACGTAGGTGCGGGCACCTCCGCCATTGGTGGGGGTGGCTCCTAACCATTTCTTTTGGGAGGTGACTGTTTTATTGGCAATCTTATGGAGTGTCACAGTCCCCGTCTGAGTCACTGTCCAGGCAAATTTGTCCGCTTGGGGCTGTAGCTCTTGGACGTTGGTGGATGCCTGGGTCGTGGGCTCAAAGACTCTTATGGGCGCATCGGCGTCGTCTTTATTGTAGGTTTTGCTGACGGACCCGAGGTCGATATCGGTTGGCCCTGGCGATCCCTGGGTCGCGGTGTCTTGGGCGGATTTTTTGGCCGTTGAGGTTTTCTTCTCGCTTTTTTCTTCGTCACTAGGACCGGTTTTTTCCTCTTTGTTGACGGCGGTCCTCTTGGAGCCAGTGCTGCCTTGAAAGGATGATTGGTTGCATGAAAAAACCAAACTTGCAGGGAGTAAACCTGCGAGTGAGATGGCCTTTAAGTTTAATTTATGGGTTCTTCTCTGCATGATTTAGTGTTTTCTCCCCGGTTAATAAAAAAGAGCGAGTAGCTCAGCGTCATCGTTATTGATTGCGACTGGAGCGAGACCCGAAGCGGTCCGCACGATGCCTTCTTTTTCCGACAAGGCTTCGATCTTGACGATGTCGGCGAGTGGCCCTAATATTTTGGAGCAAACGGTCACGGAATCCATATCGGCAGATTTTGGGAGCAGCGATCCCGTGGTGCACTCCAGATCAGCCCAGGTTGTTGTCAAAAAAGGTGTGGTTTCTCCCTTACGGTAGAATTTTAAAGTGGGGTTTTCCGTTTGAGGAAGGCGGCCCCCATTCCACCTCACCGTAAAAATCACCCGGGAGGATCTTTCCAAAGTAAGGGAGCGGTTTTTTTGGTCAAGGGCTGTGAGGGGCATGATCGGACTTTTAGGTAAGTCGCCTTCGTCGCTGCCGGCGAAGGGGCTCGATTTGTGGTTTTCCAGGTTCCTGGGTTTTTGGAGTGCGCAGCTTGAGGAGAGCGCTAACAACGTCGTCGTCCCCAATAAGGGAACAATCCAGATTGAATGAGTCAAAAATTTGTTAAATAAATGGCGCATATTTCCTCCCTTTAGCTCCTATAGCTTTATCGACAGATAAACTCCAATGCTTTAGGGTGATGGAGGGCGCGCTGATAAGATTTTGAGATATTGAGACTTATTGGGGAATGAAATCAGTTAATAGTCCTAGCTGGGAGACATTTAGATTGATTTGCGTTAAGACTGACGACTTTTTTAACCATCTCCCAAATATTTACGTACAAGACCTTATCAGATTCCCGGTAGAAGATATCGCCGTTTTTGGTACTGAGAATGACATTGAAATTTGGTGCCTTACTAAGGGTTAAAGCGTCCATTTGATTAAAGGGGTCCTCATCATTTGATGCAAAATACACTGATTTTTCACTCATAACGATTTTTACTTTTTTATCTAGAGGACGCCCAATTCCGTAGGGAGGAAGAAAAGGGGCATCGCTGTTGACCTCGATGCCGATTTTTTTGAGGTCGGCGAGGAGTGTCATGACCGCCGATTTTGTTCTCGAAGTTCCGGGTATGGAATTATTGACAAGGTGTTTTTCAAGATGCTTTTTGCGTTCGCTATTCCAGAGAGTCACCTCTAGTTTGGGATTGTCAAATGATAAGCTCACAAAAGAACTGTCTGATATCCTTAGGACGCTTAATCTGCGGGCAAAATCATAGGTGGACTTTCGGAGTTCGATTTCAAATCGATTGGTGTTTTCTAATTTACCTGTAGTGTCCCACTCCCAAAGTGTAATATCGTCAGTGTCATTTGGAAGCTGTCTTGTAGCTTTATTTGTCATCAGTCTTAATACAAAACTGTTTGACGATAGTTTCTCAATGGTTCCCTGAAAAAAGCCCGGAAACAATGGATCGAAATAGGATCCGTTATTAGGGATTTTTTTGCTTCCAAGGACTTTTTTACTTTGTGTGTCATATATGTAGAGACTTTGATCCATTTTATTTAAATAAGCCACAGTGTGATCTCCCACTGGGTTCATAAACATTTGATGGTCCCATAGGGAGACCATTAAGTTTGGATTCATCACCAAATCTCTTTTATCAGAATTAAGCAAATAGGGTATTTTGAGAAATGCTAGGTAATGGAGAACTAACTGTTCGCTGAAATTATGAGGATTCTCTAGGGAAATCTCATTCAAAAACCATTGGGGCCAGTAGCCCTCGACACGGTCTTTTACGGCTTTTTTTAGGGCCGGATCCGACGGTTTAAAAATTGTTATTAGCTGACTAAAAGGTAGACGGGCGAAGATTTCGCTCCTGCAGTTGGCATCAAGATTATCAAATAGCGGCAGTTCAACGGATTCATTCTGAACCGGCTTCCGGCTGCTTGTAACGTATTGTATACACTGATCTATTATGGAACTCTGAGAGCTGTGCGGAATCGGTGGTTTGATACATCCAACGGCGATCAATGGCAGCAAATAGCTTAATAATTTTGTGTGTTTAATTAGATTCATTGCAAATTTCTCCAGGAGTTGGTCGACAACATAACTAATAATCGTCAGGAAAATTATAAGCAAAGATCGTACCACTCTGGTTAGTGGATACCACGTCCAACTTATTGCGGAAAGCCATGGCCCCTCTTCGTACCTACGAACCGTACCATAAATGCTCAGTTGGTTTAGATTTTGGCTATGGGGAGGAATCAAATCGGCTGGTAGGTAATCCAAAAGTTGTCGAATATCATGGATAGTAGGAAAAGCGATGGACTTGTAGCAGAGAACGGCATTGAGGCATTTTTCGACGACCTGCTCGGCAAAATAGGCAGAGTTTTCGCCTCAGCCTGCACGAGTTTGCAAGAGGGCCTGGCAGGCAGCCAAATCGCTTTCGGCAATCCTCAAAAGCTCGTAAGCGTACTCCTTTTTGTAAAGTCTATCTTTAGGAGGGGTCATTTTTCAGAGTTCCTTTCTACTTGCCAGTCTCCCGAAGCATAGACGAGCTTGCCTTCGTCTTTTACCACGCTGACGAGAGCACTATAGTGCCTTGTTCCTTCCCACGTTTCGAGATCAATAAAGACTAAATCCGCAGCAAGTCGATAAGGCGCTCGTTGGCACAGCACCTCTCGCTGAGCTGCTTTGGCCGTAACTTGATCAAGGTATATGATGAGGAGATCGATATCTGACTCTACGCTGGCTTCGTCCCTCGCTAGGGACCCAAAGAGGTAAATTGCGAGAGGACTGCTGAATTGTGTTATTTGGTTGACATAGGCGTCCAGCGCAGCCTGCACTTCGCTATCCGGCATTTTTTGTAGTTTTAAGAGTGACACCAGTGAAGACCCCCCTTTGGTTCAAAGGTACGACAAGAAATTTGTGGAAGCTATCGGAGATTGAGAGCGGGGGATGATCATGCTTTAGAATTGTTATTCCAGGAGGAGTTGAGCTTTGCTGATTCGTTCAATTTCTTTGGCATTGACGCCGACCTTTTTTGCCAATGCTGGCCATTTTTTGATGGCGGCTCTAACCGATAAGATAATGGAGGGTGCCTCGCCAATTCCGAAGCGGTCGGCAATGGTCTGTAAATCGTTTTTGGAAATATTTCGATACCTGCTATTGATAGACATAAGGTGTTGGCAAGTCCATTCCCCGTCAGGATTGTGAGCGAAGGTGATGTCATAGGCGGGTGCCAGCTCCCAGGCTCCCCCTTTGCGCAATAGAAAGGAAAAGTTTTTGCTGTGATCGTCGCAGTTTCGGCCCATGACATTAAACACCATGCGACGAAAGGTTTCAACTTCCGCTTCGTGGCCCAAATTGAGCTGTCGTATCGTCATGAACAGCTGTTCATAGCTGTTGGTGGCTTTTTTTTTGTAATCGACATGGTTCATTGCGCAGAGTGTTTGCATGTGATGTTTGCTGTTGTTTTCGCCCCGATCAAAACGTTTGGTCATGAAATGGGATCGGCCGTTTTCGGTGAGCAGGCGACTTTCGGACATTTTGATTCCTGCTTCCCGAGCCAGTTGGTAGTAAACATATTCGATCCGGCCATAGTCCTGGGAAGGGCCTAGTTCATGGTCTTTGCCCATTCCATCAAATTTCAAAAGCCATTGTTCAAATCCTTCGGGAGCATCGAGTTGACCGGAACGGATTTCATTGGTTTGGGCATTCCAGGCGATGACGGCTTTGGCTCGCGCCCCTCCTGCCGAGGTTCCGACATCAATGATGCTGTGCAAGGTAGCGAAGGCCTGATCATCGTCATCCAGCGATCCCTCCACAGCCTTTCGTGCCTCAACCACCAATTTGTTCAATTCCAGAGCTGTCGGTTTTTTTCCGCGAGGTCCACGTATTGGTTTAAATTCCAAAGCCCCCATGGATCGCTTGCCCATATAGGCCAAGCGGTCAAGAGCTGTAATGCCGGACTTTGGAATTCCTTTTTCAGCCATATACCGATCGACAAGAGCATTTCCGAAATCATCGGGCAGAGCATCAGCCAGCATTGCCGGCAAGCCTTTGTAAGTGATTTCAGGCAAATCGGTGAAGATATACGGTCGTTCGTTATTCGTGATAGGCATGTGTATGGGAGATAATTCGATGCCGCTGTTGCCAAATTTTCTATCATAAGCAAAAACATAGAAGCCCAGTTTGGGATCGAGTGCAACGGCGCCCACGAATTCCCCCCAAATATAGACTTTAATAAGAGCAACTTTTTTATAGGGCTGGTTATTTTTTTTCATCTTTTTTCATCCGCCTTTGAGCTCGTTGCCTCGGCTGTTTTTCTCGAACCATATGGAGCGGGTTTATGCTGACAATAGGAGCGATTCCCAACAACCAATCCTGTTTATCTAAGGCCTGAACAACCCGAACCATAGTTTTGATCGTCGCACCTTGACCATTTTCCAAATGACGCAGGGCATTTAAACTAATACCGGCGCGATCGCAGAGGGTCTGACGATCCAAATTTCTTTGGATCCGAAGGGCCTTGATGCTATCGCCCAGAAGGATTTCCAGCTCCTGAGGCGAATAAATATTTGTCATAAGGTGCTCATTTAAGACTTTTTTGGGCCAAAGAGCCTATCAATGGCTCTCTTAGAGAAGATTATAGCAAATAGCCAGAGAAGTTCAATCTCTATAAGTATCTTAAAAAGATTTTTTATGTTCGAAAAATGGAGATAAAAGTCCTATTTAGAGCTATTAAATACAAGCTTATCCCGCTCCTGTGGGATTTTTGCCAGCTGCGGAGTCAAATCCCATAGGCGAAATCCCAGGCCCCAATCTATAGATCCGAAGAAAATAATAATTTTATTGTCGTCGCCAGCGATGAAACGCTGCCAAGACTTTAAGTGCAGGTCCCAAATAGGGAGAACCATGTTGTTTGGTCCAGGCACTCGCCCCAAACTTGTTGGCCTCGGTCCAGGTGGGATAGGGGTGGATGGTACGCAAGATGGACTTAAGCCCAAGGTTCCACCTTAGGGCTAGGGTCAACTCCGGCAACATCTCCCCAGCTCCGGATCCTACAATACTGGCACCTAAAATCCGGTCCTTTCCTTTTGCCGTGATGATTTTTACCTGGCCGTAATTTTCGGAATCAGCAATCGCTCGGTCCAGGTCATCCAGTCCAAAGCGGGTGACCACATGGGGGATACCCTGGGCCTTGGCCTCCTCTTCACTGAGTCCGACCCTAGCGACCTCGGGATCGGTAAAGGTGACCCAGGGGAGCACGCGGTAGTCGACGGCAAATTTTTTAAAAGGACTCATAAGTCCGTTGACCGCACAGTACCATGCTTGATGGGCCGCAGCATGGGTGAGTTGGTAGGGGCCGATAAGATCGCCACAGGCATAGAGGGATTTGCCGTTGGCCCGAAGATAGGAGTCTACTTTGAGGGCACCATTGGGGTTGAGTTCAGCGCCTAACTCCTTCCAGTTGACTCCCTCAGATCTGGCTTTGCGGCCTACAGCGATCAAAATTTTGTCAAAGGGAATCAGTTTTGAGTTTTGTTCTTTTTGTTTAGTACTCTCTACCACTCGCAAGGTCAAGTCGCCCAACACCTCTTGGGCCTCAGTGTTTAGCATAAAATGCACCCCTTCCTTGAGCATGCGCTCATAGACCCATTGGGACACATCGGGATCTTCCCGGGGTAAAATCCGCGGACCCCTCTCCACAAGGGTCACTTTGGATCCTAAACGTTGGAACGCTTGGGCCAACTCGCAGCCAATGGGGCCTCCTCCAAGGACGAGAAGTCTTTTGGGTAGCTCCCGCAGTGTCCAAAGATTTTCTGAGGTAAGGTATGCCACTTTATCAAGGCCCCCAAGTGCGGGGATCAAAGGTGAAGCTCCCAGAGCCAAAACGAGGCTTTTGGTGGCGAGCACCCGATCACCTACGCGGATGTGATGGGGATCTAAAATCTCGGCGCGCCCTGTGATGCATTCCACCCCCAGCCCCTGGTAGCGCTCGATGCTGTCATGGGGGGCGATCTCCTCGATCACCTTATGAACCCGGTCCATGACAGTGGCAAAATCCACCTCGCAGCTTGCAGCCTTTAGGCCATAATTTTGGTGATGGCGAATCTGGTGAACCAGCTTTGCGGTTTTGATCAGTGCTTTAGAAGGAACACAGCCGGTATTAAGGCAGTCGCCTCCCATCTTATGCTGTTCGACGAGGGCGACCTTGGCCTTTAAAAAGGCGGCGATATAAGCTGTCACAAGTCCTGCTGATCCACCCCCGACCACGATCATATTGTAGGATGGACCGCTTTTTGAAGTGCCCATGGGGTCTCCTCAGTCATTAAACGATTTAGGTTAACTAGAACAGATGCCACAATAGTAACATTTATCAGAAGTTTCCACAAAAATAACCGCATTTTTGACGTAACTTACGAAGCTTTATCGATATTTTGCGTCCTTCGATCCTCCGCTGGCTTTTTTCTCGAGTTTGTTTCTGAATTACGCCTTCGAAAGGCTTCCAAATAC
>JBGSUI010000201.1:0-4827 GCA_041736175.1 Oligoflexales bacterium | reverse complement strand
ACACGAGCTGTACCTCGAGACATTCGCCCTTCGGCTGCCTAAAACAAATCTCAGCATTGTCCCCCAACACCGAGACTCCTTTGTTCATCTCCAATAGGGCACTGCGGCGTAAAAATGACCCAGGAGGCAAGTGCATTTGCTTTCCGAGCATATGGTCCGCACCATATTGGACGTCACGATAGGAATCACTGACATCATGTCCAGCGCCGACAACTACCGAACCCCCAGCTACCCCGAGACCGACTTCAGATGATTGGCCGCCTCCAACTATAGCCAGTACCAGTCCACCAATCATCAAAGCTGAAAGCGCGGTATCGGTATTGTGTTTGTCCTTGCTCCGTTGATTTGCCAATGCTTCAACAAAAGCACGGGTTTCCTCTGGAGTAGAAACCTTTGTGTTTTTAATTTCTATTGACTCGACCTCGATCTCGGGCCAGTCATACCCCGTATTCTCGTGACAAGTGTCACTTTCTGTTCTCACCCAAAAAAAAGATCAACAGCAAAGGGTAGCCATCGCTGGTCGAGTTACCCAAAGAAATTCTCCCCAGCAATACAGGTAGCCTTTTGGGTGAGGTCAAAAGCACCAGTATCTTTGAGGTTGTCAAAACCAAAAATAGTTCTACCTTTTTCCGAACACCAGGCCCGGTATTTGATACCTTCAGGATATGACCGAGTTACCGGTACACGCCAAATTGCTACTTCAAAAATTGCCAGTCGGGAAGGTACCTTGTGTTTTAAAACCATCTACAAGATTTAGTCGGAAGAATTCATCCTAGAAGGCATGGATTATCTAGCAGCATCGACAGCTTTTTCCAAAAGCGCCAGACGCCGTTTAATCTCCGCAATTTCGGGGTCAGGCTGTAAGAAAATTTCTCGTAGTTTTTGATTAAGTAGAGTTTGGTAGCCTTTCTCCGAGCCTGTAGCTTGTATTTGCTGTTCACGGGCTGCGGCTATTATTTTGCCGTCAACCCACATCGAAAGTTTCACTTTCGCATTCTCGAGATTTAGTTCGCCTTCTTCGATATCAACGAGATTCTTCTTTACCTTAGCTTTGATTTTAGACATCGAAAAAGTTCTCCCATGCCTGTGTGATAGTCTCCGTGTTTTCTTCACAGAATTTTTTTATAATTTTCAGGGCTTTTGGACTAAACCCATGGGATTCAAGTATCAGCACACCATTCTCGATCTGAACCTTTGCTGTTGCACTTGCTTTTTTGACGTGAACATGGATCGGGCGAGAAGTCACCGGCTTCACCTCGATACCCAAGACCTCGCTGCCCCCACCAATGCCAATTGGTCTTCTCACAAGCTAAAAATCTTCAATGGTGTCAACCCACTCCTGATTCCACAAAGAGCGGAGAAAGTTTTTGTAGGGCAAAATCAAAAACTTTTTATCTACCAGGCGAGGCTTTTCTTCAAGGCAAACGAGTAGGTACCTTTTGAGGATTTTTTCTTCTTCAAGAGCTCGTAGGCCGTTAAGGTCTTTATCGCTTACGACCGATTTGCCCTTGACTTCGATAGCTGTTTGCCCGCCTAGGATAAAGTCAACTTCATAATGGCCGGTGGTTCTCCAAAAGTGTAAGGTTAGATCAGGCCTGCAGTAATCAATATAGGTCTTTAATTCATGAAAAATAAAACTTTCAAAAAAGTCGCCAAAGTCTTTAGACTTCTCCTTAGTCGGGGGGAGATCTAAGATCGCTCGTACGACCCCAGTGTCAAAAAAATAAAACTTAGATGTTTCTAGAGGTTTTCGAGTTTTTGATTTTTGCCAGGCTGGTAGCTCTGTAGCGATCAATGTATCCCAAAGAATTTGAAAGTATTCAGCAACGATTTTTCGATTGACTTGGGCATCGCTAGCAATTGAAGAGTAGTTTATGATTTGCCCATTGCAAAGCGCAGCAGTTGTGAGAAATCGTGAGAAAGCGGGCAGATTTCTAACTGAGGCTTCACGAGCGATTTCATTTTCAAGATAGGCGCCAATGTAGGCGGCAAGGTCAGCACGTGGGTTGTCTGACAGATAGATCGAGGGCAGAAGGCCGCGATTAAGGCACTTTTTGAGATCAAAGAGTTCGTCACCGAGTTCTTCAAAGGTCAGAGGATGCAGCCTCAATTGGCGTGCGCGACCACCGAGGAGATTTATGCCTTTTTCTTTAAGCTTGCGAGCACTAGATCCAGTGAGTAAAAACTTTAAACCTAACTCTTCAATCATCAAGTGGACTTCGTCGAGGAGTTCCGGCAAACGCTGAACCTCGTCGATCACCACAATGCCACTTTTAGGCATTGCTGCAGTGACCTGTTTTCGAATTAAAGTCAAATCATTGGCGAGTCGAAAAAAAAGTTCTTTGTTAAGGAGGTTAAAAACAGCAACATCGTTGCCAAAAGTTTGGCGAATGAGGTGGGTTTTTCCCGTTTGTCGAGGTCCTAGCATCATCACGGATTTTTTGGTAAGAGCTGATAATAAATCGATTTTTCTAGTTAGGCGCAAGATTTTCCTCGGTCAATAGTTGGCAACTATCAGTCCAAAAATTATATAATATTGGCTTAAGTAATGCCAATATTTTTAAATTTGCGCACCCTCTATATAGACCAAAGGCCCTGAGCAAAGTCCCAGAGGTTGAGGGACAGCTGCTACTCGACGAAGAGGCGATCAAGTCGCTCGATAAGCAAATCAACGGCAATAAGGCTGCAGTTCGAACAATTTGGTCGTCAATAGCACTGGGACCGCGGCGACCGAACTACGCTTTTATGATGACGATAACAGCAACTAGTCTAGCTGTAGTCCCCCAAGAAATTCGAGTCTAAGATACTAATTTTGCTAGAAATATTTAAAGTCCCTAGGAAAACTTGCCGCAGAATCCGATATTTAGCTAAAGACTTTCAGATAACATTCCGATATAATGGATGTGTAGTGTGAACCAGTCATATTTTGGAGACTGCATTCCAATGGCTACGAACCGTCCGGCGAAGATGCCGGATGTTATGCTACTCAAACTTATCCGAGAGGCGAAAAGAACCGGTGCATACCGCTTTGTTGCTCATGCTGCACAGCGGCTAGAAGAACGCAGTATTTCTCTGGTCGAGATTCAGTACATTTTGGAGCATTGGTATAGGGAAGCGCGAAAAGACGAATTCAAGGCGGAGCACAAGGCATGGAACTATGCTCTGCGGGGTCGAACCCTCGACAGACGAGAACTTCGCCTCAGTCTTACCCCAGGTGGTCCAGGGCTATTTATCATTACAGCCATCGATTTAACTCATTAGGTATTGGGGGCACAAGGCATGACCAAACGCAAGACCATGGTGTTCAACGGCCTAGGTTTTCCTATTGTCCTGGTTAACGCATCGTTGGCAAAGACACCCTATGGGGAAACTCTCGACGTCGACTTCAATCGCCTGCAGGACCTCGTCTTTGAGGCCTTGATCAGAAAGCCAGCGCGTTTTGCCGGTGCCGAAGTGAAATTTATCCGTCTTTTCATGGAAATGACTCAGAATGTCTTCGCTGATTTCTTGGGGGTTGAACGTTCGGCGGTAGCGAAGTGGGAGGGTAAGGACCTTAAGGCGACCGGTATGACGCCAGCGACTGAAGGTCTTGTTAGAATTCAGATGGCACGTCATATCAAGCATAGCATCGATAAGGAATTTCCCTATATCGAGCCGGCAATGCGTAAAACTGCTGTCGGCGATCCCCTTGAGTTAGCTCTTTAGGAATGTCGGGATAGGGACGGATAGAGACGGGATAGGGACGACAGCGCCGACTCAAGCACTAGATATCGGTTCTGGGATCATCAAGATGGGCTATACATCCGCGCAACCAGGGCTACGCCCTAGTCGTGTCCCATGACCGGTGGCGGCGCGGGGTGCCAACAGGCGCTGCGCCCCGGACCGTCGCCAGCTGCACCGCCGCAAAATCACCTATCCAACGCCCCTTTAACTCTCTTGAAACTCGCGTCAAATCATCCGGCATTAAATCAGTTAAAGGTTTTCATAGAAAAACCGATATGGTATGGAGAGTTAGGATTGGGGGTAGTGCCATGAAGCTAGCTATGACAGAGCAAATCATACGGGATGTCGAAGCGCTGCCGGAGGACAAGCAGCGGCAAGTGGCGATCTTTATCAAGTCGCTCAGCGCTGGGGTGGCCTTCCAAGGCATGACGGGCAAAGAAGCAGTGAAGCTGTTTGCTGGCCTAATTGATAAAAAGTCAGCATGGGAAATGGCAACGGCCATAGAGGAAGGATGCGAGGCGATTGACGCGGAAGGGTGGTGAGGGTTGTACTTGCTGGATACGAATATCGTCATTGAACTGTTTGCCAAGAATCCGAATGCAATCAAACTTATTGACGGACTAGGAGACGTAAGATCATGCGATGTCGTTCTTGGTGAGCAGTTTTATGGAGCGCATAACTCAGAGCGCAAGCAAGAAAATATCCAAAACGTAGAACGGTTTGCTGCTCAATTCCCAATTATAAATACCGACAGAACCAGCGCCGAGATTTACGGGCGGTTTAAATCAAGCCTGAAGTCGCTGGGGAAGCCAGCACCGGACAACGATATTTGGATTGCTGCGATTGCCAGGCAGCATGGTCTCACTGTTGTCACCAGGGACGCGCACTTTTCCGCTATGCCAGGTGTTAATGTCCTTGGCTATAGCCGATAAGCTGGTCGCTGGCGCTTTTGCGTCAGCGACGTGCTATATAGCTGCGCATAATTAAAGTGACATCCAAAAAAATTTTAGGTATACTTTCCGCTAAATTTGCGGGGAATAGCCTATGCGCGCAAGAATTCTGAATTTACATTGGAAAGTTTTGGAGCACTTAAGGCTGCAAATG
>JBGSUI010000194.1:0-6091 GCA_041736175.1 Oligoflexales bacterium | reverse complement strand
CTCTTTTGCGATTAGTCGATACCGCTCAGGCACCTCGGGAGAGATCAGGAGATAATCGGATCTTGTATATTTTGCCTGCAGTCTCTTTGGCAGGACTTTACCTTTGACTTGGTCGATGTAGAGTGCCTGCAAGTTTTTAGGCGAGCTGAGCCACTTGACCTCGATCACCCGGACCTCGCGATCTTGATCACTTGTCACTAAAAGATCTATTTGGCTCTCCTGATGAACCAGCAAGGTTTCGACAGTATAATTGACATTGTGAATTCTTAATTTTTTAAACAACAGCGATTTACTATAATCTTGGCTTTCCTGCCCATGCTCTAAAAAGTTAAAAGCCAAAAGTTCAAATGCACTGCCAGAAAACCCTGGGATGTAATAACCTTCATGGGAATGGATGATCTCACGAAAAATCAATCCCTCGACGTTTTTTTTGATTTTAAAGCTATTTGGTTCGAGGGTAGAAAAATAAAAATTAAGATAATGATCGCCTAAAAAATATATGAATTCGTCCTTTTTTTTGCCACCCCCTGCTGGACAAAGGCGTGTTCTTATCATCCCCACTTCTTTCAGCATCATCAGCGTTTTGTAAACATAGTCTTCATCTTCACCCGTGATTTTAGACAATACACTGACACTCTTCCCCTGAAATCCCAAATGCCGCAAGAGATCCTTGATCCTTTCAGCAGCGGTTTTACGTAGCAATTCGATTTTGATGATGTTGTCGGCTTCCTCAAGAAAGATAGTACTACTGCAAAAAATGCCTTCATTGATCGCCCTGATAAAATTTTTTTCCCGTTTATAGGGTATTCTTTCCAAATAGTAAGGCACACCACCGGTCATCATATAAACCAAGGCGACTTCCTGGATGCTCCACTCTGGAAAATAAAACCTCTGGACTTCGTCCGGCGTAAACGGGAGTACATGGATGGCAGATTGTGTAGCAAGTCCACGCAGAGTCGCGTTTTGGCCGATAATATGATCGTTGAAAAACCGGGTCGACGACCCAGATAGGACGATCTTGATTTCACGATAATCTTTAAGTCTCTCCCAAAACTCCTTTATATGTCCGATGAAACCGTTACCTTTAGAATGGAGCCATTGGATCTCGTCAAGTATGATCGTGGTTTTTAAGTTTGAACGCTCGATATGGTTATAAATCTGCTCGAAAATCAACACCCAATCAAGATCGACCGCTCTTATGGTCCCAAGCTTACGCTCTCCCGTAAACTCATCCCATGCCTTTGCAAACCTTCTTCGAGTGGTCCGCCCTGCTTCCTCTTCATATCCAGTAAAGGAAAAGACACAAGCTTTACCAAGAAAGAAGTTTTTTATGAGTGTCGATTTGCCGACGCGGCGTCGACCTTTGACAAAGACTAGAGCAGAACCCTTTTCACTAAAAAAGCTGTTAAATTGCTTGATGTTGGCCTCTCGACCATAAAAAATCTGCATGGTTCTCATACTCCCGAATCGATTCTTCTTAGACACAGGCTTAAACTTGAATTTACCTGACGTGCTAGATAAATTCAAGTTTAAATATATCTGATTTTATTGAATTTTTTAGAATGCGTCTTTTACATAAAAGATGTATATGCAAGTATTTATTGTTTTATCTTGAACCTGCCTGACAGTAAGATGCCATGATCTATCCTAGACTCGAAAAACCGACCAAGAGATCTCAGGATGATGTCTCCGAAGGGCCACCAGGAAGCTCTAGAAAATCAAGAAGGTCGAAGCTTGGCCTTGTGTAGGTGAATGTGTGAAAATGGCTGTATATTGTGTAGGAGTTCAAGTATGCCGACCAATTTAGCCATTGATGATCAGTTACTGGAGCAAGCTCAAGCGATCGGTGGCAAGTCTACCAAGAAGGCTACAGTGACGGAGGCACTCATCGAGTACATCGCTCGCCGCAAACGAATAAAATCTCTTGATGCATTTGGGACTCTGACTCCTAGTAAGGACTTTGACTACAAGAAGGATCGCAAAAAGCGATGATCGTCCTCGATACATGTATACTTTCTGAGGTTTTCAGGAAGCACACAAAGGATACTAACCACCGTATCGTCGACACCATGCGGCAGATGATCGAAGACGACTGGCCTCTGGTGATACCAGGGATAGTCTTACAGGAGTTCCTGACTGGCTTCCGAGGCGATATCCAGTTTCAACGGGCCTCTGAGGCTATTTCGGGGTTTAAGACGATATTCGCCAATCACGAGGACCATGTTTTAGCAGCGCACCTACGCTCATCATGTACTAAGAATGGAATCCAGTGCGCAGCTATCGAGGCACTTATTGCGGCTATGACAATCAATGCTAACGGCAGATTATTGACAATCGACCGTGACTTTCTCAAAATCGCTCGCGTCGTCCACTTGAAGCTTTTCGAGATCTAGTGGAGGAGACCGCGACAGCGCTGGAAAAGGCGTAGAGGTATCGAGCAACTTGAGCAGATCGAGTCTGATTATTTGCGTCTTGGACCTATAACCCATGTTTAGACAACCTGGTCGTCCCGGGACGAATCGCTGCACCAGTTTTTTCATCACTTCGAATTGTCTACCAAAAGCGATGTAGGGAGCCGTTGCCAAATTTAAGGGCATCACCTACAGATTTCAAGCATCAGTACGTAAACAAATGCAAGTGCTTTCTGCTATTTATTCAAGACGACTATGCTCGCTTCATTGGGGGGCACGGGGTGTCCTATGGGGAAAAAGTCGACGTTGTGATTACAGCAATGGCATTCATACCAATATGTAGGCAGTGACATAAAAATAGGAGCCGAACCCAAATCATTTTATCTTCCCCAGCACCTCTTCAATCCAATTGAAATAATCATTTAGTTCTTCGATCTCATTCCCTATAGACAAACAATTTTTATAGCAATCTTTGAGAAGCCCCCTGAGATGGTTCTTGCTGTCAAAAACTGCGCCTCCTTGCAAACAGACTGATCGGTCGTAAGCGCTGTCCAAAGAAGTTACGATGTACGGTCTAAATATAGTATCCATATAAATTTCGCTTTTTCTATAGTGAAAAGCACCCTCGCCCTTTGGGTCCTTAAATCCGACTATGGTTACGTTTTCGTCATCATCTAGAATTTTCGGCAACAATTGTGGGTATTGCCCAAATAAGGTATCCCCTTTCCATGTAAAAACTACAAGTGACCAACCTTTGAAGCGACGGCTTGGAGTATCAAAAGCTGCTGCTGAAAGTTGGAATCTTTGTTGTGTATTATTATTGTTATCCGATTTAAAATAATTAAGCTCATTTATTTTTTTCACATCTTGGCTTCTGACAAGTGCGATCAGAGTTTTTGGGGCGATGACGACACCACTATAGCTGTATCCCAATTCTTTTCCCTTAAGTAGCAAGACAGGTAATAGCTTGCTTTCGAGTGGATTTGTGCCACTGATCTGCGATCCATTAGGAGGCACCATCCGGCAACTGAGCACCACTAGGGTCATACTTAGAAATAGTAACTTGAAACTTATAAATTTTCTAAAAATTAACTTTTGGTTTTTCATACTCTATTCCTTTTTTTAAAATGCCTGATAGTCCTAGTAGTAGTGCAATTAACGCGCCATTCCCGCAAATCGACAAGGCTGGTGAATCTCGCTGACATTACAGCGTTCTGGCATTGGTATCAGCAGCTACATACAGTTTGATGTACTGTCGAGAATTCATACACCAGTCAAAACACCCTAGCAAAGCGAGGGGTTTGACGGATGTGAGCAGTCTGTTAACAGTAATCTTCGCCGAGTTTGGGTCAAGGGGCGAGATTTCTACGGCTTTTTACATTTCATCGGACGCGAGACTAAGGTAAATCTTAGGTATTTACGTGCTAAACTCATAGATTCGAAGCACATCGACTGGTAGGAGCGATTTGATTTAGATGTTTTTAAGGGGATCCTTATAGGGGAGCAGTCCGTTTTCAAGAACTAAACACTGCCCGAGTATACAATGCTTTCCATCAAACAGAAAAAGAGAACGACATCTTGACTATAATCGACTTGAGTGGCTCTTAATCTTCTTTGCAAATTTAGGCGGATTGCTTGCGTTTTGGAAAAAAGACATAGCTTTTTTTAAAGGCCTCAATCTTATAGGGCAGTTTGGCAATGAATTCCGGCGCGCCGTAAAATCCAAGAAAAAGGCACTTAAGGCAGCCCAACGACTGAAAAAACAATTATTGTTGCAGGGTCCGCAGAAGATCAGCGAAGCCACCTTTCAACATAATTTGATCAAAAGCTTGCTAAACGACATCGAAAACTTGAAGTTTGACTATGAATGCAAGGCGTATTTTAAAAGTGGCGCTTTTACCCTAAAGGAGAGATCGTGACGCCTCGTTACTGTGTATAGGACCTTCGATGATTTTTGCCCTGTGAGAATATTGTTCCAGACCGAGCGATGGTTTGCTACCAATAACTCCCTCGTTCATCATGGTCCTCAGGCTAGCCGGCAAACCAGGATTGGCCGCTAGATAAGCAGCCCAGGCCAGATCCATCTCGACGCTAACCAAGGCCAGATTAAGCTCCGGGACTATCGCTCGATCCGCCAAGACTTCAGTGTCTGCCAGGCAATCGGCGTGGAAACCGACTGTGAAAGGCGCAAGAGAGGTGACTTCTCGCCTAAAGTGCTTTAAGATCTGCGGCAAAAGAATAGGGTATTGAACTCCCTTGAGCTACGTCTGTCCAGGCTTTTTCCTGATGGGATAAGTCGGAGAGCTTTTTGGCGCTCACAGTCCCAAACTTGTCGCAGACCCCCTGCATCATGTCACGCTCTGCATCCGAAAACACGTTGATATTTGGTTCAACACTAGCAATGAAAGTTTCGTACTCAATGTCACCGGCCGTTTTCACAACCTCTGTAAGATACTGATCACGAAGCAGTGCCTCAACTCCAGAATATTGGTGCCGTACCACTGGACCATACTGTTCACGCACAAAGGTGAGGCCAGTTACCGAGGTGCCATACTTTCTATACATGCCGAAATCGAGGTAAAAGAGTAGCTTATTAAGCTTGGTTTTGCCAACGCTTGCGGTCGCAGAGCAGAAGAACAACACAGCGTTTATGTATTTGTCGGTTTGAAATGATTTAAAGCCATTCAAGATGCTAGGGGGATCGAGCTCCCAAAGCTCCCACGGAGTCGAGGCGACAGTGGCGCTTCTGAGTCTAATGCGGCAGGCCTGGGCTATAGCTTCGGATTTTGCTTCGGGCAACTTGCCAGCGACGTGGCTTAGGCGATCACTCAGCCAGGCGGGATCATCAATCGCACGTTTTAAGAGGTCGTTGTGCTTTTGATCTTGAAGGGCACCCCGCTCGTAGCGGCTGAGTGTGACATAGCTAACGCCTATAAGTAAACCGAGCTCCTGCTGGGTTAGCCCAAGACTGCGGCGGAAGTCGTGGACCTGCTCAGGAGTCAAAAGACCGTGTCTGGTCCGGTAGACGTCGTAGGCGGCAATAAGCGGGTCCGGCAGGGATGGATCCCAGGCCTTTTCCTGACAAAGCGGGCACTGATAGTAGCAGTCATCGTGTTCGATTTTTTCACCGCGAACCTCTGTAATACGGCGGCCCGTCACTCTTACAAGGGTGATCTCTTTTTCGCAGGCGAGGCAGACGTTATGCATAGGGCGCTGATCCTTAGTCGTGAAAACTGATAATCTTGGCTTGTTCGCTGCCGCCAAGGGAAAGTAGCTTGAACTTCACGTAAATCTTTGTCTGGCCTGGGCCAGGTGCTCCATGGGGGCTCGAAGCTGCTCATAAAAATCTAGATTTATCTTGACAACCCTATGCTATTTGCATAGGTTTCACTCCATGAAACTTAAGCTTACAGAAGCAGCAAGACATATAGGCGTCTACCCAGATACCCTTAGGCGCTGGGCCAATGACGGAAAAGTCAAGATATCCGGAAAGACGCCCGGTGGCCAAAGACTTTTTGATCTGTCTGAAATTTCGGCCATGATAACGTCGCCTACGAAAAGACCACTGCAGGTCAAGCCGATATAGCCTACGATCGCCTATGCGAGAGTCAGTTCCTATGACCAAAAAAAAGATCTTGAGAGACAAGTTGAACAGCTTTCACTTTTTTGTTCGGCAAATG
>JBGSUI010000153.1:0-6754 GCA_041736175.1 Oligoflexales bacterium | reverse complement strand
CTCGAAATTCACGAGTTGCCGCGATCGAGGATTGTGACGCAATCATAAAGGCGAAAGCCAGCAACAAAGATCTCATAACCCCTCCGACACCAGTGATATTGCAAGTCGCACACCGAAGATGATCATCGCGACTCCACAAAGACGGTTGATGTTGGTCATCATACGATTAGTCACCGAGGTTTTAAATCGGTTCACCATAATCGAGATCGACAAAAACCAGGCTGAGGAAGCAAGAGCAAGTCCGCTGGCAAAAAAGTAGGTTTCAAGAAGGCTGAATGAGGACTGATATCCACCTAGTAAGACAGATCCATCGATGATTGCATGTGGATTGCACCACGTTAATAGAAAAGCGGACTTCCACACCGATCTTTCAAACGTGGGGACGTGTTCCGTGTTGGAGGACACTTTTCTGACCAGTAATTTGTAACCTATAAATAACAGGAAAGCAGATCCAATACCGCCCACCGCAAGCCGGACTAAATCATGACTTTGAATCGCCTGACCAACCCCGACGATGCACGCGATGCCAAGGGATATGTCCATCGCTGCAAAAATCAGTGCGGTCTTCAAAGAATCCTTCATCGTCCCCTGGGAGGCAGAATTAATGACAAATAGGTTTTGTGCCCCTATGGGCATCGCATAAGCCAAACCAAGAGTAAATCCCTGAGCAAGAATGGAAATCATGTTGGTCTCCGTGTCAAAGAGCCTTTATTTACGGATTCTTGAGATTCACCTGAAATTTTGAAGACCATATTGTAAAACTCAAAGTAGGATGAACAAAAGTGAATATGTTTGCCTTTATTGATCTCAAAAAGATCGCGCATTTGATCCATGCTCAAAGCGGGTGCCAAATGGTGTTCGACATGGAAATTGTTTCCATTTGTGAACCATGTGGAGAACCTTGAACCTTGAATCGTTCGAGTGTTATAGAAGGAATCCGTCGACGCCTTTGAACAACCTATATGCTCTGGTAGCTCGATGAGGAAATGAAGGGGTTGCCCAACGATCAACATGATGATGCTACCCACGAACCCTTGGCACCACCCGGGACAATGGTGCCTGTCATCGGTGGACCCAAAGGTGGGTCCAAATTTTTAGATCACTATCAGCTGGCCAACCGCTGGGTCGAGGCCGGCGATGGAATTAAAAGCCAACCATAAAACCTCAAAAAAAACGTGAGCCGAGTCTTTTCTCTATGACGACTCGGCTCACTAAAAAGGAGGTAAGGAGGTTGTTTAGCCAGCTAAACACCATTTTATCAACCCCGCTTTTCCATTGGATTTTGTCAATGATCGTAATGTTTTACAAATTTTATACTTTAAACTTGACTATCCCCATGCCTCCGTGCATAGCACCACGTATCACCGGGTGGAGCACCATCCTGCACCCCACCTTTTGGGGTCCTCCTCCCCGAGCGTGCACCCACTTATGCCCTGTTGGGCGCCTTTTTTTCGCCAGGGGGGGCGGGCACCGTGTCCGCCCCTAGACGGGCACGGGAGCAGCCCAAAACAAATCATGATTGATAATTCAATTTTAAAAAATCTCTAAAGTGTTCCCCCAAAGATGACCGAAGAGAGGCTGTCCCCAGCAATTTTATTTGTTGAGGAGCGAAAAAATCATCAGGGCACACGTGCAATTCAATCAAAGGAATATCATATGCCGAAACTAAAGACCTTAACGCTGGATAAAATCCATTCACTTAAACTTGGCAGCATCACCGAGTTCGATGACTGTCATGACCTCGACGTACTTGCCAACGACAACTATAGGGCCATCGACGAAGCTCATGTGACTAAACTCGCACAGTCAATTAAAGAGGCTGGACTCAAGACCGAAGTCTCCCTCGTTGTGAAGGTCGCACCGGACGGAGAAAGACGCTGCGTCATAGAAGATGGCCATCACCGGGTCCAAGCGGTCCGAACGCTCCGTGACCGGGCGAAGCAGACCGGTAATGCCTGGCTCTCCCGCCCGCTGCCCTGTCGCGTCAAGGTCGTCCTGGCAGAGTCGCAACAAAACAATACAGCCGTGGACTCCGTGATCAAAAACCAGCTCACCAAGGAGGAGACGATTTGGGACAAAGCGGACGCCTACAAAAGACTAAGGGACTCGGGCGAGTCGACGCCCAGCATCTCCGTGATGACCGGCGTCGACGAAAGGACCGTCAGACGGGCCTTATCCCTGCTCAGGATCCCTCCCGATGTTCGGGCCTTCGCGGAGGCCAACCTGGACTCCGTCAAGGTTGCGAGCCTCTACAGGCTGGCCTCCGCCCTTGCTGCGGACGGGGCGACCAACTCAGGGGCTGAAAAGTCCGTCGAGGATCTTCTCCGCAAAAAGACCTCCGACAAATCGGGGCGGGAAAGACCAGCGGTGGCGGCCGCAGCCAAAAAGGATATTAAAAATTGGGCGGCGGCGAAAGGGCTGAAGGCCATGGAAGAGCCCCACCTTGCCATGGCAGCTTACCTCGCCCTTGACTTTCTACCGGTAGGGGGCGACTTGGATCCGGAAGGAGCGGAAGAGAACTCCCAAACGGCAAAAGCAGCTTCATCCGACGCGACCGTCGAAGGTGGCGGACGGCGCCAGCAACCAAAAGCCGAGACTCGTGAGAAGGCCCCCCGACCAAGGGACTCGAACCCTAACAGGACGCCTTCTGGGGGGCACGCCGCCAGGCCTGAAGATGAAAAAAAACGTTGGAGGGACGACGTCCTTACCCAGATAGCCGAGCTGGGGCTTTCTAGGGAAACTTATGAGGCAGTTAGAGCGGTTATCCTAAAGAGTTCGTAAAAGCTCTAAGAGGACTTCATATTTGGTTTTTTGCTGAGTTCGTTTGCTACAATATCGAGAATATCCTTGACTCTTGTAGCTTTCGATCCGTTATTCCAAAGTTTATGACATTGATCGAACTCCTCGGCACCAAGTCCCACTCCATTGGGCAGTGCCGCGGGCAGCAGTTCATCAACAATGGACGAGATTTCGTCCTTTTCGTAGTCTCGGGCCCCAGACCTCCCGTAAAGTGACGCCAACTTCCAAGCGAGTTTTCCCTGAAATTCCCTCGTCAAGCCCGCAATCGACGCATCGGCAATCTGGTCGTAGTTTTGAATTCTAATGGGCACTGCTTTAGTCAAATTTACATAGGAAAAGCTAAAAAAGGCTTGTTCCTGATCATGGAGGAAAAAATAGACGGGGTCGTTGTTCTGAATCAACCTCAACAATACCTCTGTCATTTTTTTTGAAGCTGCGACTTTATCAATCAAAATCAGAGGAATGTCACCGGGGACTTCGACGGTGAGGGTCCTATCGACTCTAATAGGCTTTTTCAAAAACCATCGAGAGATCGGCTCTATAAAACCCACGGTGATATACGGGACACTCGGGCTTCTTTTTTTGCCCTTATCATCCAACTCTCTACTTAAATCGCAGGATTGCGTGAAAACAACCCCATATTTCACATCGGTTAGATCGATCTCCGGGTACAGGTCCTGAAACCGCAATGAAATAGGCTGACCATTTCGCTGGCCATCAAACAACAAAGGCTCGATTTTGAAAATTGAGCCTTGCTTTAAACTGGATGCTTTCGCTGTAACCGATTCGATATGCATAATTAGATGGAGGAGTTCTCCACCGTACTGGCAATCTCGGACGAGATACTTTTGATTTCGTCGCTGGTTAGGACAAACGATCTTCGGTCTTGAAGAGAAGCGAGGTCACCCGGAGAAAGACGCTGAAGCAAGGCAGATGGCAGCCGACCTTTTAAGTCCTTGGCTTCGATATTATTTGACTTTTGCTCGAGTTCTTTCATCCAAAATACTCCGTTTCGTGGCGCACCACATACTCTATCGGCAATTGGCCGTAAAGTCTTTAATAACTTTAACATGGCACCCTACCCAAATCAAGACGTTAGCAGGAGTTATTTCAAAGTCAACATAGGTTACACTCCCATAATTAAAGGTAAATATTCGCAAACAGGCTTGCGCGGGCGAGACGACCATGAACACGAAAGGCGGAAAGAAATTCCCACTCACAATTTTTGATAAGTCAGACTGGGCCCTTTCCTACAATAAAAGCAATCGCAAGGGCACTGATGAAGGGCCCAAAAATCGTCGGCAAAAGGTGAAGGCGGTAAACCTGAGAGCCCTTTCAGGCTTGAGACAGAGATTCAGGGAAATTTCAATGCTGAGTCCAAGGAGAAATTTCGGGCCCTCGCGGTTGAACAAAGCCAGGAGAAGGGAATTCCACGACTACCACCAGAAAAAAAGGCAATCTGAGTAGCCAACCGCGTCACAAAGTCTTCGCCTTTAAATTCTCGTCGATCAAGGCCCTGGCCTGCTGAAACTAAAGACTCTTTGGCTTACCCGTGGTCCTTTCTTTGAAAATCCCAAAGACACATTGATCCCTCAGCATCGCCGGTCACTAGAAATCGGCCATCATGACTCCAAGAGCATGAATAAAATTCAGCACTATTCAAGGCTGCAGCCCTTGGAGTTTGAATTCCTCTTGCTAAATCCCATAGACATAGCATTCCTGATTTGTCTACTGATGCAAGATGTCTTTGCAAAGGAGCAAATTGCAGGCTTCTGATGGTATCGCGATGCCCGAAAAGTTCCAGAGGTTTCGTATGACGAGGACCAAGCCCGATAAAACTCCAAATATTTAATTGAGCACCTCCAGCGATGGCAAGCTGCTCACCCTTTGAAGACCACCCCAAGACTTCCACTTTTTGGTCATGACCAGACATCTGGACAGCATCGTTATCGACCGCGATCGTCCAAACGCGGGCAGCCGAATCCTGGCAGCCAATAGCCGCAAAATGACTGTTAGGTGACAAAGCAAGAGTAAGCATTGCCTCTGGATATTCAAAGACCCCCGACAAGGAGACATTTCCTTGGGTGCAACTCACTCGAAACGCTCTCCCATTTGTTATGAGGACAAAGTCGCCATTTTTAGCGGCAGCAATACCGTTAATTGTACTTGGTTCCTGAGCTATCCGTATGACATCAGAAAATTCTAAGTCTATCAAAAAAGCTTCTCTCCCAGAACAAGCCGCCAACTTGGTAGGTGATTGCCATGCCAGGTGTTCCACCCATTGCTTACTTATGCAAAATTCTGCTACTTTTAGAAGGGTTTGACTTCGCCAAATTTTCACGACTCCGTCTTGGCCTGCTGACGCTAAATGCAACCCATCGGGAGACCATGAAATCCGGTGGACTCCGCACTCGTGAGCCGCCACCGATAGTGGATTTCTGAAGTCCGCTTGCGTTGTTAAGTGTAGCCCACCATCTGCCGTGATTGCTGCACACTGATTCTCCTTTGGATTCCAAACACATTGAATGACAGACTCATCGAAAAAATGACGAGATTTCGGTTCAATTCTCTCAACAGTCACTGAATTCGTCTGATTCATGCCATGCAACCTCTAAGTCCGTCGGTAAGCTCAGTATGACTCAAGTTTTTGCCGACAAATACCATTTGATTTACCCTGGGACGCCCTCCCCAAGGTTGATCGGGGATTCCATCAAATAGCATATGAACTCCATGAAATACAAATCTATTTGGCTGACCTTTGATGCTAAGAATTCCTTTCATCCGAAATATATCGGCACCCTTTTCCCTCATTATTTTCGCCATCCAAGTGTTAAGTCGTTTTGAGTCTAAGTCACCTAAAAACTCTATTGATACCGAAGATATTTCAGAATCATGTTCATGTTTAGGGTTATAAAACTTTGTTAATATAGGATTGACAATCTGATGGTTTTTCAGAACACAAAGCTTATATTCCTCAGGCAAATGTTGAGTAAACAGAGCGTAGAGCCCACTATTCTCGATTCGCAATGGGCTCAATGTAGGCGTTTTTGCCTGAATTTCAAATAAACTATGACCTGGGAAAATATTTTCATTGTTAGCGATCACTTGAAATATAATGTTTGAAAACTGTAAAACAGCATCTTCTTGCGCTTTAAAAAGCGACTCTTCACTGGTATCATCAATAGGCAGCAACACTAAATCGATGCTCGGGTCAGGTCCTGTGTCTAATTTTACTGTATATTCACCTTGGTCTAACTCGAAAATACCTGACCACTCAAATGGAACTTCAGGCTCCAAAAATTGTGGCTTAATGTCAAGTATTCTCTGCAAATCAAATGCTCCTATATTCAGAACAGTATTGATGGGTAATTCTGACTTCCTTGTGAAATGAATCTTAGCCATAATATTAATAGAACGAATCCTACGCTCTAATATGGCAAGATCTTCACTAGACACAAGGTCGATTTTGTTAATCAAAAGCACGTCGGCAAATGCGATCTGCTCCTTAACCTCATCGTTGGTGTCCCAATGTAAGTTGACATGTTTTGCGTCAATAACGGTCACTATTCCATCAAGAGACCACCATTCCTGCATGTCTGGATCAACAAAAAATGTCTGCGCGACAGGTGCTGGATCAGCTAATCCATCAGTTTCTATCATGACATAGTCGAATTTGTGACGTCTCTTTTGCAGGTTACTTAAAATCCTGATAAGGTCACCTCGCACGGTACAGCAAATACAACCGTTATTCATTTCGAAAATTTCCTCGTCAGCATTTATGACGAGAGCACCGTCAATGCCGATTTCACCAAACTCATTTGGGTGCAGTAGATTTTTTACAAGCATATTCCTTGTAATTATAGGAATATAAATATAATCTTCGCATAGAATACTCCCGAAGTTAGCCGGACTTATTTAAAGTGTTGCCTGTATCGGAGGATTGCTATGCCAAATG
>JBGSUI010000143.1:0-24886 GCA_041736175.1 Oligoflexales bacterium | reverse complement strand
GATCCCCCCGGAAAGCCTCGCCAAGCTTTTCGAGGCGTTTTTTACCTCGGGAAAAAAGGGCGGGACTGGCCTAGGTCTTGCCATAGCGCAAAAAGTGGTTCAGGCCCACGGTGGTAAAATTTGGTGTGAATCGTCTAAAACTCCGGAACACCCCGACGGCAAGGTGGAGTTTTTCTTCACTTTGCCCATCGCGAAAGGAGCGGATTTCGTTACCACCGCGAGTCTCCCAAGACATAGTGACGAGATCACCCGGATAATCGTCATGATGGGACAGGCCTTGGCAAGCAAGTCCGACAGCGAGTTTAATAAAAGCGAAAGCCTCCTCCATCAGGAGGTGATCCAAAGGGCAGGTGCTTTGTCACGGCCCCTCGGGCTTCTGATAGTCGACGACGAGTCGATTTACCGCACGGCCCTAGCTGGATGGATCGAAGAATCCCCCGAATTGACCAAATTGTGTAACATTTTCCATGCGAACGGCAGCTTTGAGGCTTTTGAAATCCTCAACAACCAATCAATCGACCTGATCATCACGGATATCGATATGGGACCAAAATCCCTCAGTGGATTCGATCTTGTGAAGGAATTGCGCACCACTCATGATTTCAAAGGTCAGATCTTTGTTCACTCCAACAGGATTGTACCTGATGATCACCGAAAAGCTGGGGACCTTGGCGCAAACGGGTTTTTGCCAAAACCCATGGCTAAGGGGCAGCTGTATAAACTATTTCTACAGACCTTTCAATGGTTATCTCCCTTGGAGGACACAGTCACGCCAAGCGGCGGTTCAGAAGCGGCGGACTCAGATACCGCGGGTGCCGAAGCAGTCGCGTCATCAAGCCCCGGAGCAGCCGAGAGGGGAACAAAGTCGCCCTTTGATTTAATCGCCGTGATCGACGATGAGGATATTTTCCGCGACCAGTGGCCTGCCTTCCTTAAGGGCTTTGACACGGTCTGCTACGCCACCGCCGAGGACTTTGTTAAAGATTGGGATAGAGTCAGTGGCAGACTCCTGGCCGTCCTGACCGACAAATACCTCGGGTCAGGCATCGACGGCATCAAATTGGGTACCATGCTCAGGCAAAAGGCACCCGACCTGGCCATTTTTCTATCGACCAGCGACGTGTCGGTGAAAAACGATTCCAATGTCTTTGATTTGACAGTCGACAAAGACGCCTTCGAAGAGGCTCCCAAAATCACCCGATACCTGAAAACTAAGGCCAAGGACGAAAGCCTGGCTAGGTTGATGAGGAAAACAATAAGAGTGTTTGATTCGAATGCTCGAGACCTTGATGAATCCCACGACCTTTCGTCGATCGTCGCCTCACACATTCTAGGGTGGGAGTTTCTGCTAAAAGATTTGGACCAAGCGACCAAGACCAAACTCGAAGAGTCGATGCTCGCGACTGAAAGAGAAAAGCTAAAACACGACATCAAGGGATCGATCTCAAGGCTTAAAATTCTGCTCAGAAATCTGGAAAATGGCGACATGGACCTTAAAGCAACCATGGGAAGCCTTGAGTCGAGGGTAGCCGATTGCGGGAGGCTTTAACCTGTACACCTATGCTGCCAGCACTTGCGGAGCGGGCTCAGGCAGACAGTGACCCTGGACGAATGCCTGCGGGAAGCCAGAAAGCATCAGACCCCCGGAGACTGGAAGAGAGCCGACTGGCGGACCTACAACGCAGCGTGCCGCAATTCGGACCTCGGGTGGTAAAACGTTGAGACGAGACCATCAGGGCAAAGGCCGCGGAAACCTCTGCCCGGGCGGGGGCATCAACGGGGGAACCGCCGGAAAACGGACGGAGTTAAAAAGGGCTGACCAACCGAGCGAAGTTCGGCGGTCGAAGAAGACTCACGATCTGATTAAATGAAGAACTTTTTTTGCCGGTGGTCATAGGATGAGTGGGCGTCGTAGTCGGCCAATTTTACGCGGACTTTAGCGCATTAATTATTTTTATCACCCCCAATCTTAAATGGCATATCAAGAAAGCCTGTGGTTTGACGTTTACTCGCTTCTGACCATTCATTGCGGACAATATCAGCATGACGGATTGCTTTATCCACTTGGGTGAATAAGACCGATTTTGCCCACTCTGGCCATAATTTGCCCTCGATCTCAGCATTAGGATGACCTTCAAACTTTAATTTTTTCAACTTCCTATTCTTTACTTCTTCAATAAACCAAACAAGCAGAAAAGTGTCCCATGGATTTGTATCTGCATACGAGTCAGTTTTTCCTGGTAATTTAACGACCGGATTCCCTAAATAGGTCATGCCACGTTCGATAGCTGGAGAAATATGCGAACAAGATGCACCATCTGACGGGATAGCTTTCACATAGTAAGATTCGGTAGTTATTGAAGATACATGCCCAAGCCTCCTGGTTATGTCTAGCAATGGAACCCCACAAAATGCAAGTTGTGTAGCCGCGGTAGTTCTGAAATCTCGGAGAGTAGCAACTGGCGTATTGTTCCATCTTGCTATTTTGATTATAGACTCCATTTTCTTCATAGAATAGGGATCGTCCCCTTCAAACCACGAAACAATCTCTTTTCTTTTGTTTGGATCGAAAAATTCGGGAGTGCTCAAAATCAATCGGACCACGGCACTCGTGTGGGGGTTGGCCAGATTACGTCGCGATTCGAATCTGTTCTTGCGATTCAACCTACCATCGCGGAAAAATAGCGCTCCAGAGTTGCGATCCCAGTCCCGACTTTCTATTACTTTCAAATCTTCTGGTCTTAGTCCGGTTGAAAGTCCAATTATTAGGAACGAGACGTGGTGGATCGTCGGAGTCAGCTCCAAAATCAAGAAAAATTCTTTAAGAGTCAAACACCGGAATCCTTCCGAGGGCGCTAGTTGACCCTGTGACATAGCTTTTCGTTGTAGCTTCAGTCTCTTGTCCTGAATCATTCTCTTGACAGTATCAGCCCAAGGAAAAACTATCGGAAAATAGGAAAGGCGATCAAAAATTGCGACGAGAGTTCCAATTAATTTTTTCGCATATTGAACTTTAATAGACTCTCCACGTTCGGTAGTGCGACCACTAGCCTCAGCCCGAGAAGTGATAATCGCCCAGAGCCAACCTTCAATATGGGCCGGAGTAACTGCCCATTCACGAAGTGGGATATTTCCAAGAGTACGATAAACTCGTTCAAGGTGCTCAAAGCGCTTATCTTTTCCGCCCAAGCTAATCTCTTCGGACGCTCGGAAGATCGCGATTGCGAAACCAAGAGTGATATTCTTTTGCATTTTTTCGATCTCTCTTAGAGAAAATCTTGAGGAGTAGGCGGATTTCAAAAATTCGTTAGCTTTCGCCGAATAACTCGAAAGAGGCACGAGAAACTTTTCTCTTTTGAAGCCGTTTTCCCTAATTTCCTGAATTATTTTTCTTGCCTCTGATTCACCTAATCCAGCTCTAACGAAAGGGTCGTAAGTTCGAGCGCCATCGAATAAATCAATTTGATAAACAAATATTTCATATTTTGATTTTTGTGCCGATAGCAAAAGTCGCCACTCAAAACGCCCATCTTGTGTGATGCCCCTTTCCAAAATCTTGGATGTTCGTTTCGGGTGTCGCGGCTTTGTCCCATCGATCCCAATGAGTTTTCCCCATCGAGCAGCTTTCCTTAACTCGAATCCTTGTTGCAACTCGGCCCATCGTTCTTTAAAGTCTTCCGACTCAACCGACCCAAGCTTCTTTTCTAGTCGCTTTTTTGCGGCGTACTTTTGGGATGCTATAGATTTTTGGATTCGAAGGCGTGTTTGACTGTCAATGCCATCGTTGAGTCGCTTTCGACCTCGTGTTTCTACCCTGGCTGGAAGCTTTTCTGGATCGAGAGATAGATTAGAAAATCCCCGCCGTTCAAAAGCCGCGCAATAGGAGCAGATCAACGAGTTAGCTTTCCGCACAATCGCTGGGCGATGAGGTTCGCCTTTTGTTGCTGGCCTGCGACAGCGCTCTTCATTTGCACAAGATCGATTTTGTGAGACATTCATGCCACGCTCCTTCCTAACACTATGATCGGAAGAATGGGCTTTTTTCTTTATAGTTTATCAACTTTCAAAGTTGTTAAAAATATTGATAATATTATTTTTTATAATAATATTATATACTTATATATGATTAAAATATTGATATGTTTTGTTAAACTTTATCTAGTTTTATTGATGAATTACCAGCAATTTATCTTCTCTGGGAGTGTCTAGCCAGGAGACACTTATTTTTTATCAATACCTCTATAGTCCCAAAGTAGATAATATTACTAGTTTAATATTTATTTACTATGTCTGCCAAAAATATCGCGTAGTCCTCAAGAAAGCCGTTCTAGTAGGAAGGCACATACGCCTCAGAGGACTGGCGAGATGGAAAACGAAGGAAAAATCAAACTCAAAAAACGGAAAGGCAAGCCGCGTCCTACCCGTCGACCAACACATGAGGACATTAAGAAATATTGTATAAAAAATTCCATTTTCTCTGAAGATTCATTAAAAGAATCAAGTTTTGAATATTGGTATGAGCTTGTAAAAAATTGCTGGTCAAGAGAAAATTTCTGGGACACTGTAAAAGTGATGCTCGGAAAAAAATTACTCCCACCCGACTACAATCCTGCGACATGTCGAATGTACCTATCAATTTCAGACCTTGAAAGCTTAGGAATCAAAATGCCTGACCACGTCGCAAAAAGACCCAAAAATTAAGATTCATTAGCTTCTAAAAATCGCTCTAATGCAAACACAATTACCTTCTTTTTTTGCCTCTGCTTTTCACTTTGTTGAGAAATGTACCGCTCAAGTCTATCGTTGAGGTCAGGCGAAAGTCTAAGGGTCATGATGCAATGCTTCTTATTGCCGAACGGCGTTTTCCCTCCGTCGGATGACTTTTTTGAACGCTTTCGATTTTTCTTCACAAAATTCTCTTATCTTTAATTTGTTGATATTAGAAGACATCTGGCTACGAAATGAACAATTCCAAAACCTCCGCAAGCAATCAAAAGTTCATCTAAAAATCTGATAATATTGGGGATTACTAATTAAGCCCAATTGGCATCGAATGTGCAAGGCATCTATTTAAGATACCTTATTAAGGTTCCTAAAATCAAGGATACTAAAAATCGAAATGGCAGTAAATTTTCCACGGAGATTGCAATGAGTCAGCTAAATAAAATTATAGAGGAATTGGAACTTGTGCCCTGCTTGTTATATAGGCAGTATAACGGCAAGGCCCTCCGTACGGAATCGGTTTACGGATTCAGTGTGCCAATTGACCGTCTGACAAACGGCTCTCCCTTAATTGTCTACGCTACGGCTCTGGACCCGGCAACTGCCGCAGCGGATGGGTTCAGGCTAATTTGTACAAGTCCTATAGTAAAATTCACCACCAGTGATTCAACAGTAACAATTCAGACTAACTACAGCACTTATATGGCTATATACAAATTTCACTAGCCCAAATCAGAAACAAAAGATTGTAACCTTAGAAAGAGGGACACCAATGGCAAACTTCGGATATCCTGGACGATGGAAACAGTTAATAGTAGGAAGAGGTGCTGAGTACAAGATTCTTGCACTACTCTCAAGAGTCTCTGCAAAACTTAGTCTTCAACATGGAATCAGACTTTCAGTCTTCAAACCCGAGCTTGATATAGACTTGACAGATCTATTAATCAGGGTAGAAACCAAAGATTGGATCATGTTTATGCAGGTTCAAATTAGATCGCGACTAAAGGGACCAATCCAACTCGGAAAATTAGATTCGTATGGGACGATAAGGTCTTGGGCTGCTGAAGCTGCGAAAAGCAATGTACCAGTTGTGTTGTTTGTTTTGGGCGACGAAAATAGGTACGACTTTTATGAGACAAGGAAACTGCGGAGATTCCTTGCAAAACGTTCATCTGTACCATCGCCAGCCCTTTCCGCACAGTCAGTAGAAGCTGTCTTTACGTCTTTTATTTTGAATATCTGCCGTTGCACCTCAGTAGACAAGGCGCGTGAAGCAATTTCGACAACTAACCCATCATTCCGCCTGAATCAAGATTCTTTTCGCTCCAGATAAATACGTTACAAGTTTCAACCGAGATAAGGATTGCCGTTCACTTTGAGGATTGCAAGTCTAAGTATCCGCGATGCAGTCTCCCAATCAAGGCGACGTCTTGCCCTACCATCAGCCATATAAGATTTAGTTGGTGCAAGGAATAAATCATGTGTCTGTAAGCGATAAATTTCCAGAATACAGTTAGCATTTTCTATTATCGCCTGAAAAAGGTGAGGTGGGATAGTATCCGGGATTTTGACGAGGACATTATGTCGAGAATTCCTTGCTGCTGAAATCCTATCAGAATCATTGGACAAGCGAAATCTAATTGTTGGACCAGAGCGGGAATCAATTCCTCGCAAAAAGATTTGTCCCGCTGGATTATTGAAGCAAAATTTTACTACAATTTGCTCATGAAGCATTATATCTGCATCGTGCCTAAGAGCGTTTAAATATCCAACAAAAAAGCCTTCGTCCCAAATCTCAACATCAGTGATTTTTTTGGGCGAAAACAAAGCCAGACAGGTAGGATGCTCAATTTCTGAGCTAAATATTGAATGTCTAAAACGCACCACAGTCGCTAGGCGATCCAAAAAAAGCCGAGCATTGATGAACGACTCTGGAACCAAAGCGGCTACCCATCCTACATTTTCCAAACACACTGAGAGAGCCTCTTTATACAAGTCATCGTAATTCCTATTACCAATATATTGAATGCCACGTCGGGTTGCTTGGTTCCTAGAGAACCATGGCGGATTCGTGATTACTGCCTCAAATTTCTGGCCATCTTCGGAAAAGGCAGGAAAATCTCGGAGTGTGTTCCTTAAAATAACAGGTCTATATGTGTCCCGTGGGGGATGGATGTCATAGTATCCTCCCCAGTTGATTTCGGGCAACCAAGAAACCAGGTGACCCGCGCCGCAAAATGGCTCACAAATTAAAAGTTGATTCTTAGCTACCTCGGCAAGCCACTTTTTAAACGGTGGATTTTGAAATGGATTACCAATTGTGTACCATTGCCCGTATCGTTTTTGATTCTTCATTCGCCCCCCAGAAGTTGGTCTGATCTGAAGGGAAGTTATCGATTGTTTTAAGTTACTAATAATATTGTCAATTATTCGAAACTACGTACATTGGCGAACAGCCGCTTCACGAGCGGCAACGCTCGCAAATCCAAGGCCGGCGACTGGGTGACTGCTGAAATACTGCGGTCGAGAAAGGGGGAGATTTGGGGGATCCGATGGGGATCGACGGGGGGTCTATACTGATGTTCCCTGCCAAAAACGGACACGAGGGTTACGCGGACTGGTGCGGGAGCCTTCACAATTCAACTCGCTGACAAGTACACCTTCCTCCCGCTTTCAGTCGTCATGGGTATTCGATAGGACTTCTTAAACCTCGTGGCGAAGGGTAAAATCCTCTTGGATGACCTGAGGAAGAAGACCGGAGGCCTAGGTAGAACAGCAAGACCGCGAGTGGGGGGCCTTTCTGGCCGCACGCAGAAAAGAGAGAAAAGAAAAGCTCGCACAAGCACGAAAGAAGCGGGGCATTTAACCACTGCCACGCGTCGGGCTCCGCCCGACCCACTAAGCCTCTGGTTCGCGTAGATAGTGTTTAAGGAGCCCTCGTATCAGTTGCTGGTTATCTGCGTCCAGCTCTGTCGCCAGTGCCTCCTTTAGCGCCGCACGGGCGACAGACTGAGATACGCAATGAGCAATTGTGCGGCCCGCTGGCGACAGGGCGATGTACCACGCGTCCAGGTCAAAATCTGGGCGGTTAAACCAAGCTTGATACTCCACGCCGTCGTTAAGCGTGACGAAAAAACGCTCTTCTATCTTTCTTATGGCAGTTATTTTCACTACGCCCCCTCTTTAACGCCCAAAGGCCAGCCTAGAGCTTATTGGCTTGGACTCTCTTTAGCATTCTTGCCAGCTTGCTCGAAGTAGACCTACCTGATTGAAGGTATCTGACCCCCCCATTAGCGGACCAAAGGGACGCATCCAAAAGGTCTTTGCATGGGGGGTCAATTGGTGTCAAGTTTTATGTCCCTGAGAGGAGACCTTTTGCCTCGTTGGGATGGTCCTGTCATTTGGAGATTGATTGCTCTTGAAGCCAGTCTGTCGGTTATGGACTATTGCTGAAGCAAGAAAGGCCTTGCCGATACCTGTCGGGCCTATGATCAAGATATTTAAACTTACATTAAAAATAAAAATAAATTTTTTATGGATTTCTTTCCGAGAGATCCCTTGTGAAAAACGTCTATGATTGGGGGATAACCATGCATCGTAGGAAATTTATTAAGACCACAGTTCATACAAGTACTAGTTTGGGAATTTATTCGCTCCTCGGATACCAGCTTTTTGCGTCGACCAACGCTCATGCGAGCGTCAAAGTATTTAGAGATTTAGAAATGACATGCGGCGTGGGGACCACTAAAAATTTTGCGGCAGAAAACTTCCTGTCCGGGACTAATGTTACCATTACCCAAGGAATCGTGGAGGGAAACCATACTCACAACGTAACTGTGACCGCAGCTCAAATCGATATGATTATGGCTGGACAGTCTATTCGCTTCCCGAGTGAGAGAGGTACTGACAATTCAGGCCCCCACAACGTAACAATCGACCCAGCTCGAGTTGCCGCAGCGGGCAATTCTGTTGAAGCATTCGAGGCGGAAGGAGCTGATATTATCAGCGTTGTCATTGGCAAAGGCGACAAACCATTTTTATATGTATCGGGTCTAAACCCTAAACCCACTTCACTTACCTATTGCCTGGGTGCGGGAGTTTCTCAGACAGCGAATGGCACTAAAAACCCCCTGGAATCTTATGCTACAAAAAATTGTCAAGAAATCTTTACCAGTAAAGATCAGAAACCCTCAACGGTGCACCCGTTAAAATCATAGCAAAGGTGGCAAAACCATGAAAAATCATCAATTATCCCTCAAATCATTTCGTATCCTTAATCCTTTTTCATTGGTGACTGTAGGATTTTTATGTCTGCTTTCCTGTGGTCAAGACTCTCAACCATTCAGTCAAAGTCCTAACCAAGACCCATCGAAAAAAACCGATGACGGCTCGCCGAAAAGCCCAGCCATTTCGAGACGATCTAAAAACACAAAACAAACTTTTAGTACCTCCGAAGAGGCTGTTGCTGGAAATCAAGATTCTGGTAACTCAGATTTCGAAAATTCTAGTGAGGCTGGACCAGAAGACCAAAAGGCCCCTCAACAGGCAAGCCAAACTCCGTCCGATAATCAGCTAGACAAAGGTACCTCGTCGCAAATCCCTTCGGTTCCTACTAGTCCAGCCCCGCCGGCGAACCAGTCAGGTGAACCAGCTAAAGCGCCAGAAAATCCCCCTTCGACCTCGCCTACCGATCCCCGTAGCGATGATAGTGCGCTGATCGAAGCCATGATGACTGGAAAGGTTAATGGCAATGAAACTTGGAAACTCTCCTCGTCAAGATTGACAAAGCTAAATTGATCCCGGTAAGGGCTGGGTGCAACAATTTGCTGCGGTGACTCCGTGCGGGTTTGCCTTTATCTTAGTGGTATCGATAAAGGAGCCGCGAGTATGGACTTTCCCGTATTCCACTTAGATTTTCTGAACAACCGTTTTTTGATAGCCATTATCGCCGTCCTGCATGTTTTGATCAATCATCCACTTGCAGTCGGTGGTCTCCCCTTGATTACTTTACTAGAATGGTGGGGATCCAAAAAGAAGTCACAGGACGAAATGTCCCAATGGGATCATCTTGCCTATAGGATTCTTTTTGTTTTTTTTATTATTACGACCACCCTAGGAGCGATGACCGGAGTCGGTATTTGGCTCTCGGCTTCCTTGATCAATCCATATGCAATCGGCAGTCTTATTAGAGTCTTTTTTTGGGCCTGGTTTGTTGAATGGATCGTTTTTGTGACTGAAGTCTGTTTGATACTGGCTTATTTTTTGACTTGGAAAAAATTGCTGATTGATAAAGCAAAGCATATCCGGTTGGGCATCATCCTTTCAGTGGCCTCTTGGATCACCATGTCTATTATCGTGGCAATCCTTGGCTTTATGATGGATCCGGGAAATTGGCGGACCGACCGGAGTCTGATTAATGGCATCCTTAATCCGCTTTATCTGCCACAATTGGCCTTTAGGACACCTTTGGCCATGGTGATGGGTGGAGCCGTAGGGTTAGGGTTTGTCAATCTATTTGCCCGCCACCAGCGTTCCCTTCGCCTCGAAGCCTCAGCACTCATTTCAAGATGGATGATTTTTTGGCTGCCTTTTTTAGCCGTTGGAGGGTATTGGTACTATCACAGGCTTCCTTCCACGATGATAGGCAATCTTGCGGTGGCAAACACGACTCAAGAGTTTGCCAATTGGTATCATATTCTTTTGGTCACTATTGTGGCGGGCGTGGTTTCAGCCTTTGCCGTGGCAATATATGGGTCCCTAGGGCGGTTTAAAATTCCGGCGTTGGTCAGCGTTGTGCCTAGTCTGATCTTAATGGGCCTTTTGGCGCATTTTGAAAGAGTCCGGGAATTTATCAGAAAGCCATATGCCATCGGTGGCTACTTATATTCCAACGGATTTCGCGAGGAGGATTATCCACTCTTCAAAAAAGATGGGATTCTCAAACATGCTACCTACTCCTCGGTTAAAACGATCACCGATCAAAACAAAATCCTCGCAGGGAAAGAGGTTTTTATGCTGGCCTGTACCCGCTGTCACACCTTGAACGGCATAAACAGCATCCGCACGAACATCACTGCCATGTATGGACCAGGCCCATGGAGCAAAGACCAGCTCAGTAACTACATTGGCGTCATGCATTCGACTCGCCGCTATATGCCACCGTTTCCAGGGAGTCCGCAGGAGTTAGACGCTCTTGCAGCCTACTTGGTCTATTTTGGTACCTATGGTGATCAACTTCCCGGTGCCCAATCGATTGGAACTAAACTCGCCCAATAATTAGGATTTTAAGCAACAATGGAAAACCCTGCTTTTTCAACCCCAATCCCCCATGACTTGCCGCTGCCCTTGCCTGCCCCTGAATGGCTGTTGGTACTGCTTTTAGTCTTGTCGTTTATGGTACATTTGCTCTTTGTCAACTTTATGGTCGGTGGATCGCTCCTTACTATTTTTTTCGAGTGGAAGGGGCGTAAGCAAAAAGCCTTTGATGATATTGCGCATGAAATTGCAAAAACTATCACGGTCAACAAAAGCCTTGCCGTAGTCATGGGAGTGGCCCCACTCCTTCTCATCAATGTGTTATATACAGTGTACTTTTATTCCGCTAATGCTTTGACTGGTTTAGCTTGGATACTGATTGTCCCTCTCATAACCGTGGCCTTCCTCCTGACATATCTACATAAATACTCTTGGGATTCTCTCCAGAACCATAAAGGCTTACATCTGTTTATAGGCGGCGTCGCCACCGCGATTTTCCTTTGCATTCCTTTGGTCTTTTTAGTCAATATCAACTTAATGCTCTTCCCAAACCTATGGAATGAAGTCCACGGATTCTTTTCGGCCCTGATGATCCCCAATGTTTTTCCAAGGTATTTTCACTTTCTCGCGGCTTCCATCACGGCTGCTTGCCTGTTTTTGGTTGGCTATATGAAACGAAGCCAGTATCCATATGAATCGCTAATCCGCGGACTACCGCGGGCTGAACTTTTGAAAATCCTGTACAGTGGTGCTTTAGGAGCGACCGGCTTGCAGTTTTTAATAGGGCCTCTTGTTTACTTGACCCTGCCCTCACACGGTATCAGTATTTCTATGTCGCTCGTTATCCTAGCCGGAGTATTTCTTGCTGTTCCGGCCATGATATACCTTTGGCGCGAAGTATCTGAACCTAAGGCAACAGTTGGTCGCCATTTCAACAAAATTGTTTTTTTACTCACCCTAACGGTCGTGTTTATGGTGTCTGGTCGGCATATGTATCGGGCCACTTCGCTTGAAGGCCACAAAAAACTAGTCAAAGCGAAAACGGAAACCTATGCAAAGGCCGTCGCTGAGGCTACCGAGGCAGCAAAGACCAACGCCGCAAACCCGATTGCAAGCGACGCTCCTGATGGCAAGGTGTTGTTTTCAAGTTATTGCGGCGCTTGCCATGGCTACGACAAAAGACAAGTCGGACCGCCCGTTCTCGAGATACAGGGTATTTATAATGGCAATATAGATGGCATCGTCCAATGGGCAAAAGCACCTGGAAAAAAACGGGCGGATTATCCACAAATGCCGCCCATGCCACTGCCTGACGAACAACTACGCGCAATTGGTGGGTATATGTTGGAGATGAAAAATTAAGGGAAAACCCTCGATTACGGCCTTTTAGCTTGATGTTGGTAAATGTTTCAACCGATTCATTTAAATGGAGAATAGACTATGACAGGACATGATCACAATCGACGCAAGTTTTTCA
Source organism: Oligoflexales bacterium (assembly GCA_041736175.1). Lineage (GTDB taxonomy): Bacteria > Bdellovibrionota_B > Oligoflexia > Oligoflexales > CAIYRB01 > JBGSUI01. The sequence goes on along the minus strand of JBGSUI010000143.1, from coordinate 12,432 downwards.
AAAATCTTGCCGTATCAGCTTCTGGGGCAGTTCTTGCTAGCCGCGCCTTTGGCCAAGGGGGGACAGATCCTGCACCAAGTCCAGCGAGCAAGTTTGTACCTGATACTGATCCCACAGCCAAAGCATTGGGTTATGTGCCGGATGGAACCAAAGCGGACCGGCAAAAAAAGGGAGAAACCGAAGGCAAAGATCAATTTTGCTCTAATTGTCAGCTATTTACTGCTGGAGCAGCCGTTGATGGAAAGGAAGCTGGAAAGTGCTTGATGTTGCCTAGCGGAGCAGTGACCGCGAAGGGTTGGTGCAAATCCTGGGTTAAAAAACCATAGATGCATGGGTGTTGGAGACCGCAGATCTTATGGGCTGTTTGGACGTCAAGCACCCTGTTGTCATTGATACTGATTTAAAATATAAGAGCCAGGAATTTGCTCCCGATCCTCTTTCCTTGGAGGCGATTCCTTGGCCTTTCTAATCGATTTTTATCATGCACTGATGACACCCACCTTAAAAACCGTGGGGGACGAATGCGGTGCAAAGAACCGTTGGCTCTGTTTGCTACGGTGGGTGGCTATCTTTGCACAGCTAATCGTTATAGGACCGGGTGTCGGTGTGGGTCTTTTAGACATAGCCGATGTCCCAAAATACCTTGCCGTTGTTGCGACTCTGGTCTTGTTAAACATCTACCTGAGTCGAAGTGATGGCCGTGCTGTCTTTCGCGGTGAAGGAGCTCTCTTTGTTCAGTTATCGCTGGATGTCTTGGCTTTGACACTTTTACTAAACCTATCGAAAGGTTGTGCCAATCCCTTGGTAGTCATCTTTTATCTGAATGCCGCTCTGGGTCCAATGATCTTAACGGGGGTATGGAATAACTTTTTTTTACTGATCACCTGTTTGTGCTACGGCATCGTTTGTTATAGTGGGGTCTATATGCAGCATGCTGGGATTCCTCGGGAGATTAAACTTGGTTCAGAACTCGCTGTACTCATCATTATGTGGCGTCTTACGACATTTCTGTCGCGGTATTTAACGACTCTGCATTCAGATTTGGAAAAACTCCAAAGGCAAAGAGCCCGAGTCGATAACCTGCGCATGTTAGGAGCCGTGGCAGCGAGTTTTTCCCATGAGTTTTCAACACCACTCAATACCATCAAAATTCGCCTCTCGCGGATATCCCGTAAGATGGCGAGCAATAGTGATCTTTTGCTCGACATAAACTCGGCTGTTTTAGCTGTCAATCAATGTGAGACTGTTTTACGCAGTCTCTTTGGTAGCCAGTCCCAGGCGGAATCAATCCAATTGAATGAAATCACAATCGCGCCTTTTATTGAAAAAATTTGCGATAAATGGAGTGCAGGTCAATCTGATGTCCAGCTTGACTATCATGCGGATCAAGGCGCGATCGATACAAAATGCCGACTTCCTAAGATTCTTTTTACTCGCTCGATGATTGATATTCTGGACAATGCCTTTCAGGCATCTCAAGGCAATCAGGCGCAAATCAAAGTGGCTGTTTCAACAGATAACCAACACGTATGGATCGATGTCGCTGACCGGGGGATTGGTATGGAAATCAAAGTTAAAGAGCGGTTTGGAGAAGCTTTTATCAGCGCCCGCCCTGGTGGCACAGGTCTTGGTATTTTTACTGCGCTCTCCCTATTAGAAGGCCTAGGAGGCACTTTACATGTTTTGGACCGTTTTGGCGGTGGTACAACCATGCGTCTTCAGATTCCTATTGCCAAAGATGTTTTATGAAAAATAAAAAAAATCAAGTGAATGAAAAAAGTCTTTTCTTAGTAGAGGACGACGACAATTTTCGGAACACACTGGCTATTGAATTTCAAGATCGCGGTTATCAAGTTTACACAGCTTCTAATCTTCAGGAGTTTCGGGCCTTAAATAATCGCCGATTTGACTTTGCAATTGTTGATCTAAAAATCCCAGGCACTAACGGATTAAATATTATTGAAGAAATCATGCAAAAATGCCCAACTTGTAGGGTTTTAGTACTGACTGGATATGGCAGCATTGCTTCGGCGGTTAAAGCTCTAAAGATCGGTGCTATGGACTACATTACGAAACCAGCAAATCTGGCACAAATAGAAAGGGCCTTGCTGGGGTCAAAAAGTGAACCTATTTTGGCAAACGAGCAGATGATTCAGGAGCCCACGCTAGCTAAGCAGGAACGCGAATATATTGAGAGAATTTTAGTAGAGAGTGGTGGTAATATTTCGGAGGCAGCAAAAAAATTGGGTATTCATCGGCAAAGTTTGCAACGCAAAATAAGAAAATTTCCACCTCGTTGATTTCTTTGAACGACCATAAGCACACCTCTATCGGGTAGAAGGTGTCGGCCTAGCTTGTTGCTGAATGAGTTTGGCGTGGTTTATTTTGGGGACCTGTTGATATAAATCTGATCTAAATTGAAGGGGCAGCGCATGTCGAAAATCTCGAATGAGAGAGCTTTCACCAAGTCTTAAAATCTTAAAATAGCCGCTTTTAGAACTTAGCCTTGAAACGGAAGATCATCCGAGTATGATAGAAGCAGATTTAGAATATACAATAAAACGTCATTGGAACAGCTCTTATGGATCCTCACAACACTCCGGTTGCGTTAGAAATGGCTTTCTTGCTCGGAGCGCTTCATGCTTTAGAGCCTGGACATGGCAAAACAGCGCTTTTTGCCTACATGGCAGACGGCAAGAAGCATCTTGGCCATTCTATTCTGCTTGGTCTAGCGAGCGGTTCATCTCATACGCTGTCTATTGTAGGATTTGCATTTTTTGCTCATCTAATAAGTCATTTTGCCACAGGCGGACATCAGGATTCCGCCCAATTAACCCTGGTTTTTACATGGCTGAGTGGTTTGCTCATGATTGGTATTGGGGTTTATCTTTTGGTAAATTCCCGAAAAAGCCCGCATTCTCATTGCTGCGCGGTTGATAAGACTAGAAAAGTAAGTCAAGGTCTTAAGCTTACTGCCCCAAGGAAGTCTATAAAATCATCATTCAAACCAGAGAACCTTAAGTTTTTGCCCCTTGCCAACGACCCAAAGCGTAATGGTTCGCTGAAGGTCTCCGCACTCCTTGGAGCGAGCGGTGGACTCATGCCGTGTCCCTCTGCGTTGGCGACCTATCTATCGGGATTCGCAAATGGCAACACTAGCGACGCATTGATTGCTATCCTCGTGTTTGCCATTGGAATTGCTGTTTGTGTAAGTATGGTTGGGGTTGTCTTTCGTCTCGTCGGATCAAAAGTCCGTTCTCTGAAAGTTAGCCGTCTGAGCTTTCGTAGCTGGAGCACTGCCCAGGCGCTTATCATTCTTGGTGTCGGACTTTTTTATACGACAAGGGCAGCTTATGTCTTAATTTCCCCAGAGCTAACTTCAACAACTTCAGAACATGATCACATTGATTTGCATGAGCACCAAAAAAACTAGATAAGGTTTACCGTACCATGGTGGTCGCAGTGGCCTGCATGTTGATGATGCAAGTGCCCGTCCACCAAGTAATCAGTATGGTCCCCATGGGGCACCTGGGGATGTCCGCAGTTTGGTCCATGGATGTGATCACTTTGGTGTCCGTCGCACAAATGGCCATTTGTGCAACTAGCTGGATTTTGCTCAGTAACCTCAATAACATGTTCGTCGATGTGACTCCCGTGAACATGATGGAGATGGCCATCATGGAGGTAATCCATATGGGTACCATGCTGAATACGGGGATGGCCGCAGGTTTCATCATGGTGGTGGGGATGGTTTTGGTGTTGATCGGGGCAGGTATTCATGGGGCACCTCATTGACTATATTAAAAAAGCGAAATAAAACACGATGATTTACTAAAAAAGCATTATCATACTTGGACAATACTCTCGCTCGGTATAACTCTCGGAATCAAGGTTGTAAATAGTTAATTCATTCATTTACACGACGCGCCTGGGCATTCGATTCCTTCGTGGCGAGGATTATCCGTAGATGCTTGATGCGTCTCACCTGTGGATGTGGAAGAGTCCACTGGTTATGCTAGAGTTAATTGAGCTCAGCTTTTGTTTTTCAAGTACGAAGTCTATCAGAAAAGGATACTCTATGAGATTTTTAAAAATCATTGGGATTTCGGTTTCCTTTCTTATTTTTACCACTGCATCCACAATCCTGGCAAAACCCCAACATCACCAGAAGGCGCATAGTCATGGGAACGCCAAATTGGCAATCGCTGTAGAAGGCAATAAAGTAGCTTTTGACTTCGATACTCCTGCGGAGGGACTGTATGGCTTTGAATATGAACCTAAAAAAGAGTCTGAGAAAAAAATTGTGAATGATGCTAATGGGAGGTTCACGTCGGGAGCATCTGAATTATTTAGGTTTTCTCCTGAGCTAGGCTGCAAAGTCACTAAGGCCGAGGTTAAAAAAGAAGGCGAAGCAGACGCTCCAAAGGATTCAAAACCAAATGCCAAAGGGGCCAAAGTCTCTCCCAAAGAAACCCATTCTGATATCAACGCCTCTGTGGAGTTTACCTGTACTCAATCTGTTTCAGGACAAAAAGTGACGATAGCCCTGATCAAGGTATTTCCTCGGCTGAAGTCACTTAACGTCCAAATTAATACAGCGGCCAAGCAAGGAGGCGAGACTGTAACGAAGCCTGAACAAGAAGTGTCACTTTGAAATCAGGCTCAGGTTGGTGCCGCCGACCAGGGTGGGAAGGGGTCTTTATAGCGAATCCACCGGCTTGCTCCCACTGCCATTTCACGATCCACAAGAAGGCAAGCTTCTAGTTTGCCTCTTAAGAGATCTTCATCTAAATGACGGCCGATGAGGACTAATTCTTGGGACCTATCGCCAACAGACTCGTCCCAGGTTGCCATGGTTTCTTTTAAATCTTCATCAGTCAGCTCCCACTCATGCCTGGGAATATCAGCAAGCCAATGTCCGTTACTGTTGAGGGTGCAAGACCTTCCGGCAAGGGCAAGGATGCCCATCTCTGTGGGTCTTGAGGCTAGCCAAATAAAACCCTTGGCACGGAGTAGACCTGCAGATGTTGAAGTTTCCAAAAAGGCTTCTAAACGTTTTGGGTGAAACGGACGGCGGGCTCGAAAGACAAAGCTGCTGATGCCATATTCGTCTTTTTCCGAGGTTTCTTCACCGCGGATTTGTTTCATCCACCCAGCCGCGCTCGAAGCTATTTCGAAATCGAAAGATTCCGTGTTTAGAATCGTATCCAAGGGCACTTTGCCATACTTGGCCTCGACTAGGCGGGCGTCGGGATTTAGTTTATGGAGGAGTGATCGCAAACGATCGCGCTCGTCGTCAGTTACTCGGTCCATTTTGTTGATAACGATGACGTTCGCAAATTCAACCTGTTCTACAAGAAGATCAACGATATTGCGTTCATCGGACTCGTCAAGCGCAATGCCACGGTCAATAAGGCTGGCTGATTCCTCGTAGTCGCACAGAAAATTTTCGGCGTCTACAACTGTGACCATCGTATCGAGACGAGTGATTTCCTGCAGGCTTTTGCCTGTGTCATCTTGGAACGTAAACGTTTCAGCGACGGGTAGGGGCTCAGAGATCCCGGTCGACTCAATCACTAGGTAATCGAATCGACCTTCTTGGGCTAGACGCCCCACTTCGACGAGTAGGTCTTCCCTAAGAGTGCAACAGATGCAGCCATTGGTCATCTCGATGAGCTTTTCTTCAGTGCGACTCAAGGCTGCCTCGCCTCCTTTGACGAGTGCGGCGTCAATATTGACTTCGCTCATATCGTTGACGATGACAGCAACGCGCCGCTTTTCTCGGTTGGTAAGGATGTGATTGAGGACAGTCGTCTTGCCTGCTCCAAGGAAGCCGGAGAGAACGGTCACTGGGAGTTTTTGTATCATAGAAAGGACCCTCGCCTCTGTGGTTGACAACGAGCGAGACATTATAACTGTTGCGAGCGACTTGCAACATCAAATGCAAATAAATTGCATCTACTATTGACAGGGGGGCTTCGGGAGTGATTTAATGCAAGTAACTTGCAATTAAGTATTGAGGTTTGCTCATGAATGCGAACGCAAAGAAGAGCGCGGGTAAAGTGATCTTTTATCTGGGTGCGCCTCAGCCCTCTCGGACCCGGATGGCCCTCATGAAGCTCCCGGTCTCTCCACGTACCATAGTCTATACAAACACCTCGGGTGCAGGCGAATTTCTCTCACGTTATAACAAAAGCTTTTGTGGGACCCAGTATCAAGGTAAACAGGCTGATCAACATCATGGCTTAAACGTCAGCCCTCTATTTGGACCTGGGAGTCCTCGGATATTGACAATGATGGACGGTCCAGACGCTCTTGTGGCAGAAAGAATTTGGGACTATGTCTTTTTTGAAAGTTTACCGACAACTCCTTTCGACGCAACCAAGTCCCTTGCTCTTTCCGGATTGCTTGCTAGCCTCGCTTTGGAGCGTTGTGGGACAATTGTCGCCGGAATCAACACAAGAAATGATGAAGACGCTTTGATTTTTGAACGTTCGCTCCATGGTGCGGGTGTCTCGGGTCAGGAGATCGTTTCCTTCTGGTTAAACTCTGAAACCAATGCGGCAATTAGGTACCTGAGAATCCCTGCCAACGCCCTTGCCAATCAACACCTAGACACCCAAGTGTTTCCACATGACGCATTCGCGCCACTGTTTAAGCTTAAAACCCTTGCTACCGAAAGAGGAACACATCTATGAAAGATGGAATCCATCCAAATTATCGATTCGTGGTCTTTAAAGATGCTGCCAGCGACTATGCGGTGCTTACCCGATCAACAAAAACATCGCAGCAAAAAATTAAATGGCATGATGGAAATGAATATCCTTTAATTGACATTGAGATTTCAAGTGCGTCCCACCCATTTTTTACAGGAAAAGTTAAGCTCCTTGATACCGCTGGGCGTATTGAAAGATTCAATCGCAAGTATGCTCGCAAGAATGCTCGCAAGTAAAAAAGGAGAAAAATGATGAATGCAGAAGAACACATTCATGAGGACTACTTTGATAGCCGATCCATTTTGCAAATCGATCCTACTGGAAAGGATGGTCATGGGTTGGGTGCTCCGGAGAATCTCTGCGTGGCTGATTCTCTCGATAAATTTAGCCGGATCAAAATCCCTGGTAAGAATGTACTTATCCATTTCTGGTCTCCATCCGAGAAATTACAGTTGTTGATAGAAAAGACTAAGTTTGCAGCCCTCCCTACTTTTTCTGGGCTGGTCAGGGGAGACGAACTGGCTTTACTGGAGAAGAAGGGAGTCGATATACTCTCCTCGCAAATCTTTTCAGAGCTACAGGGGGTCTTAATGGCTTTTTCGAGCCTGCTGCCAGTGCCCACAGTCAAAGTCGAACTCATTAAAACTCTGGATAGGACTTGTCCTCTTTTTCATGTGGATCGAGTCACTTTGCGGCTTCTTTGTACGCTTAGTGGTCCAGGGACAGAATGGCTCAGCGATAAGGGGGTCAATCGCAAGTACCTTGGTCGAGGTGACAATCGCAAAATTATAAAGAAAAATGCATTAGTATATGAAGCAGCGCCTTTCCAAATAGTGATTCTTAAGGGCAATGCCTACCCTGGAAGCTCGGGTGCTGGGATTGTCCACCGTTCTCCAGCGGTCCCATCCTCCATAGATGGACGTTGGCTGCTTCGGGTCGACGCAGCGTAAATGGGCACTAACAGCTCGGCAATCACTAGTTTGAGCCATTGTGCAAACTACAGTATTTTGCGCAGACATGAACTGGATCGTTTGTTGTTATTTTTGGTTCAATCTTTGGTACCATTTGGGCCTCGACCTTAGAATTTGACCAAGAACGAACAGTGTGACCATAAAAGCGGCTGAGCTTTTTTTCCGGCTTGCATGCGCTATTGCTACAGCCGGGTCGTCGCTCAAGCTGGTTATCGGCCAGCTTTAAAGAGCACTCAAATTGTTGGCCACAGGTCGCGCAAACATATTCATAAACTGGCATTCGAAAATCCTCCAAGGCCATTTTTTGATCTTTAGACTTCCATCGTTCAGAAGAGTTCTCTTATTCCAGTTTAAAGGAGGAAATACTTAAATGCAAATTACTTGCATTTGCATTGGCCAGGTGATATTTGAATTGCAAGTAGAAACCCTTAGGCAGAGGAATCCTCTATGTCTGTAAAGTCGACCAATCTCACGCAAAGCTATCTCCCCGCCAAGTTACCCGTGACAGTACTCTCTGGTTTTTTGGGTGCCGGTAAGACCACAGTGCTCAATCATATTCTCAACAACCGGGAAGGTCTCAAGGTAGCGGTGATTGTAAACGATATGAGTGAGATTAATATTGATGGCATCGTTATCGACCAGAGTGGTGGATTGAGTCGGACAGAAGAAAAACTTGTGGAGATGAGTAATGGCTGTATTTGTTGCACCCTTCGCGAAGATCTCCTGCAAGAAATTACTAAAATCGCAGAGGAACGGCGCTTTGATTATCTTGTCATTGAATCTACGGGCATTTCCGAGCCTCTCCCCGTCGCTGAAACCTTTACATTTCGGGATGAGAAAGGGGTTTCGCTCAGCGATTTGGCGGCGCTTGATACGATGGCCACTGTGGTGGATGCTGCCGGATTCCTAAGTGAATACGAAAGAAGTATGGCTCTTATAGAGCGAGGGATTGCCTTAAGCGAGGAGGACAAGCGTGACATCGGCAATCTGCTTGCGGATCAAGTCGAGTTTGCCGATGTTATTCTCATCAACAAAGCGGATTTAGTCTCTACTGAGGATCTGGCGCGTCTTGGTGGCATTCTAAAAAGTCTCAATCCGGAAGCTCGCGTTGTGAACACAATTCGGGGGCAGATACCACTGACCACAATTATGGGTACAGGGCTGTTTTCAATGGAGCGGGCTCGACAGGCAGCTGGTTGGTTAAAAGTTATGCGAGGTGACGAACATTCCGAATCTGAAACATACGGTGTCTCAAGCTTTATTGTTAAGGAGCGACGAGGATTTCATCCCGAGAGACTTTGGGATTTTTTACACAATAGCAATTTTATGAAAGGCGTCATGCGAAGCAAGGGAGTCTTTTGGCTGGCTTCCCAGCCAGCTGTGATGGCTCTTTGGTCTAAAGCGGGAGGTCATATTGACTGGAACCGAATAGGAACTTGGTGGGCTGCAGTGCCGAAAGATAAATGGCCTGACGACTCCAAATTTCAAACATGGCTCTCCACAGTCTGGGAAAAAGGCTTTGGTGACCGACGCAATGAACTCGTATTTATCGGTATTGACCTTGATGAAAATAGCATTCGGAAAGAACTAAAATCATGCTTGTTGACTGATTCGGAACTGCTCGCAGTTACGACACAAAAAACAAAGCTTAAGGACCCATTTCCAGACTGGGTGACAGAGGAATTGAAATCTATTTCTAATTAAAAAATAACTAAAAAAATAAAGGAAAAAAAATGATTCCACAGACCTACTCCGCATGGAAACATTGTATCACAGTCCAATGTGGTATTCCCCTTACCGTAGAATACCTTCACAGACGAATAGCTGAGCTTAAATCGTCAACTTCCTATGACGTGCAGCGCTTTCGGCAAATATATGGAGAAGCCCATTGGTGTAAAGTTTTGATGTGGTTTGAAATGGCACTCAAGGAAGAGAATTTAGGTCAAAGGGTCCGTTCCACAGCGGAATTATGAGGGAATTAGTTTATATCTCGATACTCATTTTTGTAATAACCATCAATTTAAAGGTAATCCACCTATGCATTTAGCGGAGGGTATTCTACCGACGGTACAAATGCTTTCAACCACACTTGTGGCGGTACCGCTGGTCTTTTTGAGTGCCTATAAATTAAGGCAGCAGTTTTTCTTACAAAATGCCGAGCCAGCTAATCGCTCGTTCCTAACGATGGCCTTTACACTATCGTTCGCAGTTACGTTGCTGCCGATACCAATTCCAATAGCTGGAGCTTCGTCTCACATGTGTGCTACGCCACTGCTCACTTATATCCTTGGGCCGGTGATAGTCCCAGCCTTAACCGCAGCAGTCTTGCTCATTCAGGCGCTCTTCTTTGCCCACGGAGGACTGACAACCCTTGGCGCAAATACCCTCACTCTTGGAATTGTCGGACCTGCCGTCACCTTGGCGACTCTTGGAGTGTTTGCAGCCTTTCGTGTGAGCGGCAAGCTTAGGCTATTCTTTGCATTTTTTCTTGGAAGTTTAGCCGTATATTTGGGTGATTCACTTCTGTTGGCTTGGAGTTACGCCGACAAACAACCTTTTTTAAAGACATTTGGGAGTGTCTGTCTTGGCTTTCTACCGGTTCAAGGCCCACTCTCAATGTTTGAAGCGTTGATCAGCACAAAGGTTGTGACCTATCTTTCGAAGAGTCATCTTTTTTCGGACCTTCAAAGGCCAACATGGTGTCAGATGCGTCATGTGGCACCAACCGTCATCTTATTTTTAATAATTGTGTCTTCAGGTACAGTCTTTTTCTCTTCCCGTATCTTAGCTTCAACCTACGAAGGGCTTGACGAAGTCCTATTTGTCAAAACAGCTGAAAGCTTTGGTGTCTATGCTAAGGACTTAAATCCATGGATGACGGGTGAAGTCGAGCTTACAATTTTTTCACTCGGTTTCTTTGTGGCAGGCTTAATTTCCGGGCTCGCCTATAACAAATGGCAAACCTTTAGCCAGCAGCGAGGGTTGCAATCAAATGCATTTTGACATCGAAAAGGCACTTTTTGGGGGGCGATCCCATCTAAAAGTCTCTGTAAAGTGTCGATTTACCATACTTGTCGTCGGGGTATTAACAGCATTGCTATCGAGTGCTATTTGGGTTCACCTTGTAATTGGGCTTTTGGCTTTTATTTTAATGCTGTTGGAGCGAGTAGCAGTTATTCGCATAGTGATTCCACTGGTACTTAGTATTAACATAGCCATCTTAATGGCAGTGTGGACGATATTTGGTGTGCAAGTTGAGCGACTAGTCCCAGGTCTTTTCCGGACACTAGCTTGCACTATGATTTTGTCTTGGTTTGGAGGAACAGTATCATGGAGCACTTTAAAAGTTAAACTGCTAATTGAAAACAGATTGGAATCGGTAGCTTATTTTATCGACTATGGGATTCTTCAAGGATTCATTTTAGTTGCGCAAATTTTGCGGCGTTTAGATGCAGCAAAGGTTCGAGTAGGCCCAATTTATCGTCGCCCACAAGTTGTTGCTGATGCCATAGCGGGAGGTGTTGGCTCGGCCTTTGAGAGGTCGTTGGTCATGGAAAATGCTCGGCGCCTTCGTCAGGCAGGGCCTGAAAATTCATTAGAATTGCTTTCAGTGCCGGCTCCAAAAGGAGGTGCAATCCATAGTCAGTTTCCAGTGATTTCCGTACAAAATGCAAATGTCATAAGCCAAAATGGACGAGCGATATTGAGTGACATAAATTTTTCTGTTCAGAAGGGTGAATGGCTTTATATTGCTGGTCCAAGTGGTTCAGGTAAAACAACGCTTCTTCGAGCAATGGCCGGTTTGGATAAATTAACTTCTGGAACTATGATCTGCGGAGGAAATAGGACGGTATCTTGGCAGCGGCCAAATCCAGAAGTTGGCTTTATTTTTCAAAATCCCGAAGACCAGTTTTTTGCAACCACTCCCCGTGAAGATATTGTTTGGGGACTTACATGCCGTGGATACTCCCGTTCTGATGCATATAAGGTGGCGAAGGATGTTCTTGTGGCCCTCGATATAGAAAGGTGTGGAGATCAGCCTATGTCGCAGCTATCCTTCGGCGAAAAAAAGCGGGTAGCATTCGCCGGAGTCCTGGCAGTTAAACCCAAGGTTCTGCTGTGTGATGAACCTACTTCAGGTCTAGATCCACTAGCAAGTCATGGTCTAATAAGTTTACTTGATCGCATTTCATGTGAAGAAAGTACAACAATTATCTGGGTGTCACATGATTTACATTTGGTGCCACCAAAAGTTACTAAAGCTCTGCTTATACGCGAGGGGCGGCAGTTCTTTTTTGGAAGTCGAAAAGAGGCATTTAGCTCCAAGCAGCTAAGTATAGCCGGTTTAGCAAGTGACTCGTTTGAAGGGTCCAAATATTCCTAGAAAAAAATGGCGAATCGACCCACGCATTTTCTAGATGTTGTTCACAACAGTTTTTATTTTTTAACTAAGGAGATACCCTATGTCCACTGATCAGCTGATTGAGAACAAAAGAATACCAGTTACGGTTCTCACTGGATTCTTAGGTGCGGGTAAAACAACACTTCTGAACCGAATCATGACGGAACAGCATGGTAAGCGCATTGCGGTGATTCAAAATGAGTTGGGTGCAGTAGTTTTTTTACAATGATTTTCTGATGAATTTCATTGAGTTAGAGAATTTCTTTACATGATTTCTACAAAACTCCTGCTCAATATGATATTTCCAATAGGCATCAAGGTCGTTGCTTTTAAGGATTGATCT
>JBGSUI010000130.1:0-7546 GCA_041736175.1 Oligoflexales bacterium | reverse complement strand
CCGACGTATTTGGAAGCCTTTCGAAGGCGTAATTCAGAAACAAACTCGAGAAAAAAGCCAGCGGAGGATCGAAGGACGCAAAATATCGATAAAGCTTCGTAAGTTACGTCAAAAATGCGGTTATTTTTGTGGAAACTTCTGGTAAACACTTCCACCTGTTACCGGGGCCTTTCCCAAGCCATCATCGAGGCGGTAATCGCGCATGTCGCGCACCCCACAAAGGACAATGCTTTGGGGGAAGTTTTTGGGACGGGAAGTATATCCACCCCGAATCTGCCGGAGTAGGATCACAAGACTGTCACCGACCAAGGCGTCAACCTCGTCGATAAACAGGACTGTAGGTAGGGGACTCTGTCTGGCCCACTTTGCCATCAGCATTTCGAAGCCATTTGCAGGAGCAACAGCCAGGGTGTCATGTATGTGCTCCTTAAAAAAAGTTTCTCCTAAAGTTTCCTGCTCCATTTTCACTAGGACATTGGCGATCATGCGCGTAGCCTGTTCGACATCTCCCTTAGCTGTTTGCGCGCCTTCTACATTGATATAGAGACCTTTATATTTGCCACTTTGGTTGAGGATTTTGCAGAGTTCGAGCAGGGTGGTGGTTTTACCGCTTTGTCTGGGAGCATGAATGACAAAGTATTTTTCCTGGTCAATCAACATGAGGATCTCAGCGACGTCGATCCGCTGCGATAGGGGTATAAAGTAGTGCTTGTCTTCGCGGATTGGGCCTGCGGTGTTAAAAAACTTTGCCATAATAATCACTTAAATTAAAATGCGGTTTAGGGTGCTCCCCGCTTTTTTGGATCCAGCGAGAGTTCACCCAACTCTAGGCTTTCCTATAGTCTAACGCGAGCTGTTTGACTATAGGACAAGAGAATCACATGACCCTACACCGCTTTTCTTCAAATCCAGCTCTCGGACTCTACAAGAGGGTAAGAGCCACGGCGGCCATTCATCCGGCGAATATTGTCCATGAGCCCACCGGGTCTATCCGCAACGGAAGATTAAGTTATATAATAGCCTAAGCTAACCTAAATCAAAAGAGAGGATCCCCTTGGACCAAAAAGTTCAAACTGGACCGCAGGATCTAGGGTCTGATATCAAAAAACTCAAAGATGCTCTGGTGGCTAACGATGGGAGCGGCAAAATCTGGCAAGAAGGCTGGTATGTGTACCAAGAAGGCAAAATCCAAGGGCCCTTAGGGCTAATGGAGTCACTTTCCCGGCCCTATTTCGGAGCTGACCAACAATCGGTATTGATCAGTCGACGGGGCTATCATCAATGGTACGAATTAAGTTTGTTAGCACCGCTTCTGGACCCTGTCGCTGGAATAAGGACAGCCGGGACCGGTAAAAACGCCAACGCCCAGCCAAAAATAGACCAGGATCGTACACGATCCTCGCCAGAAAACTTTACCAAATTTAATGTGGTGGCTGCCGATATATTTGAGAGTCGCAACTCTCCGGTGTCAACTCTAAACAAAGATCAAAAAGAGTCCAAAGAAGGACTGATCAGCGAATCGAGAAAGGCAGAAGGAACTCACAAAAAAATCTTCCAAACCATGAAGCATCCTTCGATTGGCCCATCTTTGGTGAAACCGGTTCTACCGGACTCTCAGAGGATCGAATCAACCTTTCATTCATATTTAGATGATGGAATCCCAGCATCACAGACAGCCGCAGATTTAGCCTATAAAGATTTTAAGCCAGCGGTGGAAGCTTCTCACAAAGTACCAATGACGCTTAAATCCAAAAAACTATCTAAAGGCAGTGATTCTGCCAAAGAGCAGCCAGCTAGGTGGATTCCGCCAAAAGGAGAACCAACTAAAGGTGAAGTGATCCAAGAGTACTTTATTAGTCGCAAAAAACTGCGCTTAGGAGCGATTAGGAGTTTGGCTCTCTATGGATGGGTTGGGTTTTTAGGGACAGGCGGCCTTATCTGGGGTTTATGGATGGCCCAGACAGTTAAGGAAATCCAACTCCATTGTTTTGGTAAATCCGAGACACCCAGGTACCTATTTGCCTTTAGCATGATCCCTATGATTCACTTTTTCTATATTTATTTTCTAGCTAAACAAATAGTTGGAATGGAAAAGCAAAATCGCTATCAAACAGTTTCCATAACTTTGGCAGTATTGTTTGGATTTTTTCCACCGATCTGCATTTCTTATTTGCAAAAAGCAGTCAATAATCATTGGTTGCTGCATGCAAAAAGTGCACTTATCAAACAAGGGTGAAGGAGTGTCTAGAGGACTATTTTCCGATACAGAATCGGCCAAAGATCTCGCCTAGAATATCATCAACGCTGACTGCGCCAATGATCGATTGGAGATTTAAGAGAGCGTGTTTGAGCTCATGAGCCAGGATTTCGATAGAGGCACTATTCTCTCGCGCGGCAGAGTATCTTTCGAGGCTGATGAGGCTTTCTTCCAGAGCTAGTTTGTGGCGAACGTTTGTTATAAAAGTTGATTCGCTCGTCATAGGTCCCGTCCATCGATCGACAATACCAGCGATAGATGATTTGAGTTGGTGTAGACCCTCTCCCGTATGACAGGAAAGCTTAAGCCAATCAATAGATGGTTTGACTCCAGAGTTTGATAGATCTGATTTAGTAAGGATTTTGAGGAATTCAGGCGGCTTAAACTCTTGAAGCCAAGATTCGACCAGGGTTATCCGTTCTTGGTTTTGTACTGGAACGAGAAACAAAAGGAGATCAGCTTTGGAAGCCCACTCTTTGGCTTTTTCCACCCCTAATTGTTCGACAGGGTCGTGGGTTTCTCGAATCCCCGCGATATCGATAAGCCTGACCAGCCTGCCTTCGATCAGACATCTTTCTTCAAGATAATCTCTCGTTGTTCCGGGAACATCGGTTACCAAAGACCTGTCTTGCTGGAGGAGAGTATTTAACAAGGTCGATTTTCCAGCGTTGGGCTCGCCAAATAAGACCACCTTGAGACCTTGGCTTGCAATAGAACCTGACTGGTAGGTCCTGAGGAGAGCCTTTATTTTAGAAGTCACTTCTAAAACCTTTGGGTCAAGACTTTCGACGGCTAAGACGCTGGTCTCCCCCTCGTCAGGAAAGTCAACTTGGGCTTCTACCAAAGCATAGGTTTCGATAAGGGACTCGCGGAGACGCTCGATCTCTGCGGCCAAGCGCCCGGAAGCTAGCTGACGCGCAGCGATCCATTGGTGGTGGCTTTGGGCTTCCACAAGCTCTCGAATACCCTCGGCTGCTGTGAGATCAAGCTTTCCATTAAGGAAAGCCCTTTTTGTGAACTCGCCAGGTTCGGCCATTCTAAATCCGTGTCTCAGAAGGGACTGGAGCACCATGGATACGACATAGGGACCACCGTGGATATTGAGTTCTGCGGAGTCCTCGCCCGTAAACGAGCGTCCGTCACGAAAAATAACCACGAGCCCATCATCGAGGAGTTCCTGGGTCACTGGGTCATGGATACCCATGAGTCTCATATGTCGTTCTTGCCATGATTCTAAGGACTGGTGCTTATGGCTTCCCTTGCTCCTGAGAAAGGGCTCCAAGAGCCTATGACACCCTTGACCAGAGAGGCGGATGATTGCAACCGCCCCCACGCCAGGAGCACTCGCGACTGCAGCTATGGGATCATCCACAAGACCAAGTCCCTTAATCAACATCGATCACTTGGGGGGACTGGTGAGGAGTGCGATCGTCTTCGGAAGAGCTGTATTTATTAGGCAAAATCATAAGCTTACGATTTGGTCCAGATCCGATGGACTTTGTATAGACGCGGTGATCCTTATCGAGGGCCATATGGATGATTTTACGATCGTAAGAACTCTTGTAGTTTAAGACGATAGGACGGCGGTTTTCATGGACCTTAATCGAGAGATCCATGGCCATCTGGATCAACTCATCCTCCCGTTTACGGCGCATGCCACCGACGTCGATAAAGATCCTAAAGGGTAGTTCTTGTCTAAGGTGGCGCGGCTTCTTTCTTAAGATATGTTCCATGGCTTCGGCCAATTTGCTGTTACGGGAGATTTGTTGGCCTAAATATTCATTATCGCTGGTTAATATGAGCCTGCCATCTTCAACTAAGGCCGATATTTTAGGGTCTTCACCGGAAATCCTTTGGATGATTCCACCGCAAAAATCCTTTAGCTCTTCGGTAAGAGCTGCGACTTTTTCGGGGGGAAGGGATTCTTTGACTTCCTGGTTGTCGTCGTCATCTTCGTCATCAGCGGCAGAAAAACGAGTGTTGTCGAGGCGGGGCAATTCGGGCTTTTGCGAATTTCTAGGGTTTTGAGGGGGCTGCTGTTTGCGCTCTGGAACCAAGGTTTTTAGGGCCGACTTTTTAACCCGAGCATCGATCAGGACTGAGGGGTTTTTAAAGAAGGAAAATAAGCCCTTAGGAGTTTCTTCTTTGACGACTTGGTATTCAAGTTCTTCTTGGGTGACGTTGAGAATTCCTGCAGCTTTGACAAGGGCTTGTTCTATTGATTTGGCTTCAACCTGTACGAGATCTGATTTCATCGATCCGCCATGTTGCAGATTTTGGTTTTGAGGGGCCATGACAATCTCCTTTTGTGTGCAATCTCTATGCTGGATTCGTTTGTTTTAAATCAAGTCGTTTCATCAACCATTGTTGTTGCCCGATACCCACCACGGTATTTGTCAGCATGTAGAGTGTCAACCCAGCTGGCAACGTTAACATCATGGCAGTAAATATGATGGGCATAAATAACAATATTTTCTCTTGGGTTTTGTCCATTCCAGTTGTTGGGGTCAATTTTTGTTGAAAAAACATTGCAACACCCATGAGGAGCGGAGTCACAAGGTAGGGATCCATTGCAGAGAGATCTTGGATCCATCCAAAAAAAGGCGCATGCCGGAGGTTGATTGAAGTCTGCAAGACTTGGTAAAAAGCAAAAAATACCGGGATTTGGGGCAAAATAGGTAGACATCCCTTCATAGGGTTTATCTTGTGTTGGGCCATAAAAGACATCAATTCTTTTTGCTGCCGCGCCTTATCATCTTTCCATTTTTCCCGGATCGCAGCCATCTGCGGATTTAGTTTTTTCATTTGGTGCATAGAGACTTGGGAAGCTCGTACTAAGGGATAGAATAGGATTTTAAGAAGAATCGTTAAAAATATGATAGCAAGTCCATAGTTATTGAGGACTTTATAAAACCCATCAATAACCAACATAAGTGGTCGGGCGATAAAGTCAAAGAACCCCAAATGCATCGCACCAGCGAGCTGGGAGTTAGAGGCTCCGAGAATCGAAAGGTCCTTCGGTCCAAAATAGAGATCGAAATCCAGTGACAGACTTTGGTTGGCAGCGAGTTGGCCAAGGGCATAGGTGATCCCTAAACCAATCGTACAACCAGCGGGAGAGCTTTGGATATGTTCAGCAAAAAAAGAGCTTGTTTTGGCTTTAGGCTGGATAAGGGCCAAAAAATAATGCCGGTCGATACCGAGGTACTCGAGACTGGCCTGGGTCCCTGTGAGTGGCTTGTGGTCAGGGGCGCAGAAATCTTTGAGAGGAGTCCATTGACCTTTTCCATCCACATAGGTGACGATCTGGTCCTGCTCGGTGACGACTCCAGGTATAAATCCCATAATAGGTGAGGAACTTTTGGCAGTGAACATCTCTTGGGTATAAAGGCCACCAGTGACTTCTCGGGAGGGCTCGCCAAGGTTTGTAAAAGTGATCTTGAGGTTTCCAAGATAGCCTTGAGGCGGGATTGTAAACTCCTGGGTCACCTTGATCTGATCGACCATTCGCCACATCTTGAGTGTCCTGTCGGACCTCTCAGCACTAAAGGGTCCTCTGGCGAGAGGTTCTTTGGTCTGGGAGAGAATACCCTGGAAATACATGGGGGTGTCTAGGATATTGACCGCAGGAGAGTCTTTACTTTTTTCGCTGCGATACTCTTTTAAAATAACGCGGCTAAGGGTCCCCGTCTCCTGGGAAAATGTCCAAATAGATTTGTCGGTTTCAAAGGACAATTGGTCTGGTGAGAGCAGGGTCATGGGAGCTTGTGAAGAAGCCGTTCCCTGGGACGCTGCAGGTGGAGTCGTTGGCGTGGAGGGCACCGTCTCAGGTGTCCCCGTGGTTTGCGACGGAGTTTGGGAGATTCGAGGCTTCTGGAGGTCAGGATATTTCCAAGAAATATACTTTTGGTATCCTAAGTAAAAAGCAATACAAAGAAAAATGGCAATAAGGGAACGGGATTCGTTAGATTGGCTCGATTGGGTCACGGTAGATCTATACCTCCAGGGTGGAATGGATGGCACTTTAAGAGTCGTTTTGTGGTCTTAAGAAGAGCAAGAGGCAATGAATAGAGCTGGATAGCTTCTTTGGAATATTGGGAGCAGCTTGGATAAAAACGACATCGAGGCCCTAGAAAGGGGCTAAGGGCCTTTTGCCAAATTAAAAGGGCAAAAAGTAGGACATGGGTGAGCATCTTTTCAAATGGTCCCATCGACTAAGACTCCTTGCGGAGAGGTGAGCCAACCAAGCCGGGCTTTTGTTGGAGTTTGCGAATGGCTTTTTGGATTGAAGAGCGTAGGACCGGGAAAGTTTCTGCAAGAGAAAGATTTTTGGCAGAAGGCCGCGCGAGGACCACGAGATCGATACAAAAGGAGGCAGGAGTAAGGGAGGCTGAAAAAAGAGGCTCGCCTTGTATAGGGTTCTGATTGTCTGGGCTAACTTTAGGGAGCTGATCACATACCATGACGAAGGCAACTCTCAGAACTCTTTTAACTCGGTTTCTTATAACGGCATTTCCTACTTTTTTGGAAACAACAAACCCTGCACGAATGCCAACCTGATTGAAGACGCCATCAGAAAAAGTCTTGGGAGACAAGCGGTCGCTTGCTGTTGCAAAAACAACAAAACGAGAGTCTACCACTTTGACCCCCTTGTCGAAGCCTTTCCGGAACTCTAAGGAGTGTCTCAAGCGGGCCGCTTTGGGGAAAGTGGACATATAAAAAGCCGTTATATTTTTTTATTTTTTGTAGGTCCCGGGAGCCAGTCTCTTGCGGCCTTTGGATCGTCTTAGCTTGATGACGTTTCGTCCACCTGGGGTTGCCATCCGGGCCCTAAAGCCGTGGGTGCGGAGTCTTCGTGTGTTATGGGGTTGAAATGTTCTTTTCATGGCGTCCTCAGTTTTCCTCAGTCGGTTTTAGTGTCGTCTCTTGACGACATAAGAGCGACGGCACCATATCAAAGGGCGTCAGATCAGTCGAGACTTTTAATCGAGAGGAGGGGGTTGGAGGCGAGCAGGATAGAAATTTTATAAAAATATTTAATTAATATAAAAATATCTTTACAAATATATTAAAATATAGTATTTTTTTAAAAAAAGGAGGGGGTTATGAGCCACTTAGGCCAAGTTCTATGGATAAGCCTGCTTTTCCCAGCGATTCAGCGAGGGCTATTAATTTTTAGATCATGTGTGTCTCTGGCTAAAACGCACAAAAGAGTGCATTCTTTGGCATAATTATTATTATGCCAGATTATTTCTATAATATCATTGTATTATAAATACCCCTGTCCAG